>NZ_JCBCUX010000002.1:0-650177 GCF_059862645.1 Pseudomonas sp. MF08831 | reverse complement strand
CGCCAGGTTTTCGAAGTTACCGCCGGTGGCGTTGGTGATTGTCGTGTTGACGGTCGAACCGTTGTTGTAGACGTCGTTAGCCGGAGTTTCGAAAACTACAGTTCCGCTGGACTTGCCCGCTTCGATAACGATGGTCTGACCGTTGCTCAAAGTGACGGTCACGGCGGTTTGCGCCGGATTGGTCAGCGTGGCGGTGTAAGTGATGTTGCCGCCCTCAACAACCGAGTTATCGGCAGTCAGGGTAACGGTAGTGGTGTCGATCGAGTCGGTGATGGTGGTCACCGCTGGAGCTGGGTTGGTCGCCAGGTTTTCGAAGTTACCGCCGGTGGCGTTGGTGATTGTCGTGTTGACGGTCGAACCGTTGTTGTAGACGTCGTTAGCCGGAGTTTCGAAAACTACAGTTCCGCTGGACTTGCCCGCTTCGATATTGATCGTCTGGCCGTTGCTCAGCGTGACCGCCACAGCGGTTTGCGCTGGGTTGGTCAGCGTGGCGGTGTAAGTGATATTACCGCCTTCAACGACCGATGGGTCCGCCGTCAGGGTGACGGTGGTGGTGTCGATCGAGTCGGTGATGGTGGTGGTCGCTGGCGCTGGATTGGTCGCCAGGTTCTCGAAGTTGCCGCCAGTGGCGTTGGTGATCGTCGTATTGACGGTCGAACCGTTGTTGTAGACGTCGTTAGCCGGAGTTTCGAAAACTACAGTTCCGCTGGACTTGCCCGCTTCGATATTGATCGTCTGGCCGTTGCTCAAGGTAACCGTCACAGCAGTTTGTACTGGATTGGTCAGCGTGGCGGTGTAAGTGATATTACCGCCTTCAACGACCGATGGGTCCGCCGTCAGGGTGACGGTGGTGGTGTCGATCGAGTCGGTGATGGTGGTGGTCGCTGGCGCTGGGTTGGTTGCCAGGTTTTCGAAGTTACCACCGCTGGCGCTGGTGATCGTCGTATTGACGGTCGAACCGTTGTTGTAGACATCGTTAGCCGGAGTTTCGAAAACTACAGTTCCGCTGGACTTGCCCGCTTCGATAACGATGGTCTGACCGTTGCTCAAAGTGACGGTCACGGCGGTTTGCGCCGGATTGGTCAGCGTCGCGGTGTAGGTGATGTTGCCGCCTTCAACGACCGATGGATCCGCCGTCAGAGTGACAGTGGTGGTATCGATAGAGTCGGTGATGGTGGTGGTCGCTGGCGTAGGGTTGGTTGCCAGGTTTTCGAAATTACCGCCGGTAGCGTTGGTGATCGTCGTGTTGACGGTCGAACCGTTGTTGTAAACGTCGTTAGCCGGGGTTTCGAAAACCACACTTCCGCTGGACTTGCCCGCTTCGATGTTGATCGTCTGACCGTTGCTCAAGGTAACCGTCACAGCGGTTTGTGCTGGGTTGGTCAGCGTGGCGGTGTAAGTGATGTTGCCGCCTTCAACGACCGATGGATCTGCCGTTAGAGTGACGGTGGTGGTGTCGATCGAATCAGTGATCGTGGTGACGGCTGGGGCAGTACCTGGAACCAAGTTCTCAAAGTTACCGCCAGTTGCATTGGTAATAGTGGTGCTGACAGTCGAACCGTTGTTGTAAACGTCGTTAGCCGGGGTTTCGAAAACCACACTTCCGCTGGACTTGCCCGCTTCGATGTTGATCGTCTGACCGTTGCTCAAGGTAACCGTCACAGCGGTTTGTGCTGGGTTGGTCAGCGTGGCGGTGTAAGTGATGTTGCCGCCTTCAACGACCGATGGATCTGCCGTTAGAGTGACGGTGGTGGTGTCGATCGAATCAGTGATCGTGGTGACGGCTGGGGCAGTACCTGGAACCAAGTTCTCAAAGTTACCGCCAGTTGCATTGGTAATAGTGGTGCTGACAGTCGAACCATTGTTGTAAACGTCGTTAGCCGGCGTTTCAAACACCACCGAGCCCGCAGATTTACCCGCTTCGATAACGATGGTCTGGCCATTAGAAAGCGTCACAGTCACCGGCGTCTGCGCAGGATTGGTCAGCGTCGCGGTGTAAGTGATCTGGCCGCCTTCGGTGACAGTCTCGCCCGCCGTCAGCGTGACGGTAGTGGTATCAACCGAATCAGTGATCGTGGTGACCGCAGGTGTAGTGCTCGGCACCAAGTTCTCGAAGTTACCGCCAGTTGCACCGGTAATAGTGGTGCTGACAGTCGAACCATTGTTGTAAACGTCGTTAGCCGGCGTATCCACCACAACAGTGCCAACCGACTCACCCGCCTTGATGGTGATCACCGAGCCATTGCTCAAAGTGACCGTCACCGGCGTCTGTGCAGGGTTGGTCAGCGTCGCGGTGTAAGTGATTTGACCGCCTTCGGTCACCGTTCCACCCGCTGTCAGCGTCACGGTAGTGGTGTCGATGGTATCGGTAATCTGAGTCACGGCCGGATTAGGGTCGAGGGTCAGTACCAGGTTGTTGCCGCCAGTGGTGCCGGTGACGTTGACGCTGATCTGGCTTGGATCGATGTAAGGGCTGTCGTTCGGCGCCAGCGGTACGTTGACGGTGCCGGTGGTCTGGCCGGCAATGATGGTGATCACTGCGCCGTTGGACAGCGTGATGTTCAGGTTGCTGGACGGTGCCTGGGTCACCGTGGCGGTGTAGGTCAGCACGCCGCCGGCTTCGGTGATGCTCGGGGTTGCGCTCAGCGACAGGGTGGACGCCTGCAACACCAGGTTGCCGCTGTTGTCGGTCGAGCCTTGGGCGCCCGCGAGCTGGGTTTGGGTCGCCGTGGTCTGGCCCAGAGGGCCGGTCGGGAAGCCGATGGTCGGGTCGACGCGGCCTGCGGTCGCGTCCAGCACAACGAAGCTGTGGCCGCCGCCCGCGGCGCCGTTACCGGCAGCGGTAGCGCCTGCGGCAGTGGCTTCCAGGTCCGTGGTCGGGTCGGCGCCGGCGGCGATGGCTTGTTGCAGTTCGGCAACCGACGGTGCGGCCTGCTCGGTGGCTGCGGCCAGGTCGAGGCTGGAGTCCGGCATGTCGGCGCTCCATTGGGTATCCCGACCGAGGTCCAGCGTGCGGCCGTCGGCCAATTCCAGGCTGACCGCGCCGGACATGCCGGTATCGACCTGGTCGCCCGCGAACAGGCGATCACCTTCAACGAGGACGCGGCGTGTCCCTTCCGGAGAAATAACGAAAACTTGACCAACAATGCTTTTGACGATGGCAACAACACTGCTCATTAAAGATTTCTCCGGCGATCCGTTTCTGATGATTTCCAGGCGGCCGCTCGCAGGTGCGAGGGCCAAACAGGAGGGGGCGTAGTCTAATTACTTACTGGCGTCAAATAATTGGCTAGATTTATTCGCTATCTAGTTTATGCCAAACTATTGACCTTCTGGTCGCCATCCTAAACAATTGGCCCCGTAATGTCACATTGATATTTATGCGGCGAACCGTCCTACATGTGTGAAGCAGTTCCGCTTTTTGAACTTTCCGACGTACGGTCATTACGGTAGCCATTATCCGACTCAGCGAGGCCGAATCGCTGTGATTTGAGACAAGAAGTCCTGGGGAATTTTTAAATGCGTTTGCACCTGTTCAAGGCAATACCGTTCGTACTCGCCGCCAGTTTTGTACAAGCCCAAACATTGCCCCAGGCCATGCAACAGGCCTTAGACGTGCACCCGGAAATTCAAGCCGGCGTGAACAGCCGTATCGCCGCCGATTACCAACTGCGCGCTGCACAAGGTGGTTACTTGCCTCGTGTAGACCTGAACGCCGGTTATGGTCGTGAAGGCACCGACGATTCCAACACGCGCGCCGCCAGCGGCCCGAACGGCAACCAGTGGGACACCCACAACCGCGGCGAATCGAGCCTGCGTCTGCAACAGATGATTTTTGACGGTTTCGCCACCTCCAGCGAAGTCGGGCGCCAACAAGCCAACGTCAATTCCCGCGCGTACTCCTTGCTGGGTACTTCCGAGCGCACCGCGTTGACTGTCGCCCAGGTGTACCTGGATGTGCTGACACGCCGTGAGTTTGTGCGCCTGGCTGAAGAAAACCTGCGCAACCACGAACGCATTTACGACCAGATCAAACTGCGCACCCAGCGCGGCGTCGGTAACGGTGCCGACCAGGATCAAGCCGAAGCGCGTCTGGCCCAGGCCCGCAACAACCTGATCACCGAGCAAACCAACCTGGCCGACTCCCAGGTCAATTACCTCAGCGCCGTCGGCCAGATGCCCGACCAGCTCGAGCGCCCGGCGCCGTTTGTAGCCATGCTGCCGGCTGACTTCAACGAAGCACGCCGCCAGATGCTCGACAACAGCCCGGTCCTGCGTTCGGCCGAGTCGGATATCTCCGCCGCCGAAAGTCAGTACGAAGCTGCCAAGTCCACCTTCTACCCGCGCTTTGATGCAGAGCTGGGCACGAATGCCGACAACAACGTCGGCGGCGATGCCGGCCACAGCAACGGTTGGGAAGCCATGGTGCGCATGCGCTTCAACCTGTTCGCCGGTGGCAGCAACAAGGCCGACCTGCAATCGAAGTCCTACCAGGCCAACCAGGCACTGGATATCCGCAATAACGCCCTGCGCCAACTCAACGAAGAACTGGGCCTGGCCTGGAACGCCCTGAACAACGCCAACGCGCAATTGCCGGTAGCCCAGCAGTACGTGGATCACAGCACCCGCGTGCGCACCTCTTACCAGCAGCAGTTCAGCCTGGGCCAACGTACCCTGCTCGACTTGCTCGACAGCGAGAACGAATTGTTCACCGCTTCGCGTCGTTTGGAAGAGATCAAGAACATTCAGTTATTTACTCAATATCGAATCAAGGCGACCATGGGCGAATTGCTCAAAAGCCAGGGCGTGGTCGCACCGATGGCCTCCGTCGTACAGAACGACGTGAAGCCAAAAGTCCAACTGCCTGGGATGAATTGAGTCACCCCTATAGTCCCATCTGTTAGTCGAGAGTGCAGCGCGTGGAATCCGAAGTCAGTCGAGTTCATCTCAGTCATGATCCACGCACGCTGCACGACGACCCGTTACTGGACGGGTTGTTGGCGCTTTGTGCCTTGCATCAAAAACCGGCCAGCGCGGCCATGCTCACCACCGGCCTGCCGCTGCCCTCGCAGCGCCTGAGTGCCGAGCTGCTGCCACGTGCAGCCGCGCGTGCCGGCCTGCAAGGGCGGGTGCTGCAACGCAAGCTGGAACAGATTCCGACCATCGCACTGCCGGCGCTCCTGTTGCTCAAGGACGGTCGCAGTACCGTGCTGGTAGGTTGGCAAGGCGAAGACGAAGCCCGCATTCTGCTCAGCGAAAGCGACGGCGGTGAGGTGCTGATCAAGCGCGAGCTGTTGGTCGACGATTACATCGGCAAAGTCTTCTTCGCCCAGCCGCAGCACAAATTCGACGTCAACCACGGCACGCTGATCCCGCGAGCGCGTTCGTGGTTTCGCGACACCCTCAAGCGTTCGCGCTGGCTCTACACCGACGCCATCGCCGCCAGCTTCCTGATCAACATCATCGCCATGGCGGCGCCGCTGTTTGTGATGAACGTCTACGATCGAGTAGTGCCCAACCAGGCCACGTCCACCTTGTGGGTGTTGGCCGTGGGCATCGGCGGCGCGTACCTGTTCGACCTGGTGCTCAAGAGCCTGCGCAGCCTGTGCCTGGACCTCGCCGGCAAAAAGACCGACCTGATCATCTCGGCCACGCTGTTCGAGCGCATTGTCGGCATGTCCATGAAGTACCGCCCGGCACGGGTCGGCAGCTTTGCGCAGAACATCCATGAGTTTCAAAGCCTGCGCGATTTCCTCGCGTCGCTGACCCTCACCAGCCTGATCGACCTGCCGTTCACCCTGCTGATTTTCCTGGTGATCGCCATCCTCGGCGGCCACCTGGTGTGGATTCCGGTGCTGGCTTTCCCGATTGCCCTGGGCATCGGCTACGCCCTGCAAAAACCGTTGGTAGCGACCATGGAGCGGACCATGGCCCTGGCTGCCGAGCGCCAGTCGAGCCTGATCGAAACCCTCGCAGGTCTGGACGCGGTCAAGGTCAACAACGCCGAGAGCGAGCGTCAGTACGGCTGGGAACAAACCATCGGCACCCTCAGCCGGCTTGAGCTGCGCGTGAAGTTGCTGTCGGGCCTGTCGATGAACATGACCCTGCTGATCCAGCAACTGGCCGGCGTGATCATGATCGTGTTCGGTGTGTACCAGATCATCGACGGCAACCTCAGCATGGGCGGCCTGATTGCCTGCTACATGCTCAGTGGCCGTGCGCTGAGCCCGCTGGCCTCGCTGTCGGGCCTGCTGACTCGCTACCAGCAAGCCAAGGTCACCATGACCTCGGTGGACCAGATGATGGAGCTGCCCCAGGAGCGCAATTTCGAAGAGCGCCCGATGAGCCGTCGCACCCTGCAAGGTGCCATCGAGTGCCGTGGCCTGAACTTCACCTACCCGAACCAACAGAACGCCGCGCTGAAAAACATCAACCTGGTGATCAAGCCGGGCGAAAAAATCGGCATCATCGGCCGCAGCGGCTCGGGCAAAAGCTCCCTGGCCAAACTGATCGTCGGCCTCTACCAGCCCGACTCCGGCGCCTTGCTGGTAGACGGCGTGGACGTACGCCAGATCGACGTGAGCGAGTTGCGCCACAACATCGGCTACGTCGCCCAAGACATCCAGCTGCTGGCCGGCACCCTGCGCGACAACCTGGTCTCGGGTGCGCGTTATGTCGAAGACGAAATGGTCCTGCAAGCCGCCGAACTGGCCGGCGTGCACGAATTCGCGCGCCTGCACCCGCAAGGCTATGAACTGCAAGTTGGCGAGCGTGGGCAGAACCTGTCCGGCGGCCAGCGCCAGAACGTCGCCCTGGCTCGCGCGCTGTTGCTCAACCCGCCCATCCTGCTGTTGGACGAACCCACCAGCGCCATGGACAACACCGGTGAAGAACGCTTGAAACAACGCCTGCAAGCCGTGGTGCAAAACAAGACCGTGGTGCTGGTCACGCACCGTGCCTCACTGCTCTCGCTGGTGGACCGCCTGCTGGTGGTCGACCGTGGGCAGATCCTCGCGGACGGCCCGAAAGCCGTGGTTATGGAAGCGTTGAAAAAGGGGCAGATCAGTGTTGCTTAACTCCATCAAAAGCGCGGTCGGCCGCTACTTCAAGGGCGCCGATTCGTTGCAGGGCCAGCCGCTGCCTGAGGTCAACAAGGCGCTGATCGAAGATGCGCCGCGGGTCATCCGCCTGACCATTTGGGCGATCATTGCGTTCTTCGTATTTTTGGTCGTGTGGGCGGGCTTCTCCAGCATCGACGAAGTCACCCGCGGCGACGGCAAGGCGATTCCGTCGTCCAAGCTGCAAAAAATCCAGAACCTGGAAGGCGGCATCGTCTCCGAGCTGTTCGTCAAGGAAGGCCAGATCGTCGAAGCCGGCGCGCCGCTGATTCGCCTCGACGACACGCGGTTTGTCTCCAACGCCGGCGAAACCGAAGCCTTGCGCCTGGCCATGCAACTGCGCGTCGAGCGCCTGAGCGCGCAGGTGGATGACCGCCCGCTGAATATTCCCGACGACGTGCTCAAGGCCGCGCCAAGCCAGGCGGCCAACGAGCGCTCGCTGTATGAAAGCCGTCGTCAGCAGTTGAAAGACGAAGTCGGCGGTTTGCAGGAGCAACTGGTGCAGCGTCAACAGGAACTGCGCGAGTTCACCTCCAAACAAGGCCAGTACCGCAGCCAGTTGTCCCTGCAGCGTCAGGAAATCAACATGTCCGAGCCGTTGGTGGCCCAGGGCGCAGTGTCGCCGGTGGAAGTGCTGCGCCTCAAGCGCGCCGAGATGGAAACCCGCGGGCAGCTGGACGCTACCACCCTGGCGATTCCCCGTGCCGAATCAGCTATCAAGGAAGTGCAGCGCAAGATCGACGAAACCCGGGGCAAATTCCGCAGTGAAGCGCTGACCCAACTCAACGAAGCGCGCACCGAGCTGAACAAGGCTGAGTCCACTGGCCGCGCCCTCGAAGACCGCGTCAGCCGCACGCTGGTCACCTCGCCGGTGCGCGGTATCGTCAAACAGCTGCTGGTCAACACCGTCGGTGGCGTGATCCAGCCGGGCAGCGACATGGTCGAAATCGTGCCGCTTAACGACACCTTGCTGGTGGAAGCCAAGATCCGCCCGCAAGACATCGCGTTCCTGCACCCTGGGCAAGAAGCGATCGTCAAATTCACCGCCTATGACTACACCATCTATGGCGGGCTGAAGGCCAAGCTCGAACGCATCGGTGCTGACACCATCACCGACGAAGACAAGAAAACCACCTACTACATGATCACCTTGCGCACCGACCGCAGCCATTTGGGCACCGATGAGAAGCCGCTGCTGATCATCCCCGGCATGGTGGCCTCGGTGGACATCATCACAGGCAAGAAAAGCATCCTGAGCTACCTGCTCAAGCCGATCATCAAGGCGCGGGCCGAGGCGTTGCACGAGCGCTGATCTTCAGCGCCGGCACGGGCCTCATCGCGGCCAAGCCCGGCCCCCACATTTGAATGTGTACACCCATCAAATGTAGGAGCTGGCTTGCCTGCGATGGCGCCCTCAGCTTCACCACAGACCCCCACCCTAATGCATATCGATATTCACTAACGGTATTTAATCGCCCGTTCTTATATCTATAAAGTCACTCCCCTGTCCGACCGGGAGTGCCCTCATGTCTGCCACCTCTACTGTTCCAACAGCGACCGTAACCGCCCAAACCTTCGAGATCCGGCCATTCCCCGGCAGCGTTGGCGCCGAGATCGTCGGCCTGGATGTGTCTCGCCCGGTTAACGATCAGGATGTCGCGCGCATCCACCGCGCGCACCTGGATCACCACGTCGTGGTGTTCCGCGATCAACGCATTACCCCCGAACAACAGATCGCCTTCAGCCGCCGCTTCGGTGTGCTGCAGATCCACGTGCTCAAACAGTTCCTGCTGGCCAACCACCCGGAAATCCTGATCGTCTCCAACATCATCGAAAACGGCCAATCCATCGGCCTGGGTGACGCGGGCAAGTTCTGGCACTCGGACCTGTCTTATAAAGAGCTGCCAAGCCTGGGCTCAATGCTGCACGCCCAGGAGCTGCCCTCCGAAGGCGGCGACACGCTGTTTGCCGACATGCACAAAGCCTGGGACCAATTGCCCGAGCTCCTGCGCAAAGCGGTGGAGGGCCGCAGCGCCGCGCATTCCTACACCGCGCGCTACAGCGAAACCAAATTCGAAGGCAACTGGCGGCCAACCCTGACGCCTGAGCAAGTGGCCCAAGTGGCCGAGGTGGTGCACCCGATCGTGCGTACTCATCCGGAAAACGGCCGCAAGGCGCTGTTCGTCAGCGAAGGTTTCACCACCCGCATCGTCGGCCTGCCCGAGGATGAAAGCCGCGACCTGCTGGCCCAGCTCTACGCCCACAGCGTGCTGCCGCACAACATCTACCGCCACCAGTGGCAGCCCCACGACCTGGTGTTCTGGGACAACCGCTCGCTGATCCACCTGGCCGCCGGTTGCCCGAGCCACCTGCGCCGCAAGCTGTTTCGCACCACCATTCAGGGCGATGCGCCTTTCTAATCCTGGTCCTCGGCAAGAGAGTTGAAATGAACGCGCCCCTGCAAGGCCACGCGGCCAGCACCCTGAACACCGCCCAGCCGCTGTTGGCGGTGGACCATGTCAGCCTCGAATACCGCACCCCCGAGCGCGTGGTGCGGGCCACCCATCAGGTCAGTTTCGAGATCGACCCGGCTGATCGCTACGTGCTGCTCGGCCCCTCGGGCTGTGGCAAATCCACCTTGCTCAAGTCCATCGCCGGGTTTATCAAACCCTGCGAAGGCGAGATTCGCCTGCTCGGGCAAAAGGTCGAACAACCCGGCCCGGACCGCATCGTGGTGTTCCAGGAATTCGACCAGTTGCCGCCGTGGAAAACCGTCATTCAGAACGTGATGTTCCCGCTGCTGGCGTCCAAAACCTTAAAGCGTCGCGAAGCCCAAGAGCGAGCGCTGTACTACCTCGAAAAAGTCGGCCTCAGCGCTTTTGCCGATGCTTACCCGCACACCTTGTCTGGCGGTATGAAAGCGCGTGTGGCGATTGCTCGCGCCCTGGCCATGCAGCCAAAAATCCTGCTGATGGATGAACCCTTCGCCGCCCTCGATGCCTTGACCCGACGCAAGATGCAGGAAGAACTGCTGCTGCTCTGGGAAGAGGTGCGCTTCACGCTGTTGTTCGTCACCCATTCCATCGAAGAAGCCTTGGTGGTGGGAAATCGCATCCTGTTGCTGTCGCCGCATCCGGGGCGCGTGCGGGCGGAAATCCATAGCCATCAATACGACCTGCACAGCCTTGGTGGTGTGGAATTCCAGGCGTCGGCGCGGCGCATTCATCGCCTGCTGTTCGATGAAGCGCCCGAGGCCGAACGTGAGTTGGGTTTCGCCGATATCCGCATCGCTTACTAAGGGGCCGACCTATGCGCCAGGAATTTGAAGTACACCTCGAACCGCTGCTCAGCGTCCCCGTTGAACGCGAGCTGCCGCTGCGCCAACGCTTGTGGCAGCAAGGCTGGCTGCGCAAGGGCCTGATCCTGATCGTGTTGGCGATCCTCTGGGAGGCAGTCGCGCGTTACCAGAACAATGACCTGCTGCTGCCGAGCTTTTTGCAGACCGCTCAAGCGTTATTCGACGGCTTGCTCAGCGGTGAGTTGTTGAGCAAAGTGAGCATCTCGCTGGCGGTGCTGATCAAGGGCTATGTGATCGGCATCGTGCTGGCGTTTGCCCTGACTACGCTGGCGGTCTCGACCCAGCTTGGCCGCGACCTGCTGAGCACACTGACCTCGATGTTCAACCCGCTGCCGGCCATCGCATTGCTGCCGCTGGCCCTGCTGTGGTTCGGCCTGGGGCAGAACAGCCTGATTTTCGTGCTGGTGCATTCGGTGCTGTGGGCCTTGGCGCTGAACACGTATTCGGGGTTTCTCGGCGTGTCTGAAACCCTGCGCATGGCCGGCCGCAACTACGGCCTCAAGGGCATGCGTTTTGTGCTGTTCATCCTGATCCCGGCGGCGCTGCCGTCGATCCTTGCCGGCCTGAAAATCGGCTGGGCATTTGCCTGGCGCACATTGATCGCCGCCGAGCTGGTGTTCGGCGCCACCAGCGGCAAGGGCGGTTTGGGTTGGTACATCTTCCAGAACCGCAATGAGCTGTACACCGACAAGGTGTTTGCCGGCTTGGCCGTGGTTATCCTCATCGGGTTGCTGGTCGAAAATCTGGTGTTCAACACCTTTGAGCGGCTGACGGTGAAGCGCTGGGGCATGCAGCGTTGATACTTATAGGGTGGCAGACCCCCCGGTTCAAACAGGAGTCATTGTTCTTTATCGGCGCGAGCTCTGATAATGCCGTCCGAACCTGACGTCGCCCTGGCGTCAGGCATGCGCGGTAAAAGGATTTACGACGATGCGGTGTTTTGTACTGGCGGCGGCCTTGTTGTTCTCGACCTCGGTGTTTGCCGAATTTACGCCCGACGCGGTGGCCATGCCCAAGCCGCTTTACCCTTCTAGCCTGATCAGCACCCAGGGGCATGCGCGCATCAGCTTGAAGATTCACAGCGACGGCACGGTCAGTGATGTAAAGGCGCTCTCCGCCACCCAGCCGGCCTTTGGCGAAGCTGCCGTGGCCGCGGCGACGCTGTGGCGTTTCAAGCCTTGGACGGTCAGTGCCGACCGCCCAGCGATGCTTGAGGCGCATAACGACATGATCTTCACGCCTGAACCGCCCAGCCCCAAAACGGTTCAACTGACGTTTACGCAAACTCTGTTTCAACCCTGCAGCGCGTTGACCGAAGAAGTCAGCCAGTTCCGTCGCGATTACCCCACGCGCCCGCTGATCGATATCAAGAGTTTTGCCATCACCCGCGTTGCGGTGATGTTCCCCGCGCTCAGCGGTAAAAGCGACTACAAACAAGGCCTGGTCAAGGCCGACGAACTGGAAAAAGCCCTGCCAGACATCGTGCGCCAGTGCCAGGCTCACCCCAAGGCTGCCTACGCGGACTACTTGCCGCGCACCTTCAAGCGTTACCTGTAAAGCCTGCTAGGATTGCGTGCAGTTCACTCCCCAACGATCACGAGTGCTTGGCATGCAATTACCGGACATGAACCTGTTGGTCGCCCTCGACGCCTTACTTGATGAAGGCAGCGTGGTCGGCGCCGCGCGGCGCATGAACCTCAGCCCGGCCGCCATGAGCCGCACCCTCACGCGTATTCGCGAAGCGGTGGGCGATCCGATCCTGGTGCGCGCCGGGCGCGGCCTGGTGCCGACGCCCAAGGCGCTGCAGTTGCAAGGCCAGGTGCGCAATGTAGTGGAGCAGGCGGCGTTGTTGTTCCGCTCGGCAGACCAGGTTGACCTCAGCACCTTGCGCCGGCGATTCAGCGTGCGTGCCAATGACTTCTTTGTCGGCGTATATGGCGGTCGGCTGTTCGACACCATGGAACGCATGGCACCGCAGTGCGAGCTGTGTTTCGTGCCTGAAGGCGACACCGACGACGAGGCATTGCGCGAAGGTCGGCTGGATCTGCGGGTGAGTAATTCCATGCCATCCAGCCCCGAGGTGAAGGTGCAGAACCTGTTTTCCACCACCTTTGTGGGCCTTGCGCGCGAGGATCACCCGCTGTTCGACGAAGAAATCACCGCCGCGCGGTTTGCCAGCTACTCCCACATCAGCATTTCGCGACGCGGCATCGCCCGCGGGCCAATCGACACCGCGCTCAATGCCCTGGGCCTGGAGCGCCGAGTGGCCATGATCGCCCCAGGCTTTCATGGCGCGATGTTCATGCTGCCCGATTCCGACCTGCTGCTGCCGGTGCCCAAGGAAGCCCTGCTGAGTGCCAACCGCCTGAAGCTGCCCCTGCGCGCATTCCAGTTGCCGATCTCCCTGCCGACCCTGATGCTGGCCCAATTCTGGCACCCGCGTTTCGACAAAGACCCTGCCCATAAGTGGCTGCGCGAAACCATGCGCGAGAGCTGCCACGCCACCTGGCTGGAAGCCCAACCCAGCTGAGATTCACTCGATCAATGTGGGCGCTGGCTTGCCTGCGATGGCGGTCTGACTGTGTAGGGATTCATTGCCTGACCCACCGCTATCGCAGGCAAGCCAGCTCCCACAGAGATCAGCAGTGCCCCTGAGGATTGCGTCTGACGCACTTATAAGCTTCCGGCAAGTAACTTTTTGTTATGGGTGTGCCTGATTAAACTGCTCGGGTATTTCTAATCCCGAGTTACCTGTCCATGACCTCCCTCGCTGCCCCCGCCCTCCAGGCTGCAGCCAAACCCACTGCGCTCAACCCGCCCGTGTTCGGCCCGCGCATCATCATTGGCTTGGTCGGCGTCTTGCTGGCGGTGCTGGTGTCCGGTCTCAACGAGATGGTCACCAAAGTCGCCCTCGCCGATATCCGTGGTGCGCTGTACATCGGTTTTGACGAAGGCACCTGGCTGGTCGCGGCTTACACGGCGACCTCCGTGGCGGCCATGGCTTTCGCGCCCTGGTGTTCGGTGACGTTTTCCCTGCGCCGCTTCACGCTGTGTGCCATCGCTTTGTTCACCGTGCTGGGCATCCTGTGCCCGTTTGCGCCGAACTACGAAACCCTGCTGGTGCTGCGCACCGTGCAAGGCCTGGCCGGTGGCGCGTTGCCGCCGATGCTGATGACCGTGGCGCTGCGTTTCCTGCCGGCCAACGTCAAGCTGTATGGCCTGGCGGGTTACGCACTCACCGCCACGTTCGGCCCAAGCCTGGGCACGCCGTTGGCGGCGCTGTGGACCGAGTACGTCGGCTGGCAATGGGCGTTCTGGCAGATCGTCGCGCCGTGCCTGCTGGCGATGGCCGCCGTGGCCTACGGCTTGCCACAAGACCCGGTGCGCCTGGAGCGCTTCAAGCAGTTCAACTGGCGCGGCTTGCTGCTGGGTTTCCCGGCGATCTGCATGCTGGTGATCGGCTTGTTGCAGGGCAATCGCCTGGACTGGTTCGAGTCCGGCCTGATCACCTTCCTGCTCAGCGGCGGCACGCTGTTGCTGGTGCTGTTTCTGATCAATGAATGGTCGCAGCCGATTCCGTTCTTCAAGTTGCAGATGCTCGGCCTGCGCAACCTGGCGTTTGCCTTGATCGTGCTGGCAGGCGTGCTGATGGTGCTGACGTCAGTCATCATCATCCCGTCGAGTTTCCTCGCCCAGGTTCAGGGTTACCGGCCGCTGCAAACGGCGCCGGTGATGTTGCTGATGGCGTTGCCGCAGTTGATTGCGCTGCCGTTGGTGGCGGCGCTGTGCAACCTGCGCTGGGTCGATTGCCGCTGGGTCCTGGGGACTGGCTTGAGCATGCTGGTGCTGTGCTGTGTGGGCAGCTCGCACCTGACGTCGGAGTGGATCCGGGATGATTTTTACGGCCTCTACCTGCTGCAAATCTTTGGTCAGCCCATGGCCGTGCTGCCGCTGCTGATGCTCTCCACTGGCAGCATCCAACCGATGGACGGGCCATTCGCCTCGGCGTGGTTCAACACCGTCAAAGGCCTGGCCGCCGTGGTCGCCACCGCCGTGCTGGATGTGCTGACCACCCAGCGTCTGCACTTTCACTCGACCATGTTGGTGGACCGCCTGGGCAACTCGCCCCTGGCCGACGGCGACGCGCCGGGCCTGGCGCACCGCCTGCACGAGCAGGCCGTGGTGCTGACTTCTTCGGACCTTTATTACGTCATGGCCGCCGTCGCGGTGGCGTTGATTCTGCTGATCTTCTGGATGCCGACGCGGATTTTTCCACCGCGCGCACCGACCTAGCCAAAAGGATTTCTCATGAAACGCAAAGACAAAATTGCCGTTGCCGTTATTGCTGTATTTGCCGTTGGTGTACTGGTTTATCTGGTCGCGCCCGGCCTGTTGGGCAGCAAGCGCCAGACCACCAACGACGCCTTCGTTGCCGCCGACTTCACCTTGGTGGCGCCGCGCGTAGCCGGTTTTATCAAGGAAGTGCTGGTGGAAGACAACCAGCGCGTCAAGGCCGGCCAGCTGTTGGCGTTGATCGATGACCGCGATTTTCGCGCCGCCGCCCAGGCGGCCGATGCCGACACGCTCGTCGCCCAGGCCCAACTGAAAAACGCCACCGCGACCCTCGAACGCCAAAGCTCGGTGATCGCCCAGGCCCAGGCCACCGTAGCGGCGGACCGTGCCGAAGTGGCTTTTGCCGAACACGAACTGAACCGCTACAACCACCTCGCCGGTGTGGGCGCGGGCACCGTGCAGAACGCCCAGCAAGCCAAGACCCGCATCGACCAGGCCACCGCGCGCCTGGCCAATGCCACGGCGGTGCTGGCGGCAGAGCGCAAGCAGGTGGAAATCCTCACCGCCCAGCGCGATGCCGCCGAAGGTGGACTCAAACGTGCTCAGGCAGCGCTCGAAATGGCCAGCTATCAACTCTCTTACACGCGCATCGTCGCGCCGGTGGATGGCATGGTCGGTGAGCGCGCGGTACGGGTGGGCGCCTATGTGACGCCGGGCAGTAAGATCCTCGCCGTGGTGCCCTTGGCCGAGGCCTATGTGGTGGCCAACTTCCAGGAAACCCAGTTGTGGCATATGCACGCCGGCCAAGCCGTGCAGGTGCGCGTCGACAGCCTCGACGGCGAACTGCTCAAGGGTCATCTGGAAAGCCTCGCACCCGCCACGGGCGTGACGTTCGCCTCGGTCAAGCCCGACAACGCCACCGGCAACTTCACCAAGGTGGTGCAACGCATTCCGGTGAAAATCGTGCTCGAACCCAATCAACCACTGACCGAGCGCTTGCGTGTCGGCATGTCGGTGGAGGCCAGCGTCGACACCCAGCCTGTCGCGCAGCCACGTGAGGTGGCCCAGCAATGAAGCAATTTGCCTGGCTTACCTTGAGCCTCATCAGCCTCAGTGCCTGTACCGTTGGCCCGGATTTCCAGCGGCCGCACGGCCCGCACATCACGCAATGGGGCGAGCCCCAAGGGCGCCAAGCCGCCAGCCGCGCCGTCACCGAGCCTTTGCAGGAGCGTTGGTGGGACGTGTTCCACGACGCGCAACTCTCGGCCCTCACACGCCGTGCGCTCACCGATAACCTCGACCTGAAACTGGCCAGCAGCCGCCTGCAACAAAGCCGCGCCGTGCGCCAGGTAACTACTGCCGAGCGTTATCCCAACGTCAACGCCACCGGTGGTTATCAGCGCGAGCGCAACAGCGCTAAGGGCTTGAATGATCCCTCTGGCGAGAATGGCCGTTCAGCGTTCAACCAATGGGACATGGGCTTCTCTGCCGCTTGGGAAGTGGACTTCTGGGGCCGTGTAAAACGCGAAACCGAAGCCGCCGACGCCACCCTGCAAGTTGCCGAAGACGACCGCCGCGCCGTGCTGTTGTCGGTACTCGCCGAAACCGCCCAGAACTACATCCAGTTGCGCGGCGTGCAGAACACCCGCGCCGTCACCGAGCAGAACCTCGACGTGGCGCGCCACAGCCTCAAACTCTCGCAACTGCGCCTGGCCGACGGTGTGGCGACCGACCTGGACGTGGCCGAAGCGGCTGCCCAAGTGGCCGCCATCGAAGCGCGCCTGCCGGATCTGCAGCAGCGCCAGGACCAATTGATCAACGCCCTGAGCCTGTTGATGGGCGAGCCGCCACAAGCCCTGCATGCGCAATTGTCCAAGGACGCCGCCGTGCCGCAAACCCAGCGCCAGGTCGCCATCGGTTTGCCGTCCGAGTTGGCCGAACGCCGCCCCGACATCCGCCAGGCCGAAGCGCGCCTGCACGCGGCCACCGCCACTATCGGCGTGGCCAAGGGCGACTTCTATCCGCGCATCACGTTGTCGGGCAGCCTTGGCTCCCAGGCCCTGCAACTGTCGGATTTCGGCTCATGGGGCTCGCGCGCGTTCTCCTTCGGCCCGCAATTCAGCTTGCCGCTGTTCAACGGCGGGCGTCTGCAAGGCATGTTGAACCTGCGTGAAGCGCAGCAACAGGAAGCTGCGCTGGCCTACCAGCAAACCGTGCTGCGCGCCTGGCATGAAATTGACGACCAGCTGACCCGTTACAACGCCAGCCAACTGCGCCGCGACAGCCTCGCCGAAGCGGTGCGCCAGAACCAGATCGCGCTGAGCACCGCGCAGCAGCAGTACGTCGAAGGCGTGGTGGATTTCGTCAATGTGCTCACGGTGCAAAGCGCGCTGCTGGCCACGCAAGAGCAATGGGTTGAAAGCTCCACCGGCGTGTCGCTGGCCATGGTTGGGTTGTATAAGGCGTTGGGTGGCGGTTGGGAGTCGGTGTATCCATTGCAAACCGCTGGGCGATAACGGTTCTACAGTCGAGCTCGGTCAAATTGTGGGAGCGGGCTTGCTCGCGAAGGCGGTCCAGGAGGGGGGCATCGTTGTTGCGTCAGCCATCGCCTTCGCGAGCAAGCCCGCTCCCACATGGAATCCGTGCGTGGGTCACGGATTCTGCAGAAAAACTACATACCCGCGAAACCACTCATTCCCCTTCAAATACCCCGGCGCCTCCCACACCCCACCCTGAATCAATCCCACCTTGAATGGCAGCCCCAGCCGGTTCATGCGCGGTAAATACGCGGCGTAATCCGGGATGCTGTGGCGCCCTTGATACGTCTGCACCACCACTTCATCCACCACGCCTTTGAGCTGGGCGATGGCGCTTGGGTCGGCGTTGCTGCTCCAGTCCATCAGCCCGGTGATGCTCAGCTTCAAGTCGGCGGGCAGGCGGTGGCGCAGGTCGCGCAGGAAGTCGGCGTATTCGTTCAGGTATTGAGTGCGGGCGTCGAAGTCGATCTGAATGCCGACCACCGGGTTGCCCGCGTCGCGCCAGCGTTGCACCTGGCCGAGCAGTTGGGTGTAGACCTGTTCTGGCCAGTGCAAGGTGTGGGCGCGGTAGACCACCCAGACTTCGCCCCGGGTGAGGCGTGGTATGCCCAGGCCCTGGGCGATCAGTTGCACGCCGCGCTCGGGGGCGCGGCGGGTGGAATTGATCTGGCCTTGCAGGATGTACAGGGTGTTGGCCTGTTTAAGCACCGGTTGCGGAGTGACGCCACTCCACAACCAGAAGGCGTCGTAGTCGCGAGCATCCACGGCGCCAAAGGCCGGGCTTGCCAGCAGGAGCAAGCCGAGCCACAGGTGCTTCACCAGTAGTACTGCAGCGATTTGCCCCACTGGGTGTCGGCGAAGCCGCTTTTGAGCTGGCGGAACCAGGCCTTGCGCACGGCCGGTTCAACGTCATCGCCGCCGCAGCTGTTGTAGCCGGCCGGTGCATAGCAGTTGATGGCACGGAACAGTGCGTAGGCTTTGTCGTTCTTCGGCGCCTTGGCGTTGGCGATCACCTGCTTGTAGCCGTTGAGCCGCGAAAAGGTTTCACCTGGGAATTGCGACGCGGTGCTGCCCAGGCTGCCGGCGGCGCGTGTCTGCTCCAGAGGCATGCCGTCGAGGTTATTGCGCAAGATGAACTCACCGAAGCAGTTCAGGGCTTGCGGGTTTTTCGCGTCGGTTTGCAAGGTGGCGGCGGTTTGCGCGATGGCCGGGCAGCTGTAGCCGGACTCGGCTTTTTCACCGTTCCACTGGAACAGTTTCAAGCTCTGGCCGCCGCTGTAGACATAGCCCAGGCTGGTGCCCAGCTTGTCTTCAGGGGCCGGCGTTGGCAGTTGCTTGAGGTCGTCGGCGAAGGTGGCGAACTGGCCGCGCAGCAAGTCTTTATAAAGCAGCACGAATTGCGCGGTCTGGCGCTCGACCGGATCGTCGGCCTTGGCGATCTGCTGGCGCAGCAAGTCAGGCCCGGCGACGTTGCGCAGCAGGATATAACGCACTTGCTTGGCGCTGATCGGCGAATCGGCGGCGAACACCTTGGCCAGCTGGCCGCTGCGTTCATAGTTGAGTGCCAGGGCCAACTCCAACTGGTCGCGTTGCAGCGGCAAGTTGGCCAGCGGCAGCAGTTGCAGCCACAGGTCCTGTGCGCCTTTCCAGTCTTGCTTGGCCTCCAGGGCCAGGGCGCGCAGGGTTTGTTGGCTGAAGGCGAAGTAGTTCAGGCTCGACGGCACGCTGTGCGGCAACTGCTTCAAGGCGGCATCCGGTTGATGCTCGACGTACAGCGCGCTCACGGCTAACAAGTAGTCGTAAAACGCCGGTTCATCGGCAAACGCTGCTTTTTGCTTCTCAAGGTCTGCGCGGCTGAGGGCCGGCTGGTTGCCGCCACGCATGACCATCAGGTCGCTGACGAGTTGGATCATCGGCGTCTTGACCGTGTCGCTATTGACCATCAACAGCTTGAGGTCGGCCTCTTCGACCAATTCATCCACCGACACATTGCGCTGCTCGTCGGTAGCCTGAGTCAGTTGCCAGGCAAAGGCCTCGGCGAGTTTTTCGTTGTCGTCCGCCAGCCAGTACACCCGGCGCAGCAAGCCGCGCGCGGAGGCGCTGTACTCGCCCTGTGGATAAGTTTTCAGATAAGCGTCGAAACCCTTTTCGGCCTCGGCAAGCGCGGGTTTATCCACACGGTCAAGGTGCGGCACGCCGTCTTCGTCATAGGTGTTGGCCTGGGCCTGGTTGAGTGCGTTGCGCGCGGTCATGTACAGCGCGGTTTCTTTCAGCCAGGGCGAAGCGGCGTTCTGGGTGGCGACGAAGCCAGGCCCGGAGTCGGTGAAACGACCTGCGTAGAAATCGGCGGCGGCTTGCAGGTACGTGCGAAACAACTGACCTTCGGTCGACTGGATATCTTGCGACGGCTCCACCACCGGGCCTGTCCATTCACAGGTGGTGAGCAATTGCAGGCGCGCCTTCACCAGCAGATTGCGTTCGGCGGCCGGCATGTCGGCTTTGACCACCTGGCTGATAAACGCGGCGGCGCTGTTGTCGTCGTTGCTGCGGCAGCGGCTGCCCTCGCCATTGAGGAACGCATCGCCAGCAGCTTTAACGTCGTCGCGCTTGATGCCCAGCGGTTCAAGCAGTGCATCGAGCGGCGAGGTTTTGGGGGTGTCGGGCGTGCTGGCGGGCTCGGCTTCGCCACGCGGCACTAGGCGATACACCGGGAACGGCACCGGGCCAAAACCCTCTGCCAGGTCATCTTCGCTCAAGGCATTGGGCGTCAGCGGCGCGGCTTTCTTGTCGGCCAGCAACAAGCGCAGGTTGGCCCGGCTGTCATTGCCAGGGCTCAGGAATGGCAGATTGTTGCAGGGGTCCAGCGTGTCACGCGACACCCGCCAGTCGGGGTAACACGAGTCGTCCGAACTGGCCTGGGCCGGTAGGGAAATGCCGGCAAGCAGGGCCAGTGCCAGGGGTGACAAAAAACCGATGCGCATGACGTGTCCTTGATCCTGAGTCCTTGGAGGGTGCTAATCATAGCTTGATCCGACAGCCGCTTCGGTGAAGGCCTACACAAATTGCTGATTTGTCCGATTTTTGGCCGTGGCAATGCTCAGCGAAACCCAGGTGCAGTCGCAGGTCCATCAGGTACCAGTCAAGTGCTGCAGCGTGCCGCCCAACGGTTGTAAAACAGCGAGCGAAAACGGGGCTTTTGTCCTAGAGTGGCGCTTGTTTGCGCATGTGCAGGTTTTTCCCGGAAACGGGCAGTATCAGGGGAATTGAGGTGCGACGGTCTGTGGTAGAGCAAGACGACAAAGTTGGGGCATTTCACGCGGTCAATCGCCTCTCGGGCGCCTGGGAAGGCGCCGGTTGGCTCAGCCGGTTGTGGTGGGTGCCGATTCTGGCGCTGGCCATGGCCGTGCGTTTCTATGGCCTGACCGCTTCGGCGATCTGGGGCGACGAAGCGTCGAGCCTGCTGCTCAGCGAATACGCCATGGAGGACCTGTGGTTTCACGCCGCCCATGATGTGCACCCGCCGCTGTACTTCTTCATGCTGCGCGGTTGGATCGAGCTGTTTGGCGATGGTATCTGGTCGATTCGCGGCATGAGTGCTCTGCCCGGCGCAGCGGCGGTGGGGCTGGGCATCTGGCTCACGCGACAGCTGTCCACGCGTCGTGCGGCGGTGCTGGCCGGTGTGCTGCTGGCGTTGTTTCCGACGGCGGTGCGTTACAGCCAGGAAGTGCGCATGTACTCACTGCTGGCCGTGTGGTTGCTGGGCGCCACGCTGGCGCTGGTGTACTGGACGCGACAGCCCGAGCGCACGCGTTACCTGGCCGTCTATGTAGTGCTGATGGCGGCCGGGTTCTACACCCACTATTTCACCGCGCTGTGCGTGTTGGTGCACTGGGCATACCTGGGCGTGTTGTGCCGCTCACAGGCGCCCGGCCAACGCTTGATCATTCGCCCGTCGTGGTGGTGCGCCAATGCGCTCATTGTGGTGTTGTACCTGCCGTGGCTGCCGAACCTGCTGGACCTGACGCAGCACATTGAACAGCTCAAGGTTGGCGGTGATATTGGCTGGGAAGACCCGGTTTCGCTGATTTCCGTGCCGTCGATGGTCTGGCAGTTCATGCTTCAGGATGAAGGCATCGGCTTTTGGCCGCCGCTGTTCTGGCTGTTCCCGCTGCTGTTGATCGCCGTCGTGGGCATCGCGGCTTGGCGTGATCGTGAGCGGTATCGCCCGGCATGCCTGCTGGCGCTGTTTTTTCTGCTGCCGCTGTTGCTGGTGTACGGCGTCTCTTTCATTTCCCCGGTATTTATCGAGCGCTACCTCACGGTCTACGCACTCGGGTTGCCGATCCTGATGGCCCTGGCCATCGACCGCCTGCCCAAACGCCTGGCATGGTTGGGCGCGGCGTTGTTTGTGTTGTTCGTGGGTGTGGAACTGCTGGGGTTGAAGAACAACGCCACCGTGGATGCGCATGATCAATTCAACGTGCCGGTGGAGTTCGTTAACCGCAACTATCAGGAAGACGACCGCATCGTCCTCAGCGATATGCTGTGGTACTTGCCCTACGTGTATTACGACGAAACCGACGCCCAATTGCAGCTCTACACGCCCCCCAAACCCGACGGCACGCCGACCCGGCCGAACGCCTACGGTTTCGGCACGTTGGTGGATCAGGACGGCGGGCGTATTTACCTGGACCGTTTGTCGGCATTACCGGCCGATACGCACCGTGTGTGGCTGATCAGCAGCACGGAAATGCCGGATGAGTTCGCGCCGATTCCTGCCGACTGGCGCCAGCTTTTGCAGCAGGACGGCGGCGGGGCACGGGCGCGCTTGTTTGTGCTGTGTCGCGGGCCAGAGCCCTCGCAGCCCGAGGGTTGCCGTTAATCAAGCATCGGTATTAAGTACATGCCCGGAACGCCTGTCCCGGGCCAACCCCTTCGAAAACACTCAGCGGGTTTACGACTTCGTTGATGGCACAGCGGTGCGTCACGCGGTTGTTGGCCTGGCTGGCGCCTGGACTAGACTCACAGAAACCCTCTTCATAGGAGCCTGCCATGGAATCGCCAGTGCACAGCTTGCCGTCACTGTTCAAACAGCTGGGGCTGCCGGATGACCCGGTGAGTATCGAGCAGTTTGTGACCGTTCATTCACCGCTCAAGCCTGAGCTGCATCTGGCGGATGCGTTTTTCTGGACGGCCAGTCAGCGAGCGTTTTTGCGCGAAGAGATTTTGGAGGATGCCGATTGGGCGGAAGTGGTGGAGCAGCTGAGTGTGTTGTTGCGCACGGGGCGTGAGGGGTAAAAATATCGGCCTCAGCGGCGTTGGGATTTTGCCGACGGCTTGTACCGATGACCTTCAGGTGCGACGCCAACGCTGACCCAACGTGGGAGCCAAAGTGGAAAAACCAGCACACTCACTCAAACCCGCTTTACTTACCCACAGCACCCCGCGCCACCCATCAAAAATTTGTTTCAAAACTTGACTGCTTTGGATGCATCCACCATATTGATAGTTAGCAAACTAACTGTATGCGAACAATCCAGTGCCTCATACCCTCGAACAACTCCAGATGAACCTCAGCAGCAGCATGGTGGTGGGCGCCCGCAATTGGCGCAAAATCTGCCAGACCACGCTGGTGAGCTACGGTATTTCCGAAGCCTGCGCCGTGCCCTTGTTGATGATCGGCCGCTTGGGCGACGGTGTGCACCAAGTAAAAGTCGCCCAGGCCTCCGGCATGGAAAGCCCCTCGCTGGTGCGCCTGCTCGACCAGCTGTGCAGCGGCGGCTACGTGTGCCGGACCGAAGACGTGCATGACCGTCGCGCCAAGGCCTTGAGCCTCACCGAGCGCGGCCGCGAGCTGGTGCAAGCGGTGGAAGCGCAGCTGGTGCGCCTGCGTCAGGAAGTGCTGGCGGACATTGCCCACAGCGACCTTGAAGCCGCCCTGCGCGTGCTGCGGGCGTTCGAAGCGGCTGGGGTTGCATCGCCTTGAACGGATTTTTTACCGGTTTTCCGCCAGCCCGCGATTGGTTCTACGGGGTACGTACGTTCGCAGCGTCAATGATCGCGTTGTACATCGCCATGCTCATGCAAATGCCACGTCCGTACTGGGCGATGGCCACGGTGTATATCGTCTCGAGCCCGTTTGTCGGTCCTACCAGTTCCAAGGCGCTGTACCGCGCCATCGGCACCTTCATGGGTGCAGCGGCGGCGGTGGTGTTTGTGCCGATGTTTGTGCAGGCGCCGTACGTGCTGGTGGTGGTGATTGCGTTGTGGACGGGCATTTTGCTGTTCCTGTCCATGCACCTGCGCACCGCGAATAACTACGCGCTGATGCTGGCCGGCTACACCTTGCCGCTGATCGCGTTGCCGGTGGTGGATAACCCGCTGGCGGTGTGGGATGTGGCCGAGGCGCGCACCGAGGAGATCTTTCTCGGTATCGCCGTGGCGGCGGTGGTGGGCGCGATGTTCTGGCCGCGCCGCCTGATGCCGGTGTTCGATGGCTCGGTGACCAAATGGTTTGCCGATGCCCAGGTCTACAGCCTGCGGTTTTTGACGCGCAACGTGCAGCCGGAAGAGGTCAGCACCTTGCGCGGCGGCATGGTCGCCACCTTCAACACCCTGGAATTGATGATCGGCCAGTTGCCCCACGAAGGCGCGCGGCCGCAGACCGTGCGCAACACCAAGGAACTGCGCGGGCGCATGATTCACTTGCTGCCCGTGGTGGATGCGCTCGACGACGCACTGTACGCCGTCGAACACCGCGCGCCGGAGTTTCTCGACCGACTCACGCCGGTGCTGGAGGCAAGCCGGCAGTGGCTGGAAAGCACCGTTGAAACCGCCCCGCTGGAAAGCTGGCGCGTGCTGCGTGATCAGGTCGATGCCCTGCAGCCCCAAGGCGAAGCGCTGGATGATCGCCACACGTTGCTGTACTCCAACGCGCTGTATCGCCTCGGCGAGTGGATCGATCTGTGGCAAGACTGTCGCAGCCTGCAGGCCGCCATCCAGTGCGAAAGCCAGGACACCTGGCGCGCGGTGTACCGCCACTGGCGCCTGGGCCGGCTGACGCCATTTCTCGACCGGGGCTTGATGTTCTATTCGGCGTTTTCCACCGTTACCGCGATCATCGTCGCCTCAGTGCTGTGGATTTTGCTGGGCTGGACCGACGGCGGCAGCGCGGTGATCCTGGCCGCCGTGGCCTGCAGTTTTTTTGCCTCGATGGACGACCCGGCGCCGCAGATCTACCGGTTCTTTTTCTGGACCGCAATGTCGGTGCTGTTCGCCAGTCTTTATCTGTTTCTGGTGCTGCCTAACCTGCATGATTTTCCGATGCTGGTGCTGGCGTTTGCCGTGCCGTTTATTTGCATCGGCACGCTCACCGTGCAGCCGCGTTTCTACCTCGGCATGCTGCTGACGCTGGTCAATACCTCCTCGTTCATCAGCATTCAGGGCGCCTATGACGCAGACTTCCTGAACTTCGCCAACGTTAACCTGGCCGGCCCCGTGGGTTTGTTGTTTGCCTTTGTGTGGACGTTGATTGCGCGGCCGTTCGGCGCCGAACTGGCGGCCAAGCGCCTGACCCGTTTCAGTTGGCGCGACATCGTCACCCTGACCGAACCTGCGACCCTCGCCGAACACCGGCACATGGCCGCGCAAATGCTCGACCGCCTGATGCAGCACCTGCCGCGCCTGGCCCTCACCGGCCAGGACACCGGCATCGCCCTGCGCGATTTGCGTGTGGCGCTGAACCTGCTCGACCTGCTGGCCTACTCGCCGCGTATCTACGGCGTGCCTCGGGTATTGCTCAACCAGGTGGTGGAAGGTGTGGGCGGTTACTTCAAGGCCTGCCTGAAGGCGGGTGAACGCTTGCCCGCGCCGAGCGGTCTGCTGATGACCCTGGACCGCACGCGCCGCGCCCTCAACGGGCAAGGCCTGCAAGACGAAGACGACACCCGCCTGCATCTGCTGCACGCACTGGCCGGCTTGCGCCTGTCGTTGCTGCCTGGCGTGGAATTTATTGGCGGCACCGAAATGGAAGCGCCGCTGCCTGATGGAGCGCCTTTATGATCGGTGATCTGGATATCAGCGGGGTGTTCCTGCCCACGCTGCTGGTGCTGATGGGCATTACGTACGTGTTGTTTCTGGTGGTGCACGGGCTGTTGACGCGCATTCACTTCTATCGCCTGGTCTGGCACCGGGCATTGTTCAATGTGGGGCTCTACGCGCTGTTGCTGGGCGCGGTGGACTCACTCAGTCGATATCTGATGACATGAAAAAACCTTTTTTGACCATCGGCCGTGTTGTCCTGACGTTATTGATAGTGACCTTCGCTGTCGTCGTTGTGTGGCGCATGGTCATGTACTACATGTTTGCGCCCTGGACCCGTGACGGGCATATCCGTGCCGACATCGTGCAGATCGCCCCGGACGTGTCCGGGTTGATCCAGCAAGTCGACGTGCGCGACAACCAGTTGGTGACCAAGGGCCAGGTGCTGTTTGCCGTGGACCAGGACCGCTTCAAGCTGGCCCTGCGCCAGGCCCAGGCCGCCGTGGCCGACCGCCAGGAAACCCTGGCCCAGGCCAACCGCGAGTACAAGCGTAACCGCGGTCTGGGCAACCTGGTGCCAAGTGAGCAACTGGAAGAAAGCCAGTCCCGCGTGGCCCGCGCCCAATCGGCCCTGGCCGAGGCGCAGGTGACGGTGGACGCCGCCCAGCTCAACCTCGACCGCTCGGTGATCCGCAGCCCCGTGGACGGCTACGTCAACGACCGTGCGCCGCGCAATCAGGAGTTCGTCACCGCCGGGCGCCCGGTGCTGTCGGTGGTCGACAGCAACTCCTTCCACATCGACGGTTACTTTGAAGAGACCAAGCTCGACGGCATTCACGTCGGCATGGCCGTGGATATTCGTGTGATCGGCGACAACGCGCGCTTGCGTGGCCATGTGCAAAGCATCGTTGCCGGTATCGAAGACCGTGACCGCACCAGTGGCTCCAACCTGCTGCCCAACGTCAACCCGGCGTTCAGCTGGGTGCGCCTGGCCCAGCGGATTCCGGTGCGCATTGCCTTTGATGACGTGCCGGCGGACTTTCGCATGATCGCCGGGCGCACAGCCACGGTGTCGATCATCGATGACAAGACCGCCGCCAAAGACAACGCGCAGCAGGGAGAAACACCATGAAACCGGCGGCGTTGCTGGCCACGGCTGGCTTGGGTTTGCTGCTGTCGGCCTGCCAGGTGGTAGGCCCGGATTACCAATTGCCGGACAAGGCCGCTATCAACCGTGGCGACCTGCAAGGGCAGATCGCGGGCGAGGGCCACAACGTGGTGTCGGCGCCGGTGCCGGCGGACTGGTGGAAGCTCTACAAAGACCCACGCCTGGATGAGCTGGTGCGTCAGGCCATGGCCTCCAACACCGACCTGCGGGTGGCTGCCGCCAACCTGCAACGCGCGCGTTTCCAGACCCAGGAGGCTGAATCGGCAGGCGGCTGGAGTGCCGGCGCCAAGGCTGAGGCCCAACGCTTGCAGGAATCAGGTGAAGCGTTTTTGCTGACTGAAAAAGTCCCGGTTGGCAACATCGGCAGCGCCAGCATCAGCACCTCTTACCAGTTCGACCTGTTCGGCACCCTGCAGCGCGGCATCGAAAGCGCCCAGGCCACCACTGACGCCGCCCAGGCCGCCGCTGACATCGCGCGCATCACGCTGGTAGCGGATGTGGTGCGCTCCTACACCCAGGTGTGCGCGGCCAACGAAGAACTGGCGATCGCCAACGAGTCCCTCGACCTGCAGGCCCAGAGCACCAAACTGACCCAGCGCCTGCGCGACGCCGGGCGCGGTGATGAAACCCAGGTGACGCGTTCGCAAACCCAATACAAATCGTTGCGCGCCGACATGCCGCGCTACGAAGCATTGCGCCAGGCGGGCTTGTTCCGGTTGTCGATGCTGCTGGCCAAGCCGGTAGACCAACTGCCAGCGGGCACCGGCACCTGCGCCGAGCTGCCGCACATCGCCCAGTTGCTGCCGGTGGGCGACGGCGCGACCCTGCTCAAACGTCGCCCCGATGTGCGCCAGGCTGAGCGCCAACTGGCCGCCGCCACCGCGCGTATCGGCGTGGCCACCGGCGCGTTGTACCCGGACATCAGTATCGGCGCCACCGTGGGCACAGTGGGTCTGCTCGATGACTTGGGCACGCCGGCCACCAACCGCTGGGGCTTTGGCCCGTTGATCAGTTGGTCGGTGCCGACCAACGGCGCGCGTGCGCGCATTCATGAAGCCGAAGCCGCAACCCAGGGCGCCCTGGCGCACTTCGACGGCGTGGTGCTCAATGCCATCCGCGAAACCCAGACCGGCCTTGCGCAATACACCGCGCAGTTGCAACGCCGCGACGCGTTGGCCGATGCCGGCCAGTCTGCCAAGGAGGCGTCGGAGCAGACGCACCGCTTCTTCCAGGCCGGGCGCGCCTCGTTCCTGGCCGACCTGCAAGCCACGCGCACCTACACCGATGTGCGCGCGCAGCTGGCGGCGGCGAACACCCAGGTTGCCATGAGCCAGATCGATCTGTTCCTGGCCTTGGGCGGTGGTTGGGAAAGCGGACGAACGCAAGCGTCACAGGCCAGCAAACCCTGAGCTAAAAGCTATGCTTTGTCAGTGAGTCGCGGTGGCGGCTCACCTGACACTGCTCGCGTTTGCTCATGGGGATTCCAATAATGAAAAACCCTTATGCTCCCGCTTTCTGGTGCGTGTGCTTCGCACTGGTGTTGTTATCGGCTGCCTATTTCTACGGCGTCATGCTTGCCCATCAAATCGACAAGGCCATGGTGTTTCTCGACAGCGCGTGCCTGGTGATTGGCACGTTGTCCATTGGCGTGGTGGCGTGGGCGTCGTATCAAAATCAACGGGTGAAGAAAAAACTGCTCGAACAAGGCAAGACCCGCGTGGCGATCTGGGACACCAAAGTTGCCTTGCGCCGCGTCGAAACCGTGTTCGACCGCTATTTCTGGGGCAGCTACTGGCAGCCTGGGCGGACCTTCCAGGAAGTCATGGGCGAACTCACCGGCACCCCGCTGGAAAAAAGCCTCGAAGCCCTGAAAAAACAGTGTGTGCTGCTCGACCAGCAGGTAGCCGACGGTAGGCATTGGCTGAATAACGCACGGGAATTGTCCGACGTGGCCAACGCCATGGCACGCGAGCGCTACCAACTGGACTTCTGTAACCCCAAGGCCGACACCCCGGGAAACGCTGTCATACACCGCGAATTCGAGGTGTTGGTGTACACCTGGACCGCCCGTTTGAAGAGTTTTGATCATCAACTCGATGAGATTGAATTGGAGTACTCGTGAACCAACGGTTGACCTGACCCCTCTGAAAAGCTGGGCCGTTCGCGGCCGCCAGTGCTAATCTTCCCCCGTTTTCGGCGGGTTTGAGCCAACCCCTCTTGGGGGTTCAAGGAAGACAGCCCACTTCTCACAGGATTTGATCAGGTCACTTCATGAATAAGCCAGCAGTTGTTCTTTTGGGTTTCGTTGTCGCCGTCGGCGTCGTCAGTGCAGGCGGCGCCTGGTACACCGGTAAGCAACTGGAGCCGGTGCTGCAGACCGCGATCCAGAACGCCAACAAAGAACTGCAGACCTCCATGGCCGGCGTTGACGGCAGCGTGAACCTGGAGCTGGTGTCCCTGGACCGTGGCCTGTTCAGCAGCACCGCCCACTACCGCCTCAAGGGTCAAAGCAGCGTATTCGGCGAAGAAAACCCGAACCCTGAGCTGCTGTTTGTCGACCACATCGAACACGGCCCGCTGCCGTTTTCGCGTCTGGTGTCGCTGAAATGGCTGCCGGTCATGGCCACCAGTCACTATGAGCTGGAAAAGAACGCCACCACCGAGAAATGGTTCGCCGCCAGCAAAGACGTGTCGCCGCTCAGAGGCGTGGCCAATATCGGTTACAACCGTTCGGTCGATGGCAACGTCGAACTGCTGCCTCTGGAACTCAAGGACGACAAGTCCTCGGTGAGCTTCTCCGGCGCCAACCTGGACTTCGACGGCACCGCCGAAGGCCAGAAGGTCAAGGCTGAAGGTTATATGAACAGCCTCAAGGTTGCGGTGATCGATGCCAACGGCGCGCCTTTTGAAGCCGAACTGTCCGGCCTGACCGTGGCCAGCAACCTGGAGAAGACCACATTTGGTTTCTACACCGGGCAAAACACCGTTGAGCTGACCGACACCAAAGTGACCTTCGGCCCGCAGAAAGCCGTGCTGACCCTCAAGGGCTTCGAGCAGAAAGACACCAGCGAGACCAAGGACAACAACCTGGCCGGCCGCGTCGATTACAAAATCGATGAGATCGGTTACCAGGGCAAGCCTGTCGGTTCGGCCGCCATGGCCCTGAGCATGAAAAACGTCGACATCCCGGCCATGCTGGTACTGACCAAGCTTTATCAAGACAAGATGCAACCGGTGCAAGCCGCCGCCGCTGCCGGCCAGCCCGTACCTGAGCTGCAACTGACCGAAGCCGAGCAGACCCTGGCCGAGGCCAACGTCAACCAGGTGCTGGCTGCCAAGCCACAAGTGGCGGTGGAAAACCTGTCGTTGAAAACCACCCACGGCGAAAGCAAATTCAACCTGGTGGTCGACCTGACCAAGCCGGCCTCGATGGAGCTGCCGCCGGTTGAACTGGGCAAGCAAGTCATCGCGCTGCTGGATGCCAACCTGACCCTGTCCAAGCCAATGATCGGTGACGTCGCTGCACTGCAAGCGCAAGTGGGCGGCGTGACCGACCCTAAAGCCATCGAGCAGCAATCGCAGATGGCGGCCGAGATGGTCAGCGGCATGGCCGTCGGCACCCAGTTGGCTACCCTGGTGGGCACGGATGTGGTCTCCAAGCTGCATTACGCCAACAATGAAGTGACCTTCAACGGCCAGAAGATGACGGTTGAGCAATTCATTGGGTTTGTGATGGCCAAAGCCGGCGCGGTCAGCGGCGCGCAGTAAGATTTCTTACATCAGTAAGAAATAAGTAATGGGGGAGCAGGGTTGCCTGGGGCAGCGGTCAAACAGTCGGCATACGGGCCGGTGGTGACCGGTCAGCCCAGGCAAGTCTGCTCCCCCATTGGCTTTTCTGTTGCCGGGACAATTCTGAACAATTGTTCCGAATTGGACTTTTCCCTACATTCATAGGGGATAGTTCCTACAGGAAAGCTAGGCCGGGTCATCAGACGCCGGCACCCTGATGCAAACCGCTCAGGACCACCTATCGTTACAGCTTTCCGCGTGTAAGGAAGCTCACGATATGTTGCGAAACCTACCCATCAGTGCTTCAGGCCGGTTGCGACTGCTCATCGGGGCTGCCTTGTGCAGTCAATTGCTGATGCCCGGCCTCGCCCTGGCCGATCCGGCCTACGACGCGTTGATTATTCAGGCGCGTAACGGCAACTTCACGCCGGCCCTTACCCAACTGCGCCAATTACCTGCCGAACGCCAGACGCCAGGCCAGATCAGCGATCACATTGTGATTGCCGGCTGGGCCGGGCAAGACGCCGAAGTGCTGAAGGTGTACGAGGCGCAAGGTAAGAATCGCAACCTGACTACCCAGGCGCTGGCCACGGTTGCCCGTACCTATCGCAATCAAAAGCAGTGGCCACAGGCCCTGGCGGTTTATCAGCAGGCGCTGCTGCGTGAGCCGAATAATATCGACCTGCAACTGGGCCAGGCCCTGACCCAGGCCGACGGTGGCCAAACCAACGAAGCGGTGCAACGCACCCGCGCTTTGGTGGCGGCGCAACCCAATGACCCCAACCGCCGCATGGCCCTGGGCTACGCGCTGACCCGCGCGGGCTTGAACTACGACGCGCTGTTTGAGTTCGACCAGGCTTTTATCCGCGCGGGTGACAAACCCGAAGTGGTGCGCGAATACATCGTCGCCCTGCAAAAGGCCCGTTTGCCGGAGCCGGCCCTGCGCCTGTCGGCCAAGCATCCAGGCGTGCTCGATGTTGTGACCCAGCGCCGCCTGGAAGGCGACCTCGCCGCCGAACGTGTGCGCATGGCCGAGTACGCCACGCGCACCGAGAAAGAACGTTATGTGGTCGCTGATCGCGCCCTCAGCGACTACGACACGCTGCTCGCCCGCTGGACCCCTGACCAGAGCGCCCATGACGACGTGGTGCGCTGGCGCATCGACCGCCTGGGCGCCCTCAAGGCACGCGCGCGCACCGCAGAGGTGATCCGCGAGTACGAAACCCTCACTGGCGAAGGCGTGCAGTTACCGACCTACGCCTTGCGCTGGGTGGCTGCGTCCTACCTCGACCAGCGCCAGCCGGAAAAAGCCGAGCCGTTGTACCGCCAGGCGCTGACGGCACCGGATGCCGATCCCGGTGACCACGTCGAAGACAGCACCGCATTGTTTTACGCCTTGCTCGAAAGCGACAAGGTGATGCAAGCGCGCGAAGTCGCCAATAACCTGGCCACCAACCAGAAGCCTCGCGTTGAACTCAAGGGCTTGCCCATCGGCAACCCCAACGACAGCTGGATGGACGCGCAGCAACTGGCGGCCCAGGCAGGCACTTACGGCGGTGACCTGCCAGGCAGCGAAACCGGGCTGGAAGCCCTGGTGGCGAAAGCCCCTGGCAACATCGGCCTGCGCCTGGCCCAGGCCGATATGTACCGCGCGCGTGATTGGCCGCGCCGCGCCGAAGGCTCGCTCAAGGAAGTTGAAACCCAGGCCCCGCGTGATATCGGCCTGGAAGTGTCCCAGGCCTACACCGCCATGGACCTGCAGGAATGGCGGCAAATGGACGCGCTGACCGATGACGTGCTGGCGCGCAACCCCGACAGCCGCCAGGTGCAGCGCCTCAGCCGCCTGCGCGACGTACACGACATGGCCGAACTGCGCGTCGAAGCCTACACCGGCAAAAGCTACGGCGGTGGTGGTAACAATGATGTCGGCGCAGTGGCGGGCAGCCGGGACTGGGGCATCGAAAGCGTGCTTTACAGCCCGCCCATCGATGAAGTCTGGCGCGTCTTCGCCGGCGCCGGTTACGCCACCGCAGACTTTACCGAAGGCACCGGCCAGCATCGTTTTCAGCGCGTCGGCGTCGAGCAGCGCACCCGCGACATGACCCTGGAAGCCGAGGTGTCCAACCACTCCTACGGTTATGGCTCCAAGCAAGGCGCGAGCGTGTCGATTGCCCGCGACATCAATGACAACTGGCAGTACGGCGGCAGCCTCGGTTACCTCCTGGCGACCACGCCGCTGCGCGCATTGAATGCCGATGTCACGGCCAACGGCGGCAGTGGCTTTGTCCGCTGGCGCGAGAATGAGAGCCGCGAATGGAAGCTGTCCCTGAGCCCGTCGCATTTCAGTGACGGCAACAACCGGCTCGAAGCGCTGCTTACCGGTCGCGAGGGCATCTACAGCTCGCCGCATGTGCAAGTGGACCTGGGCCTGGAGGTCGGCGCCAGCCGCAACACGAAGGAAGACGTGGTGTATTTCAACCCGAAATCGGACTTCAGCGTGTTGCCCACCATGACGGTCAATCACGTGCTTTATCACCGCTATGAGACCCAGTGGAGTCAGCAGTTCCAGGTCGGTGCGGGCACCTATAGCCAGCGCGATTATTCCACCAGTGGGGTCGGCCTGATCGGCTACGGCCAACGTTTTCGCTGGAACGACGTGCTGGAAACCGGCGCCAACCTGAGCCTGATCAGCCGCACCTATGACGGCGATCGCGAACGCGATCTGCGCCTGCTCGTCGACCTCACTTACCGTTTCTAAAAGAGCCTGAACATGACTGTCCTCAGCCGTTGTTTATTGGTCCTGGGTGTATTGCTGGCCGGCGCCTGCGCCCAGCAACCTGCGCCCTATACCCCACCCGCCGAGCGGCCGACACCTGCGCGTGAAGCGCCGTGGCCGAAGAACCATTTCCTGGGCATTGCCTATCACGACATCGAAGATCGCGACCCCGATCAGGCGGTGGTGGCGGTGCGCACCGAACGGTTGGTCGACCAACTGGCCTGGCTGCGCGAAAACGGCTACCAGCCGGTCAGTGTCGATCAGATCCTGGCAGCGCGCAGCGGTGGGCCGCAGTTGCCGCCCAAAGCCATCCTGCTCAGCTTCGACGACGGCTACTCCAGCTTCTATACCCGCGTGCTACCGATTTTGCGTGCCTATAACTGGCCGGCAATCCTGGCCCCGGTCGGCTATTGGATCGACACGCCGCTGAATAAACCGGTGGATTTTGCCGGCACACCGCGCGCGCGTTCCGACTTCCTGACATGGGAGCAGGTGCGCGAGATTTCCAAGTCGGGCCTGGTCGAAATCGCCGCCCACACTGACGCCAGCCACACCGGCATTCTGGCCAACCCGCAAGGTAACCAGGAGCCGGCCGCCGCAACGCGGCGTTATGACGCCGCCACTGGCACCTATGAAACCGAGGCGCAGTTCCAGGCGCGGATGCGCGCCGACGTCACGGCCATTACCCACAAACTGCGCGCCGTCACCGGCAAGGCGCCGCGTGTATGGGTGTGGCCTTACGGCGCCGCCGACGGCACCTCGTTGGCGGTCGTCGGCGAACAGGGCTACCAGATGGCCCTGACCCTGGACGACGGCCTCGACGACCTCGCCAACCTCAAAAGCAGCCCACGTTTTCTGGTGGCCTCCGACCCGGACGGCGAGCACTACGCCAACGCGATTGTCGGTACACAGGCGCGGACCTCGATGCGCGTGCTGCACGTGGACCTGGATAACGTCTACGACCCGGACCCGGCCCAAGAGGCCCGCAACCTCGACCAGCTGGTGCAGCGCGTGGTCGACATGGGCGCCAGCACCGTGTTCCTGCAAGCCTTCGCCGACCCCAAGGGTGACGGCCTGGTGCATTCGCTGTACTTCCCCAACCGCCATCTGCCAGTGCGCCGCGACTTGTTCAACCGCGTCACCTGGCAACTGCGCACCCGTGGCCACGTGGCGATCTACGCGTGGATGCCAGTGCTGAGCTTTGCGCTCGACCCTTCGTTGCCGCGTGTCACGCGAATGGACCCGAAAACCGGCCAGGTCGGCCTCGACCCGGACCAGTACAAGCGCCTGTCGCCGTTTGACCCGGCCGTGCGCCAGCAGATCGGTGAGATCTATGAGGACCTGGCGCGCAACACGGCCATCGACGGCGTGCTGTTCCACGACGACGCAGTCCTTTCTGATTTCGAAGACGCTAGCCCCGCTGCGCTCAAGGCCTACGCCGCCAACGGCCTGCCGGGCAGCATTGCCGCGCTGCGTGCCGACCCTGCCGTGATGCAGCGCTGGACGCGTTTCAAGAGCCGCTACCTGATCGACTTTACCCAGGAGCTGGCCGCCAAAGTGCGCGCCATCCGTGGGCCGCAGGTGCAGACCGCGCGCAATATCTTCGCCGAGCCGATGCTCAACCCGGCGAGCGAAGCGTGGTTCGCGCAGAACCTCGATGACTTCCTCCAGACCTACGACTGGACCGCGCCGATGGCCATGCCGCTGATGGAAGGCGAGACGCTGAAAAACTCCAACGCCTGGCTGGAAAAACTCGTGGCCACCGTCAAGGCTCGTCCCGATGCCTTGCAGCGCACCGTGTTTGAACTGCAAGCCAAAGACTGGCGCACCAAAGACGCACCCGATATCGACGGCGCGCAGATGGCTGAATGGATGGGTGTGCTCAAACGCCAGGGGGTCAGGAGTTTTGGCTACTACCCGGACAACTTCCTGGAAAACTCGCCGGACCTGAAGACGGTACGTCCGGCCCTGTCCAACCAATGGAACCCTTGACCATGTTCGACAGAATCCTGGCTTTATTCGTGTTGGCGCTGGTGTTGGGTGTGCCCCTTGGCCTGATCTTTCTGGTCACCGGGCAGTTCCTGATGGACTTCGTGTTTTTCTACCCGCTGTTCATGTCGGCATTGTGGATCGCCGGCGGGCTGTACTTCTGGCTGCACTGGGAGCGTCACTGGCCGTGGAAGGAAGACACACCGGCACCGACCCTGGCCGGCAACCCGCTGATCTCGATCATCATTCCTTGCTACAACGAGGGCGATAACGCCGCCGACACCATTCATGCGGCGCTGGACCAGCTGTACCCGAACATCGAAGTGATCGCCGTCAACGATGGCTCCAAAGACAACACCGCCGCGGTGCTTGATGCCCTGGCGCTGGAACACCCACGGCTGCGCGTGCTGCACCTGGCGCAGAACCAGGGCAAGGCCGTGGCCCTGCGCATGGGCGCGGTGGCCGCGCGCAGTGAGTACCTGGTGTGCATCGACGGCGATGCCTTGCTCGACAAAAATGCGGCGGCCTACATGGTCGCGCCGATGCTGGATAACCCGCGCCTCGGTGCCGTGACCGGCAACCCGCGCATTCGTACGCGTTCGACCTTGATCGGCCGGGTGCAGGTGGGCGAGTTCTCTTCGATCATTGGCTTGATCAAGCGCACCCAGCGGGTGTTCGGCCGCATCTTCACGGTGTCGGGAGTGGTGGTGGCGTTTCGCAAGAAAGCGCTGGACCGCATCGACTACTGGAGCACCGACATGATCACCGAGGACATCGATGTCAGTTGGAAGCTGCAACTCGATCACTGGGCCATCTTCTACGAGCCGCGTGCCCTGTGCTGGATCCTGATGCCCGAAACCGTCAGTGGCCTGTGGAAACAACGCCTGCGCTGGGCCCAGGGCGGCGCCGAAGTACTGTTCAAAAACATCCGTGGCATCTGGCAATGGCGCCATCGTTACCTGTGGCCGCTGTTGTTCGAGTACTGCTTGTCCACCGGTTGGGCCTTCACTTTCCTGCTCTCGGTGATCTTCTGGGGCCTGGGCAAATTCATGGTGCTGCCGCAGGCGATTGCCGTGGATTCGCTGGTGCCGCCGGCGTTTACCGGGCTGGTGTTGGCGATGGTGTGCCTGCTGCAATTTGCGGTGAGCATCCTGATTGATCGGCGCTACGAAAAAGACCTGTGGAAAACCCTGTTCTGGACCGTGTGGTACCCGATGGTGTTCTGGCTGGTCAGTTTGCTCACCACATTGGTCAGCTTTCCCAAGGTGCTCTTCAACCAGCACCAGAAGCGCGCGCGCTGGGTCAGCCCGGACCGCGGTATTAAACCTAGCGAAGAGGAGGCGTGACGATGAAACTGGTCAGAACTCGCCAGAACACAGTGATGTGGATCATCGACGTGCTGCTCACCTTGCTGGCCTGGGCCGGGCTGGTCTGGCTGCTGGCACGCGGGATCGGCGCAATGCTGGAAACCCATGGCGGCCCGCGCATTGAGGCGCCGATTTTTGCGGCGCTCAACACCTTGCAGATCTACCTGTGGATCGCCTTGTTCAATGCGGTGATCCTGATCAGTTGGGCACGCTATCAACAGCGCCGCGGGCGCAAGTTTGCCCAGCGTCGCGCCGAAGCCAACGCGCTCAGCGATAAAAGCCTGAGTGAAAGTTTCAACTTGGGCGACGGCCACCTCGAGCAGTTTCGCAAGTCGGGCGTGCTGGTGATTCACAACGATGACGAGGGCGGCGTAGAAGATGTGAAGGCCCATGTTTCGCGCGATGTTGAGCGGCCAGGGCTGACCTTGGTGCCAGGGCAGGAAAAAGACAAAGGCGCAGGCTGATTGCCCCCAGCTCTGTGGCGAGCGGGCTTTGTGGCGAGCGGGCTTGCCCCGCGTTGGGCTGCGAAGCAGCCCCAAACCTGACGCACGATGTTCCTGACGTAACGCGGCGACACTGACTCGGGGACGCTTCGCGCCCCAACGCGGGGCAAGCCCGCTCGCCACAAGCGGCGTATCCCAGACTAATCCGATAAATGGGATCCAATTCACAAAGCATCCGCGAACTTTTCTGTATTCCTCTGCACTAACCTAACTCGGCATTTAATTGATGGCTAAATAATGGCATCTGCTGGGTTGTTTGCCCAAGGGTTATCAAAAACAGTGGCCGCTTGTCGGAATAAAAGTTTCAACAACAAGCGCTGTCGCCGTTTTATGATTATTTGTTGTTATTAATCAATATGTTGCGGTTGCAATAAGTACGAATGTTCGACAAGTCCAGCTTCTTGGGCTAGCGCGAGTTCGATGTTAGTTTGCCGCCCCTTGATTTTCGATGGATCGAACATGTCTTTGTTATTGCCACGGACTCGGTATTTGCTGTGCGCTTTCCTGCTCGCCTGCCTGGGCCTGAACAGCGCCACAGCCGCTCCCACGCCAGGGGATCAAGACTTGATCCGCGACCGGCAAAATCGCCTGCTCGAAGAGCAGGGCCGGCGCCTGCAAGAACTCCAGGACCTGCCCGGCAAAGAGGCCAAGCCCCAAGCCCCGGCGACGCCCGCTGACACCCGCTGTTTCCCGATCAAAGACATCGAGCTCAAGGGCGCCGACAGCCTGTCCGCTGCCGACCGCACGCTGTTGCTCAAACCCTATGTGGGCCAATGCCTGGGCGTCTCGCAGCTCAATGAGCTGCTTAAAGTCATCACCGACTATTACATCGCCAAAGGCCGCGTCACCAGCCGTGCCTACCTGCCGCAACAGGACCTGTCCAGCGGCCACCTGCAAGTGCTGGTGGTCGAGGGCAAGCTCGAAGCCTTGAGAAGCGCCGAAGGCAGCAACGTGACCGATCGCGAGCTGGCCATGGCCTTTCCCGGCAAGGTCGGCGAGGCGCTGAACCTGCGCGAGGTCGAGCAACTGGTCGACCAGCTCAACCGTCTGCCGTCCAAACAGGCACAAATGGAACTGACCCCCGGCAAAGACGTGGGCGGCAGCGACGTGGTGGTCAAGAACACCGCGCAAAAGCCGTGGCGCGCCAGCCTGTCGCGCAATAACGACGGGCAAAGAAGCACCGGCGAGCAGCAATGGGGCGCGGGCCTGGAGTGGGACAGCCCGCTGGGGCTGGCCGACCAACTGGTGCTGCGCGGTGGTCATGACGCGATCAGCGACCACCAGAAAACGTCGAAAAACACCATGCTCTACTACAACGTGCCGTGGGGCTGGTGGAACTTCAGCTACACCTACAGCGAGAGCGATTACCGCGCGCTGGGTTACACCGACACCTTCAAGTTCAAGCAGTCGGGCGATAACGAAAACCACCAACTGCGCGCAGAGCGCGTGATTCACCGCGATGACGTGAGCAAGACCTCAGTCAACGTCGGTCTGGCTCACCTGCGCACCAACAACTACATAAACGACGCCCACCTCGAAACCAGCAGTAACCGCCTCAGCGAACTGCAATTTGGCATCAACCACGGCCGGCGCATCGGCAATGCCTTCGTCAACGTTGACCTGGGCGTGCAGAACGGCATCGGTGCATTTGACGCCCAGCGCGACGACCAGCATCGCGATCAGTACGGGCACCTCACGGCCACTCCCGATTACCGCAAATACACTGCCACCGTCAGTTATCTGCAGCCGTTCAGCCTGTGGGGCGAGTCGTTCAGCTTTACCAGCTTGGCCACCGGGCAACGCAGCGAAGACGTGCTGTTCTCGCCGCAACGCATCAGCCTCGGCGGCTCTTCTTCGGTACGCGGTTTCAAGGATCAGCAACTGTCCGGCGACAGCGGTGGCTACTGGCGCAATGAAGTGCGCTGGGCCCGCCCGGTCACGTTGGAATGGCTGCGCCCGGCCTTCGCCGAATACGGCACCAGCCTGGGTTACGACCAAGGCGTGATCCGCAACGACCGTTACAACGACGACTACCACGGCCGCGTTTCAAGCAACTCCGTGGAGCTGTTCGCCCGGGGCAAATACGTCAGCACCAGCGTGACGTTTGCTCACTCGTTAGAAAGGCCTGGGGTCGTGACGGAGCGCGAAGCACCGATCTACTTCCGCATGGATTTCTTCCTGTAATTCAACGCCCTGCTGCAACGAGAATCTGAAAATGGATGTTCGCCACTTTGCCTTTCTGGCCCGCCAACCTTCTGCTGCCCTGAAGCGCCGGGACGCGTTCCTTGGCCTGCCCAAGCGCGGCCTGGTGCTGATTCTGGCCAACGCGCTGTTCTGGCAGCCGTTGCTCGCCCAGGCCGAAGGCATTGTGGTCAGCAACCCGGCCACCAGCGTCGGCCAGGCCGGCAATGGCGTGCCGGTGGTGAACATCGCTGCGCCCAATGGCAGTGGCTTGTCCCATAACCAGTTCAAGGACTACAACGTCGGCCCCAACGGCGTGATCCTCAACAACGCCACCGGCGCGGTGCAGAACACTCAGCTCGGCGGCTACATCGTCGGCAACCCGAACCTCAAGGGCGGCGCCGCCAACGTCATTCTCAACGAAGTCAACGGCGGCAGCCCCAGCCAGCTGCGCGGCTACACCGAAGTGGCGGGCCAGTCGGCCAAGGTCATCGTCGCCAACCCGTACGGCATCACGTGCAGTGGCTGCGGTTTTATCAACACGCCCAACGTGACCCTGACCACCGGCAAACCGGTGATGGACAACGTCGGCCGTTTGGACCACTACCAAGTCGACGGCGGCGCCGTGACCATCGACGGCGAGGGCCTGAACGCCAGTAACGTCGACCGCTTCGAAATCATCACCCGCTCGGCCAAGATCAACGCCCAGATCAACGCACGCGAGCTGGCCGTAATCGCCGGGCGCAACGACGTCGATGCCAAAAGCCTGAAAACCACCGCACGCGCCGACGACGGCAGCGCCAAACCCGAGCTGGCCATCGACTCCAGCGCGCTGGGCGGCATGTACGCAGGCGCGATCAAACTGGTGGGCACCGAAGCCGGCGTGGGCGTGAAGCTCGACGGCACGCTGGCAGCCAGTGGCGGGGATATTCAGCTTGATGCCAATGGGCATTTGAGCATGGCGCAGACCGCCGCCAGCGGCGCGGTCAACGTCAAGGCCGCGAGCCTGGATGCCAAGGGGCCGGTGTACGCCGGCACGGCACTGGACGTGCAAACCCAAGGTGATCTGACCAACCGCCAAAGCCTGGCCGCCCGTGACCGCATTGCGCTGTCCAGCGGCGGCACGTTGACCAACAGCGACATTATCGAAGCGGGCGTCAACGCTGATAACACCCGCAACGCGGCGGGCGACGTCAGCCTGCGCGGCAAGACCGTCAACAACACCGGCACCAATGTCATCGCCAGCCGTACGTTGAGCGTCGATGCCCAGACCCTGAACAACCAGGGCGGCACCCTGAGTGCAAAACAGCGCACGCAGATTACGGTAGGCACGGTCGACAACCAGAACAAAGGCCGCATTCTGAGCAATGCCGGTTTGGCCCTCACGGCCGATCGCCTGCAGAACACCCAAGGTGGGCTGGTCACCAGCAACGGTCCGCTGACCGCGGTTGTCGGTGAGTTGCATAACCAGGGCGGCGAAGTCTCCAGCCTGGACACCGCAGCGCTGACGGTCACCACCCTCGACAACGTCGCGGGGCTGGTCACGGCGGGTAAGGCGTTGAGCCTTAACGTCGGCAGCCTGAACAACCAGGGCGGTCTGGTCACCAGCCAAGGCTTGGTCAGCGTGGCCGGTAACAGCCTGGACAACCGTGAAAAAGGCTTGGTCGCCGGCGTCGAGGGTGTGCAGGTCACTGTCGCCAACATCGACAACCGCAACGGCGAGCTGTCCAGCCGTGCGGGCGTGCAGGTCACCGGTACGCAACTGGATAACAGCGATGGCGGGCTGGTGATTGCCGGCAGCGGCGCAGGCCTGACTGTCGATCAATTGCTCAACCGCAACCAGGGCCTGATCAGCAGCGAAGGGCTGTTGAGCGTCACGGCGCGCAACGTGGCCAACAACGGCGGTACGCTGTCCAGCGCCGGCCCGCTGACCCTCAACGCCTTTGGCGCGGTAGACAACCAGGGCGGGCGGCTGGTGACTGACGCCCGCCTGATCCTCAACAGCGCGAGTCTCGACAACAGCCAAAAAGGCACCCTGAGCGCACGCCAGGCCGCGCAGATCACCACCGCCGACTTGAACAACCAGCAAGGCGGCCAGATCACCAGCGCCGAGGCCCTGACCCTGGACCTCAACCGTGGTCAGCTCAATAACCAGGGCGGACTGATCAACGCGCCGCTGCTGATGCTCAACAACCTCAAGGATGTGCATAACCAGGGCGGCGAGATTTCCAGCAGCCAGGCGTTCACACTCACCGCCGACAACCTGGACAACAGCGGCGGCAAACTGCTGAGCAATACCGCGCTGACCTTGCGCATCGGCCAGGCCCTGGCAAACGTCAAAGGCATGATCGCCGCAGCGTCGGTCGACGCGCACGCCGCCAGCCTCGACAACAGCGGCGGCACACTCACCAGCCGTGGCGACACCGTACTCAACATTGATGGCCGCCTGACCAATCGCGACCAAGGCCTGCTCAACGCAGGCGCTGCCCTGACACTCAACAGCGCCGAGCTGGATAACCAGAATGGCTCACTGCTGGGCAGCGCAATTGCCCTGGACTTCGGCAACGCCACCGGCGACCTGAACAACACCGGGGGCCTGATCACCACCGCCGGCAATCTGACCATCAACCATCTGCGTGACCTGAGCAACGGCGGTGGCGAACTCTCCAGCGCGCAAACCCTGAACCTCAGCGGTCGCACGTTGAACAACAGCAACGGCAAGCTGATCAGCAATAACCTGCTGCTGCTCAATGCCACAAACCTGATCAACCAGAACGGCTTGATGTCCGGCTGGCAGGGCCTGACCGTCAGCGGTACCAACCTCGATAACCGCAACAACGGCACCTTGTCGAGCCGTTATGGCGACCTTAATGCCACGCTGACCGCCAGCCTGCTCAACAGCGGAGCGGGTGCGCTGGTGAGTCAAAAAGCGCTGTACGTGACCGCCGCCGAGCTGGACAACAGCAACACGGGCGTACTCTCCAGCGCCGCCGGCCAACGTCTCGACGTGGGCGGTTTGCTCAACAACGCCCAGGGCGGCGTGATCGACAGCGGCGCAGCCCTGAACCTGAACGCGCAAAGCCTGGACAACAGCGCCGGCAGCATCAGCGGCGGCACCGCCACCACCCTCGACCTGCTCGCGACCCTGACCAACACCAATGGGAAGTTGGCCAGCGGTGGTCCGTTGCTGATCAGCCGTGCCGCGCAGATCAACAACCAGGGCGGCCAGATCGCCAGCCAAGGTTTGTTGACCCTGCTGACTGGCGGCCTGGATAACCGCAACCGTGGCACCCTGGCCGCCAACGACCGCTTGAGCCTCACCGCCAGCGGCCTGGTGCAGAACGGCAACGACGGCTTGATCTACAGCCAGAACGCCGACCTCAGCCTCACGGCCAACCGCGTGGAGAATGGCAAAGGCACCGTGCAAAGCCAGGGCGGCATGACCGTCGACGTGGCCGACGCGCTGGACAACCAGAGCGGCAAACTGATCGCCCAGGCGGGCGATTTGAGTGTCAACGCCGCCAGCCTCGACAACCGTGGCGGCACCCTTGCCAGCCTCAAGGCCGCACTGCAAACCCGTGTGGTCGGTGTGCTGCGCAACGGTTATGACCTCAACAACAACCGTCAGGGCGGCGTGATGCAGGGGCAAAGCCTCAACCTGCAAGCCGGCAGCGTAGACAACTATGGCGGGCGCATCGCGGCGCAGGGCGGCAACGCACTGGTGACCACCGGCAATTTCGACAACCGCAACGGCGGGCTCTATGCCAAAGGCCTGATGCGCGTGGTCGGGCATGACGTTGATAACAGCGGCGACAACGACGGCCAGATTGCCGGTCAACAGATCGACCTGGACCTGAGCGGCGCACTTAACAACCGCCTGGGCATCATCGAAAGCGAAAGCACCCTCAAGGTGCGCGCTGCCAGCCTCGACAACCAGACCGGGCGCCTGCGTGCCCTGGGCACGGCGGGCACCACCGAATTCGCCATCGGTGGCCTGTTCGACAACCGCAACGGTGTGCTCGAAACCGCTAACAACGACCTGACGCTCAACGCCGGCAGCCTGCAGAACCTGGGCGGCAACGTACTGCACGTGGGCACCGGCAACTTCGGCATTGCCCCCGCCAACCTCAACGACGTGGGCGGCAGCCTGGTCACCCGTGGCGACCTGACCATTAGCCAGGGCCACTGGACCAACAGCAGCGTGATCCAGGCCGGGCAACTGACAGTCAACGTCGACACCCTCGACCAGACCGCCACCGGCCAACTGCTCGGCGCACGACGCTTCATCGGCAGCGGCGCCAACTGGAACACCCAAGGCCTGATCGCCAGCGACGGCACGCTCGACCTGACGTTGAGCGGCGCCCTTAACAGCAGCGGGCGCATCAGCAGCCTCGGCGACCTCAACCTCAGCGCGGCACAGGCCACCCTGAGCGACACGGCAAGCATCGCCGGCGGCGGCATCACTACCGCCAACATCGCTGGCACGCTCAACAACCGCGGGCGCATCACCGCCGCCACCGACCTGGTGCTTAACGCGGGCGCGATCAACAACTACGCGACCCTGGGCAGTGGCCAGCGACTGACCGCTACCACCGGTGCGTTACTCAACGACCACGGCCTGATCTTCAGCGGCGGCGACATGAGCCTGCGTGTCGACGCGTTGAACAACAGCTACGCCGACCTCTACAGCATGGGCAACCTGAGCGTCGACCGTGACGGCAAGGGCGGCCTGGCCAGCAGCATCATCAATAGCTCGTCGAGCATACAGAGTGATGGTGACCTGAGTCTGGCAGCGGCAGTGATGCGAAACGAGCGCGCGGTGCTGACAACCAACGACGGCGGCATTTATACCGCTTCGATCACCGAAATGCCCTGCCGACGTGGCGCCGAGTACGCTGGCGACTGCGAAGGCCCGAAGGTCAACCACTTGTGGGAGGTTGTGCAGCGCGACAAGCTGGAAGTACTCCAGGCCAGTGCGGCATCGCTCATCAGTGCGGGAAAAAACATCACCCTTACCGGCGGCCAGTTGCTTAATTCAAGCAGCAGCATCGGCGCCGCCGGTATGATTAACATCACGGTCAACAACTTGACCAACACCGGCATCGAGACTGGCGAAACCGAAACCTGGCGCTTGTTCCGCTCCAAGCGCACCCGCGACGCGAGTGACTGGTATGCGTTGGCGGCAGACTTCAACCGCAAGTACTCGGTTGGCGGCGCCGCCTACAACCCCAATGATCTGGGTGGCCTGGAAGCAGCCATGGCCGCTTTCATCGGCACCACTGAACAGGAAAGCGTCTCGCTGCGCCGCGTCACCAAAATTGCTACGGGCGACCAACGTTACGCCGGTATCATCCAAGCCGGCGGCGCGGCCAATGTAATAACCCAGAACAATATCGATAACACCGTGGTGCGTCCGGGCTACACCTATGTGGGTGCGGGCGCCAAAACCGCGACAGATGCCACGGGCGCCAGTGGCGCAGCCGGTTACTCGACGCGCGTCACCCTTAACCAGCAACTGCCGCCTGACCTCGCCCAACAGCAGATCAACCCGCTGAGCCTGCCCGGCTTCACCTTGCCCAGCGGGCAGGGCGGGCTGTTCCGCCTCAGTGGCGAAAGCGCCAGCGCGCCGGCCAGTACCGGCCCGCAAGGCTGGACCCTCGGCGGCGGCGGTGTAGACCGCACGCCGGTTACCGGCCCGGTCGTACCCGGCAGCGGCACCTCGGCCGACGGCGTGGTGATCAACCGTGTGCAAGGCCTGCCAGACAGCCAGTTCGTCTCCAACCCACAGAAATACCTGATCGAAACCAACCCGCTGCTGACCAACCTCAGCCAGTTTTTAAGCTCTGATTACATGCTGTCCAAACTGGGCTACGACCCAGACCAGGCCCAAAAGCGCCTGGGTGACGGCCTGTATGAACAACGCCTGATCCAGCAAGCCGTGATCGCGCGTACCGGCCAGCGCTTCATCGATGGCCAGACCAGCGACGCCTCGATGTTCAAGTACCTGATGGACAACGCCATCGGCACCAAACAAGCGCTTAACCTGGCCGTAGGCGTGAGCCTCACCGCCGAGCAAGTCGCGGCCCTGACCCACGACATCGTGTGGATGGAAAACGCCACCGTCGCTGGCCAGCAAGTGCTGGTGCCCGTGCTCTACCTGGCCCAGGCCAACAACCGCCTGGCGCCCAACGGCGCACTCATCACCGGCAGCGACCTGAACCTGGTCAGTGGCGCCGACCTCAACAACGTCGGCACCCTGCGCGCCACCAACAACCTGGCTGCCAGCGCCGGGCGCAACATGGTCAACAGCGGCCTCGTGCAAGCCGGCAACCGCCTCGACCTGCTCGCCGGCAACAACCTCACCAACCGCGCCGGCGGCATCATCGCCGGGCGCGACGTCAGCGTCAGCGCAGTGAATGGCGATGTACTCAACGAGCGCACCGTCACCAGCCACCAAAGCAGCAGCGGCTACCGCACCGAGCGCACCGACTTCGTCGACAACGCCGCCCGCATCGAAGCCGCCAACACCCTCACCCTGCAAGCCGGGCGCGACGTCAACAGCACCGGCGGCGCCTTCAAAAGCGGCGCCGACCTGGGCGTTCAAGCCGGGCGCGATGTAAACCTGGCCACCGCCGAACAGCGCAATGCCAACACCGTCAGCACCAACATGCGCAGCAGCAGCGCAAACCAGTACGGCACCGTGATCGAAGCCGGGCGCGACTTCCAGGTGGTGGCTGCGCGCGATATCAGCGCCATCGGCAGCCAGTTGAATGCCACGCGTGATCTGGCGCTGGTGGCCAAGGGCAATGTGAACCTGGCGTCGGCGGCGAATGAACAGCATTCGGCGTTTAATTCCAAGAAGGTCACCAGCCAGGAAGACCACGTTCAGCAAGTCGGCACATCGTTGGTTGCCGGTGAGAACCTCTCCCTCAGTGCCGGCAACGACCTCGTGGTCAGCGCCAGCCGTGCGAGTGCCGGCAAGGAAGCCTACCTGTACGCAGGCAATGACCTGGCGCTGAACGCTGCGCAAGACAGCGACTACAGCTATTACCGCAAAACCAAAACCAGCAAAGGGTTGCTGTCCAGCACCCAGAAAACGCGCATCGACAGCAGTAACCAGATCAGCCAGCAGGGCTCTTCCATCAGCGCTGATACCGTGGTCGTGCGTGCTGGCCGTGACATTGGTACTACCGCCAGCGATGTGGTTTCCACCAACGCCACCAGCCTGATTGCCGGGCGCAATGTGGTGATTGATGGGGCGACGGAAACCTTTGAACAAAGCCATTCGTCCTCGACCAAAAAATCGGGCTTGATGAGCAGCGGCGGCATCGGCGTGACGTTGGGCTCAAGCAGCAACCAGAACACCTTCACCAGCAGCACCGAAACCACCCGGGCCAGCAACATCGGCAGTGTGCTGGGCAGTGTGGATATTCAGGCTGGCAAAGACCTGACCATACGCGGTTCTGACGTGGTTGCCGGTAAGGACATCAGCCTGGTTGGGCAAAATGTCAGCATCCTGGCTTCCGAGAACAACAACCGTAGCGAGCAGATCTCCAAGAGCAAAACCAGTGGTTTGACCCTGGCGTTGTCCGGCACCGTGGGTAGCGCGGTGGACTCTGCTTATAAGACCGCCAAGCAAGCCAAGAGCGAGGACGACGGCCGCCTCTCGGCGCTGCAAGGTGTGAAGGCGGGGTTGACGGGGGTGCAAGCGTGGCAGGCGGCGCAGCAGAATGGTGGCATGACCGGCGCTAACGCCGCGGAATTTGTCGGCATCGCCATCTCGCTCGGCTCGCAAAAATCCAGCTCCAAACAGACCCAGGAGCAGACGGCAAGCCAAGGTAGCAGCCTCACCAGTGGCAATAACCTCAGTATTGTAGCCGCCGGTAACGGCACGCCTGGCGCAGATGGAGACATCCGCGTTCAGGGCAGCAAGCTCCAGGCCGGTAATGAAATGCTGTTGGCAGCAGAGCGTGATATCCGCCTGGAAGCAGCCGCCAACACACAAAAACTCGATGGCAAGAACAGCAGTGGCGGCGGGGCCGTAGGCCTTAGCTTTGGGGCGAGTTCCAATGGTGCTGGCCTTAGCATCTTCGCCAATGCCAACAAGGGCACCGGCAGTGAGAAAGGCAATGGCACAACCTGGACGGAAACGACGCTGGATGCGGGCAAGCAAGTCAGCCTGATCAGTGGGCGAGACACCGTCCTCAAAGGTGCACAGGTCAGTGCAGATCAGATCAAGGCCGCGGTAGGCCGCGATCTTATGCTGCAAAGCCTGCAAGACACCGATGACTACAAGTCCAAACAAACCGATGTCAGCGGTGGCGCAAGTTTCACGTTTGGCACCATGACGGGCAGTGGTTCGCTCAGCATCAGCAAGAGCAAGATCGACTCCAACTATAAAAGCGTGCAGGAGCAAACCGGCCTGTTCGGCGGTAAGGGCGGCTATCAGATTGATGTGGGCAACCACACGCAACTTGATGGCAGCGTGATCGCCAGCACTGCAACAGCGGACAAAAACCGCCTGAGCACCGGCACCCTCGGCTGGAGCGTTTTAAAGAACAAAGCCGACTACACAAGCCAGTTGCAGAGCGCCAGCGTCAGCAGTGGCGCAAGCAGTGCGAACGCCTTCATCAGCAATATGCCTTCCGGTAGCTTGATCGCGTTCAATCATGGCGACAGTGACAGCGGCACCACGTCATCGGCCATTTCCAACGGCACCCTAGACATTCGCGACCCTGCCAAACAGCAGCAGGACGTGGCAACGCTGAGCCACGATGTTGAACACGCCAACGGCAGCATCAGCCCCATTTTTGATAAGGAGAAAGAGCAGAAGCGCCTGCGGCAGGTGCAGTTGATTGCGGATATTGGTACTCAGGCATCGGACATCGTTCGCACGCAAGGTGCCATTAACGCGGCCAACGCTCAAAAAGATCCTGAAGCGGTAGCGGCTGCGCGAGACAAGCTTATCCGTGAGGGCAATACCCAGCCGACGGAGAAAGAGATCGCCGCACAGGTGACCCGTACTGTGATGCAGCCGTACGGAACTGGGGGCGATTATCAACGCGCCGCCCAAGCGGTGACGGCAGCTTTGCAAGGACTGGTAGGGGGTGACATCGGCTCAGCCCTTACGGGTGCGTCGGCGCCCTATCTGGCGAACCTCATCAAGCAATCAACGCAGGGTAACGATACCGCCCGAATCATGGCCCACGTGGTATTGGGTGCTGTGGTTGCACAAGCCCAAGGAAACTCGGCGGTTGCCGGTGCCGCAGGAGCCGGTACGGGGGAGTTGATTGCGGCGCGGTTGTATCCGGATATTAAAACTGAGAATTTGAGCGAGGAGCAGAGACAGACCGTATCGGCGCTTTCGACATTGGCGTCGGGGTTGGCAGGCGGACTTGCGGGAGGTGACCTGAGCGGTGCAATTGCCGGTGCAAAGGCTGGCAATAATGCAGTTGAGAACAACTCGATGGGTGATATAGGTATTGCGTTATCTGAGGGTAAAACACTTGAACAAAAGGCCGGAGAGCACGTCAAGGCTGAAGACGAGCGATACAAGGAGCAAAACTGTGCAGGAATGAGCGCGGATGCGTGCTCGGCTCAAATGTATGCTGAACGTCGCGAAACACTTGCTTATACCGTGGCGGGTGTTGGAGCTTTAGCCGGAGCAGTGCTGCTCGGTCCTGCATTGTTAAATTCCTGTGCGATGAACCCAGCTGTTTGTACCGAACTGTCATTAACAGCAGTTGAATTGCCCTTTGGTGCCGCAACGGCTGGCGGTACGGCGTTAGGTGTGGGAGGCTTTGGCAGTCTGGCAGCGAAGGAAGTCGCTGCCACAGCCGACGCAGCGGCGGCTGCACGAGTTGCCGAAGGTGCAAAAGCGGCAGGTGAAGTCGTGCCTCCCGCGCCTGTGGTTACTTCTGGTACGACTCGGACAGGTGTTGTTCGTACAAATGCCGCAGACTGGAGAGTACTACGTGATAACTGGGATGACCTTGGATATGGCCAAATCTTAAGTACTGAAAATCGGGCCGCGATTGCTAAAGGGAAGACTCCGAAGGTCGATGATGCATGGGTTAAAGTTTTTCCTGAAGATGCAGGGCTAAAGGGTGAGAGAATACCTATGCATCATGTTCAGGGTTCGCCACTTACTGTGCCCCTGCCTGATACACGGCATTTGGACGCGCATATGCCAGGAGGATTTAGATATAATCCGGGCGGTCCAGGGTCAGCTCTCCCGGCATACCCTCCGAAAAAAGGAGCTGATTAATGCATTCCATACCGCTAGAGCTTGCGAAGCAAAAGTTAATTTTTTACGTGGCTCAGGATTTGGACCAGTCTATTAGATCTAATGTGCAGCAGCTTGTGAGTGAGGTTGCTGCGTCAAGAATATGGAGCGTTACTCCGCCAAGCTTTATTGACGAGATAGACGAGAGTGGTACGGAAGTAGTAGGTGGGATTTTGGAAATTTATTCGGCTTTGCCGCCAAACCTACTTCCTATTGAGATGGACTCAAAAAACCTAGATGACGTAGAGGCGCTGGTAGGCGCCGTAAAAAAACTATCTGAAAATGAAAGTCTTTCCTTTGAGTTTCAGTTAGATACTACTTATGTTGGCGCTATTGAGGACGGTGTTATTGATCGAGTCCTGCTGGACGGTTTGCTAGTACCGTGGCGAAATCACCTCAAAGGGAAAATTTGAGTTGGTGCAAAAGACATAGGAGAAGCAGCTGGTTCTGCTGTGAAGCCTACAGTTGATTTGTTTGGTGGGAAAAATGCGCAAACACCGGGAGCCATAAACGTTGATATAAGTGCGGATATTCAGTCTGGTATCCGCGCGGATGCAAGGCAGCTACCTTTTAAAGACGACTCAGTGGGAGAGATTGTTGCTAGCAATCCATTCATTCCAAAAGAAGCGGGAGGTACCTTCTCTATGATGGATTATTTGCCGGAAGCAACTAGAGTAGTTGAGCCAGGTGGAAAAATTTTCATCAACGCGAACGCCGCAAACCCTTATGGAAAGCTTCCCAGTGCATCTGATCTTGAGTCTTTGGGAGGAAATAGGGGTCAGACCACGATTTTGTTTTTTAAAGTTCAGCAGAGTTGCTCTTTAAAAACATGATTTATTTTTTGTAATTATTCCAGTCTGTTGGCCTGTTGAAGGGCGGCTAAGCTGTAAGCTCCTATCCAGTTAGGGGTTTATATGGCTCGCCGTCCTAGAGTGTTACTGCCGGATATCCCGTTGCATATTATTCAGCGGGGAAACAATCGGTCTGCGTGTTTTTATTCAGATGAAGACTATATTTTTTACATTGATACATTAGCCGTGCTTGCTGAATTGTATGGCTGTAAAGTTCACGCATTGTGCTTGATGACAAATCATGTTCATTTGTTGTTGACTCCCAGCTGCTGCGCAGGGGCCAGCCTGCTTATGAAGGGGCTGGGGCAGCGCTACGTTCAATATGTCAATCGAACATATCAACGAACGGGCACGTTGTGGGAAGGCCGTTTCCGCTGCTGTTTGGTTCAACAAGACAACTATGTTTTAGCTTGCTATCGATATATCGAAATAAACCCTGTTAGAGCCGGTATGGTTGCTCATCCGGGCGACTATCGCTGGACCAGCTATAGGGCAAACGCACAGGGCGAGCTGTCAGGCTTTATAAGCCCGCATGCGGTTTATAACGAATTAGGTAGCGGCACCGCGCAACGAGCCGAAGCTTACCGGTCTATATTCAATGAACGACTTTCACCTGGGCTGATAGAACAAATTCGATCTTCTACAAACGGAAATTACGTTTTGGGCGATCAGAAGTTTGCGTCCGAGATCGCGCAGGCGTTAGGTAAAAGAGTTTCGCAGGGCGTGTCAGGACGCCCGAAAAGTGTCAGTTAAAAGAATAGAGGAATAGTGGTCTGACCCCTATTCCCCTCAGGGTCTGTCCCCTATTTCCCTCAGCTCAAGGCGCGACGGTGGAGTAGTGCCCGTCGCGATCAGGGCGGCAGATGTTGGTTGAAACGGGCTGGGTTTCCTGGAAGGAGCCGGCGCCGCTGAGTGTTACCAGCTCGATAGAACACTTGGCGGAGTAGAAATTCTGCTTGTGGAATTCGATGCTTGCTTCGTAATCCTTTCCGGCCTCTGGGACGAACTGGATGGTAGGTGGGTAGCAGTAACCGTTTTCGGATTTATACCCGATGTCGACCAGAACTGGCTGGTGGGCGGGGATGACGAATTCGTCGTAGCCCAGCCGGTCGGTTTTCACTGCTTCGGTGTGCGCGGTGGCGGGCATGCCGATCACGCGGTTTTGGTAGTCCTCGGCCTTCATGCCAAGTAGGTCGGCGGTGCGCCAGAGGATGTAGCTTTGTTTGGGATCATGGGCGCGAGTAGCAATGCTTCCCTGTAAGCGACCATTTTCTGGATGGTTGTAGTAGGCCTCACAGGTTTTACCGGGGACATAGATGGCGTACTTTTCCGGTGCAGAATAGATGCGGATGCGCGCGCTGGTAGTCGGATCGTACTTGGCCGCTTCAGCTTCGTTACGCAGGTTCGTCTTATCGTAGCTGGTGCACCCTATTAGAAGCAGTGCGCTTGCGGTGAGTGTGAGTAATTTCATCGTGTAACAACCCTCCTTGTCGTTTCTGTAATCAGCATCTATTTGATGCGAAAGACCTCGATCTTACATGTGCGAGTCTTCCGGCCCAATCTCCCAAGAAGGAAAAAGCCGCAGATTTATTTAATCTCGTTGGAGTGATTTTCTTCTCTACCACCCACATACAAAACGGGCGACGTCTAAGCCGCCCGGCTTTCACTCAAGATGGATCGGCATTGAGTCTACGACTGATGACATCCAGCAAATCACACCCATCGCGCAACGGAATGGCCAACAATTGCGCGAAGTCTTGAAGCACCACGGCATCGCTGCTGAGCTGTTCGCGAAAGGCCAGGTTTTCCAACAGTTGCGTGACGGCTCGAATCCGGTACACGGCGGCGTCGTGGAGCACGTCGAGGGGCGCACAGGTGTCGATGAGCAGAGCGGGGACGGTACTGTCGTGACCCGTCAGGGGCATGTATTGGTTCATGGTGAAACCTCGGTCAGTAGAGTGAAGCAGTCACCTATCGTCGCCAAACGAATGGGTGACAGCTGTACGCAGGTTGGCGAACCGGGACCGAGTTCCGGCAGACCCGAAGGTCTCCCACGCACAGCTGCCATAAAGCAGCGATGCGGGTACGGAAGCCCCTGCAAGCAAGCAGAAAGCTTTCGCATACGGTCAACGGATCGCCAAATCCGATCGCCCTTGTTGGGCGACGGGCCGGACTATAAGCCTCGCACCCAAACCCACGCAAGGCATCAACGCCCTGACTCAAACCCCTGCGTCCTATCCCCAACCCCCACCGACGCCAACGCTTCCCGCCGTCTGCTCACGGGTATTACGCAAATCCCCAGTCGTTTCGGGAAGCGTCCGACCGCAAAAGGAACCATCTCCCTCAAGCCCGGGTCTTTACCCCGCCCACCCGCAACCGGTCGGGCTGCATGGACTGCAGCGTTTTCAAAATACATTAAGGATTAATGTGAACCTCACCTCCCCAACCCCTTTTCTGCCACCACCGGCTGCGGTGCGTTTGCTCGCGCCTGCGTTTCAGGAAAGCACCTTGGGAGCATGCACTCGGATCAAGTGATCCTTCGCTCAGCACACCTACGGCCGCCGGGCTTATTGGCGGCTTTGACTGTAGTTCATGGAGTTTGAAATGAAGCGTAAGCCGTTCCAGAAAACCCTGTTGGCGTTGATGGTCAGCGCAGGCGCCGCGCACGTTGCTGCGGTGGAATTTGACGTCAGCAGCGGCCAGAACACGTGGAAAGGCCAGGTGTTCAACGAGCCTGTGACCTTGGTCGGTTCGCGCAATGTGGTGGCCACCCAGCGTTATGTCGATGGGGCGAGTGTTGCCGAGACCGATATTCAGGGCTCGCTGATCAACCGCGCCGACTACACCATCGATGGCAGTGGCCTCAACATTCGCGGGTTCGTGGTGGATGGTGCGATTGACTCAGATCTCAGAGCCCGTGGCGGCATTATCACCGGCGATGTGGTTCAGTCCGGTGTGATCAGGCTGACCAACCAGACCTGGGCCGAAGGGTTTGAGGTAGGCGCCGCCACCGTCGGCGGCAACGTGATCAACACTGGCACCATCATCACCGTCGACGTGCCGGGTTCCGGTCCCGAGAGCGATGGCGAGGGGATCTACCTCAACGGCACCACCGTAGGCGGCGATGTCGTCAACTCCGGCCTGGTGGACGTGACGTCCTACTACGGCTTCGGCCTGATCCTGGACACCCACAACAATTTGCCGGTGACCGTCGGCGGCAAGATTCTCAACTCCGGCACTATTCGCGTCACCGGTGAAGAGGCGCTGGGCATTGAGGTTGAAACCGACACCAGTGACCTGCGCATTGAAAACAGCGGGTTGGTGACGGTCAATGGCGGCCTTGCCAGAGCGGTGCGGTTCGACTCCGGTACTTACGACTATCTGCTCAACACCGGCACCCTCGAAGCCAATGGCGCCAACGCGGTCGCTGTCAGCCTGCGGGGCGCGACCTTTACCTTGAACCCACAGACGGGCGCGCGCGGCATCGTCAACCGTGGCCTGATCAAGGCCGACAGCACGGCGATCCTGGTGGACGCGCGGTACCAAACCTCGCCTTTTGAAATCAACCAGCAAGCCGGCGAGATCCGCAGTAACGCCGGCACCGCCATCGACGCCGCCAACCTCGCCACGCTGAACTGGACCGGCGGCAAAATCACCGGCGACCTGCTCAACTTGAGCGCGGTGAATGTCGCGGGCCAGGCTGATTTCGTCGGCCAGCGCATCATCGCGCCGGTCTTGGTCAACGCCGGTTCGTTGAACCTCTCTGCGCCGGGCACCACGATCACTGGCGACCTCAACGTCGCCAGCGGCGCGGGCATTGATATGCACTTGGCCGACAGCGTGGTGCCGACCACGCCGTACCTGACGGTCAACGGCACGGCCAATTTTGCCCAGGCCTCAAAGCTGACCGTGAGCGCCAACCCTGGCGACTTCACGCGCACCAACAACGGCACCCAGTACACACTGCTGCAAGCCAGCAGCGTGCAAAACAACGGGCTGTCTGTTGCCAGTTCTTCATCGCTGCTCAACGTGCTCAGCTACTCGGCGGATGCCCAAACGGTCAAGGCTGTCGTCGCAGTTAAAGACAACCAGCAAGTGCAGCAGGAACTTACCGGTGCGGGTGCCACCGCCGCAGCGGCGACGGCGGTCAATACCTTCAAGAACGAGGTGCTCGGCGGGCTGAACCAGAACGACCCCGTGTTCCAGTCCCTCGCCAACGCCGGTACTGCGCAACAGCTTGCTCAGGTGAGCGAGCAGCTCAAGCCAGACGTCAACCGTGGCGCGCTGGATGTGGCCTTGTCGGGTCAAACCGTGATCAACGGCGCGATCTTCAACCGCCTCACTGATCAGCGCGAAGGCCATCAAACCGGTGGCGTGTGGGTGCAGGGCCTGAGCAGCAACATGGACCAGGACGGCCGTGGCGGCAACAACGGCTACTCGGCCAACAGCAGCGGCATGGCGGTGGGTGTGGACGGTCGCTTGAACGACACCACCCGCTTGGGCGTGGCCTACAGCTACCTCAACTCCAACATCCATTCCGACCTGGGCAACAAGACTGACGTCGAGGGCCACGCGCTGTCGCTGTATGGCAACTGGGCGCTGCAAAACTGGTTTGTCGACGGCAGCCTCAGCTACGGCCACAACGACAACGACAGCAAGCGCCATGTGGCAGGCACCACGGCCAAGGGCAGCTACGACAGTAATGTATTGGCGGCCAGCGTGATCGGCGGTTATAGCTTCAAGCCGTCGCAGGCGGTGGTGATCGAGCCGCGCGTGGCGGCGCGTTATGCCAACGTGCGCATGGATGGCTACGACGAGAAGGGCTCTTCGGCAGCGCTGAGCACCCGCTCGCAACGCTATGAAGTGGGTGAGCTGGGCGCCGGCCTGCGGTTGGCAGGCAACCTGCCGATGGGTGCTGGCAAGCTGCAACCGGAAGCAACCCTGATGGCCTATCACGACCTGATGGGCGATCGCGTCGCGCAAACCTCCAGCTTCGTGGCGGGTGGCTCGCCATTCACCGTCACCGGCGCTTCGGTGGCGCGTGACAGTTATGAAGCCAGCGTGGGCGTGAACTACCAGGTGTCGGACTTTACCGTGGGCGCCAGCTACACCCGCCAGGCGCGCAGCGGGTTTGACGCCGATGGCGTAATGCTCAAGGCGCGGTATGCGTTCTAAGCCAACACCTTAACCCTGTGGGAGCGGGCTTGCCCGCGATAGCGGTAGATCAGTCGATACTTGAGGTGACTGAAACACCGCCTTCGCCAGCAAGCCCGTTCCCGCATGTGGATTTGAGTACGCGGGCGCGTTCTGCTGTCAGAACAGCTTGCGCTGCACCGCCTCGTCCAGTGTGCTGCGCGTCAGCGCTTCAACCACTTCACCCGTGTTCGCCTGGAACGGGATGCCCAGGATCAGCACCAGGTGCATCCAGGTGCGCACGGATTCGCTTTTGCTGACCCGGCCCAATTCTTTGCCGTCCTTGTCCTTGAACACCGTTTCCATCGTGAAGGTGTTTTTCGCCGTGGACGGAATAATGAAAAAGGTGACACCGGTAATGATCGCCGAGGCCATGCTGAACTGTTCGTTGTTATACAGCTTGGCGTCGGCGTAAATGTCCGAGTCCACTTTGTCAGTGCTTACCCGCGCAAAGCGGTTGGACTGGCGGAAGGCATCCGCCACAGCTTTTTCCCACAGCGCTGCCGGGGCGCCGGCGGCGGCGTTGGCGGGGCCGCCGTTGACCTGGTTCAGCGCTGTGGTGCGCACGAATGCGCTGGGTTTCTGCGCTGGCGCGTTGGCGGTCGGCGGCCAGGTCTGCACCGGTGGCAGTTCGTGTTGCGAGTAGGACACGCAGCCGCTCAGCAAGATCGCGACGAGGACCAGGCTGTGCTTGATCAATCCTTTCATGTGTTGCTCCTTGAATTCAGGGTTTGGCCAGTTTGGCGGTAGCGGTGTCGAGCAGTTGCGCGACCAGTTTGTTCAGCTGCTGGGCGCCCATCGACGGTGCCCAGTATTCGCCGCCATACAGACCGACGTTGTGTTCGAACTTGAGCGCTTGCTCGGCCGTGGCCAGTTCTTTGCCGTTGCGGTCGACGATCACCAGGTTGCCGGCCACGTCGAAGCTGTCGACGTAGATCGGCCCGTTGACCCAGATCCAGATCGTCAGCGTCAGCAGTGCGCCGGGTATGTAGGCCGGGTGCGGCGCGCGATGGCCCTTGAGCGAGGTCATGTTGAATTTGAGCACCACGTCGTTTTCTTCCAGGCGCGTGGGGTACTCGGTGACCTGCTTGAAGTAACCTGCCGCGCGCACGTACTGGTTGAGCTGGGCCGTGAGCGAGCGGCTGATCGCAGTTTTGTTGGCCTCGTTGACGTCGGCGGCGTTCACCGTCACGTCAGCGATTTGTGCACTGCGCGGGCTGCTGGCGGCAGCCGGGTGGAGCGGGGCACCGATGGGGCCGGTGACGGTGTAGGAGACGCAGCCGGTCATCGACAGCGTCGCGATCAGGGCCGCAGCCCTCAGGAGGGTGTTCAACACGCAATATCCCTATTTAATGAGCAAGCCAAGCCAGTGTCTCGACCGGTGGCTGTGTAACTTGAGGTGGGCGCGCAGCTTAGCAGGCTGCCGTTGGGCGGCGAACTTCACTGTGGCGGCAAAACCGCTTGAGTACATCGGGCAACCCCGTAAAATGCCGCGGCACTGGCTACATCGCATTTTTCAAGGACGAATCAAGCAATGCGCACTTCTGTTTTTCTCCCCGTCACCTGCCTGATGGCTGGCTGCACTTTCCAGTCGGACCGCTGCGCGCCGGTCATCCTTGCCAAGACACCTACCTGCTGGCCCGACACGTTTGATGTTGAGGTGCTGGGCAAGGTCGCGCGTTTTTTCAGCAAGTTCTGATCGCCGCGACCGCGTAGTTGACGTACACAACAGTCCCTCCCGCGGGTTCACCCGCTGCAACCGCGGACCTCTCACCCTAGGAGCACCCTGTGAAAACACTGTCCAAAATCCTGCTGTCTGGCCTCACCGCCGCAGCGCTGCTGACCGTGGCCGGTTGCGCCACGGAGAGCAACCGCGCGATGCCGGTGGAGCAAGTCGCCAGCGCCAACGTCGCCTACTCCGGCGTGCGTGTGCCGATTGCCGTGGGCAAGTTCGATAACCGCTCCAGCTACATGCGCGGCATCTTCTCCGATGGCGTCGACCGCCTCGGTGGCCAGGCCAAGACCATCCTGATCACCCACTTGCAGCAGACCAACCGCTTCAGCGTGCTGGACCGCGACAACATGGGCGAAATCTCCCAGGAAGCCGCGATCAAAGGCACCGTACAAAAGCTTAAAGGTGCTGACTACGTAGTGACCGGCGATGTGACCGAGTTCGGCCGCAAAGAGACCGGCGACCGCCAGCTGTTCGGCATTCTCGGCCGTGGCAAAACCCAAGTGGCTTACGCCAAAGTCGCGCTGAACATCGTCAACATCAGCACTTCCGAAGTGGTGTATTCCACCCAGGGCGCCGGTGAATACGCGCTGTCCAACCGTGAAGTCATCGGCTTTGGCGGCACCGCCAGCTACGACTCCACCCTTAATGGCAAGGTCCTGGACCTGGCCATGCGCGAAGCCATCAACCGCCTCGTCGACGGCATCAACGCCGGCGCCTGGAACCCGCGCAACTGATCAGCAGCACCTCAAGGAGCAGTACGCGGATGAGCAAGGCAGTGAAGTTGGCGCTGATGCTGACAACAATCGCGACGGTCGCCGGGTGCCAAACGGCGCCCCAACCCCTGTATCAGTGGGAAAGCTACCAGCCGCAGGTTTATGAGTACTTCAAGGGCGAGCCCAAGGAAGCGCAGGTTGAGGCGCTGGAGCGCGATCTGCAAAAGATCAACGCCAGTGGCCGCAAGGCGCCGCCGGGTTACCACGCCCACCTGGGCATGCTGTACATGACCATGGGCAAGGATGACCAGATGGTGCAGGAATTTCGCACCGAGAAGGCACTGTTCCCCGAGTCTGCTTCCTACATGGACTTTCTGCTGAAAAACGCCAAGACCGGAGTCGCCACCAAATGAGCCTGTTAAAACTCACGGGCGCCTTGCTGGCCCTGGCCTTGCTCGGCGGTTGCGCAGCGCCCAAGACCATCGATTACACGGCATACAAACAGGCGCGGCCGAAGTCGATCCTGGTACTGCCGCCGATCAATGAGTCGCCGGAGGTGCAAGCGTCCTACAGCATGGTGTCGCAGGTGACTTACCCGCTGGCCGAAGCGGGCTACTACGTGTTGCCGATTGCCCTGGTGGACGAAACCTTCCGCCAGAACGGCCTGACCACCGCCAACGACATCCAGGGTGTGGCACCGGCCAAGCTGCATGACATCTTTGGTGCGGATGCGGCGCTGTACATCACCGTCAGTGAGTACGGCACCAAGTACATGCTGATCTCCAGCGACACCTCGGTGACGGCCTCGGCCAAACTGGTCGACCTGCGCACCGGCACCACGCTGTGGACCGGCTCGGCGCGGGCGTCGAGCGAGGAAGGCAACAACAATGGCGGCGGCCTGGTGGGCATGCTGATCACGGCGGCGGTCAAGCAGGTGATCAACAGCTCCACCGACGCCGCGCACCCGATTGCCGGCATCACCAGTGCGCGCCTGCTGTCGGCGGGGCAACGCACCGGGATTCTGTACGGGCCGCGTAACCCGAAGTACGGCACCGACTGATCCGGGTACGGAAAACACTGCAGATCCAATGTGGGAGCTGGCTTGCCTGCGATAGCGTCACCTCGGTTTAACTGAAAAACCGAGGCGTTTGCTATCGCAGGCAAGCCAGCGTCTACACAGATGCACAGTGATCGAGGTGTTATCCGACTCCGGTTTAACCCGAACCCTCCACACCTTGCGTCTGACCTTGTGAACGGATCATTCATTCACGAGGTTCAGCCATGTCCCGTCCGCTGCTTTTCCTGCGCCCTGCTGCCCATGGCTTTACCGTTACGTTGCTGGTCGCGTTGGCCGGTTGTGGGTTGTCTTCTTCGCGTGATGCCGCCAAGCCTGAGCACGCTGCACCTGTCGCCGAACTGCAACGCGCGCCGGTACAGGGTGCGCTGAGCAAACGCATGCCGATGCCGGCGCCAATGGCCATGCGCATGGTCAGTCAGGATTCAGCGGCGATGGCCTACCGCAGCGAACCCCGCGAGCGCTACGCAAACCTGCCGGACAACCCGGTGCACCGCGTGGCCGAAACCCCCGTCTCGACCTTCAGTGTCGATGTCGACACCGGCAGCTATGCCAACGTAAGACGCTTCCTCAACCAAGGCCGTCTACCGCCTGAAGGTGCTGTGCGATTGGAGGAAATGGTCAATTACTTCCCCTACGACTACGCACGCCCCACCGACGGCTCGCCGTTTGGCGTGACCACAGAGATCGCCGCCACACCGTGGAACCCGCACACTCAGCTGCTGCGCATCGGCATCAAGGCGTCCGACCGCACCGTCGCGGAGTTGGCGCCGGCCAACCTGGTTTTTTTGGTGGATGTGTCCGGTTCCATGGACCGCCGCGAAGGCTTGCCCCTGGTGAAAAGCACCCTGAAGTTACTGGTGGACCAGCTCCGCGACCAAGACCGCGTGTCGCTGGTGGTGTATGCCGGTGAGTCCCGCGTAGTGCTCGAACCCACGTCTGGCCGCGAAAAAGCCAAGCTGCGCAATGCCATCGACCAACTCACGGCGGGCGGCTCAACGGCCGGCGCATCCGGCATCGAACTGGCCTACCAGATGGCCCGCGCAGGCTTTATCGACAAAGGCATCAACCGCATCCTGCTGGCCACTGACGGTGACTTCAACGTGGGCATCAGCGACTTCGACAGCCTCAAGCAGATGGCGGCCGAGCAGCGTAAAAGCGGCGTGTCGCTGACCACCCTGGGCTTTGGTGTGGATAACTATAACGAACACCTGATGGAGCAATTGGCCGACGCGGGCGATGGTAACTACGCCTACATCGACAACCTGCGCGAAGCGCGAAAAGTACTCGTCGACCAGCTCAGTTCAACCCTGGCCGTCGTGGCGCGGGATGTGAAATTGCAGGTGGAATTCAACCCGGCCCAGGTCAGCGAGTACCGACTGCTGGGCTATGAAAACCGCGCCTTGAAACGTGAGGATTTCAACAACGACAAGGTGGATGCCGGCGAGATCGGCGCAGGGCATACCGTGACGGCGTTGTACGAAATTGTCCCGACGGGCCAGAAAGGCTGGCTGGAACCGTTGCGCTACGCCGCTGCGCCAGTGGCTGAAAACAAACCGGCTGAGTTGGCGATGCTGCGCGTGCGCTACAAGCCTGCGGCGGGCGGTGACAGCCAATTAATTGAGCGGCCCATCGGCAACCAAGCGACCAAGGCCAGCGACGACCTGCGCTTCTCGGCAGCTGTGGCTGCCTTCGCCCAACAGCTCAAGGGCGATGGCCGCTACACTGGCAGCATGAGTTTGCAGGACACCGCCGCACTGGCCCGCTCGGCCCGAGGCGATGACCCGTTCGGGCTGCGCAACGAGTTCGTGCAACTGGTGGAGCTGGCGCAGAGTCTTAAGCATTAACGACACTCAATGTGGGAGCGGGCTTGCTCGCGAAAGCGGTGGATCAGTCGGTATATCTGTTAACTGACACTGCGCATTCGCGAGCAAGCCCGCTCCCACATTTAGAACGATTTCGATTGTAAGAAAGGAGTTCGCCCACTACATGGCCGTACCCGATGATTCACCCAGCGACGAAGCGCTGCTGGCCCGCTACCGAGCCGGTGACGGCGCCGCGTTCGAGCTTTTGTACGCGCGCCATCGCCAAGGCTTGTACCGGTTTCTGGTGTCCCTGAGCAACAAGGTCGAACTGGCCGAAGAGGTGTACCAGGAGACCTGGCTTAGCTTGATCCGCAGCACCACTCAGCCACAAGGTCGGGCGAGCTTTCGGACGTGGTTGTTCCAGATTGCCCGCAACCGCTTGATCGATCACTGGCGCAAGCACGGTATCCACAACCCGCTGCACGACAGCTACGATGAGCAACTGCACGCCCAGCCCGACGACAGCGCCGGCCCCGAGCAGCAACTGAGCCTGAGCCGCGACCAGGCGCGCCTCGACGCGGCGTTGCAAGACTTGCCCGAAGACCAGCGCGAAGTCTTCCTGCTGCGCCTGCACGGCGACCTCGAAGTGCCGCAAATCGCCGCCCTCACCGGTGCCCCGCTGGAAACCGTCAAAAGCCGCCTGCGCTACGCCCAGCAGAAACTGCGCCGCCTGCTGGCCGAGGAGATACCCGCATGACCGACCCACGACAGACGCCCGACGACGCGCTGCTCCAGCATTTTCGTCAACACAGCCTGGGCGAGCCGCCCGCGTCCCTCGACGCCTTCATCCTCGCCACCGCCCGCCGCGAAGCCCCAACACCGCCGCCGAGCCTGTGGCAACGCTGGCTGAACGCCTGCCGCCAGCCGCGCTGGCAGATGGCTTTCGCCACCGTCGCCGGCGTGGCGCTGATGATCGGCGTGGTGATGCGCTCACCCGTGCCGCAACCGGAGATCTCCACCGCGACCTTCTCCGCGCCCCACCCGCAAGCAGCGCGCCCAGTGGTCCAAGCGTATTCAGTGCCCGCACCCATGACCCGCATGGCTGCCGCACCGCCGGTTCAGGCTGAGGCGGCCGGCGCAATGGCGGATGAGCCGGCCGCGAAACTCAGCAAGCGTGCGTCGGTTGCGCTGCCATCGTTGGAGCAGGGGCTGCAGGAGATCGTGGAGCTGCGCCGGGCTGGAGAAACCAAAGCGGCCGATGAACAGCTGCTGGCGCTGCATAAGCGCTTTCCCAAGGAAGACCTGCCGGCGCGGTTGGAGGCGTTGCAGAAGCGTTAAAGTGGCGCTCGTAAAAAAGCCCCAGGTCTTTCGGTCTGGGGGTTTTTTGATTGTATTGGCCCGGCGTCGTTTGAACTGGGCAGTGAGAGGCCTATATTTGTTGGGTCTGCTTGGTGGTGCTTCGGTTGGGCATACACGTGGGCATACGCGGCGCTTCCTTCTGCCCACTTTTTCGTGGCATCCCCGTGGGGCAAAGCAGCACAGAATCGTTACTTCTTCGTTCGACCTTCTGCCGCCAGTGAGGCGAGGGCAAGGGTGATGAATCCTGCATTCCATCCAAGGTTTCTAATGCCCCTCTGATGTTCTGTGCCACTTCTGTAGATCCTCTTTGCTCCACCCAGTTTGACAGCTCCTCGATAGCTGCCCCTGCGCCGGTTGGTTTTCATTCATGAGCTTGAGTAATGACGCAAGCAAAGGGGGGGCTTCCATGATGTTCTCCCGCCGTGTCGTCAGGTAGTCAATCTACCTCGAGCCAGTGGCATTGCATATCAGCTGTCCTCACCACCTGGTGATCAGAAATCACGCCGACCATCTTGATTCACTAGAGGCCAATAATGTGTTGTAGAGCCAATTTGGAAAGGCAGCATGAGATCACATGTCTAGCCCCCCTCCAAAACTGGTGTAACCGGTGTTACGAGTGTAACGCCCTTCACCAAACGTCCGGTTTCATTGGCTTTCACGGCTGTTACACACGTGAGCGACATAGCGTACATCCGATGTAACGCTGCCCGTGCGTGTAACGCTAAAGTCAGCAACCAGGTGTTGTGGGCAGGCACTTTACGCTCCACCCCATCTAGCGAATTTCGTCGGCTACGCCTTTCGATGAGAGGACATCACGTTTGCTGGGCCTGGACTTCAACCAGACTTAGGGCCAACTGCGGCGTTACCTGGAAGACATGTAGGGCAAGGTGTTCCGTCTCTATCTGTTGCTGGTGAACGACGCGGTCTCATGCCTTTGAAGGTCACGCCTCTGTAACGGAGAGGTAGGTAATGTCATGATTCGACGGAAATGAACTTCGCAGCCAGGCAAATCTATGACCGATACGCCGCAACATCAACTTCTCGCTGGGCTGCCTGGTGATGGCCCTCTTCGTCTCCAGTTCAGTGCAACCGGCCAAGGGCAGCATAGTGAGGGGATTGTTATCAGGTTCTTGCCTGAAGGGATGCCTTCTTGGGTGGGTAACTTCCAACCCGGTTTTTGCCGCTTCAACTGTGTGTTGAAAGTGGAGTCGAGTTTTCACGTGATCGTAGTTGCCGGTGGTCAGGGTTACATCGTGGACGTTCGTAACGGACTGCTCTTGAAGCACTTCGGTGGCGATATTGAGAATATGATCAGCATTCCAGAACTGGGTAGCACCCTCGTTTCAAATGGGCTGTGGCTTAGGCTTTTCAAAGGAGAGGCTGAGGTCTGGTGCACTGAGCGTTTGTCTTTGGATGGGATTAGGGATATCCAAGTTTCGCTCGCAGATGGGTTCATTACGGGTGAGGGATGGTACTTGGAGGACTCTTGGTCCCCGTTCAGAGTCTGCATTTCCACCGGTGAGGCCACAGGAGGAGCTTTCGAGTCACTTGATTTCAGCTAGTCAACCTCCCCATTCCCAGAGGATTAACGCCGGGGACCCTGACAGCATTCGAGGGACACGGGGCATGAAACCCGCGGGATCGAGTTAGTGGGAGTTATTGGAAGTTACTGAAGTTTCAATCGTTGAAATTGAAAGGATTTTGAAGAAAAGACGGCATCATTACCGTATTGGTAATGGTGCTCTCAGATGGTTCAATCAATGGGGCAAATGCACAGGTGAACTGGAGTTCACCAAGTTTACCTTCTCACTAAGCTGGCCAGCTTTCCGCTGATGCGATCAAGGGGAGCCTATCCCATACCCTCGAGATGATTAGGTCACAACGAATTCCTTGCCAAGAAACGACGCATTAGCAGTGGGCCCTGCCGCTCGCTGGCGGCGTTATCTGGAAGGGGAGCGGGGTTAGCCTCCGATCCCCCAAGAAATCCATCTGGCAAGTATAATTTGTGTAGTGATATCTATTAAGTATATGAATTTTCTGAGTATTTTTTGGTTGACGGGTTTTATTTTGCCGTACACACCCAGTGCCCCGACTACGTCTAACACGTCAGCATCTGTGACCTACTCGACAGCGAGCGAGGAAAACATATTTACTTAGGGCATAAATTAATATGGAGTTTTAGGAGCAGAGAGAGGCGGATTTGGCTGTAGCCTGCTGGATCTTTACCCTTAGGTTCACGTAGAGCGGCTTGAAAAAACAATGAGGGCAAAGGCCGCCAACGCGCCTGCTGGCTGCTCTTTTGTCCTTGACGCATAACGAATCATCAGTCTGATGTTTAGCGCGACGAACGGCCGCTTGCTGATAGCCTGATCTACAGCTCTTCCCCTTCCTGAAGCATTCCTGCACTATCTTGGATATTGATTGCAGAGTAGAAAATCAGCGGTAGATAGGTGGGCGAAGGGGACTGAGCTCTAGGCTACGATTAGTAAGGAAATCAAACCGTGGCGAAGGATAAAAAAATAGTTGTAGGGGCTCTGAATATCACTATGCAGCCGCATTCTCAGGCTAGATATGTTGAGCTGATACGCGCTGCCAGTAGACTTAAGAAACCAGCTAAAATTTATGGGGATCAGTATGGTCTTCTAGTTGGGGCAAGAAAGCTAGATACTTTGTCAGAAGTGTCTTCACTATCTGGAGATATTTATAAATTTGCGACTATCGACTTTGATAGTGAATGGTTTAATACTTCGACTAATCAGTTTGCTAGTTTGGATGAACTTGAGGATGTCAATCTTCCTGAATACTTGAAACCTAACTCATCAAGGTTTTCATACATATTTTATCCAAAAAATCATATATTGATATACGAAGGATACTATGATGGCAATACACTATCGCCGTTAAATGCTGTTCGATTTTTTGAGAATATGTTCAACGCGCAAAGTATCAAAAGGCGCTTTGGACAAATTGACGTAACGCATGAGCCGGAGAGTGACGCGCTTGATAAAGCGTTACAAATGGAACATAAAGATAAAATATCAATGATCATCAAAAGGCCTAATCCTGATGATTTAGCTGGTGCTGAGCGTGAAGTGCTAAAACGACTTCGGGCAATCAATGCAGAAAGACAAGAAATTTCTTATAAAGCTGCTAGTCCTGATGGGCTGGAGTTGGACAAAGAAGTAGAAACACTGGCAAGAGTTGCTGCTCGGAACGGAGACGTATATGTTAAAGGCAAAGATGCTGAGAATCGCCCGCAAGAGTTTTCAACTAAAAAACATCCTCTATTAGAAACTGACTATTATGATCCTGACTCGGAAATTTCGTTCTCTGTGTTCGCTGCGATTGCAGACCGTGTAAAGAATGAAATAGTCAGACGGTTATTACCCAAAAAATAGGTCCGACCTATGTAGGCAAAATATATGACAATGGAACGTTCAGAAAGCGCGCTGGCAAGGTATTGGCGTGCCTATGGTGGTCTGAAGGCATTGGTTCAGAGCCCTTATGTCTGGAGCGCCATAGCGCTCACAGCATTACTTTACCCTGCATGGTCGAGTCCTGGATGGTGGACTGACGTGATATCAGTCATGCCTAATCTTCTGGGCTTTTCCCTCGGGGGGTATGCTTTATGGTTGTCAATCGGGGATGATAGTTTCAAAAAGATTATTGTTGGTGTTGGAAGTCCAAGTGAGACGTCACCGTATATGCAGGTAAATGCTACATTTGCTCACTTTATAATATTGCAGCTGGCGGCTTTGATAGTCGCAATTATAGCCAAGACATTTTATTTTAGGTTGGAAGCAAGTAGTCCGTTGTATTTTATAACTCAAGTGGAAGGTTTTCAGGTCGTCTGCCTAATTGGGTATGCTGTTGGGTACTTCTTATTCATTTATGCGTTATTTACAGCTTTGGCAGCGACGCTCGCGTTATTTAGAATCTCCTCATGGTATGACGAGATGAACAAGTAGAAGGCCGAATAAGATTATAGCTCTCGTATGAAAAGCGAGGCGACTTAGACTAAGGAATGGTTAAAATGATTTTAACAGACGCCCAAAATAAAGCGGTCGAGATTATCGATGACAATCTCCAAATTATCGCATGCGCAGGATCTGGCAAAACTCAAGTAGTATCCGAAAGGATCATAAATATGCTAAGGCAGGACGGTGTCCTGCCTCGCAACATAGTAGCGTTTACTTACACAGAAAAAGCAGCTGCCGAGCTGAAGCATCGAGTTCTTAAACTCGCTAAAGAACAGCTCGGCTCCATACAGGGCATGGCAGAACTCTATATCGGTACAATCCATGCTTGGTGCATGCACTACTTGCAGGAACATGCTTTTGGATATCAAAAATACTCTGTATTGAATGAGGTTCGGCTCAAGCTGTTTATTGATCAGCGAAATCGAAAGATTGGTATGAGTGATTTATTGGCAAATGTTCAAGGCGTGGAGCGGCCCTTGAAAAGATTTGTTGATACAGGAGTTTATACAGCAACATTGGGTATCGCTAGGGAATGTGAGGCGAAGGATGGAATGGACTTTCCGCCCCACATAAAAGAAGCAATCTTAAAGTATGAGTCGGAACTCGATAAGCATGCTTATTTTGACTTTACAATGATATTGACTCGTTTTCTGAGTGAGTTGAAAAAAGATTCAATAACGCGCAGAAAAGTATCTTCGGATTTAAAGTATTTAATAGTTGATGAATATCAGGATGTAAATTTCATTCAGGAAAATATTATTAAAGAACTCTGCGAGATTGGTGTAAAACTTTGCGTTGTTGGGGATGATGATCAGACAATCTATCAGTGGCGCGGAAGCTCGCTGGATAATATACTGAATTTTAAAGATAAATATAACGACGTAAAGACTGTTACGTTGGATGATAACTTTAGGAGTTCAAAAGGGGTAGTTGAGGTAGCTCATGCGGCCATAAAAGAAATCCTATCAGCAAATAGGCTTCCAAAGAAAATGAACTCCGCTGGGCATCAAGTCTACGAGGAAAGCGACCTTCAGCTTGAGGAGTTCTCTTCACCGCAAGAAGAAGAGAGTTTCATTGTAAAAACAATAAATAATCTTCGCGGTAAGGCGTTTAAGGATAGAGCAGTTAGCGAGCCAAGAGGACTAGATTACTCTGATATGGCAATACTCTTGCGCAAGTGGAAGCCAGCAACACAGATTGCGGCCGCACTAAAAGCGGCAGGGATCCCATATTTAGTTACCGGCGTGGCGCAGCTTTTTGAGCAGGATGAGATCAGCGCTTGCACAGATATTTTCAAGTTCATCAATGGTGAGTTGAGTGAGGAAGAGTTAAAGAAGGCCTGGATGGGAGTCTCTTCTGCTATTAGTGAGAGCAAGCTGACATTCGCGATCAAGGAGTTATCAAAGGTTCAACCCGACAATAGCCGGTGGCACGAGCTTTTCAATTTGCAGGAAATATTCATAGATTTCCGACAGAATGCAGAAATTACTGAGGAGTCTATCGAAGGGGATTCAGGGCAAGGTCTTTCACGAGCTGAGGTTGTATTTTACAATATGGGAATGTTTTCCCAGGTTATCGAAGACTTCGAGGTTATACACTTTAGGGATAATCAGAAAGATAAATTGGATAACTTTCTTAAATTTCTGCAGTACTCAGCTAAAGATTACTATCCTGAAGGTTGGCTCAATAAATCAGTATCTACACCTAACGCGGTCACCATAACCACAATTCACCAAGCAAAAGGCCTAGAGTGGCCAGTAGTCTTTATTCCTAAGATGAACGCAAATTACTTTCCAGCCAAAAAAACTGGTGGTTTGAGTGTTTGGCATATTCTTGATTCTGAGCTGGTAAAAAATTACGAAGGTTTAAGGGGGACTATCGATGATGAGTTGCGTCTCCTATATGTGGCTCTTACACGAAGTAAAAAGTTTTTGTTTGTCACTAGGGCTCCAGGAGAAAGTAAGCAGGATAAAAAGGCTTCGAAATTTTTGGACTACTTAAGAACGACTCCTTATATTTTTAGGGCTCCAGCGTACGATTTTTCGGATAGGTCCATTGCAAATATTAAAGATGGGCGTGAACTAAGTAATATAGTTTTAAATTTTACTTTGCTAGAGGCTTTCTATAAATGCCCATATTCTTTTAAATATTACACTTTGTACGGGTTCAAAGAGCCTTTAAGCCCTCGTATAGGCTACGGTAAATCTATACATGATGCGCTTATGGAGATCCACCGTAGGGCGATGGATGGGCGCCCGCCAGCAAAACACGACCTCGATGAAATTCTTAGTAGGCACGTACATTTTCCTTATGCCATCCCTAAGGTTGTTACTGAGATGAGCGAAAAGGCAACTTCAGCGGTTAATGAGTATTATGATATGTACTCTGCTGAATTTCACAATATAGAATATGCAGAAAAGGATATCGAGTTAGATCTTGGTGATGGAATCATCGTTAATGGGACTATGGATTTAATTAAAAAGAGAGATTTAAACGGAGAAAAGAAAACTTATATAGTTGACTTTAAGTCCGAGTATCAAGAGGATCGTCATAGCGTAGGCGAAAAACAACTTTTGCTGTATGCTCTTGGTTATAGAGAATTAACCGGTGAGATAGCTGATTTTCTTCAGATATACGATTTCGCGAAAGGAAAAGAAAATAATATCAGGTTGAATAACGAGCAACTACATGTTGCTCAGGAAGAAATTATTGATGCGGCTGAAAAGATTCGCGGTAATGGCCTTGATGAGCGTTGCGGGAAAAAGGGGTGTCCTTGCCGATTTCAAAAGAGGCCTCTAACAACCTAAGTTCTTTATATGCATTTATCAATAGCTCAGCAAGCGCCTCCCCCAGTAAAGGGGGAACTGCGTTCCCCACCTGAGTGTAGCGAGGACAGCTAGTTTTTCTTTGAGGTCCTCCAGTGGTGTATTGGCCCAAAAGTTCAAACCAATCGGGAAATGATTGGATGCGGGCCATCTCTCTAACGGTGAGAATTCGAGGTTCACTGTAATGGAGGAAGTCGTCCGGTAGGGTCGTCATTGTTGCCGACGGCCTATCGGGGCACAACGGAGTTAGTGAATGTTTTTTAATGCCATATCGCTCTCTTTGCTCGGAGGTTAAGTTCCTTCCACGAGCGCATTCATCTAGAATAAGAGCGAATCTTTGAGCGACATCTGATCGGTGCCTTGGCAGCCTAAGGCTATTAGGTACGTATTCATGAGGTACGCCTGCACGCATCAGTTTTATAAAGCTTGAAGACGGTGTTTGTTCTTTATAAAGAATTTGTTTGAAACCTTTCACCGTGCCATCAGTGCTGTCAATAAGCTCTTTGCCTTGCACTTTTAAGTCATCGATTGCGTCGCGTGTGATTTGTTGCTTATTGGGGTCCAGTCCACGAGAAGTATGAAAAAATTCCCTTGATTCTGAAAGCTTTGTAAAGGGGTCCCATTTGAATCCCAAATCTTTACGGGTAGCGATTAGGATAAATCTTGGTCGTAGCTGTGGAACACCCCATTCAGCACTCACGATAACGCGAAACTCAACTTTATAACCTTCTTTCTCTAATCTACGTTTTACTACTTGAGAGTAAGGTACAGACGTTTTTCCGGCTCCAGACTTTTTGAATGGAGCATTAAAGCCTCTAACATTCTCCAGTAATAGGAATTTCGGTTTAACTAAGCGCACAACTTCAATGTAGCGCTCGGCCATACGGTTGCGAGGATCTTTTGGGTTTCTTTTCCCTGCTGGCGAGAAACCCTGGCAAGGAGGTCCCCCTGCGATAAGATCAATCGTACCTTCTAAACTAGCCAGATTTTCTCTATGGTTTTGCAGCAGAAGCTCAACGTCATGTTCGGATTGAGGCAACCAGGATGGCCAGTCATACTCAAAACGACCACTATCGATTAAATTATGGCTATACGTTTTGAACGCGTCCGCAGTTCGTTCGACAGCGAAAATACCTTTCCAGCCAGCTGATAGCAGGCCAAGGGATAATCCTCCGCAACCGGAGAATAAATCTATAAAAACGGGAGGTTTTTTCACAGGTGTTTCCAGGCTGGATTGAGCAGTCTATAGGGCATTTTACTGATACCCGAACTCTTGTCCAGGATGATATTTTTCATGCTGTACCATGCACCGCTTGACTTCGTCGGGCGTGGATAGAATCGATCTTGGCTTCGGGCCCATAGACCCTGAAAGCGATACCGAATGCAAACCAGTGACAAGCAGTTACGATGGAAAAGTCGTTTATTCGCTGGTCGACTGCCTACTGTACCCCACACTACAAAATAACACGCAGTACAGGTCGAGGATTATCAGAATAGCGTAATAGCTTTCCAACATAGCTCAAGGATTGGAGTTTTTGAGACACGGCAGTTTCGTTTTGTAAGCAGCCTGCTAACGCAGGCTGCTTCGGGGTCATGCTACGAGTAGATCTGCCAAGGAAATATTGCGAGCGAGCGCTACCAAATCGGAGCGTTCAAGTTTCGAATGGAAGGGGCCGAAGCGAGGCACATCTAGCCCGGACAGCCCATCTCCCATTCCGCCTTTTTGGTGGCTGACGGCAAGTATCCGGGCGCCCACAGCGAGCAGTTGCTCGGTCACCGCGTTCCATGCAAACCCAACCGTGCTCAATGCGGCTGTTTTAGATTCATCTCCTCGTTGGCGAGCATTCGTGATTTGAGCCTCAAGAGTATCAAGCTCGACTTGCAGAGCACCGAGGATCAGGTCTTGCCTCCTGACCTGCTCGTCCGTTATTGCCCGCTGCTTAGCGGCCTTTTGCATTTCGCCGCTTGCTGATTTTTCCCCTTCGGCATCACCGCTTGCGAGGCATTTGGCGTAGGACGTTGCAACATCGCGCTCGGCTTGTTGTGCCTTTTCCAGGGCTTGATCGGCTTCTGATTGAATTGTCTGAAACCGGCCGTTCAGGTGCGATTTTTTCCGTTCCAGCGCTTCGACTTCAACGGTCGCATCGGTCATCGCTTGAATAGCGTCAGCTTTGATCTGACCAATTTTTTCCAACCTTTCCAGGTGTTGAAGCTTGCGATCAATTGATGCCAATTCACCGGGAATCGCATCTATGCGGGCTTTGACGCTTGATAATTTTTCCATAGCCTCGCGGCTTTCAGGGCTTCCAATTACGTTGCCATTCGCGCTGAATCCGCTGGGTGCGTTGCGCCATTCGGCCTCCAATTGTGGCAGGCTTTCTTCCAATGTTTCCAGTTCTCGAATCAAGGCGGTTTGTTGCTTTTTTAGCTGGTTCATGTTGCGTTCTTAAAGGCGAAAGGGTGATTGGTTTTTTTTCGTTGGCGGGCCAGGCCAAGGTGAGCCTGCATTCCTCATGGAGCGGCCGTTATTAAGCTGCCTGGGCGCCGTGATCACCTTGTTCTGGCAATGCGACAACCACATAGCAACGCTGCAAGCCAAGCCCCGGTAGTCGCACTGCGGTCGAAGCTTTGCCATCCTTTCCAGGCTCTATAACGCCTCGTCGCAGGAGCTCTTTGTTAACCGCACTCAGGTTCATGCCTCGGAAGATTTCTGAGCGCCATGCTTCCGGCAGCACGTAGTAGGTGTTGGTGGTGTGCAGGGCATGCCGTGTTCCATCGTCTTGCGAAAGCCCAGCCGATCAATCGTGCGTGGGCCGTGCTCATCAATCTTGGCGGCGGCGGATTCCCAGCGGGTAAAGCGGCTTTCTCCAAAGCGCTCGATCACCTGTCTCAGTCGCGCCAAAATCGCATCGCCCTCGAAATTACCGGCGCCGCCACGCTCGGCTAGCCACGCATGCAGACATACACGTGCAGCGGTCGTGGCTGTGCCGTCCGGCCAGCGGGTGACTCCGAAGGCGGTGGCTAACTCTCCGGCCGCTGCGGCGAGGCCGAAGCGAAGGGCGGCGCGTTGCGCCTGTCCACTGGCCAAGGCGGGCAGGTTTTGGGTGATGAACTGTTCCACCGTGCGGCGAACGATCAACGTCCATCTGAGCATTTCCCCAGGAGCACACAGCGCGTGCAGGAAGGCGGTAAGCGGTATGCCGTAGTATTTGGCGACACGCGCCTTGAGCGCATCGGAGAGGGCGGCAGCGACCTCAAAACCGTTCAGCACATCGAACATGCCTCGGCTCTTGCTGGCATCTGCTGGTACCGCAAGCATGCGCACCTCCATGCCCGCTTTCAGCTCCTTGTTTGCATCCGCCATGTGCTGCGCCAATGTCTTCTCACCGGTCGAGAGAAACAGCAAGCGCCACTCCTGCACCTGTCGGCCCGCTTGTCCTCGATCATTCGCCCTGGCCTTGCCGGTGCCGTTGCCGAGCATGTACACCGTCTCGCCAATAATGCGCGGGTCGCACATGCCGATTTCATCCAGTACCAGGAGACCGTCTGAGTGTGCGGCGGCGATGGACTCCAGGGCGTTATCCGTGGAGCGCCACGAGCGCACCAGACGAGGCCCACCATAAACCGAGGCTGCGACTTGCAAGTGAGTGGTCTTGCCGCCGGAGCTGTCGCCGTAGAGGTGGAAGCCGCCCGACTCATGTCCGAGCATGTTCAACAGTGGGCCTGCAAAGGCCACAGAGACGACAAACGCTAAGCGGTGGTTGCCAACGCACAGTGCGCCGAGTTGCTGATGCCATCGCTGCAGAGTGCGCGTTTCGCTATGGGTGTGAACTGCTCACAGTCTTACCAGCCCAGGCGCGTTACCAAACGTGCTACCGGTCGCCCACAAAAAAGCCCCAGGTCTTTCGACCTGGGGCTTTTTCGTCTGTGTCTGGTGCACCCGGCGGGATTCGAACCCACGACCCCTGCCTTCGGAGGGCAGTACTCTATCCAGCTGAGCTACAGGTGCAACGCGGGCGCCATAATACCCATCTGGGTCGGATGCGTCCAGTTGCAGGATCGCAGGGGGCTGATTCGGGGCAGTGTCACACCTTGGTGGGGTTAGTGAATGTCTCACCACATTACTCAGGCGAGTGAGACGGTGCAAGCCACGCGGGGCAAAGAGGCTAGGACGACTTTTTCAAAAGTAGTTCGGGGTCGACGTTAAGCGCTTGGGCTATCCGTTCGATGTTGTAGATCGTGCAATTTTTTTCGCTCCTTTCCAGCATTCCCACGTAGGTTCTATGGACTCCGGCACGTTCAGCAAGAGCCTCCTGAGAGAGGCCAAGCTCAAGTCGTCGGAGCCGGACATTTGCGGCGAAGATTGCAACGAGTGCGCATTGATTTGGTGATATCGGCATTCACCAAATTTCGCTTTTTGCATACCATGATTCGACATACTATGATTAGCATTTCCGTGTGCGCAGTACCCAATGCTGCTCGCAGAATTCCAATCATCGAAATGCAAGGAGCTGCATGTGCTAACCGTTCAGTCACTATTGGTCCGGTTTATCCCCGCACCTGATCCGTCACGGGAATCAACCGAAAGAGCGCGAGGCGCTCAGGTATGAACGGCTGGCGAAGGCTTTGGGTCGTAGGTTGCATCGCGCTAGTCCTTGCTCCGGTGTATGTGTATCGCACCTACATACCAAGTGATGAAAAGCTGAATCGAGATCATCAGGAGCGTATTGAGGCGCAGCTAGCTGATATCAGGATCATTGAGGAACCCGTGCAGGTTTCGAACCGCCTGGTTCGTGATGCTTTGATGCAGACCCCGGTTTCTGAACGCCTAGCCAAAATTGATGAGAGCAATGCTCAACATGCTGAGTTCATGGCGAAGGTGAGCAAGCAGCGTCCGGTTACTGTCGCTCAGCTCGCTGGAGCTTGGATCGTTTTATGTGGACTGCTCTATCTCTTTGGATGGTGCATCGCTTGGGTAGCTAGGGGTTTAGGTAAAGGGGCCGCCGCATGATTGCTGATTCAAATGGGCATAAAACACCTGACGGTTGCGAAGTGCGTGGCTCGATGGGCCCATGCAGAGCAAGAGGATTCTCATTTGACGCATCTCTGAGATGTATTGCGTTGCTGATCACTACTGCCGCTATGGTCACTGGATGCAGCTACGGCCTCACTCAGAAGGGCATCGACAACTCGTCCGAAAGAAGCACGGTCACAGTGAAGGGCTCAGTCCGTCAGGTTTACCAGTCGCTCGCTCAGGAGATGCAGGGACCAGGTTGCCCTCCGATTCATTCAAGTAAGCTTTACGGCAATGGAGACGGTTTCGTCGTTTATTTTGGCGAGAACTTCATTGGGCACAGCTACATTTGGGACGGCGCTTACGGAAAGCAGGATGGTGATACAGTCAAGGTGACAATACGGGATCAGAGCTACACGCCCCAGACTGACTTTATAGACGAGATCGCTCTTTTCTTGAAAACCGGATCGTGCCAATAGCCTTTCGGTCTTGTAGGCGCTTACCTAAGTCTAAGTATGCCAGCGCCAGCGCTCGACACGCCTCTCGCAATAGGGCTGCGACCTTCGGACGTGCTGGCGGTATCTTCACTATCCTGCACACGCTGATGGTCATGTGCTAAAAATCCCATCGAGCGTTTCGAGACGTCGGAGGTAAAGAATCCTTAGCTCCAGACTTGTCACCACTGCCTCCACGGCATCCGTCACTTCCCCCTGATGGTTCGTTACGGATATTGCCGAGAGAGGAAGGTATGGGTTGCTTGGCCTTTAGCAGTACCGTTGGGTTCTAACGATATGGCATCGAGCTCACGTATACGTCCACTGCCACCCCTAGGTTAGCGGCTAGCCCCATTACCTCAATTGCATGCTTCGGGTCTGCTTTAGGCCCGTAGTACAAAATAGAACCATTACAAATCAATCCGGGATTGCCCTCAACGAACGCCCGTCGCGGATCCCGTTCGTCAAATATAACTCCCTCTGCGGTTGAGTAGCTCGCTGCATGGACGATCGAGCGAACCTCCTTCTCGGAGGCGTACTCTGACGATTTGAACAGGAACAGAAGCGGGTGAGTAGCCTGGATTACCTCTTCTAAGTCTTCCATCGCGAGTTTAAACGTCGCTCGTAGTGAATTGAGACGTTTTATCAGCGCTTCCCGAAGCTTGCGTATGGGGCGCTCTGCTGAGACCGTACCGCCTCCTCTCGATTCTGTTCCGTAAACGACTTGAAAAAGTTGCTGAGGGAAGATTTCAATGAGGTTATTAAGTGGCACGACGATACATGCGCCAGTGCCATTCTCGCCGTAGAATCGCCAATGATTGAGCGAGTCACTTGAGTCCTCGGCACCGGCCTTTATGTGAGTAATTGTCCAGCACGAGAGAAACGTCGCTTTACGGTAGGCAGAATAGAGCAACCTAGATTCACGCAGCTTGGTTAGACGCTCAACGAAATCAGCCTTATGCTGATGGTTGCACCCTTGCGCAGCGGCGATCATCACATCAACGAGATAACGGCCCTCCTCCGGGTCATTCATGTAGTCCCCGTCGAACTGACGCATTTTGTTATCGGAAGCACAGGCTAAAAGAAATTTCGGGGTCTGCGCAGATGTATAGTGAGCAGCAAACTTTCCGTCTGTATCTGTCACACGAAGCTGATCAAGCAAGCCTTTGACTTGATCGCTGTATTGCTGAATGTTCATACCTATATCTTCCATGAAAACGTTCGGTTACCACAATTTACCTGAGATGCGGTGGTTCCGCTCCACGTTTCGCCGTTTTTTGCTTACTGGAATAGCCCAAATGAAGGAGCAGCGATTTAATGAGCAAATCCGGAGCCTAACCTGAACCCGTTCATAGATATCCCTGGTCCGTTGATCGATCTCACGCAAGAAGTGCTCGCCGTCATTGTTGTTCAAGAGAGTGCGGTCCTGGGTCATGCTAGTAGATGCTGCTTGGAGCGCCTGCCCTGAGCTCAGGGACCGTTAAGCCATCGAGCTTGCCTGCATGCCACCTTTTCGCTTCTCGTCTCAACGCGGACGATATGAACGTCGGCTTTCCCTCGGGTAGTTCGTATTCAGCAGCGAGCAGAGGATTGAGCTCCACAGTAAGCCCATTTTTTACCGCATACACGCACCACTGCCTCGCCGACGACTGAGGGTCTGCTCCTATTTTTTCGCCCGGTGTTTTGAACATCAGGTCTGAGTCCGCCTCTCCTTTGATTGCGCGAAGTTTCATTCGAAGTTCCGTTTTTCCCGGCTTAGAGAAGCCTACCGGACCAATCATCAAGCCATGCAGGTGCCAACGTCTCCGACTGGAGTTCTCCGCCAGCGCTTTCGGTGCCTTTTCGATGCCGTACAAAAACTCAGCTTGCGGATCAACTGTTCTACGAATCAGCCGGGTCATCTGGTCGCGAATGTATTCGAGCGCGGTGCTGTCACTATTGTCGAGCCGGGCACTCAGATTTTTGTTGAGTATCAAAGTGAAGGTCTTCAGCTCCCATGATCTGGCCTTTGCCATCTCATAGAGTGGTGCAGAGGCAACGGCTAGCTTCGTGAACTCATCGGTATGCTTCCAAGCCTTGAGCTCCATCTCATTCTGTATAGGCTGATCAAGGAGAGTCTTTGGTCTGTAGATTGATCCCGACAATATACTCCTCATCGAGATCGCGAATTGCTTCGCGTAAACCATGGATACTAGGTTCTGGGTCTTTTTCGAGAGGCGGAAATTTACGGCTTTTTTCTCTTTATCATCTGATGCACAGGTATCAAGGTGTAGGCGTTGAGTGGCCAGAGCCAGTTCTAAGGAAGGTTCGCAAAGCATGCTGCTGAGCTGCTCTGCAAGCGATTCAAGGGCGTCTGATGAAGCGGGCGTTCTGCGTTGGCTGATTGTCATATGAGAGCTCTGAGGCCCACGCAGAAGCGCGAGCAGATTTTCAAAATCGCCACCCCGGCAGAATCGCGAGGGTGTTCAGTCCTTACACCTATTTCTAAGCCTTTGACACTTGGCCTGTTCACGTCCCGGTCATGTGTAGGTCAAAGCCTTCACATACCACATCATCTTCTTCATCCGTTTGATCTGACTGCGCGAGCCTACGACGCTCCATCCATTCAAGGTTCGCGATTTCATCCTCGATTCCTTGAGCGTCTCCATTCATCTCCGCTTCCTCAAGGCGCTGTTTTGCGCGCATCTCAGCTACATCGTTTTCTGTCAGGATGTGAATCTGTAGTGTGGGCAGCTCCTCAATGTCCTGCGCCTGATTGAGCTTATCGATAGGCAGGGAACGTCGGGTCACATCTTGGGTTAGCTTGAGCGCCGTCGATGCGGCTGCGAGCCCCCTGAACGCAACCGGGTCCGTCGGGTCAAGCGCCTCCAAGGCGTTAGCGATCTTGGTCCTGATCAGATGACTCAGTGCCAGCTCCTCAGCTACCAGTGTTGCTACTGTCTGTTGTACAGCGTCGAGTGAAAAAGCAGAGCTGAGCAGCTCCTCCCTCGCTTTGTCGATGAGAGCCTGTGTTCCAGCGCCAGCGACAGCTTTAGTTGTTTTGATGATGCGTTGCACAGTGCTAATGCTTAAGTCCAGGCGATCCGCAATCACCGGCAGTGTGTATCCGGCTTCCCGGAGAATGACGACCTGAGTGCTTTGATCTGGTGTGGTTTTTTTGCCAGGCATCTCACACCTCGTCTTCAAGAACGGGGATGACAGTCGGCTTGGGGGGCAGCTTTGCGAGGGCTAGCAGCTCGCATTCAAGTCTGCCCCAGTTGCCTGTAACTGTGGCAAGCGGAAAGCCGGACAAGCGGGCGATATCTTTTCTCTGAAAGGGAGCTAGCGAGGCGAGCGGGGTGCCGGACGCTCTGAGTGCTTCTGTAAGAGCCTCAGCGATGGCTTGGCGTATGTGGTTGCGCTGCGTGATGCTTGCGGCCGGTTGATTCCTGCATGGTCTAGGCGAACGGATGCCGTTCTTACGGCAGAGATGGTAGGCGGAATCTTTCGTCCAGCGAACCCCGTCGGTTCTGGGATTGCTGTTGTTCAGATGTTGCGCTAGTCGGCGGTATGAGCTGAGTGAGTTGCTGAGGAAATCACGAGCGTTTTCTTCTACGGTACTCATCGGGGCGTATCCTTCGTTCAGGGGATTGGTAGCGGTTCATGAGTGAGTCTCTCGTCTGTTTAATGGTTAATCTGCTTCTATTGAGCAGTGGGTTGATAATAAGGCTTTGAGTGATTAGCGTCTAGCGTTTGAATCCAGATAGAGTGTTGATTTGCAAGCGTTTTTTCGACATTTATCACTGGAAGATTGGGCTGGCTAGAAGTCGTGGTTTCTTGATCCATGCGCCTGAAATTCACACTGCCGACTCCGCGCAAAATTCGTCCGTGGGCGCTGACACATTGCCAAGAAGCAAAAAGCCCGGACGAGGCGGGCTAGGGGACCTTACAGCTAGCTCAGGCGGTCAGTGCCCGCTTGATGCGGTACACAGTCGCAACGCCGCACTCGGCCATCTTGGCGATCTCTTCAGCAGACGCCTGCGGATGTTTTGCAAGGATGCTTTCAACCTTCTTCCACTTGGCCGCGTCCTTGCTCTTGCCGGTGGGCTTCCAGTCAGGGTTAGCGGCTTGCTTGTTCTGGATACCTTGGCGGATACGCTCCACGCGTTTTTCTTGATCGAGACGAGCCATGGTTGCCATTAGGTCGATCAGCATGCCGTTGACCACTTCCATGATCTGGCCGGTGATACCGCTGTCCTGTACAAGTAAGTGGCTGGTTGGTAGGTCAGCGATGACCAGTCGCAAGCCCTTAGCTTCAATCGTAGCTTTCAGCGATCTCCAATCAGACTGAGAGAGGCGAGTAAGCCTGTCTACGGATTCACAGAGACAGATGTCACCGGGTGCTGCTGCTTCGAGCATGGCGAGCAACTGAGGGCGATCAAGCTTAGTCCCGCTGATGTTCTCCGCGTAGATGCCCGCGATGGTGAGCCCTTTCTCTGTGGCAAAGGCTTCGAGTGCAGCTTTCGCTCTGTTGGCGTCTTGATCTTTGGTCGATGCGCGGAGGTAGAGATGGGCGAGCATTAGCGTTTATCCGTTAGACTAAGATTAGATAGGTCTATGATAATCTGATCATATAGCTATTCACGAGAGTTATTTGATAGATGGCGACAAATGGTCGGCTGACTATCAAACCTGTCTACTTTTTTGATAGTGATGGGGGCTGCTCTGGCGCAGGAAGAATGCTTGCTTGAGCTTTAGGGGCTGGCGCACAGCTTGTGGTGTATTTCAAAATTTTTTATGGCTAAAGGCTATGTCTCTTGACCAAAGCTATCGATTTGAGGTTAGTGCTTCAGTGCGTTCAAGGTAGAGAGCGCTACAGCACCAGCAGGGAATTGGGCTGCGCAAGCCGATATCGCCGTTGGAAATTCTAGGAAGAAAGTGGATACAAAGACTGGAGCAATTATGGATCGTGAAATTATCGGCCGACGCTCGCAAGACGTGCAGTCAGGCTTGCGTGATGTTTCGGATTTGCGCGTTTCGGCTACGATACCGGTCACGCGGCAGATCGGTATGGCTGCGCAGCTTGCGGTACACATTCGTGGTTTGGATACGATAGAAAACATCGTTGGCTTCCATCATTTTTGCAGCAACCTCGGGATTACCTCTGACTCGTTGCCTACCGTACTGGGGACGTTGGAGCAGATCGGGTGGATTCGCGTTGTGCCGAACGTGTTTGCCCCGAAGCGAATCGAGGAAAATATTCCTTTCTTTCAAGAACTCTATGGCTTGCTTGGAGAGCAATGGAGCGCGCGTAAGCCTGGCGAGCTGGAACAGGCGACCATGGCAATCATCGACCGACTGACGGTCGCTCCCGTGCCGCTCGAAACGCTAGCGTCTGAACTCGGATTAAAACCCATCGACATTCAGACGGTTATAGATATTGGTGATCTTGGCGGTTATCTAAGGCAGTATGACTCGCCCAAGGACAAAATTCCTATTTTGTATGCACCTCTGTTCACTGAAGAAAACCCCGAAACGCTGTTGAATTTTATCGCCAAAAATCCAGGCAGCCACAGCGCGATAGAGTCAGTTTTTCAAGCCGCTAGATCTCATCCGGGCGCGCCAATTAGTGCGTTAGAGCAAAGTAACCCTTTAGTTCTTGAGCTGGTGAATGAAAATATACTTCGAGCGCCTGCGATCATCTCTTCAGGTGGCGCACAGTCTTTCGCATTTGCACCCTACAAGACTACGCAGCCGCGAGCGATTCTTGAAAAAGCTCGGATTATATTAGCGTGTGTTCGTTACGGTGAAGGCTATTCATCCATCACCCAAATAGCAGATCCAAGTGCGATTCTGAAAGGATTACGAGACCGTAAGATGATTGGTCGGACACCGCATTCCAATATTCAGTCTCAATATGCAGCGGCGGCGAATATGGGTGTTGGTTGGATTGAGCCTGAGGGGGGCCGTTTTCGCTTCAGACTATATGACACCGAGGATAATCTCGCTGCGGTTGATTTGGCTATCGCGATGTGTGCGGGTCGGAGTGAGGATGTTGCGTCTTCGTTACTTTTACCTAATGAAGTAAGACAGCATTTTTCGCGATCTGAACCAGGCGGATTATTACTGCCTGAAGCAAATAGGGTTCGGGCACGCGGTGTGATTGCAACTCGTAAACTCGATCCAAATACGCAAACCGCCGCCAGACTCGGGCGCGCATTACTCGACGACTTGCGAGGAATTCATCGTGTCATCTAATGATAAAGATCATTCCTATAAGCTTTTAGGTAAGCGGATGGCATGGGCACTAGGTTATGTGCCATTGATCAACGTTCCAGTCACCCTGCCAGCGGATACGAGCTCCCGAGCTGGAACAGATCTGACCGATGCGGACGTTTTTGGCTTTCGTTTCAGTGCAAGCGGCAGCGTCTCTCGGCTGCTCATTGACTGCAAAACTACCAGTGGTCGCGCGGTTGATCGCGTGTTGTGGGTGAAAGGGCTGCAAAGTGTATTGCACGTCGAGGAACTCTACCTCTTTAAAAAGAAAATCCCTAACAGTGCTCGTTGGCTAGCCCATGAACTGACAGTGAACTGTGTTGATGAAGCAGAGCTTAACGAGCTCGATGCCAGGCTAGGACTGAGTCGTCTGAAGGGGCCATATTTTGACGGCACGGGTTATAAAAGTATTGAATCACTGCTGGCTTTCTCGAAGGGCAGCGAGTATCGCGCCTTAACCCAGTTCCTTACTACTGGTATTTGGATGCTAAAGCCAGCTAGCAGGGTTTTGACTTTGCTGAGCGTGGGGTATCAAAAAAATCTATACCAGAAGCTAAGACCCGATGATCCGGCGCATACATGCCTAGTTCTGTTGGCAGCAAGAGCGCTTGCGATAAGCCTCGGCCTTCTAGTCAGTAATATGAATGTCGTGGATGTGTTGAGAGTTGAGGAGCGATTGCGCGAAGAGCTTCACGGGGGCGCCGAATCGCTTGCACAGAAAGAACGCTTTGCTTCTGCGATTCAACGCTTGACCGGCGAAAGTGATGATCAGGCGCTTGATCACAAAGACTTCTCAAGTCTTCTCGAGGAGGTAAACCGGCTTCTAATTAGGCGTTATGCTCTTAACGACGCAATCCGAATCACTGATCTTGCATTGCACTACTTTGCGGCTGGTGCCGGGACACTACCTCGCCATTTGAGTGGTAGTGACTCTAAACTTTCTGCAAAGATGGCATCAGATATTCTGGCTCTGTTCGTGAAAAGCAATTCTCTTGATATCGGGTTCTCTCGAGCGATTATCGGATTGTTAGCATCCGCTCAGGATACTACGTCTGATCAAAGCGAGGAGCAGCGTTTCGATGGTCCGGCAAAGGGGGAGCAGTTTTCCTTACTGTCACCATTGCCTCCGCTAGAAGACCGATAGTACGGTGGGGCCCAGATTTTCTAGGCCCCACCAGCTGCATTCATATCTAATTATTCTGGATCCTTCTAATTAAGGCCTTGTTCCGCACGGTTCTGCTCAATTTTTCTGAGCCATCCCTTACCGGGTGAGGGAGAGCCATGGAATAGCCCGCTCAAATTAAGCTGTCCGTTCGCTCTGGTTAAGCTTGTAAGCATCTCGATGCCGTTGAATAGAGGGCTTGAGTTTGTATCCAAGGCGCGCTTGAAAGTCCTCGTATGTGACGGCAGCGAGATCGACAGGTATGACCAAGCTTTCCAAAACTTCCTGCTTCTTCGATTGGCTAAACCCATTGCCGTACTTAGCCACTTGACCTTCTTTGCCTCTTGAGTGCCCCGTGAGGTCGGGCAGTACGAGATATGCCTCTCCCCCAGCTTCACGGGCAAGATCAGTGAATGTGTGGCGAAAGCTATGAAAGTTTTTCCGGTCGGTCTTGCCGTCAGCATCTCTTTCGCGAATGCCGCATTTAAAAAAGTATCCGGATGCTGGTGTGCTCGGGCTAGGGAAGCGGCAGAAGAAATGAGTGGCATTGCTACCCCACCCTTTTTTTAGGTTGTAGGTCAGGCCGTCTGAGAACAACTTCTCGCGCCCTTCCTTGGCCGCTTGTTCTACAAAGGTGAGAAAGCCCATGCGAATAAGCTCACTGTGGATGGGTAAAATTCGTCGGCTGGACTGATTCTTCAATGACTTCGGAAGTGGCCGGTCCAATTCGTCATCCATCATGCTGATTGTCCAGATGCCTTCAGGCTCTTTTTTGCATACGTCCTCGGTGTCGAGCTGGCAGAGCTCGTTCAGACGCCCTCCGGTATAAAGCCCCAATACAGGAAGCCAAAACTGGTATGGGAATACAGCGTTGCTTTTTTCGAGCTCGCTGCCCGTATACAGGTAGCCGGAGAATATCGCTTGGAGGTCAGTCTTCGTGAACGCCTTCTCTACTGGCTTTTTCCCAGGCGGGTTGCGATCCGGAGCCGACCTTTCCGGGGTGTCTGGGTGAATTTTTGTTAGTCCTTTTTTAAAAGCAAATTCATGGAGCACGCCAAGACGAATGATGAGCTTATCGATTGTGCCTGCTTCGATGCGCCGATCTCCGTCTTTAGCCAGGATCGTATCTTTCGGCGAGTCCGGAGAGGGTAGCTTGCTGCCTCGGTTTGGCCGAACATCAAAAATTTCAGAATAGATGCGCTCGAAGTCTTCAACCGTGAACTGATTTATCGGTTTGCTGGCGCTTAAGATGTTCAGCCGACAAGCATGACCTTGCTCATCCTCTTTTGTCCGTTCGCTTTTCTTGCGACCTCTCGACAGTCTCGCGAGCGTTTCCCAGTGTTGCTGCCATAGCTCGTACAAGGTGGGGCCATCCGGTTGAGATGGTTCCTTATTGACGGAAGTAGTCAGTACTGGGGGATCATAGAGATGCAGCGCTATGCGCTCTATAAGCTTAGGTAGGAGCTTTTGGAATTGACGGATAGGAAGGCCGTGACCCTCCTCATATAAGCGCTCTGCTAGCTTCTGCTGGCTCGTGGGTATAGCCCGCCCCGCATGCCCGGTAAGAGCTTGCGCGATGATGGTCCGGCGTTGATTGTCTTCATGCTCTTGCCACTCCTCATCAGTGAGGACTGATTTGAACGACGGGGCGGGTTCAGCCTGGCTTGAGTCGGTACTCCAGAGACCTAATTCATCAACCTTCCCCATTTCTTTGAGGAACACTTCGTAATCATCGTCGGTTGCTTGGTAATCGTCGTGGTCAACCACTGCGAGCGTCCTATCAAAAATAGCTTCATAGCGTGCAGCGTATTGCCGAGCACGGCGAAGCGCTAGTCGTTGGCTATCTGTTTTTAGGGAGCGTCTAATTTCTCGTTGAGAGCCAAATGCTGAACGCAAAGGCTTCGGAACTACCAGTCTAAAGTAGTACGTTCCGTGACGATTGATAGTGAGGTATGAGGGGATGGCTGGCATTGCTGGCACCTTTGCGATGCCCCACCTAAAAGCACTTCACAGCGCCCCACCAGCTTTGCAGACCCTTTAGTTGAAGGAAAAGCTAGTTCCAACAAGCGTTTAGCTGAGCTGGATTAGATGGCGGGATTCGAACCCACGACCCCTGCCTTCGGAGGGCAGTACTCTATCCAGCTGAGCTACGGATGCTTGTGCGGGCGACATCATACCCATGTCGTCCTTGGGCGTCCATGCCGGTCTTTGGCCGTTTGTGGGTAGGAATTGGCTGCACAGAGGCCCTGCGCCGGGCGCCGGTGGTCGATGGGGTGGAACGCGGCCGAATCACGCTGATCAGAAAGATTCGGCAAATGCGCCGTTTTCGTTCTTTTTTTCGAACAGACTATTGCCCTGTACCCCCATTGATCCTAGGATTCGTTTGAGATTTCAAACGCTCTGTCTCCCGTGCGCTCTTTCACTCTTGCCGCGCGCTGGGGCTGATTTCCCTGACGGCAGCCCACAAGGCGCCTTTCAACAACTCTAATTCGCTCCGCGTGCGCGCGGTGCTGTTAAGGAAAGCCGACATGCAGCTCAAAGATACCCAGTTGTTCCGCCAACAAGCCTTTATCGATGGTGCTTGGGTCGATGCGGACAACGGTCAAACCATCAAGGTCAACAACCCGGCCACGGGCGAAATTCTCGGCACCGTGCCGAAGATGGGCGCCGCCGAAACCCGCCGCGCCATCGAAGCCGCCGACAAGGCGCTGCCGGCCTGGCGTGCACTGACCGCCAAGGAGCGCGCCAACAAGCTGCGCCGTTGGTTCGAGCTGCTGATCGAAAACCAGGACGATCTCGGTCGCCTGATGACCCTGGAACAAGGCAAGCCGCTGGCCGAAGCCAAGGGCGAAATCGTCTACGCCGCTTCCTTTATCGAGTGGTTCGCCGAAGAAGCCAAGCGCATCTACGGTGATGTGATTCCCGGCCATCAGCCCGACAAGCGCCTGATCGTGATCAAGCAGCCCATTGGCGTGACCGCTGCAATCACCCCGTGGAACTTCCCGGCCGCGATGATCACCCGTAAAGCCGGCCCGGCCCTGGCCGCCGGTTGCACCATGGTGATCAAGCCGGCTTCGCAAACGCCGTTCTCGGCGCTGGCCCTGGTTGAGCTGGCGCACCGCGCCGGTATCCCTAAAGGCGTGCTCAGCGTGGTCACCGGCAGTGCCGGCGACATCGGCGGCGAGCTGACCAGCAACCCGATCGTGCGTAAATTGTCCTTCACCGGCTCCACCGAAATCGGTCGCCAGCTGATGGCCGAATGCGCCAAGGACATCAAGAAGGTCTCGCTGGAACTGGGCGGCAACGCGCCGTTTATTGTGTTCGACGACGCGGACCTGGATAAGGCCGTCGAAGGCGCGATCATTTCCAAATACCGCAACAACGGCCAGACCTGCGTCTGCGCCAACCGCCTGTACATCCAGGATTCGGTGTACGACGCGTTCGCCGAGAAACTCAAAGTGGCCGTGGCCAAACTCAAGATCGGCAACGGTCTTGAAGAAGGCACCACCACCGGCCCGCTAATCGATGAAAAAGCCGTGGCCAAGGTTCAGGAGCACATCGCTGATGCCCTGAGCAAAGGCGCCAAGCTGCTGGCCGGTGGCAAGGTGATGGAAGGCAACTTCTTCGAGCCGACCATTCTGGTCGACGTGCCGAAAAATGCCGCCGTGGCGAAGGAAGAAACCTTCGGCCCATTGGCGCCGTTGTTCCGCTTCAAAGACGAAGCCGAAGTGATCGCGATGTCCAACGACACCGAGTTTGGCCTGGCTTCCTATTTCTACGCCCGCGACCTGGGCCGTGTGTTCCGTGTGGCTGAAGCCCTGGAATACGGCATGGTCGGCGTCAACACCGGGTTGATCTCCAACGAAGTGGCGCCGTTTGGCGGCATCAAGGCGTCGGGCCTGGGCCGTGAAGGCTCCAAGTACGGGATCGAGGATTACCTGGAAATCAAATACCTCTGCCTGGGCATCTGACCGGCAAGAGCTTGCGGCAAACGCAGAGGGCACGAGAGCGCTGACCCTTTGCGTGTTTCACACCGTTATTCGTAGTGGCCGGGAAAGCTGTGGCAGTCGATCATCGCATGCTGCCGTAGTTGCCTCCCCGCCACGTATTCCTTGGACCACGCCACCCGATGAGTGGCGAATGAGGACTTTATGAGCAAGACCAACGCATCCCTGATGAAACGCCGCGAAGCCGCTGTACCGCGCGGTGTTGGCCAGATTCACCCGATCTTCGCCGAATCCGCGAAGAACGCCACCGTGACCGACGTTGAAGGTCGTGAGTTCATCGACTTCGCCGGCGGTATCGCTGTGCTGAACACCGGCCACGTGCACCCGAAAATCATCGCCGCCGTGACCGAGCAACTGAACAAGCTGACCCACACCTGCTTCCAGGTTCTGGCCTACGAGCCTTACGTGGAACTGTGCGAAAAAATCAACGCCAAGGTGCCAGGCGACTTCGCCAAGAAAACCCTGCTGGTCACCACCGGTTCCGAAGCGGTTGAAAACGCCGTGAAGATCGCGCGTGCCGCCACGGGCCGCGCCGGCGTGATCGCCTTCACCGGCGCTTACCACGGCCGCACCATGATGACCCTGGGCCTCACCGGCAAAGTCGTGCCGTACTCGGCCGGCATGGGCCTGATGCCAGGCGGCGTGTTCCGCGCGCTGTTCCCGAACGAACTGCACGGTGTGAGCGATGACGACGCCATCGCCAGCATCGAACGCATCTTCAAAAACGATGCCGAGCCGCGTGATATCGCTGCCATCATCATCGAGCCGGTGCAGGGCGAAGGCGGTTTCTACGTCGCGCCTAAATCCTTCATGAAGCGCCTGCGCGAACTGTGCGACAAGCACGGCATCCTGCTGATCGCAGACGAAGTGCAAACCGGTGCCGGCCGTACCGGTACGTTCTTCGCCATGGAACAGATGGGCGTCGCCGCCGACCTCACCACCTTCGCCAAATCCATTGCTGGCGGCTTCCCGTTGGCCGGTGTGTGCGGCAAGGCGGAATACATGGACGCCATCGCCCCAGGCGGCCTGGGCGGCACCTATGCCGGTAGCCCGATCGCATGCGCCGCTGCGTTGGCGGTGATGGAAGTGTTTGAAGAAGAGCACCTGCTGGACCGCTGCAAGGCTGTCGGCGAGCGCCTGGTGACTGGCCTCAAAGCCATTCAAGCCAAGTACCCGGTAATCGGTGAAGTGCGTACCCTGGGCGCGATGATTGCGGTCGAGCTGTTCGAAGGTGGCGACAGCCACAAGCCGAACGCTGCAGCCGTCGCCTCCGTGGTGGCCAAGGCGCGTGACAAGGGCCTGATCCTGCTGTCCTGCGGCACCTACGGTAACGTATTGCGCGTACTGGTCCCGCTGACCTCGCCGGACGAGCAGTTGGACAAGGGCTTGGCGATCATCGAAGAGTGTTTCTCCGAGCTGTAAGCGGAACCTGATTTGATCGACAGAAAAAACCCGCCTCGGCGGGTTTTTTTGTGCCCGATGCAGCACATTCAGGCCTTGTTCATTGTACGTAGGCAGCGTGATTGTCTAAGGTTGCAGCATTGCCGATGGAGCGTGCTGGATGACTGCTGTTGATTTACCGGCTGTACCCCGAGTGTTGATTGCCGAGGCGGACCCTTGGTCGCGGGATCTGCTCAAGCAAGTGCTGTTGAATGTGCGCTGCGACGCACGGCTGGATGTGTGTGCTGATGGGCAGCAAGCAGCCATGCTGTTGCGAGAAAAAACCTACGACCTGATTCTCGCGGATTGGGAGTTGCCCGGCGTCGATGGCCTGAGCCTGCTGCGCAGCGTGCGCCAGAAGCGCCGTTCGCTGCCCTTCATTCTGTTGAGCAGTCGCAATGACAGCGCCAGCGTGCGCGAAGCCTTGCCCCTGGCGCCGACGGCGTACCTGACCAAACCACTGAACATGGAAGGCCTGACCCAGCGCCTGCAAGACCTGCTGCTCAACGAAGGCGAAAGCGTGTACTGCGAAATTGCGCCGCTGGCGCCGGGCATGACGTTGCCGGTGTTCCTGGAGCGCCGCCGCGAAGCCTCTGACGGCGCGCCGTTGCGAGTGGATGTGAAAAACGCCGTGGCGCACAGCCTCACGCCGGATGGCCTGGACCTCGAACGCCTGGAAGACCAGGTGCGCATGGACCCGCAAATAACGGCCGTATTGATCGCCGCCGCCAACAGCGCCGGTCATCACGGCACGCCGGTGCAAACCCTGTCGGCCGCGCTGCACACACTGGCGGCCGGGCAGAGCATGAACCTGATTCTGGGCCTGGCCCTCAAGCACAACGTGGTGCTGGGCGACCCGGCGCTGGTGGCCTATGCCGAGCGCCACTGGCAACTGTCCCAAGACACTGCCGACTATGCCCGCCGCCTGGCGCGCATGCTGGAGCTGGACCACGAGCGCTGCTACAGCGCCGGCATCCTGCACCGGTTGGGCGACTTGGCGTTATTGCGTTGCCTGGAAGACTGGCGCCAGGGCGGCGGGGCGTTGGATGACGAAGCCATTGGCGAGTCTCTGGATACCTACGGTGCGGCCTATGGGTCGGCATTGCGCACACGTTGGCGCTTGCCGTTGGAGCTACGCCAGTTGATCGCGTCGATTTATTCACTCGAAGGTGGGGTATATTCGCGAGAATCGCTGGTGATGAACCTGGCGGCGCAGATGGCGCGCTTGACCGAGCGTGAAGGGTTGGAAGAGCTGGCCAGCAGCAAAACGGCGCGCTTGCTGAGGGTCGGGTTGTCGGAGTTGACTCGGGTACGCAAGGCCTAGCCAGCAACGGGGCCGCGTGTGGGAGCCAGACCGCTCCCATCGTTTGAGTGGCGTTAACTCGCTATGACGCGATTCTTGCCTTGGCGTTTGGCCTCGTACATTGCCGCATCAGCGCGCGCAAACAGGCCGTCCAGAGACGCATCTTCTTCGCGCAGGGTGGCCAGGCCCTGGCTGACGGTGACGGTGAATTGCCGCCCTTCGTAGCTGAAACTCAGCGCCTGGATTTCCTTGCCCAATCGCTCGGCCACTTGCAACGCCATGTGCGGCGCACAACCGGGCAGCACGGCGGCGAATTCTTCGCCACCGATGCGCCCGAACAGGTCGCCACGGCGCAGTACGCTGCGACCGCTCTCGGCGATACGCCGCAACACCTGATCGCCCTCCAGGTGGCCGTAACTGTCATTGACCTCTTTGAAGTCGTCAATGTCCAGCAACAGGAACGCCAGCGGTGTGCCCTGAGCGCAAGCGCTGTCGAAGGCCAGGTTGGCGCATTCGAAAAAGTGCCTGCGATTGCTGCTCTGGGTCAGTACGTCGGTGGTGGCGAGTCGGTGCAGTTCCAACTCCATTTGTTTCTTTTCGGTGATGTCTTCGGCCATGCCGACCACGATCACCGGCTTGCCGGGCTCGACCTGCTGGTTGATATAGCATTTATCGCTCAGCCAGCGAATCTGCCCGTCGGCGGTAATGATGCGGTACTCGCGGTCCTCCACGGCGCCTTGCTCCAACACGCGGGCGAGGCTGTATTCAGCGTAATCGAGGTCTTCGGGGTGAATGCTGTTGCGCCATTCTCGGTGGTCGGCCAATAGCAGACCGGCCGAACGGCCAAACACTCGCTCGTAGGCCGGGCTCACGTACAGCACTTGGCGCGTTTCCCAATCGATGGCCCACAGCACGGCATTCACGCTGACCAGCAGTGAGCTGAGCAGTTGCTCGCGCTCACTCAGCCGCTCGACTTCACCCTGGGCGTGCATGAGCGCCAACAAGGTTGCCGCCGCAGCCGGGCGGGCAGGCTCAGCTGTGGGGGCATCGGGCAAGTAAGGCTTTTCGTGGACCATCGGTACAACTCTCTCTGGGCGCGCCGCAGGATGGAGCAGCGGTCACTACAAGGGGTCACCATGATGGCGAAGTGTTCTTTGAGAGAGGGGAATTGCGGTGAAGTTCCGTGAACAGCCTGACTAAGAAATGACGTCAGAAACCGGTTGAAGGCCGATTTTCGTGGTGAATAGGTTGGTTTTAGTGATTAGTTTTACGGTGGCGAGGATGCCCCTTGTGGCGAGGGGCTTGCCATGGCGAGCAGGTTTGCCACAGCAAGCCCGCCTGTCAGGGCCAACCCCGCCGCCTTCGGCCAGCCCGCTCGTACGAGCGGGCTGTGAATGCCTGATCAGACCGTTGCAGGACGCAGCGAGTAGGTCTTCAGTTGGTGGGCAAAATCGCGCAGGGACTGAATGCCGCTGGCCTCGGCCTCGTGCACCCATTCCTTGATCGCTGCCAGCATGTCGTGGCCATTGGAACTGGTTTTTAGCCAGATCTGCTGCAGCGCCAGGCGCTTCTCGTAGATCACGGTGAGCGCATGGCTGTGTTCCAGCAGGCTCTGGATGCGCACGTGGTGGCGGTCATCGAGCAAGCTGGTTTCACGCGACAGCAGGCGTTTGGCCCGGTGGAACTGGTGACGCACCGAGTGATCGACCTTTTCCAGCTCTTGCTTGACCAGCGGGCCGATCACCAACTTGCGGTATTGGGCCATGATCTGGAAGCGGTTGTTGAGGATCGCCATGGCGGTGTCCATGTCCAGATGGCCTTTGCCTTCGACACGGTGGGCGATGGGGGCAACGCGCTGCACCTTGGCCAGGCGCAGGAAGCTGAAGACTTTGATCCACGCCCAACCCAGGTCGAACTCCCACTTCTTCACCGACAGCTTGGCCGAATTGGGGTAGGTGTGGTGATTGTTGTGCAGCTCTTCGCCGCCGACGATGATGCCCCACGGCACCAGGTTGGTCGCCGCGTCACGGCATTCGAAGTTGCGATAGCCCACGGCATGCCCCAGGCCGTTGATCACGCCGGCAGCCCAGAACGGAATCCACATCATCTGGATCGCCCAGATGGTGATGCCGATGGTGCCGAACAGCAGCAGGTCGATGACGCCCATGATCGCCACGCCCAGCAGCGGGTAAGGCGTATAGATTTTGCGCTCGATCCAGTCGTCCGGGCAGTTCTTGCCGTAGATGCGCAGGGTCTCCGGGTTTTCGGCTTCGGCGCGGTACAGCTCGGCGCCTTTGCGCAACACGGTGGACAGGCCTTTGACGACCGGGCTGTGCGGGTCGTCGACGGTTTCGCATTTGGCGTGGTGTTTGCGGTGGATGGCGGTCCACTCGCGGGTGTTCTGCGCCGTGGTCAGCCACAGCCAGAAGCGGAAGAAGTGTTTCAGGCCGGCATTGAGCTCCAGGGAGCGATGGGCTGAATAGCGGTGCAGATAAACCGTGACCCCAACGATGGTCACGTGGGTCATCAACAGAGTGACTGCCACCAGTTGCCAGGCTGACAAGTCAAGAAAACCGTTGTACCACATAGGCTGTATGGCCCTCAGATAAAGAAAAAAGCAGCTCACGCATTATCACTAAGCCTACAGAGAAAACCAGCCGCCCTTTCAGATAGAAGTGACTGGATGTTTCTTATTCTATAATCCGCAGCCTTTGTAGGGCGATTTTGTTTTTTGGTAAGGATTACTGACCATATGCTGTTTTCATACCGAGGTGCCCTGCGTGTGGGGCTGGTATACCTGCTGGTTTCCATTGCGTGGCTCCAGCTCAGCCATCATCTATTGATCGACTTTCTCGATGACCCTTGGGAATTGGAGCGCTGGCTGCAGGTGCGCGGCTATGTCTGGGTGGGGCTCAGCGCGCTGACCCTGTCGCTGATTTGCGCCCGTTTTGCCCGTGCTCATCAGCTGCAGCAGCCGCTGAAAGAAAACCGCGAGCGCCTGCGCCAGGCGGCTGCCGTGTTCGATTGCACCCGCGAAGGCGTGCTGGTCACCGACGCCCAGGGGCTGATCGTGCACGTCAATCGGGCGTTTATCGAGATCACCGGCTATCGCCGCGAAGATGTCATGGGCGAGCGACCAAGCTTGTTCAAGTCCGGGCGCCATTCGTCGAATTTTTATCAACAGATGTTCCGGACCCTGGAACGCACCGGCGAATGGAGCGGCGAAATCTGGAACCGGCGCAAAAGCGGCGAAATTTATCCGCAGTGGCAAACCATCCGCGTCATCCAGGATGACCAAGGCAAGGTCAGCCATTACGTCGCGGTGTTTTCCGATATCAGCGCAATCAAGGATTCCGAACACGAACTGGCGCACCTGGCCCATCACGACCCGCTCACCGACCTGCCCAATCGCCTGCTGTTCACCGACCGCGCCGAGCAGGCGCTGGCCTCGGCGCAAGCGCACAAACGCGGCTGTGCCTTGCTGTTGCTGGACCTGGACCACTTCAAGATCATCAACGACAGCCTCGGCCATAACGTCGGCGACCAGTTGCTCAAAGCGGTCGGCGAGCGGCTCAAGGGCCTGTTCGGCCCCGGCGTGACCCTGGCACGCCTGGGCGGCGACGAGTTCGCCGTGCTCGCCGAAAGTTGTCCACAGGTGGTGCAGGCCGCCGCGCTGGCCCAGCGCATGCTCGATGCGATGAAGCAACCGTTCATCTTTGACGGCCATCAACTGTTTATCAGCGCCAGCATCGGTATCAGCCTGTTCCCCAGCGATGCCCTGAGCGCCCAGCAGTTGCTGCGCAATGCCGATTCCGCGCTGTTCAAGGCCAAGAGTGCCGGGCGCGAAAGCTACGCGCTGTACACCGAAGAGCTGACCGCCCATGCACAGAACCGCGTGGAAATCGCCAGCGAACTGCGCCGCGCCCTCGACCAGCACGAGCTGCGCGTGTATTACCAGCCGGTGCACCACCTGCAGGGCAGCCGCCTGATCGGCGTCGAAGCGCTGGTGCGTTGGCAGCATCCGGAGCGCGGTCTGGTGCCACCCGGCGATTTCATCCCCATCGCCGAACGTACCGGGCTGATTGCCGACATCGACGCCTGGGTCATGGACCAGGCCTGCCGCCAGATGTGCCAATGGCTGGCCGATGGCGCGCCGTTGAGTTTTATCGCGGTGAATGTCTCCAGCCGGCTGTTTGCCCGGCGCGAGCTGTACGAGCAAGTCGCCCAGGTGCTGCACGCCACCGGCCTCGATCCGGCGTTTCTTGAGTTGGAGGTCACCGAAAGCGCGGTAATGGACGATCCGGAAGTTGCCCTTGAGCAGCTGCACCGCCTGCGAGAGCTGGGCTTGCGCCTGGCCATCGACGACTTTGGCACCGGCTATTCGTCACTGCTGCGCCTCAAGCGCCTGCCGGTGCAGAAGCTCAAGATCGACCAGGGTTTTGTCGCCGGGCTGCCATGGGATGAGGACGATGCGGCGATTGTGCGCGTGGTGATCGCCCTGGCGAAAAGCATGGGCATGCAGGTGCACGCCGAAGGCATAGAGCAAGTGGAACAGGCGCGGTTCTTGTTGGAGCAGGCATGCGATATGGGGCAGGGGTACTGGTTTGGGCGGCCGATGCCGGCACAGGAGATTGATTGGCAGCGGGCACCTGCTATCCGATAGGCAAAACTCGGTCAATGTGGGAGCCGGGCTTGCCCGCGATGAGGGCCTTTGAGGCGAAATATTTCGTACCTGACACACCTCCATCGCGGGCAAGCCCGGCTCCCACAGGGTTAAGCAGCGCCGGGGTATCAGTATTTTCATTACCAAAACCTTCGCAACCCCACGTCCTGCCAGAAAATTCTTTCTGGTTATATAAACATTCTTAAATAGTATTTTTAAGAATATCCGCGCTTATCTACTATCGCCCTCACGCCGCAAGCAGTGCCGCCACTGCCAGGCACTATTCATTTCAGGAGCGAGACCATGAGCGCATCTCTACGTAGCGTCGACGGCCAGGACGAAGCAGCCATTTTGCGTGAGATCCAGAGCGCCTTGCGCGACCTGCGGTTTGGCGCGGTGGAGATCACTGTGCATAACGCCCAAGTGGTCCAGATCGAACGCAAGGAAAAATTCCGTTTGCAGAACCCGGGTAACAAACCGAGCTGAGCAACAACGGCGATTCGCATGCTAGACCCGCAACTATAAGAAAAAGCCAACACCCCAGAATTTCAGGAGCCTTCTATGTCGTCGATTCGCCGTTACGCCCTGGCCGCACTGGCCAGTGCCGTGTTTGCCGGTTCCGCTGTTGCCAAAGACTACGAGTTGCTCAACGTCTCGTATGACCCGACCCGTGAGCTGTACCAGGACTACAACGCTGAGTTCACCACCTTCTGGAAACAGTCCCACCCCGGCGACAACGTCAAGATCCAGCAATCACACGGTGGTTCGGGCAAGCAAGGCCGCGCGGTGATCGACGGCCTGCGCGCCGACGTAGTGACCCTGGCCCTGGCCGGCGACATCGACGAAATCGCCAAATTGGGCAAGACCCTGCCGGAAAACTGGCAAACCCGCCTGCCGGACGCCAGCACTCCCTACACCTCGACCATCGTGTTCCTGGTGCGCAAAGGCAACCCTAAAGGCATCAAGGATTGGGGCGACCTGATCAAGAAAGACGTTTCCGTCATCACCCCGAACCCGAAAACCTCCGGCGGCGCCCGCTGGAACTTCCTCGCCGCCTGGGCCTATGGCCTGAAAGCCGGCGGCAGCGAAGCCAAGGCCCAGGAATACGTGAAGGAGCTGTTCAAGCACGTGCCGATCCTCGACACCGGCGCTCGCGGTTCGACCATCACCTTCGTCAACAACGGTCAGGGTGACGTGTTGCTGGCCTGGGAAAACGAAGCGTTCCTGGCGCTGAAAGAAGACGGCGGCGCCGACAAGTTCGACATCGTCGTGCCTTCGCTGTCGATCCTCGCCGAGCCGCCAGTGGCCGTGGTCGACAAGAACGCCGAGAAAAAGGGCAACACCGAAATCGCCACCGAATACCTCAAGCACCTGTACAGCCCGGCTGGCCAGGAGATTGCGGCGAAAAACTTCTACCGCCCACGCGATGAGAAAGTCGCCGCCAAATACGCCCAGCAGTTCCCGAAACTGGACCTGGTGACTATCGACAAAGACTTCGGCGGCTGGAAAACTGCCCAACCGAAATTCTTCAATGACGGTGGCGTGTTCGACCAGATCTACTCGGCGCAGTAAGCCAAATTAAACTGTAGGAGCCTGATTTTCTGTAGGCGCTGGGCTTCTGTGGGAGCTGGCTTGCCTGCGATAGCATCACCGCGGTGTGTCTGACACACCGAGGTGCCTGCATCGCGGGCAAGCCCGGCTCCCACAGAAAAGCCAAGTCCCGCAGAGAGTGCGCTCCTACAGTGGTTTCTACCCTTTAACCAAGGACTCTTATGTCGCGTCGTATTTCCCCCGTCATACCCGGCTTCGGGCTGACGCTGGGCTACACCGTGGTGTACCTCAGCCTGATCGTACTCATCCCCCTGGCGGCGATGTTTGTACATGCCGCTCAACTCACTTGGGATCAGTTCTGGAACATCATCTCGGCACCGCGTGTGCTGGCGGCGTTGAAACTGAGCTTCGGCACGGCGCTGTATGCCGCCATCATCAACGGCGTGATCGGCACGCTGCTGGCCTGGGTGCTGGTGCGCTACACCTTCCCCGGCCGCAAAATCATCGATGCGATGATCGACCTGCCTTTCGCCCTGCCCACCGCCGTCGCCGGTATCGCACTGACTGCGCTCTACACCCCCACCGGCCTGGTCGGCCAGTTCGCCGCGGACCTGGGCTTCAAAATCGCTTACACCCCGCTGGGCATCACCCTGGCGCTGACCTTCGTCACGCTGCCATTCGTGGTGCGCACGGTGCAGCCAGTGCTGGCCGATATCCCCCGGGAAATCGAAGAAGCCGCCGCCTGCCTGGGCGCCAAGCCATTGCAGGTGTTCCGCTACATCCTCGTGCCTGCGTTGCTGCCCGCCTGGCTGACCGGCTTCGCACTGGCCTTCGCCCGAGGCGTTGGTGAGTACGGCTCGGTGATTTTCATCGCAGGCAACATGCCGATGAAAACCGAAATCCTGCCGCTGCTGATCATGGTCAAGCTCGACCAGTACGACTACCACGGCGCCACCTCGATCGGTGTGCTGATGCTGGTGGTTTCCTTTGTTTTGCTGCTGCTGATCAACTTGCTGCAGCGGCGCATCGAACACCCATAAGGAGGCGCGGAACATGTCCCAATCGTCTATTTCCGCCGCGTCTTCGGCCAACGCCGCCCGTCGTGGCAGCGCAGTGTCGCGACGCATCCTGATCAGCCTCGGCTGGCTAGTGTTCTTCCTGTTCCTGCTGCTGCCGCTGTTTATCGTGGTGTCCCAGGGTTTGAAGAACGGCCTTGGCGCGTTCTTCACCGCGATCCTGGAACCCGATGCGCTGTCGGCACTGAAGCTGACGGTGATCGCCGTGGTGATTTCGGTGCCGCTCAACGTGGTGTTCGGCGTCAGCGCCGCCTGGTGCGTGAGCAAATACTCGTTCCGTGGCAAGAGCATTCTGGTCACGCTGATCGACCTGCCGTTCTCGGTGTCGCCGGTGATTGCCGGTCTGGTCTACGTGCTGATGTTCGGCGCTCAGGGTTTCTTCGGCCCGTGGCTGCAAGATCACGACATCCAGATCGTCTTCGCCTTGCCGGGCATTGTGCTGGCGACCATCTTCGTGACGGTGCCGTTCGTGGCCCGTGAACTGATCCCGCTGATGCAGGAGCAGGGCACCCAGGAAGAAGAGGCCGCGCGCCTGCTCGGTGCCAATGGCTGGCAGATGTTCTGGCATGTGACCGTGCCGAACATCAAATGGGGCCTGATCTACGGCGTGGTGCTGTGTACCGCACGGGCGATGGGTGAGTTCGGCGCGGTGTCGGTGGTGTCCGGCCACATTCGCGGCGTGACCAACACCCTGCCGCTGCATGTCGAGATCCTCTACAACGAATACAACCACGTTGCCGCGTTTGCCGTCGCGAGCCTGTTGCTGATCCTGGCGCTCTTCATCCTGCTGCTCAAGCAGTGGAGCGAGAACCGTATCAACCGCCTGCGCAAAAGCGCCGGTGAGGAATAAGTCATGTCGATTGAAGTCCGTAATGTCAGCAAGAATTTCAACGCCTTCAAGGCCCTGAACAGCATCAATCTGGACATCCAGAGTGGCGAGCTGGTGGCGTTGCTGGGCCCGTCCGGCTGCGGCAAGACCACCTTGCTGCGCATCATCGCCGGCCTGGAAACCCCGGATAACGGCAGCATCGTGTTCCACGGTGAAGACGTTTCCGGCCACGACGTGCGTGATCGCAATGTCGGCTTCGTGTTCCAGCACTACGCGCTGTTCCGCCACATGACCGTGTTCGACAACGTCGCGTTCGGCCTGCGCATGAAACCGAAAAACCAGCGCCCGACCGAAAGCCAGATCGCGGTCAAAGTCCACGAGCTGCTGAACATGGTGCAACTCGACTGGTTGTCCGATCGCTACCCGGAACAACTCTCCGGCGGCCAGCGCCAGCGTATCGCTCTGGCTCGCGCGTTGGCGGTAGAACCTAAAGTGCTGCTGCTGGATGAACCGTTCGGCGCCCTGGATGCCAAGGTCCGTAAAGAGCTGCGCCGCTGGCTGGCGCGCCTGCACGAAGACATCAACCTGACCTCGGTGTTCGTGACCCACGACCAGGAAGAAGCCATGGAAGTGGCGGACCGCATCGTGGTGATGAACAAGGGCGTGATCGAGCAGATCGGCTCACCGGGCGAAGTCTACGAGAACCCGGCCAGCGATTTTGTGTACCACTTCCTGGGTGATTCCAACCGCCTGCATTTGGGTGAAGACAAGCACGTGCTGTTCCGCCCGCATGAAGTGTCGTTGTCGCGCCATGAACTGGAAGATCACCACGCGGCTGAAGTGCGTGATATTCGGCCGTTGGGCGCTACCACTCGGGTAACGCTGAAGGTCGAAGGCCAAAGCGAGCTGATCGAAGCTGAAGTGGTAAAGGACCACGACAGCCTGACGGGCCTGGCGCGTGGCGAGACCCTGTTCTTCAAGCCCAAGGTCTGGCAAAAAGCTTAAAAACACCGCAATACCCATGCGGGAGCGGGCTTGTGTGGGAGCCGCTTGCCTGCGATAGCATCACTGCGGTGTGACTGACACACCGAGGTGCCTGCATCGCAGGCAAGCCAGCTCCCACATTCAGACCTTGCTCGGCTTTAGATCGCGGCGTTCTACCGGCCCGGACCGCGCCTCAATCTGCTCCTTGAGGTCATGCCGCAACCCCAGCAAAAACGCCAACTCCGCGACCACAAACAGTGGCCCGACGATCAGCCCCGACACGTCGTCCACAAACGCGGGCTTCCTGCCCTCGTAATAGTGGCCGATAAACTGAATCACCCAGCCCACCACAAACATCCCTATGCCGCTGCTGAGCCACACCAGCGTGCTCTGCGCCGCCAACACGTGCCCGGCCCAGACCGACAAGCCCATCAGCAGCGTCATCAGCACGCCCAGCGCCAGTTCCAGGCGCAGGTAAAACCCGGCCGAGAACAACGCGAGGATCACCGCTGGAGATATCCACAAGCTGCCGACCGGCCATTCAGGACGTGAAAGCAGCACCGCCACGGCGACGACGATTAACGGGATGCCGACAAAGTGGCTGGCGATGTTGCGCGGCTCGCGGTGGTAGGCGGCGTATTGACTGAGGTGGTCGACGAGGCTTTTCATTGTTGTTCCTCCTGTAGGATGCTTGATCATGCCTTGCCGGCCTGTGACTGACTGTCAGCTGGGCGACAATCTTCGGAGTTCGCATGGACACAGAGAAATGGCGCTCGCAGCTGGCCAGCGGTCATTGGTTCAGTCACTTGCCTGCCTCTTTTCAGCATAGCCTGCTGACCAGTGCCCGGCAGCGCCAGCTGGCGGCGGGGCAATACCTGTTCAAGCGCGGCGACCCGCCTTGTGGCCTGTATGCCGTGCTCGACGGCACGCTGCGCATCAGCGCGGTGAACGAACACGGCAAGGAAGCGCTATTGAGCCTGGTAGAGCGGCCATATTGGTTCGGCGAAATCTGCCTGTTCGACGGCTTGCCGCGCACCCACGACGCCTGCGCCGTGGGGCCGTGCACGCTGTTGCAGGTGCCGCAGCAGGCGTTGCTGAACATCCTTGGCGAGTCCCCGCCGTACTGGCGCGACCTGGCCTTGCTGATGAGCCAGAAACTGCGCCTGAGTTTTATCAATATCGAGCACCTGAGCCTGATGCCGGCCTCGGTGCGGCTGGCGCACCGTTTACTGATGATTGTTGAAGGTTACGGCGATACCGAGCAGTCAAAACGTGTGCTGCAACTGCCCCAGGAAGACCTGGCGGCGATGTTGAGCCTGTCACGCCAGACCACCAACGCCTTGCTCAAGGACTTGCAAGCCCAAGGCGTCGTGCGCCTGGGCTATGGGGAAATTGAAATCCTCGATGCTCATCGCTTGCGTGAGGCGGCGCACACCTGAGGGTGTTAGCCTGCAAGCCTGATCAATCGAGGTGTGTTATGCGCGTGCTGTTAGTGGAACATGAAACCGAAGAGGCACAGCGGATGGCCCGAGGTTTGAACGAGGCCGGCTACACCGTGGAGGTCGCAGCCAATGGCATGGCGGCCTTGCGCTTCGTGGAGAGTACCGAGTACGAGCTGGTGATTCTGGATGTGATGTTGCCGGGCTTGAACGCCTGGAAGTTGCAGCAGGCTATTCGGTTGAAGGGCGAGACGCCGGTGTTGTTCCTGACCACGCCGGGCGGGATTGAAGACCGGCTGCGCGGGTTGGAATTGCATGAAGATGATTATTTGCTCAAGCCGTTTGATGCCAAGGCGCTGGCGGCGCGGGCAAGAAAGTTACTGCGCCGCGATCGTGGGCGCTGATTGATCCAGGATGTGCATGGCCTGATCCACCGCCTTCGCGGGCAAGCCCGCTCCCACTTTTGGCTGCATTCACACATCAAAATGTGGGAGGGGGCTTGCCCCCGAAGGCGCTGATTGATCCAGGTTTTGAATGGCCTGATCCACCGCCTTCGCGAGCAAGCCCGCTCCCACTTTTGACTGCATTCACACATCAAAATGTGGGAGGGGGCTTGCCCCCGAAGGCGCTGATTGAGCCAGGATTGCATAGCCTGATCCACCGCCTTCGCGGGCAAGCCCGCTCCCACCTTTGACTGCATTCACACATGAAAATGTGGGAGGAGGCTTGCCCCCGAAGGCGCTGATTGATCCAGGATTGCATGGCCTGATCCACCGCCTTCGCGGGCAAGCCCGCTCCCACCTTTGACTGCATTCACACATCAAAATGTGGGAGGGGGCTTGCCCCCCAAGGCGCTGATTGATCCAGGATTTGCATGGCCTGATCCACCGCCTTCGCGAGCAAGCCCGCTCCCACCTTTGACTGCATTCACACATGAAAATGTGGGAGGAGGCTTGCCCCCGAAGGCGCTGATTGATCTAGGTTTTGAATGGCCTGATCCACCGCCTTCGCGGGCAAGCCCGCTCCCACCTTTGACTGCATTCACACATCAAAATGTGGGAGGGGGCTTGCCCCCGAAGGCGCTGATTGATCCAGGATTGCCCGGGCTGATCCACCGCCTTCGCGGGCAAGCCCGCTCCCACCTTTGACTGCATTCACACATGAAAATGTGGGAGGAGGCTTGCCCCCGAAGGCGCTGATTGATCCAGGATTTGCATGGCCTGATCCACCGCCTTCGCGGGCAAGCCCGCTCCCACTTTTGACTGCATTCACACATGAAAATGTGGGAGGGGCTTGCCCCCGAAGGCGCTGATTGATCCAGGGTTGCATGGCCGGATCCACCGCCTTCGCGAGCAAGCCCGCTCCCACCTTTGACTGCATTCACATATCAAAATGTGGGAGGGGGCTTGCCCCCGAAGGCGCTGATTGAGCCAGGATTGCATGGCCTGATCCACCGCCTTCGCGGGCAAGCCCGCTCCCAGCTTTGCCTGCATTCACACATCAAAATGTGGGAGGGGGCTTGCCCCCGAAGAGGCCCTACCTAGCGCAGCCCATCCCGAAACTGCCCCGGTGTCATTCCCGTCCAGCGCTTGAACGCGCGATTGAAACTGCTGGTATCGGCAAACCCAAGCAAATGGCTGATCTCGGCCAATGAACACTGCGGGTCCCGCAAGTGCAGCAGCGCGAGATTCTCCCGACACTCATTGAGCAACGCGTCAAACCGGCAGCCCTCATCGGCCAGATGCCGTTGCAAGCTGCGCAAACTCAAATGCAACGCCTGGGCGATCCGTTCGGCGCTCGGTTCACCCTCCGGCAATTGCGCCTCGATGGCCGCGCGCACCTTGCGCTCCCAGGTCAGCGGTTGCAGCTGGGCGAGGGTGCGTTTGAGCACGGTTTCATTGTGTTCGGCCAACTCCGGGTTGGCGTCATCCAAGTGGCTGTCGAAGTCTCGCGCGGCAAACTCCAGGCGGTCTTCCTCGGCGCCAAAGAACACCGGTGCGCGAAACACCGTGTGCCACGGCGTGGGGTCGGCCGGCTCCGGGCGCTGCAGGTATACCGCCAGCGGCGCGTATTCACGGCCCAGCCGATTTCGGCAGGTGCGCACATAGATCGCTGCAAACGCATCAATCGCTTCCAGCGCCGGTGCCGGGCTGCCGGCGGGTTGCAGCAGGCGAAAGCAATAGCGCTCGCCCTCTCGACTAAGCTCCAGCGTCAGCGCATCGCTGACCACTTGGTGATAACGCACGATCCGCTCGAACACCTCGCGCAGGCTGCCGCTGGCCACCAACGCATAACCCAGCGCATGAAAGGTGGTCGGGCTGACAAATCGCGACACCCGCAAGCCGATGGCCGGGTCGCCGCTGGCCTGCACGGCCAGTGCCCATAGCCGCGTGGTGGCCGACAACGGATAGCGGGCGTTGGGGTCGTCCATCTGCTGCGGGTCGAGCCCGGCTTGCGCGCACAGCGCGGCGCTGTCGAGGTCCAGGGCGTCGAGCTGCTTGCGCAGGGCGCGGGTCCAGCTGGCGAGGGAAGTGGCTTCGGGCATGACGATTGGCGCTTGCGGTCAACAGGTTGGCGTGTGGGGCTGATGCCCTGGCGCACCGCTTGGGCCAGGATGCATCGATCAATCACCAAGAGGATGGAAGCATGGACGGTACTTCTGCAAGTCCCCAGCAGATGAACGCACAACAGCGTTCAGCGCATATCCGTGACGTGGTGCTCGCCGAAGGGGCCAGATTACGCCAGCAGCACCCCTGGCTGCGGCACCAGGACGCCCTGGGCGCGGGCATTCTGGCGTTTGCCTTGCTGGGCATGCTCGGCTCGGCGGCGCTCTACATCACCGGCCACATGGCGTGGTGGGTTTGCCTGCTGCTCAATGCCTTCCTCGCCTCGCTGACCCACGAGCTGGAACATGACCTGATCCACAGCATGTACTTTCGCAAGCAACGCCTGCCCCACAACCTGATGATGGGCCTGGTATGGCTGGCGCGGCCGAGCACCATCAACCCGTGGATACGCCGGCATTTGCACCTCAATCACCACAAGGTGTCCGGCACCGAGACCGATATGGAAGAGCGCGCCATCACCAATGGCGAACCGTGGGGCCTCGCGCGGTTGTTGATGGTGGGTGACAACCTCATGTCGGCATTCATCCGCATGCTGCGCGCCCGGACCTGGCAGCACAAATTCAACATCCTCAAGCGCTCGCTGTTGGTGTACGCGCCCTTGGCGCTGCTGCATTGGGGCGCGTGGTATGTGTTTTTGGGCTTTCATGCGGCCAATGGTGTCGCCAGCCTGATGGGCGCGCCGATCGCCTGGTCAGCCGGCACCTTGCAGGTGATGCAGGTGATCGACATCGCTGCTGTGGTGATCATCGGCCCCAACGTGCTGCGCACCTTCTGCCTGCATTTTGTCAGCTCCAACATGCACTACTACGGTGATGTGGAGCTGGGCAACGTGATCCAGCAAACCCAGGTGCTGAACCCTTGGTGGATGTGGCCGCTGCAGGCGTTTTGCTTCAACTTCGGCAGCACCCATGGCATCCACCATTTTGTGGTGAAAGAGCCGTTTTACATTCGCCAGATGACTGCCAGCGTGGCGCACAAGGTGATGCGCGAGATGGGCGTGCGCTTCAACGATTTCGGTACCTTCGCGCGGGCCAACCGCCTGGAACCGCAGGCCCGCACACAGGCTGGGCTCAATCCGGCTGAAACGGCGACGCGCTGAGCACCACGCCAGTTTCGTCCACGTACTGCTGCCAGTGGCCGATCAGGGTGTCGAGTTTGTCCGGGTGGCTTGAAGCCAGGTCATGGATTTCTCCGGGATCCTGGCCCAGGTCATACAGTTGCCACGTCGCCGGCCCTACCGGGCCTGGGATGTACACGGCTTTCCACTGGCCCTGGCGAATCGCGCGGCGGCCGAACAGCTCCCAGCCGGTGACGGTATGTTCGTCGTGCACCTGGGCGGTCTCGCCGGACAAAAAGCCCAGCCACGACTTGCCCCGCAACGGCGCCACCGGCTTGCCGCGCCAGTGCTTGCCGGGGTGGCGTACACCGGCAAGGTCCAGAATCGTCGGCGTAATATCCATCACCGTGCCAAACCCATGGCTGATGCGCCCGTTGAGCGCCAGTGGCGGGTAGTGCACCAGCGCCGGCACCCGAATGCCGCCCTCGGTGGTAAACGCCTTGAACAGCCGCGACGGCGCGGTCGCCACCTGCGCCCATGACGGCCCGTACCAGACGTAAGAGTTGGCGCGGCCGATGTTCTCCAGGCTGTTGTCGTAATGCTGGTTGAGATAGGTCAGCAGCTGCGGCCCGAACTTGGGGAAAGCTTCCAGCAGCGCGCCCTCGGCGCCGTTATCGGACATGAACACGATGAAGGTGTTGTCCAGTTGCCCCTGGCGGCGCAGGTACTCCACCACCCGGCCGATGTTCCAGTCCATGCGCTCCACCATCGCCGCATACACTTCCATCGCGCGGGCCGAGAGCTGGCGCTGTTCATCGCTTAAGGCCGCCCATTGGGTGTTCAGCTCGATCAGCGGGTGGGGCTCGACATCGGCGTCGATCAACCCCAGCGCCTTGAGCTTTTCCAGGCGTTCCAGGCGCAGCGCTTCGGGACCGGCGTCGTAGCGGCCACGGTATTTTTCGACAATGTCCGCCGGCGCCTGCAACGGCCAATGCGGCGCCGAAAACGGCAGGTAAGCGAAGAACGGCCGCGCCTGGTCGCGCTCCTTGAGGTACTGCAGCAGCTTGTCGCCAAACGCATCGGAGGAATAGAACCCCTCGGGCAGTTGCTCGACGAAGGTGTCGTCCTCGATGTACAGCGCCGGGGTGGATTTGAGCAGGCCTGGCGTGTCGTCGTCGTAGGTTGGCTCGAAACCATAGTGGTTGGCCGCGCCGGGCAACAGTGAAAACGACCGCTCGAAACCCCGCGCATGCGGCGCCCGTTCGGCGGTGAGGCCCAGGTGCCATTTGCCGCTCATCAAGGTCTGGTAACCGGCCTCGCGCAGCAGCTCCGGCAGCGCCACGACGTTGTCGTTGAGGTAGCCCTCGTAACCCGGTTTGCCGATCAGCTCCGGCGTAAGCGCCTCGGCCATGGTGCCGATGCCGGCGATGTGGTGGTCGGTGCCGGTCAGCAGCATCGAACGCGTGGGGGAGCAGGTCGGCGCGGTGTGGAAGTCAGTCAGGCGCAGACCCTTGAGCGCCAGGGCATCCAGGTGCGGCGTAGAGATTTCCCCGCCGAACGCACCGAGGTCGGAAAAACCCATGTCATCGGCCAGGATCACGAGAAAATTGGGACGTTGTGGCATCACGGCACTCCTCTTCAGCAGGCAATAAAGGCCAGCGGCAGGTCGCGAATCTGTTCGCGCACGGGCGGCTGATAGTGGTCATCGCTGATCAGTTCATGCAGCAGTTCTTCGCGCAGCTGGTGGAATTCGAAGCTGCTGCGCTGGCGCGGATGGGGCAGGGCGATATCGACGATTTGCTTGATCCGCCCAGGCCGAGGCTCCATCACCACCACGCGGTCGGCGAGGAAAATCGCCTCCTCCACGTCGTGGGTCACCAACACCGTGGTGATCTTGGCGCGCGCGCGGATCGCCAACAGCTCGTCCTGCATTTGTTGGCGGGTCAGCGCGTCGAGGGCGCCGAACGGCTCGTCCAGCAGCAGGATGCGCGGGCTGGCGACCAGGCCACGGGCGATCGCCACCCGTTGGGCCATGCCGCCGGACAGCTGATGGGGATACGCGCGGGTAAAGTCGCTCAGGCCCACCAGCTCGATAAAGTCGCTGATGCGCCGGTTGCGCTCGGCTTCGCTCAGCGGCTCGTTGACCAGGCCCAGGCCAATGTTTTGCGCCACGGTCAGCCAGGGGAACAGGCGGTGCTCCTGGAACACAATGCCGCGCTCGCCGCCGATGCCGTTTACGGCCTTACCGTCGACCTGGATGTCGCCGCGAAACTGCGTGTCGAGCCCCACCAACAGGCGCAGCAGGGTGGATTTGCCGCAGCCGCTGGAGCCGACAATCGCGACAAATTCGCCCTCGGCAATCTCCAGGTTGAATTCGCGAATAGCCTCCAGCTCGAAGCCGTCGACGTCGAAGGACTTGCCCACATGGTTGAAGCGGACGATAGGTGCGTTCATGCGTGTCTCCAGCGGGTGGCGCGGGTTTCGATGCGTTGGCCGATAAAATTGAGCGTGGCGCCGGTAAGGCCGACCAGCAGCATGCCGCCCATGATCACGTCCATGCGCAGCAGCTGTTGGGCGCCGATCATCAGGCTGCCGATGCCGCCATTGGACGGCATGAAGTATTCCGCGCCGATGGTGCCGAGCCAGGCGTAGATCAGGCTCAGGCGCAGGCCGGCGAAAATCCCCGCTGCCGCGCCCGGCAACACCAGACGGCGCAGGCGCTGGAACAGGTTCAGGCGCAGCACTTGCGCCGCTTCGCGCAGTTGCGGCGACAGGTTGAGCACGCTGCGTTGGGTGGCGATAAACAGCGGGAAAAACGCGGCGAGTGCGATAAATACTGACTTGGCCAACTCGCCCAGGCCAAACCACGCGGTAAGCAACGGCACCCAGGCAAAAATCGCGATCTGGCGCAGCGCGGCCAAGGTCGGGCCGAGTACGCGCTCACTGCGCCGTGAAAGCCCCAGCCACAGGCCCATGGCAAAGCCCAGGCCGCCGCCCAGCAGCAGGCCGCCCAGTGTGCGGCCCAGGCTTTTGACCAGGGCGCCGGACAGGCTGCCATCCAGCACGCCGGCGCCAGTGGTTTGCAGCACCGCCCATGGGCTGACCAGAATATTGGCGTCCACCCAGCCATGCAGCGTCGCCATCTGCCACAGCGCTACCAACAGCAGCGGCAGTAACCACGGTTGCAGGCGCTGCCAGCCTTGATAGCGCGGCCCGCGACGAATCTGCGCGGTGGCCGGGTGCGGCCAGTGCACCCATTTGCGATCCAGCCAGCCGATGCCACGATCCATCACCACGCCCAGCACGCCGATGACCACGATGCACACGAACACGATGTCGAGCATGAACAACTGGCGCGCCCAGACCATCAGGTAGCCGATGCCTTCACTGGACGCCAACAACTCCACCGCCAGCAACGACGTCCAGCCCGCCGCCAGGGCCAGGCGTACACCGGCCATGAATGCCGGCAGCGCGGCGGGCAGGATCAGGCGACGGATCAACAGGTGCGGGGGCAGGCGCAGCACGCGAGCGGCTTCGCGCAGGTTGGGCTGGGCATCACGCACGCCGACCAGGGTATGCAGGGTGACGGGCACGACGATTGCCTTGACCAGCACCACCAGTTTCAGCGTTTCGCCGATGCCGAAAAACACCATGAACAGCGGAATCCATGCCAGGGTCGGCACTTGCGACAACGCGCTGAAGGTTGGAAATATCAGGCGCTCCGCCCGGGCGCTGAACCCCAACAGCGCGCCCAGCAGCGCGCCTGCGCCGACACCGGCCAGCAGCCCCCAGAACAAACGCTGCACGCTGATCGCCAGATGGCTCCACAACTCGCCGCCGGCCAGTTCTACTGCGCTGCTCCAGACCAGCGAGGGCGGCGGCAGAATCTGCTGGCTCATCCAGTGATTGCGGCTGGCCAGCCACCACAGCGCAAACAGTGCCAGCGGCAGCAGCCAGGGTATGAGGCGGTCGCTCAGCTTCGGCCAACGCAGCGCGGCGTCTTTGCCGGGGGCCGCCAGAGGTAGGCTCAGAAGTGAAATTCGGGCCATGGAGGACCTCCGTTGTCGCCGTGGGCGTTATGTGATTTCGATCTTAGAAAAATGCAAACAAGATGATTGTGAGATAAGAAAAATCATTTAAAGCCTCTGTCCGACACGCATCCAATGCATTCGAAGAATATTTTCGATGCTGTTTATGCATATCCCTCTGGAGCCTGCGTTTTAGCTCGCATAGTCCCAAAAGCTATTAAATTGTGAATTTATAGTATTTAAAGTTTTGATCGGCCTGTGCCTACTTTCTGCTCCCCAGGCGACCGTCGCCCACCAGGAGCTGCGCTTATGAAACTGCCCTTCAAACGTCTGATCAGCCTGTTCGCCGGCACTGCCCTGGCCGGGTTGGTGCAGGCTGCCGATCTCACGGAAATTCGCATCGCCGTGCCCGACCTCAGTGCGGGCAGCCAGCACAGCGGCGGCGGGGTAACCGATGTACTGCAAAGCCAGCAGATCTTCGAAAAGGCCTTTGCCGACCAGGGCATCAAGATTCAATGGAATTATTTCAAGGGCGCAGGCCCGGTGATCAATGAGGCCTTTGCCAACGGCCAGGTGGACCTGGCTTACCTGGGCGACCTGGCGGCGATCATCGGCCGCTCCAATGGCCTGGACACGCGCTTGCTCAGCGCCTCGGCGCGCGGCGTCAAGCATTACCTCGCCGTGGTGCCAGGCTCCGGCATCAAGACCTTGCAAGACCTCAAGGGCAAGCGCGTCGCCGTGTTCCGCGGCACGGCCAGCCAGTTGTCATTCGACACCGCGCTGGCCAGCCAGGGTTTGAGTGAGAAGGACCTGAAAGTCATCAACCTGGACTTCAGCGCCGCCATTGCCGCCCTGGCCGCCAAACAGATTGACGCCACCTGGGGCGGTTCAGGCCTCACGGCGCTGCAAGCCAAGGGCCTGGCCGAGATACCGCTGACCACCAAGGACATCGGTGGCGCCGGCAGCGTGCAGGCGGTGCTGGTGGGCAGTGCCAAGTTTGTGGATGAACACCCGCAAGCTGTGGCCACCTTGCTCAAGGCCCAGCAGCAAGCGGTGCAGTGGTTGACCGATGACAACAACAAGCAGGCTTACATCGACCTGGTGTCGGGGCTGGCCAGTTACCCACCGGTGATTCTGACCAACGATCTGAAAGACCAGAAGCTCAGCGAGATTTTCCCCTCGACCCTGGACCCGGTGTTCCTCGGCAAATTGCAGGACGCGGTGGACTTGGCGTCCAAAGAGCGGCTGATCCGCAAGCCGTTTCAGGTGAGCGATTGGGTGGCGCCGAATCTGGCGGCGGCGGGGCGCTGAGCCTGGTGGTGGCTGGGTTATCGCTATCGCAGGCGAGCCCGCTCCCACAGGGGAACGCCTTCCAACTGGGCGAGCGGGCTTACCCGCGATGAGGCCTTCAAACCGCCACACTCACCTGCTGCCTGTCCACCTCCACCAGCGTCTCAATCATCGCCTTCGCCGCCGGCGACAACCGCGACCCGGTGCGGCTGACAATCCCGCAGCGCGCGCTCATGGTCTCCAGGTTCTGCGGCAGGTTGCGCCAGTGCAGCAGCACCAGCGAGCCCTGGGCGATGTCTTCGGCAAACGCCTCTTCCGTGCCCACCCCAATCGCATCGGACTGCAGCACGATCTTCACCAGCGCCGGGAAATGCTCGGTCTGAATGCTCGGTGAAAAGTCCATGCGCCCACTCAGGTTCGCCAACAATTTTCGGATGCCCTGGGAGATCAGCGGTGAGGCCAGCGGGTAGTCGAACATGTCGTTGGTCGACAAGCTGTCCTTGGCCAATAACGGATGCCCCGGTCGGCAAAAAAACACCCCGCGCTTGGGCGTCAGTGCGCGGGTCTGGAAGTTCGGGTCGGCTTCGAACTGGCGAATGTCGGCGATAAAAAATTCGATCTCTTCACGGCTCAGGGCGCGGCTGAGTTTCTCCCAGTTGTCCACCTGGAAACTGGTGCGAATTTTCGGGTGCGCACCGATAAACCGCGCCACCGCATCCGGCACCAGTTTCACGGCCGGCGCCGGCCCGGTGCCAAAGCGCAGGTCACCGGCGTCGAGTTTGGTCATGCGCGTCACTTCACTGCTCAGCAGGGCGGCGCCATGCACCAGGCTCAAGGCGTGTTGCAGCACCACCTGGCCCTCGGGCGTGGGGCGCAGATCCTTGTTGCCGCGATCGACCAGCACACAGCCGAACTCTTGCTCCAGCCCTTGAATGCTGCGGCTGAAGGCGGGCTGGGTGATGCCCATGGCGTCCGCTGCACGCACGAAACTGCGGTGTTCGTTGAGGGCGATGAAGTAGCGCAGTTGGCGAAGATCCATATGCTTTCCCGGCATCTGAAAAATAGGTCGAAGGCATTTGCGACCGAGGGAGCTGAGGTTTTAAATGCAAGCTCTTATTCCGTCAACGAAGCATTGATTGATTTGCTAGATCTAAAATGCATATCAATAGAGCGTTGCCGGAAGGCATCCCCACCATCAGCAGGCACATGAGGGTCTTCACCATGAGCAACGCCGCATTAGCTGTTCAACCCGTCGCCCAGGCGCTGGACATCCACCCGGTCGCTGGCCGCATCGGCGCCGAGATCCGTGGCATCAAACTGTCCGGTGACCTGGATGCCGCCACCGTCGACGCGATCCAGCAAGCGCTGGTGCAGTACAAAGTGATCTTCTTTCGTGAGCAGACCCACCTCGACGACCAGAGCCAGGAAGCCTTCGCTCACCTGCTCGGTGAGCCGATTGCCCACCCGACCGTGCCGGTGCGCGACGGCACGCGGTTCCTGCTGGAACTGGATGGCACGCGCGGCCAGCGCGCCAACTCCTGGCACACTGACGTGACCTTCGTTGACGCTTACCCGAAAGCCTCGATCCTGCGGTCGGTGCTGGCGCCAAAATCCGGCGGCGACACCGTGTGGGCCAACACGTCCAGCGCCTACAACGACCTCAGCGTCGAGCTGCGCGCCCTGGCCGACACCCTGTGGGCGATTCACAGCAACGAGTACGACTACGCCGGGCGCAAGCCGGATGTATCGGTCGAAAAGCTTGAGGAATACCGCAAGGTGTTCACCTCCACGGTGTACGAGACCGAACACCCGGTGGTGCGCGTGCACCCGGTCAGCGGCGAGAAAACCTTGCTGCTGGGGCACTTCGTCAAGCGCCTCAAAGGCTATTCCCAGGCGGACTCGACGCAGCTGTTCAACCTGCTGCAAAGCCACGTCACCCGCCTGGAAAACACCGTGCGCTGGCGCTGGAATGCCGGCGACGTGGCGATCTGGGACAACCGCGCCACCCAGCATTACGCGGTGGATGACTACGGCACCCAGGAACGCATCGTGCGCCGGGTAACGCTCAAGGGCGACGTGCCGGTGGGTGTGCAGGGGCAGCGTAGCCAGACGACAAAGGGGCTCTAGGCTAAGTTTGGCGATCAAAAATGTGGGAGCGGGCTTGCTCGCGAATGCGCAGTGTCAGTCGATGTATGTATCAACTGACAGACTGCATTCGCGAGCAAGCCCGCTCCCACATTGGTGTGTGGTGTTTACCAGACGCCTATCTGCACCACTTTTTCCGCCTCCGGCTCACCATACCGAAACCGTTGGCCACGCTGATCAATCTCCGCGTGGCTGATAGTGGTGCGCCGCTTTAACCCGCGCAGCCACTCGAACAGATAGCCCAGGTGCGTTTCGCGCACCGCCGCATAGGCCGGATCGGCACCCAGGTCGTGTAATTCCTGCGGGTCATTGTGAAGATCAAACAGCTGTGGGCGAAAGCCGTCATACGCCAGGTACTTCCAGCGCTCGCTGCGCACCATGGTCATGCGGCAACGGTCGATGGGCTGTTCCAGACGCTCGCGGGCCGGGGCCTGGAACGCATAGTCGTATTCGGCGATGGCGTAGTTGCGCCAAGTGATGTCTTTGCCGTGCAGCAGCGGGATCAGCGAACGGCCCTCCAGGCGGTGGTCAGCCGCCGGCAAACCCAGGGCGTCGAGGAAGGTCGGCAGGGCGTCGATGGTTTCCACCAGGCGTGCGTCCACTGAACCACGGCTGATGTCGGCGCTGGCGCGCGGGTCGCGCACGATCAACGGGACGCCCACCGCAGGCTCCAGCAAGAACTCCTTTTCACCGAGGAAGTGGTCGCCGAGAAAGTCGCCGTGATCGCTGGTGAACACGATCAGCGTGTCGTCCCAACGGCCGTTGCTTTGCAGAAAATCGAACAGCCGCCCGAGTTGATCGTCGACCTGTTTGATCAGCCCCATGTAGGTCGGAATCACCGTCAACCGCACCTCATCACGGGAGAAATTCAGGCTCTCCTGGTGCTGGCGGAAGGCGTGGTAAACCGGGTGATCGCTGGTGTGTTCCGGTTGAATGGGCGCCTGGACATGCTCGGCGCCATACAGCGCGTGGTATGGCGCCGCAGCGATATAGGGCCAGTGCGGCTTGATGTAGGACAGGTGCAGGCACCACGGCTGCTCGCCTTGTTCGGCGATAAAATCGATGGCGCGGTCGGTGGTGTAGACCGTTTCCGAATGCTCCTGCGCCACGCGCGCAGGCTTGCCTGAGTGACGCATGTGCCAGCCGCTGAGGATTTCACCGTTTTCACCGGCGGCGGCATTGGCCCATTCATGCCACGGGTTGCTGCCGTCGTAGCCTTGTTCACGCAGGTAATGGGTGTACGGCGCGGACTCGCGTTTGTCCTCGAACAGTGGGCTGTCAGGGTAAATGCCGTCGTGGCGCATGTACGCGTCAAACCCGACCTCATTCAGCGGCTCGGCCTGCGCGCTGTCGGGGTCGATATTCAGACGTTGCAGGGCGTCCAGATTCGGCGTGGCGTGGGTCTTGCCGACCAGGGCGGTGCGGATGCCATGGGGGCGCAGGTAATCGCCAATCGTCAGCTCTTCCAGCGGCAGCGGCACCGCGTTCCACGCCACCTGATGGCTGCTGACATAGCGCCCGGTGTAGGCTGACATTCGCGACGGCCCACAAATGGTGCCCTGGGTGTAGGCCCGGCTGAAGCGCACGCCGGCAGCGGCGAGGCGGTCGATATTCGGCGTGTGCAAATGCGCATGGCCGTAGCACGACAGGTAATCGCGGCGCAGTTGGTCGCACATGATGTAGAGCACGTTGCGCACGGGGTTGGGTTGGGACATGGGGCTTCACCGAACAAAACAAAGGTGACGGTTTTCGCTGTTCGCAGGGGCACTGGCAAGTGCATTTGAGGACTGGGTTTTATGCAGCGAATGCATGGGTGCTACTGCTGACGCCTTCGCGAGCAAGCCCGCTCCCACATTTGAAATGCGTTCAACTGTGGGAGCGGGCTTGCTCGCGAAGGCGTCTACTCAAACAGCGACATTCTCCAATGCACACACATCCTCATCCAACTCATCAATCTGCTTGATCTGCTCGATCATCGCTTCGGCCAGCGGCGACAATCGATACCCCGCGCGGCTGACAATGCCATAGCGGGTGTAACGCTCCTCCAGGTCTTCTGCCAGCCCATCAATGGTCAAACACACCAACTCGCCCCGCGCCATGTGCAGCACGTCGCTGTTGGCGCTGACGATGCCGATGGCGTCCGAACGCAGCACCACGCCCATCAGGCTGTAGCCGTTTTCGCATTCCACATTGGGCAGGTAATCCGGCCGGCCGCTGAGGTCGACAATGACCTTGCGCAGGTTCGGCGGGCGGAGGGTCACGGCCAGTGGATAGCTCATCAGCTCGGCGGCGCTCACGCTGCTGCGCGTGGCCAACGGGTGCCCGGCACGGCAGCAGAAATACCAGCGCCGCGCGCGCAGGCGGTGGGTGTGATAGTCCGGGTTGGCTTCGAAGTGGCGGGTATCGGCGACGAAAAATTCGAACTCTTCGCTGAGCAGGCGCTTGCTCAGGCTTTGCCAGTCATCCACCTGGAACTGCACGCGCGCCTTGGGGTAACGCCCGATAAAACTGCCGATGGCGCGCGGGATCAACCCGGCCGCCGGTGCCGGGCCGCAGCCGAAGCGCAATTCACCGGCCTCAAGGCCATTGAACTGGCTGATCTCGTTGGCCAGTTGCTGCGCGCCGCTGACCAGCCGACGCGCATGTTCGAGCAGCACCTGGCCTTGCTTGGTGGGCGCCAGGTCCTTGCGGCCACGGTCCACAAGTTGGCACCCGGCGCTGTGTTCCAGCGCCTGGATACTGCGGCTGAAGGCCGACTGCGAGAGGTTCACGGCCAACGCTGCCGCGACAAAACTGCGCTGTTCAGCGAGGGCGATGAAGTGGCGAAGTTGGCGCAGATCGATATGCATTTTTCACATCAAAAATATCCGGGAAATGCATTGGCTATGCATTAGGTCGACTCCTTATAAAGGCTATCTCTTATGCAGTAAATGTTCGTAAAAACATAAATAAATAACCTAATGGAATATTCGATAAGGGATATTTCCGGGGTCCGGAGCCGCTTATGAGTCTGTTGAAGTCCTTGCCGATGGCCATGTTACTGGCCGGCAGCACCAGTTGGTCGCCAACCCAGGCCGCCGAAACGCCCGCGCCGGAAAGCAAGGGCGAAAACGCCAGCGGCCAGCTTGAGACGGTCACGGTGACCGCGCGTCGGCGCACCGAAAGCGCCCAGGAAGTGCCCACGCCCATGAGCGTGATTGGCGGCCAGGCGCTGGAGAGTCAGCGGGTCTATCGGATTCAGGATTTGCAGCAACTGGTGCCCAGCGTCAACGTTGCCTACATGCATGCGCGCCAGTCCAGCGTGTCGATTCGCGGCTTGGGCAACAACCCGGCCAGCGACGGCCTGGAAGGCAGCGTGGGGCTGTACATCGACAACGTGTACCTCGGCCGACCGGGCATGGCGGTGTTCGATTTGATGGACATCGAACAGCTTGAAGTGTTGCGTGGCCCGCAAGGCACGCTGTTCGGCAAAAACACCACCGCAGGCGTGATCAACATCAGCACCCGCGCGCCAAGTTTTACCCCGGAACGCAGCATCGAAACCTCGTTGGGCGAGGACGGTTATTTCCAGACCAAGGGCACTATTTCCGGCCCGCTCACCGATAACCTCGCCGGGCGTTTTTCGGCTTATCGCACGCGCAGCGACGGCGACATCAAGAACGAATACAACGGCCACGACCTCAACGGCGGCTCACGCCAGGGCTTTCGCGGGCAGCTGCTGTACAAGCCCAGCGAGACATTCAACCTGCGCTGGATCGGCGACTACAACGAGGAAGATTCCAGCGCCGGCACCCGCGTGCTGTACAGCACCGGGCCGACCATCAATGGCACCAACCTGTATCAATCGCGGGCAACGGCGGCGGGAGCGACACTGGTGGATGGCACTCACCGCAAGGTCAATCTGGACAACGACCAGCACGTCACCGTGTTCCAGGGCGGCACGTCTGTGGAGGCCAACTGGACCCTGCCCAGCGACTTCACCCTGACCTCGGTCAGCTCGTATCGCTGGTGGAATTTCACCCCGCGCAACGATGACGGCCTCAATGTCCCGGCGGCGTATAACGCCGGGGTGTCGGTGGAAGATAAACAGTGGTCCCAGGAGTTCCGCCTGGCCTCGCCTACCGGTGGCTTCTTCGACTACGTGCTGGGCGCTTATTACTTCGGCAATTCGCTGGATAACAAATCCTTTGCCTACTACGGGCCCAAGGCGGATATCTGGAACGGCACGCCAACCGGCGCGTTGAACAATGTGAGCAGCGTCGGCAACGGGCATATCCGCACCGACAGTTTTGCCCTGTTCGCTCAAGGCACCTGGCACCTCACCGAGCGCCTGGATTTCACGGCCGGCCTGCGCGGCACCTATGAAGAGAAAAGTGCCTGGGTCACGCGCAATGCGCCAGTGGGGGGCGCGGCGGTGACCGGCGCGGCAGCCACGGCGCGGCGCGGGCGTGCCGGGGTGTACGACTCGGGCGACCTCAGCCAGTACAGCGCATCGCCTTCTGGGCTGCTGAACCTCAGCTATCACTTCAATGAGAACCTGCTGGGCTACGCGACCTTGTCTCATGGCGAGAAGTCCGGTGGGGTCAACCTGGCCGTGGGCTCCGCGCCGACCGCCGGGGCCGACTCACTGTTGATCGGCACCGAGCGCGCCAACAACGCCGAGCTGGGCTTCAAGAGCACGCTGTGGGACCGCCGCCTGCAGCTCAATGCCAACCTGTTCTGGACCCAGGTCAACGGCTACCAGACCAACGCCTACGACCAGGACAACCGCGTGCAGTACCTCACCAACGCTGGCTTCGTGCGCTCGCGCGGGGTTGAAGTGGAAAGCACGCTGGTGCCGCTCAAGGGCCTGACGCTGAACCTCAACGGCTCGTTCAACGATGTGAGTTACCTGTCTTACAAGGATGCGCCGTGCCCACCGGAAGTCAGCCTGCGCCCCGGTGCGCCGGCGTCCTGCGACCTGACGGGCCACCAGGTGGTCGGCGCGTCCAAGTGGATCGCCAACGCCAACGGTGAGTACAAGTGGAACCTGGATAACGGCTTCGAACCCTACGTGACTGCCAGCTACGCATTCCGCTCCAAAGCAGTGGGCACCGTCGAGGATTCCGACTACGGGCAAATCCCCGCCTACGCCGTGGTGAACCTCTCCACCGGCCTGCGCGGCAACTATCAGCAAGGGCAGTGGGACGTGTCGTTGTGGCTGAAAAACGCCTTCGACAAAACCTACTACACCACCCTGTGGACCGGCGGCAACGGCGGCTACGAAGGTCTGCTGGGCACACCGCGCACGTTAGGCGTGACCGGGCGCTACGACTTCTGATGCGCTGCGATAGGTGGCCGGGCTGAACACCCGTGTCACCAGCAGCATCGCCACCGCGGTCACCGTCAGCACCACCCAGGCGCTGACAAAGGCGCCGGTGAGTTGGCGCAGCCAGCCGGTCAGCCACGGTGAAATCGCGTTGATCAGAAAGCCCACGCCTTGTACGAAGGCGGCCAGTTGCCCGGCTTGGCGTGGGTCGCGGTGATGGTCGAGGGTCAACAGCAGGCTCAGGGCGAAACACGCGCCCAGGCCGAAGCCGCACAGCGCCACCCACAGGTGCGGATAGTCCAGCGGCGCGATGATCAGGCCGAGGTAGCCGATGGTTTGCGCCAACAGGCTGATGCCCAGCAGCGGACGACGGTCGACTCCGCGTTGCGCCAGCACCGGCATCAACAGCGCGGCGATCACCTGGAAGATGGTCATGAAGGCCAGCAGCGAACCGCTCGGCAACACGCCCCAGCCCAGTTGCTGATAGTACGCAGGCAGCCACGCCACCATGCTCATGTAGCCGCAGTTCACCAAACCGAAATACAGCGCCAGCAGCCACGCGCGACGATTGCGCAGGCCTTTGAACGTGGGGGCCATGTGAGGATTGCGCGGCGCACCCAAAGGCAACCACGCCCACAACAGCAACGCCCCCAGCGCCGGCAGCAGCCACACGCCCAACCCCGCCTGCCATTGCTGGAAGTGCGTAGCCACCACCGGGCTGAGCAGCGCGGCCAGCCCGCCACCGGCCATCAACGAGGCCGAATACACGCCCATCGCCACCGGCACACGGTGCTGAAATTCCCGCTTGATCATCGCCGGTACCAACGCCTGGATCAGCGCCACACCGGCGCCGCCGAGCAAGGCTGTGACCAGTAACGCCGACGCCTGGCCCATCAACCAGCGCGCCAGGCACGCCAGCAGAATCATCATCAAGCCCAGGGCAATACCGCGCCGCTCGCCCAGTCGCGCCTCGACGCGCACGCCGACCAGCGCCACCAGGCCCATGCACACCACCGGCAGGCTGGTGAGCAGGGCGCTGCTCTGGAAACTCAGGCCCGTGGCCTGGCGAATCTCGCCGAGCAACGGGCTGATGGAACTGAGGATCGGCCGTAGGTTCAGGCCAAGCACTACCAGCAGGCCCCAACCGGCGAGTCTGCTCATGAATGAAGGGTTGAGCGGCATGCAGGACCTTTTCAGTGTGCAAAAGAGGCGGGAAGTATGGGCAGCTCGCAAGGTATTCTGAAATTAAATATAACCATGCCAATCAGTGGCAAACGCAATGGTGAAGCGCCATGTTCGACCCCGTGTTGTTACGCAGTTTTGTCGCCGTGGTGGATTGCGGCAATTTCACCCGCGCCGCCGAGCGCCTGCACGTGACCCAGTCCACCGTGAGCCAGCAGATCCGCCGCCTGGAAGAGGCCGTGGCGTGCCAGTTGCTCGACCGCGATCAACGCCGCGTGGTGGCCACCGCCGAGGGTGAGCGCTTGCTGGCGTACGCGCGGCGCATCCTCGCGCTGCATGAAGAGGCTGCCGACGTGCTGATCACTCAGCAAAGCGACGGCGTGCTGCGCCTGGGGGTGCCAGAGGACTTTGCCGCTGAACGGCTGATGCCGTTGCTGTCGTCGTTTGTGGTGGCCTACCCGCGCGTGCGCCTGGAAGTCACCAGCGGCCTCGGCCCGGAGCTGCAGCGTCAATACCGTGCAGGTGAGTTCGACGTGTTGCTGGTCAAGCAAATGGGTGACAGCGACGACTGCCTGGCGTCGTGGCCGGAGCCCCTGTGCTGGGTCGACAGCCGCAGCATGCCGTCACTGGGCCGCGACCCGTTGCCCTTGGTGGCGTTTCCGGTGGGTGGGTTGTACCGCAATGAAATGCTGCATCACCTGGAAGTGGGCGGCTGGCGCTGGCGCATCGGCTATTCCAGCGCCGGCCTGGCCAGTGTGTGTTCGGCAGTGGCGGCGGGGCTCGGTATCAGCCTGTTACCACGCCGGGTAGTGCAACCGGGGCACGTGGTGCTCGGCGAGGACAGTGGTTTGCCCGCGGTGCAAGGCGTGCGCCTGGCGTTATATGGCCGCAGCGGGTTGGGCGCAGCCGGGCAGACGTTGCAACGTCAATTGCTCGCGTTATGCGCCAATAGCCCAGCGTAAAGCAGTCGCTGAGCGCCATGTTCCTGGCGAGCGGCCTTGCCCCGCGTTGGGCTGTGTAGCCGCCTCAAAACCTGCCCAACCGATCTACCTGACACCGCGTTGTTTCCCGGTGGGTCTGCTGCGCAACCCCGCGCGGGGCAAGCCCACCCGCCGCATTCGATGCCTTTACTGAATATTTTTTATGCCTGAAATGCATCGAAAAACCGCGCCTTCGCCACAGGCCGCGCAGGCCGTGGCTTTGGCATTTCAGGATGTTTCTGTTATTCAATTTAGATCTATGTATAACTTTAAAGATTACTTTAAGAGATAAGCGTCTGGCCCCGATGATTCAGCCCTCGACGGCCGCCAAGGCAGGCCTGTCGGTTTTTTTGTGTGAAAACCGTAGGGAGTGAATCAATGGGCAATGTCCAGACCGCCGCCAGTGCACCCGAGGCGCAATGGCGCCAGGCACCGGGTGGTGAGTTGGTCGACCTTGGCCGGCCGCATCGCGCGCCGTTGGGACAGTTGCGTTTGCAGAAAACCCCGAAGCGCTTCTCGAGCCGTCGCGAAGGGCTTCTGCTCGGCTTACTGGTGTTGGCGCTGCACGGCGCGGTGATCTATTGGGTGAGCCAGAAGCCGACGCCGGTGTTGCCGATTGTGCCGCCGGAAATCCCGCCGATGACGATCGAATTTTCCCAGCCGGCGCCGCCGGTGGTTGAACCACCACCGCCCGTGCCGCCACCGCCACCTGTGGTCGAGCCACCGCCGCCGGTTGTGGATGAATTGGCCGCCAAGCCGGCGCCGCCCAAACCGATTCCCAAGCCTAAACCCAAGCCGGTGCCCAAGCCCGAGCCCAAGCCTGCACCGAAACCGGTCGAGCAGCCGCCCGCGCCACCGACGCCGGCGCCACCTGCACCGCCCGCGCCAGCCGCACCACCGTCGCCGGCGCCGGTGACACCCGCTTCGGCAAACGCCGCGTACCTGAAGAACCCGGCGCCGGAGTACCCGTCACTGGCCCAGCGTCGCGGATGGGAAGGCACGGTGTTGCTCAGGGTGCATGTGTTGGCCAGCGGCAAGCCGGGCGAGATCCAGATCCAGAAAAGCAGCGGCCGTCAGCAACTCGATGACGCCGCACTGACCGCCGTGAAGCGTTGGAGCTTCGTGCCGGCCAAGCAGGGCGATGTGGCCCAGGACGGCTGGGTCAGCGTACCGATCGATTTCAAGATTCACTAACTATTCGGCAGCGGTGTGTTGGACACGTCGCGACCTGCACAGAGGGAAAACATCATGGCATTAGCATCTCCACTTGAATCCATCGAAAGCGCGGTGATCTGGCTGCTGGTGGCCTTTTCAGTCGCCACCTGGGGCTTCGCCTTGCTCAAGGGCGTGCAGTTCGGTCGCCTCAAGGCCCAGGATCGCAAATTCCACAAACAGTTCTGGGCGGCGTCGAGTCTCGACTCGGCCGCCGAACTGGCCGACACCCAGCCCGGCGCCGCAGCGCGTGTGGCCCAGGCCGGTTATGCCGCGATTCAGGTGGGTGACGCGCCGCACGCTGCGGACCTGAGCCAGGCCATCAACCATCAGGACCGCCTCGAACGCGCCCTGCGTCAGCAGATCGTGCGTGAGCGTCGCTCGCTGGAAACCGGCCTGGCCGTGGTCGCCAGTATCGGCAGCACCTCGCCGTTTATCGGCCTGTTCGGCACCGTGTGGGGGATCATGGAAGCGTTGAAAGGCATCAGCGCCGCCGGCTCCGCCAGCCTGGAAACCGTGGCCGGCCCGATTGGTGCGGCGCTGGTGGCCACCGGTGTCGGTATCGCCGTCGCGGTGCCGGCGGTGCTGGTCTACAACTATTTCCTGCGTCGTTTGAAGCTGACGGCTGCTGACCTTGACGACTTTGCCCACGACTTCTACAGCCTGGCGCAGAAAAACTCTTTCCGCGTGCTGTTGCACCCTGCGCTGACCAAGAACGCAGCCGGCAACCCGCAGAAAGTGAAGGAGGCGTCCTGAGATGGCCTTTTCCACGCAAGACAGTGACGAGGTGCTGAGCGAGATCAACGTGACGCCGCTGGTGGACGTGATGCTGGTGCTGCTGGTGGTGTTTATCGTCACTGCGCCGCTGTTGACCAACGCGATCCCGATCAACCTGCCCAAGACCGAAGCCGTGGCGCCGGTTGAGCAGAAAGACCCACTGGTGGTGAGTATCGACGGCGCCGGCAAACTGTTTATCAACAAGGACGAAATCCAGCCGGACCTGCTGGAGTTCAACCTGCAGGCGGCCAAGGCCAAGGACCCCGATGTGCGGGTGCAACTGCAGGCTGATAATGGAGTGAACTACGGCGAAGTGGCGCGAGCCATGGCGTCTATCGAACGCGCGGGGATTACCAAGTTGTCGGTGATTACTGCACGTTAGTTTCAAATGCCTCGACAATTTTTTGGCCGTCTCCTTGGCAGGGTGCGGCCTTTTTTTTGCCTGAAATTCCGCTGAAGCTCGATGCGAAATGAGGTCTATGTGGGAGCGGGCTTGCTCGCGAATACGGTGGGTCAGTAGCAGATGCGCTGTCTGATATACCGCCTTCGCGAGCCAGCCTGCTCCCACCTTTTGATCCTTTTCGTCTTTGAGTTTTTGGTTATTAATAAATAGCTTCTTATTCCTTAACGAATATAACCCCCGTCCCTATACTGGTCAGCAACGTTAAACGCTGCAGGAGGGCACACCCATGCACAGCGAGTCGATTCGTTATCTGATCGTGCCGGGCTGGCAAGGATCGCCAGAAGATCATTGGCAAACCCATTGGCAGAACAGCCTGCCCAACAGCGCGCGGGTGGAGCAGGCCGATTGGCTGACGCCGCGTCGCGAAGACTGGGTGGCCGCACTCGCCGAGGCCATCGCCGCCGACAGCACGCCGGTGATCCTGATCGCCCATAGCCTGGGTTGCATCACCGTCGCGCATTGGGCCGCCACTGCGCCGGTGCAATTTCTGCGTCAAGTCCGCGGTGCTTTGCTGGTGGCTCCGGCGGATGTCGAACGCCCGGCCTGCTCACCGGCCTTGCGCAACTTCGCACCGATCCCGAGCGACCTGCTGCCGTTTCCCAGCCAAGTGGTCAGCTCCGACAACGACAGCGCCGTCAGCGCCCCGCGGGCCCTGGAACTGGCGCGCAATTGGGGCGCGGAGGCCGGGATTCTGTCCGGCGCCGGCCATATCAATGTGAAGTCCGGCCACCAGCGCTGGGAGCAGGGCTTCGCCTACCTCTATCGCCTGCAAAATCGCCTTGAGCACCACGCCCGGCGTACTGCCTGAACATTTTTCAACGCCCCGTCCCTGAGTGGATTTGGGGCGGGAGCCTGCCATGAGTCTGCATGAAACCTACGGCCAGCCCTTGCTGACCTTCCCCGACGCCGAAAAAAGCCCGCTGAGCATCCGTGCCAAGGCCCTGGTGTTTGTCGACCCGCGCTCGCGCCAATTGCGTGAAGACCTGGAAAGCCTGGCGCCGCGCGCCTTGCCGGTGTTGATTCGCGGTGAGACCGGCAGCGGCAAGGAACTGCTGGCGCGGCATATCCACCGTGGCAGCGACCGCACCGGGTTGTTTGTCTCGGTCAACTGCGGCGCGATCAGCCCCACTTACGCCGATGCCGAACTGTTTGGCTACGCGGCCGGCAGCCACAGCGGCGCGGCGAGCAGCCGGGCCGGGTGGTTCGGGTCGGCCAACGGCGGCACCTTGTACCTGGATGAAATCGGCGACTTGCCGTTGCCGATCCAGGTGAAATTGCTCGCTGCCCTGGAGAATCACGAAGTCACCCGCGTCGGCGCCCACCAGCCCAGCCCGGTGGATGTGCGCCTGGTGGCGGCGACCAGCATCGACCTGGCCCAGGCGGTGGCGGCGGGCAAGTTTCATGAGCGCCTGTTCCATTACTTGAGTGAAGGCCGGCTCGACCTGCCGGCTTTGCGTGAGCGGGTCGGCGACATCCTGTCCCTGGCCGAGTATTTTCTCGGCATCTACAGCCAGCGCCTGGACCTGCCGGTGCCGCTGATCAGTGATGCCGCCCAGCGTGTGTTGGAACTCCACAGCTGGCCGGGCAATACCCGCGAGCTGGAAAACGTTATTCACTTTGCGTTGCTGGTGAGCAGTGGTGATGAGATTTTGCCCGAACATCTCAACCTGCCGGTGGCGGGCTCGCCACTGGAACAGGTGCAGCGGATCTTCGCGAGTGCCAGCGCCGCCGAGCGGCAAACCTTGCTCGGCTTTCTAAATGAACAGCAGCTACATGAGCAAAATGGAATATCAAAGTGAATAAAAGATATTGTTCGGGAATAAAAAATCTAGGTATTGTCCACTCCACGCCGCGATAGCACTTCGCTGGCACACCATAAAAACGGTCGTCAGAGACGCCCCGGAATTTCGATAAGGACACTGCATGAAAAAGGTTCTGTTGTTTACCGCACTGGCGGCTGCCCTGACTGCAAGCTTCGCCCAGGCCAACGAAAAACTGGTGGTTGCCGCCACGCCGATCCCGCACGCCGAGATCCTTGAGCTGGTCAAACCGACCCTGGCCAAAGAAGGCGTGGACCTGGAGATCAAAGTATTCACCGACTACGTGCAACCTAACGTGCAAGTGGCCGAGAAGCGTCTGGACGCCAACTACTTCCAGACCCTGCCGTACCTGGAAAACTTCAACAAGGGCAAGGGCACCAACCTGGTCACTGTGATCGGTGTGCACGTTGAGCCTTTCGGCGGTTACTCGAAAAAGATCAAGAACATTTCTGAGTTGAAGGACGGCGCCACCGTGGCCATCCCGAACGAAGGCTCCAACAGTGGCCGCGCCCTGTTGCTGCTGCAGAAAGCCGGTGTGATCACCCTCAAAGACCCAAGCAACGCCCTGGCCACGCCGAAAGACATCGCCAGCAACCCGAAACACCTGAAATTCAAAGAGCTGGAATCGGCGCTGCTGCCACGCGTGCTGGACCAGGTTGACCTGGACTTGATCAACACCAACTACGCGCTGGAAGCTGGCCTGAACCCAGCCAAAGACGCACTGATCATCGAAGACGCCAAGTCGCCGTACGTGAACTTCCTGGTGGCACGCCCGGACAACAAGGACAGCGACGCTATCCAGAAGCTGGCCAAGGCCCTGACCAGCCCTGAAGTCAAAGCGTTCATCGATTCCAAGTACAAAGGCGCGGTAGTGCCTGCGTTCTGATGTAAACAAAACCCCCTTCAAGGTTTGAACGCCGACGGCTCACTTAGCGTCGGCGTTTTTTATGCCTGAAGTTTGGAATGCCAATCAAATGTGGGAGGGGGCAAGCCCCCTCCCACATTTGATTGGCGCAGGCTTACCTGTTTTGTGTATTGATCGCCCGGCGCAACGCCATCAACCACTTCACCAGCTCCTGCGGATCAATCGGTTTCACTTCGTTCATGGTTCAATCCCTCGAATCTCAGACCCCCCAACCCTAGCCGTCACCCGGACAACCCGCGAATCCGGCGGTTATCTTTTTGGGTGATATCAATATGCTATTTGGGTATTTAAATTTTGCTTTTTATACCTTTAAAGTTCGCGCTACCCGGCGTTACCCACGCCGGACCGGACTGCGCCCGCTGCATTACCCTTGCGGCGTCATGGACTCAAGATGACCTTCGATTTCGCTTTTATCCTCAGCACCTTGCCGGCGTTTCTCAGCGCCGTTGGGGTGACGCTGCAAGTGGGCCTGATCGCCATTGCCACCTCGTTGCTGGTGGCACTGATCAACGCCGCGCTGCTGGTGTTTCGCACGCCGTACCTGTCGCGCCTGGTGGCGCTGTATGTGGAGCTGGCGCGCAACACGCCGCTGCTGATCCAACTGTTTTTTGTGTACTTCGCCTTGCCGGCGCTGGGGTTCAATATCTCCGGGTTCTGGGCGGCGATCATCACCATGACCTTCCTCGGCGGCGCCTACCTCACCGAAGTGCTGCGCGCCGGTGTGGAGGCAGTGCCGCTGGCGCAGATCGAGTCGGGCAAGTCCATCGGCCTGTCCGACTGGCAGCTGCTGCGCCATGTGATCCTGCCTCAGGCCGGCATCCTCAGCCTGCCGGCGCTGTTCGCCAATTTCATCTTTCTGCTCAAGGAGACCACGGTGGTGTCGGCCGTGGCGGTGCCGGAGATTCTCTACACCACCAAGAGCTACATCGCGCTCTACTACAAAACCTACGAAATGCTCGCCGTGCTGACGCTGATCTGCGTGCTGTTGTTTTTGCCGCTGTCGCTGCTGCTCAGCCGCCTGGAAAGGAGGCTCCAGCATGGCCAGTTCGGGTCTTGAGTTGTTGTGGGTGTCGTTGCCGCAACTGGGCAAGGGCGCTGCGCAAACGCTGTCGATTTCATTTTTGAGCATTGCCTTCAGCACCGTCGGCGGCGTGCTGTACGGCGTGCTGCGCACGCTCAATAACACGCTGATCAACGCGGTGCTGCGGGTGTACCTGGAGCTGTTTCGCGCGATCCCGGTGCTGGTGTGGTTGTACCTGCTGTTTTTCGGCCTGCCGATTTTCTTCGGCCTGAGCATTCCGAGCTTCTGGTGCGCGGTGCTGGTGCTGTCATTGTGGGGCGCCAGCGAGGTCGGTGAAGTGGTCCGTGGCGCGCTGCATTCGCTGCCGCGTGGCCAGCGCGAGGCCGGGTTGTCGATTGGCCTGTCCGACCCGCAGCTGTACGGCTACGTGCTGCTGCCCCAGGCCCTCAAGCGCATGACGCCGCCAACCATCAACGTCTACACGCGCATCATCAAGACCAGCTCACTGGCGGTGCTGATCGGCGTGGTGGACGTAATCAAGGTTGGCCAGCAAATCATCGAACGCACCTATGAGTCAGTACTGATCTACGGCGTGCTGTTCCTGTTTTTCTTCTTTATCTGCTACCCGTTGTCAGCCGCCTCCAAGGTGCTGGAACGGCGCTGGGCCCAAGCATGAGCGCATTGATCGAGTTCCAGGCTTTCAACAAATTCTTCGGCGAGCAGCAGGTGCTCAAGGGCATCGACCTGAGCGTGCAAAGCGGCGAGGTGATGGTGATCCTCGGCCCCAGCGGCTGCGGCAAAAGCACCTTGCTGCGCTGCCTCAACGGCCTGGAAGTGGCGCACAGCGGCAGCCTGCGTTTTGCCGGCAAAGAGCTGCTGGACAAAAATACCGATTGGCGCCAGGTGCGCCAGGACGTGGGCATGGTGTTCCAGAGTTACCACCTGTTCCCGCACATGAGCGTGCTCGACAACATTCTGCTCGGCCCGCTGAAAGTGCAAAAACGCACGCCTCGCGAAGCCCGTGCCCAAGCGGAAAAATTGCTCGAACGCGTTGGCCTGGCCGACAAGCGCGACGCCTTCCCACGCCAGCTGTCCGGTGGTCAGCAGCAACGCATCGCCATCGTCCGTTCGCTGTGCATGAACCCGCAAGTGATGCTGTTTGACGAAGTCACCGCCGCCCTCGACCCGGAAATGGTCAAGGAAGTGCTGGAAGTGATTCAAGGTCTGGCCCGCGACGGCATGACCTTGTTGATCGTCACCCATGAAATGGCCTTCGCCCGCGCCGTCGCCGACCGCGTGGTGTTCATGGAGGCCGGTCGCATCCTTGAGCACAACACCCCCGAAGAATTCTTTACGAACCCGCAAACCGCACGCGCGCAGCAGTTCCTGGAGAAGTTCTCCTTTGTTTCAACACTGCCCAAGAAAACCAAGGAATTGGAGCTGATATGAAAAAACTACTGCTGCCACTGTTTGCCGTCGCCTTACTGGCCGGCTGCGATAAAAAGGCCGAAGAGCCTGCCAAACCCGTCGCTGCTGCCAGCTACATCGACAAGATCAAAGCGCGGGACAAGCTGATCGTCGGCGTATTCACCGACAAACCGCCGTTCGGTTTTGTGAACGAAGCCGGTCGCTACGTCGGCTTCGATACCGATATCGGCCGCCAATTCGCCAAGGACCTGTTGGGCGATGAAAACAAGGTGGAATTCGTCGCCGTCGAACCGGCCAGCCGTATTCCGTTCCTGCAGAGCGACAAGGTCGACCTGATCCTTGCCAACATGACCGTAACGCCGGAGCGCAAGGAAGCGGTGGACTTCACCAATCCCAACCTGAAAGTGGCGGTACAGGCTTTGGTGCCGCAGGACAGCTCGGTGAAAAGCCTGGATGACCTGGCCACCCGCACCACCATCGTCACCACCGGCACCACTGCCGATATCTGGCTGACCAAAAACCACCCGGACTGGAAGCTGCTCAAGTTCGAGAAAAACTCCGAATCGCTGCAGGCGCTGTCGGCCGGGCGTGGCGATGCGTACGCGCAAGACAACCTGGTGCTGTTCAGCTGGGCCAAGCAGAACCCGGGCTACCGCGTGCTGGAAGAGAAACTCGGTGATGAAGCACCGATTGCGCCAGCCGTGAAGAAGGGCAACATCGAACTGCGCGACTGGGTGAATACCGAGTTGGCGAAGTTGGGTGAGGAGAAGTTCCTGCTCAAGCTGTACGACCAATATGTGCGTAAAGAGCTGAGCGATGATACCAAGCCTGAGAGTGTGATTGTTGAGGGCGGTAAGTGGCAGGGTTGATCCCGCGCTGACTGTCACACCGCTATCGCAGGCAAGCCAGCTCCCACCTTTGACCGAGTTCCCACCTTGGAATGCAGGCTAATGTGGGAGCGGGCTTGCCCGCGAAGGGGCCGGTGCAGTCACTGCACCTACTCCGGCCAATGCCAACTTCTACCGCTATCGCAGGCAAGCCAGCTCCCACCTTTGACCGAGTTCCAACCCTGGAATGCAGGCTAATGTGGGAGCGGGCTTGCCCGCGAAGAGGCCAGTGCAGTCACCGCACCTACTCCGGCCAATGCCACCTTCTACCCCTATCGCAGGCAAGCCCGCTGCCACCTATGACCGAGTTCCAACCCTGGAATGCAGGCTAATGTGGGAGCGGGCTTGCCCGCGAAGAGGCCGGTGCAATCACTGCACCTACTCCGGCCAATGCCACCTTCTAACCCCTATCGCAGGCAAGCCAGCTCCCACCTTTGACCGAGTTCCAACCCTGGAATGCAGGCTAATGTGGGAGCGGGCTTGCCCGCGAAAAGGCCGGTGCAGTCACTGCACCTACTCCGGCCAATGCCACGTTCTACCGCTATCGCAGGCAAGCCAGCTCCCACCTTTGACCGAGTTCCAACCCTGGAATGCAGGCTAATGTGGGAGCGGGCTTGCCCGCGAAGAGGCCGGTGCAGCCACTGCACCTACTCCGGCCAATGCCACCTTCTACCCCTATCGCAGGCAAGCCAGCTCCCACCTTTGACCGAGTTCCAACCTTGGAATGCAGGCTAATGTGGGAGCGGGCTTGCCCGCGAAGAGGCCGGTGCAATCACCACTTATTCCGACCAATGCCACGTTCTACCGCTATCGCAGGCAAGCCAGCTCCCACCTTTGACCGAGTTCCAACCTTGGAATACAGGCTAATGTGGGAGCGGGCTTGCCCGCGAAAGAGGCCGGTGCAATCACCACTTATTCCGGCAATGCCACGTTCTACCGCTATCGCAGGCAAGCCAGCTCCCACCTATGACCGAGTTCCAACCTTGGAATGCAGGCTAATGTGGGAGCGGGCTTGCCCGCGAAGGGGCCCGTGCAATCACCACTTATTCCGGCCAATGCCACGCCGGCGCATCCAACATCCCTTGCCCCACAATCCGTGTCTCGCCCATCACCTTCTCCAACACAATCGAATTACACCCTTCATCCTGCTGCAACGCCGCAATCAACCGGCTGGCATGCGACACCACCCACACCTGGCAATGCTGGGATGCCTGGATAATCAAACGCGCCAGCGCCGGCAGCAAATCCGGGTGCAGGCTGGTTTCCGGCTCGTTCAGTACCATCATGGTCGGCGGCCGTGGCGTGAGCAGCGCCGCGATCAACAGCAGGTAACGCAAGGTGCCGTCCGACAGCTCGGCCGCCGACAATGGCCGCAGCAAGCCTTCCTGATAAAACTCAATCGCAAAGCGCCCGCCCTGCAGCGGCTGGATGTTCAGGCGTGCGCCGGGGAATGCATCGCTGACCGCGCGCTGCAACGCCTCGGGGTCGCCGATCTCGCGGATGGTCTGCAATGCCGCCGCCAAATCGCGCCCGTCGTGATGCAACACCGGGGTACGCGTGCCCAGTTGCGGTTGGCGAACGGGCGCGTCCACGTCGCTGCGAAAGTGATCATAAAAGCGCCAGCCACGAATGCTTTCGCGCAGCAGCAACACCTCCGGCGAGCCGCGCAGGCTGCCCACCTGATCGAACAGGCTGTGGTAATTGGGCGTGTGCTGGGCCACGACATCCCAGGTGCGCCCGTCTCGGGCCCGAACCATCGGTCCGCAGCGTTGCACCAAAAGGCTGGCGGGGCGATAAATGTGGCCGGCCCAGATGCATTCCTTTTTCACTTCTGGGTCGAGTGAAAAGTACGACGAGGTCGTTTCCGGCAGCCCAAGGGAAATTGCATAACTGAAATCTTCCCCGGCGAACCCAAGGCGTAAGCGTTTCACGCGTTGGCGTACGGTAGGCTCCACCGGCACCTCGCCGTTGCGCATGCGCCGGCTGATGGTTTCCGGCCCGGCCCAGAAGGTTGAATCCAGCCCGCCTTCACGGGCCAGCGCATTGATGACGCCGCCTTGGGCGGTTTCCGCCAGCAGGCGCAAGGCGCGATACAGGTTGGACTTGCCGCTGCCATTGGGGCCGGTGACCAGGTTCAGCCGGTCCAGGGGCACCACCAATTTATTGATCGAGCGGTAATTGGCCACCGCCAGGGTTTTCAACATAGGTATTCAGTCGACGTGGGAACCATTGAAGTATGGGATCCTCCATGCAGATAAGGAACCCTGATCTAAGCTCACAGTCGCATACACACTTGCAAGTCGGCATCACGTAAAAGGAGCCTGCATGGGCGGTCGCACTTCGATAGTTTTACTCAGCCTTGGCCTCTTGGCGCTGCTGAGCGGCTGTGGTCAGGAAAAGGCCGAGCCCAAGGCGCATTCGCGGGTTTTTGTGCAGACTGTGCAGCCGGCGGACTTTGCCGCGGCAGTCACCCTGACCGGCGATATCCAGGCCCGTGTGCAAACCGATTTGTCCTTTCGCGTGGGTGGCAAAATCATCCAGCGCATGGTCGACGTGGGTGACCGTGTGACCGCCAAGCAAGTGCTGGCCAAGCTCGATCCCAAGGACCTGCAGACCAACGTCGATTCCGCGCAGGCCCAGGTCGTGGCTGAGCAGGCACGCGTCAAGCAAACCGCCGCCGCCTTCGTTCGCCAGGAAAAACTGCTGCCCAAGGGCTACACCAGCCGCAGCGAATACGACGCCGCCCAGGCCGCGCTGCGCAGCAGCCAAAGCGCCCTGGCCGCCGCGCAAGCCCAGCTCGCCAACGCCCGTGAACAACTCGGCTATACCTCGCTGATCGCCGATGCGCCCGGTGTGATTACCGCGCGCCAGGCGGAAGTCGGCCAGGTTGTGCAGGCCACCGTGCCGATTTTCAGCCTGGCCACCGATGGCGATCGTGATGCGGTGTTCAATGTCTATGAATCGCTGCTGGTAGAGCCGCCGCCGGATGCACCGATCACGGTCAGCCTGCTGGACAACCCGAACATCAAGGCCGTGGGCAAGGTTCGCGAGGTCACGCCGGCGGTGGCGGCCAATACCGGCACCGTGCAAGTCAAAATCGCCCTGCAATCGCTGCCCAAGGGCATGCAGTTGGGCTCGGTGGTCAGCGCCACCGCCAATGGCCCGGCCAAGGCCAGCATCGAGCTGCCGTGGTCGGCCTTGACCAAAGACCTCAACGAACCCGCCGTGTGGCTGATCGACGGTGACGGCAAGGCGCAATTGCACAAGGTCAGCGTGGCGCGTTACCTCACCGGCAAAGTCATTATTGGCGAGGGGCTTAAAGGCGGCGAAAAAGTCGTGGTGGCCGGCGGGCAATTGTTGCACCCCGGCATGCTGGTCGAGATCGCCCAGCAAGGAGCCCAGCCATGAAGCGCCTGACGGCTCTGCTCGCCGCCAGCCTGTTGTTGGCCGCCTGCTCCAAGAAAGAACCGCCGCCCGAGCCCGTGCGCCCGGTGTTGTCGATGGAAGTCAAAGCCGAAGACCAGGAAAACCTCGGCCGCTTCGCCGGCACCATCCAGGCCCGCTATGAAAGCAACCTGGGCTTTCGCGTACCCGGCCGTATCGCGCGCCGCGCGGTGGACGTGGGTGCTGAAGTGGAGAAGGGCGCCTTGCTTGCCGTGCTCGATCCCACCGATCAGCAAAACCAATTGCGCGCCGCCCAAGGCGACCTCGCCCGCGTGCAGGCGCAGTTCATCAACGCCCAAGCCAACGCCCGCCGCCAGCAGGAACTGTTCAACCGTGGTGTCGGCGCCCAGGCTCAACTGGACGTGGCCCAGACCGACCTGAAAACCACCCAGGCCACCCTCGACCAGGCCAAGGCTTCGGTCAACCAGGCCAAGGACCAGCTCAACTACGCCGAACTGCGCACCGACCACGCCGGTATCGTCACCGCCTGGAACGCCGAGGCTGGCCAGGTCGTCAGCGCCGGCCAGCAAGTGGTGACCCTCGCGCGCCCGGACATCAAGGAAGCGGTAATCGACCTGCCGGCCGGTCTGGCTGAGCGCCTGCCCACCGATGTGGTGTTTGTGGTTGCTGGCCAACTCGACCCGAGCGTCAACACCACCGCCATCGTGCGTGAGATCGAACCTCAGGCCCAAAGCGCCACGCGCACCCGGCGTGCGCGATTGACCCTGGCCGAAACACCGCCAGCCTTCCGCCTGGGCACCGCTATCAGCGTGACCTTGAGCACCGCCATCGCACCCCGCATCCAACTGCCGGTGAGCGCCTTGCAGGAAGTTGACGGCAAGACCCGCATCTGGCTGCTCGACACCCACAACCAGACCGTGCAGCCGCGTGACGTCACGGTGGTCAGCCGCGACGCCGACAGCGCCGTGCTCAACGGCGGCGTCAACCCCGGCGAACGCATTGTCACCGCTGGCGTGAACAGCCTGAAGCCTGGGCAAAAAGTCAAAATCGACGAGGACAGCCCGCGATGAAAGGGAGCTTCAACTTATCCGACTGGGCCCTCAAGCATCAGTCCTTCGTCTGGTACCTGATGTTCGTCGCGCTGCTGATGGGCGTGTTCTCCTACATGAACCTTGGCCGCGAGGAAGACCCCTCGTTCACCATCAAAACCATGGTGATCCAGACCCGCTGGCCGGGTGCGACCCAGGAGGAAACCCTCAAGCAGGTTACCGACCGCATCGAGAAAAAACTCGAAGAACTCGATTCCCTCGACTACGTGAAAAGCTACACGCGACCGGGCGAGTCCACGGTGTTCGTGTTCCTCAAAGACACCACCAGCGCCAAGGCGATTCCGGATATCTGGTACCAGGTGCGCAAGAAGATCGATGACATTCGCGGCACCTTCCCCCAAGGCTTGCAGGGGCCGTCGTTCAACGATGAATTCGGTGACGTGTTCGGTTCGGTCTACGCGTTTACCGGTGACGGCCTGTCGATGCGCCAACTGCGTGATTACGTCGAGCAAGTGCGCGCTGAAATCCGCTCGGTGCCGGGCCTGGGCAAGGTCGAGATGATCGGCCAGCAGGACGAAGTGATCTACCTGAACTTCTCCACGCGCAAACTGGCAGCATTGGGGATTGACCAGCGCCAGGTCGTACAGAGCCTGCAGTCGCAGAACGCGGTGACCCCGGCCGGGGTAATCGAGGCCGGGCCGGAGCGGATTTCGGTGCGCACCTCAGGGCAGTTTGCCTCCGAAAAGGACCTGGCCAACGTCAACCTGCGCCTCAATGACCGTTTTTACCGTTTGGCCGACATTGCCGACATCAGCCGTGGCTACGTCGATCCGGCGCGGCCGATGTTCCGTTTCAATGGCAAGCCGGCGATTGGCTTGGCGATTGCCATGCAGAAGGGCGGCAATATCCAGTCCTTCGGCAAGGCCCTGCACACACGCATGGATGAGTTGACGGCTGACCTGCCGGTGGGCGTTGGCGTGCACAAAGTCTCCGACCAGGCAGAGGTGGTGGAGGAGGCCGTCGGCGGCTTTACCAGCGCGCTGTTTGAAGCCGTCATCATCGTGCTGGTGGTGAGCTTTATCAGCCTCGGCATGCGTGCCGGGTTGGTGGTGGCGTGCTCGATTCCGTTGGTGCTGGCGCTGGTGTTCGTGTTCATGGAGTACAGCGGCATCACCATGCAGCGCGTGTCGCTGGGCGCGTTGATCATCGCCCTCGGCCTGTTGGTGGATGACGCGATGATCACCGTGGAGATGATGATCACGCGCCTGGAAAAAGGCGAAACCAAGGAACAGGCGGCGACCTACGCCTATACCTCGACCGCGTTCCCGATGCTCACCGGCACGCTGGTGACCGTCGCCGGCTTTGTGCCTATCGGCCTCAACGCCAGTTCGGCGGGCGAGTACACCTTCACGCTGTTTGCGGTGATTGCCGTGGCGATGCTGGTGTCGTGGGTGGTGGCGGTGCTGTTCGCGCCAGTGATTGGCGTGCATATCCTCAGCGCCAACGTTAAGCCCGAAAACAAAGAGCCTGGGCGCATCGGTCGCGCATTCAATGGCGGCATGCTCTGGGCCATGCGCAACCGCTGGTGGGCCATCGGCATCACCGTGGGGCTGTTTGCGGCGTCGGTGTTCTCCATGCAGTTTGTGCAGAATCAGTTTTTCCCGTCATCGGACCGCCCGGAAATTCTCGTCGACCTCAACCTGCCGCAAAACGCCTCGATCAACGAAACGCGCAAGGCGGTCGACCGCCTTGAGGCGATCATCAAGGACGATCCGGATATTGCGCGCTGGAGCACCTATATCGGCCAGGGTGCGATTCGTTTCTACCTGCCCCTCGACCAGCAATTGGAAAACCCCTACTACGCGCAGTTGGTAATCGTCAGCAAAGGCCTGGAAGAGCGCGGCGCGTTGATTGCACGCCTGCAAAAACGCCTGCGCGATGACTTTGTCGGCATCGGCAGTTATGTGCAGCCCCTGGAAATGGGCCCGCCGGTCGGGCGGCCGATCCAGTATCGCGTGTCTGGCAAGGACACCGATCAGGTGCGCAAGCACGCCATTGAACTGGCAACCTTGCTGGATAAAAACACCCACCTGGGCGAGATCATTTACGACTGGAACGAGCCGGGCAAAGTGCTGCGCGTGGACATCGCCCAAGACAAGGCGCGGCAATTGGGGCTGTCGTCGGAAGACGTGGCGCAGTTGATGAACAGCGTGGTCAGCGGTGCATCGGTGACCCAAGTGCACGACGATATCTACCTGATCAACGTGGTCGGTCGCGCCGAAGACGCCGAGCGCGGCACCCCGGAAACCTTGCAGAACCTGCAGATTGTCACGCCCAATGGCACCTCGATTCCGCTGCTGGCCTTCGCCACCGTGCGGTATGAGTTGGAGCAGCCGCTGGTGTGGCGTCGCGACCGCAAGCCAACCATCACCGTCAAGGCTTCGGTGCGTGATGAGATGCAACCGACCGACCTGGTCAAGCAACTCAAGCCCGAAATCGACACGTTCAGCGCCGGCCTGCCGGTGGGCTATAAAGTCGCCACCGGCGGCACCGTCGAAGAAAGCGGCAAGGCCCAAGGCCCCATCGCCAAAGTGGTGCCGTTGATGCTGTTCCTGATGGCCACGTTCCTGATGATCCAACTGCACAGTGTGCAGAAGATGTTCCTGGTCGCCAGTGTCGCGCCGCTCGGGCTGATTGGCGTGGTGTTGGCGCTGATTCCCACGGGCACGCCCATGGGCTTCGTGGCGATCCTCGGCATTCTGGCGCTGATCGGCATTATCATCCGCAACTCGGTGATTCTGGTGACGCAGATCGATGCCTACGAGCGCGACGGCTACACGCCGTGGGATGCCGTGGTGGAAGCCACCGAGCACCGGCGCCGTCCTATCCTGCTGACCGCTGCGGCAGCCAGCCTGGGCATGATCCCGATTGCGCGGGAAGTGTTTTGGGGGCCGATGGCCTACGCGATGATTGGCGGGATCATCATCGCCACCTTGCTGACGCTGTTGTTCCTGCCAGCGCTTTATGTGGCCTGGTACAAGATTCGCGAGCCGAAAAAAGAACAGGCCTGACCCTCGGCGCCTTCCTGCAAGGATGTGGGAAGGCTCCTGGAAACACTTTCCCTACAGTTGTCTGGCATTAAGTGCTTTACCCTCCGGGCCTGTTTCCGTTTTGGAAGGCCCGTGTCATGCGCCGTTTAGTGCTGATTTTTTGCCTGTTGCTGTCTCCCCGACTCTTCGCTGGCACCGTGCTGGAAAACGCCCTCTGGCGGGTCGAACTCGACCCCGCCACGCTGGCGCTGCGCGTTACTCCGGCGGGCGAGGCCGCAGTGCAGGCTTCCAGCGGTGTGGCGGCGCACGCGGTCACCGGTGTGCAGGCCGATGCCGGGCAAGCCACTTGGCAGTGGGACAGCGGCGCCTACCAGCTGACCGCGCGCCTTGAGCAGCGCGACCTTGCCCTGACCATCAACGCGCGCGAGCCGGGCCAATTGGCGCTGCTGCGCCAACCCGCCGAGGCGATGGGCAAAGGCTTGATCTGGCCCTTGGCCGAAGGGCATTACGTGCCCGCCGGCAACGCCGTGTGGAACTCGTTTTTGCTGGATCAAGGCGAGGTTAATACCACGCAGGATCTCAGCCTGCCGTTATGGGGCTTAGATCATGGCCGTTTCACGCTCAACTGGTTGCTCACCAACCCCTATAACAACCACCTGCAATGGCAGGCAGACGGTGGCGGGCTGGCGCTTTCAATGGCGCATGAATTCACCCGGCTTGAGCCCGCCGCGCCGATGACCCTGCGCCTGCACCTGGGCGATGCCGACCCGTTGGCCGGGGCCAAGCGCTACCGCCAGTGGCTGGTGGCGCAGGGGCGTTATGAACCGCTGGCGGACAAACTGCGTCAGACCCCCGAGGCTGAAAAGTTGCTGGGTGCCAGCCACGTCTATCTGTGGGGCAATGACCTGTTAGGGCCGGAGGATGTGCGCGACTGGCCGCTGCTGGTGAAGGTGCTGCGCGGCCACGAACTCAAGGGCTTGCTGGACAAAGAGGCCACGCAGGTGCTGACGCAGGCCGGCACGTTGGATCGCTACCAAAAGACGGTTTTGCTGCGTGGGCTCAACGCGGCGATCAACAAAAAGGCCCGGCAAACCTGGCAGGCCACCGACGAGCCGGACATGCTCAAGCTGGCTGACGGTTATGGCGTACTGCGCCGTGAACTGGCCACAGCGTTTGCCGGCGCCTTGAGCCACAGTCCCGAGACCTGGGGCAGCACGCTGTCGGCCCAGACCGTCAAGGCGCTGCAAGATGCTGGGTTGAAGCGCCTGCTGCTGACCCTGGGCGAAGGCTGGGAAGGCGGCCTCTGGCACCCCGAAGCGATTCAGGCGGGCGTCAAGGCGGGTTACCTGATGGCGCCGTACGATTCCTATGAAACGGCCTTGTCCACCACCGAAAACCCCGACTGGACCACCGCCCACCTGGGCAGCAAGGCCTATCGCGACTGCGCCATCATCTTGAAAGACGGCAAACTCAAGACCGGCTTCCAACAGTCCGGCCACTACACCGACCCGCGCTGCGTGCGGCCGTTACTGGAAGCGCGGGTGAAAGCGGTGCAAGCCAAGGCCGGTTTCAACGCCTGGTTCCTGGATGCCTATGCGACCAGCATGGTCTTTGACAGCTACCGCAATGGCGCCGAAATGACCCAGGCGCAAAACGCTGAAGGCAATATCGACGCGTCACGCTGGCTCAACACGGTGCTCAAGCTGCCCGCCGGTTCCGAGGACGGCAATGCGGTCACTGCCCAAGGCATTCTGTTTGCCCACGGCATGCAGACGCCCGTGCTCGGCTGGGGTGATCGCGCGATGACCAAGGATAAACAATCGCCTTATTACGTCGGCAACTGGTATCCGCCGGAGCAACCGGCGGTGTTCTTCAAAACGGTGCCGTTGAATGAGCCATTTCGCACCGTGTATTTCGACCCGTCCATGCGCTTGCCGTTGTATCAGGCGGTGTTCCACGGCTCGGTCATCACCACTCACCATTGGCTGTTCGACAGCCTGAAGCTGAGCAATGTGCGGGCTGAGAACGAGCTGGCCCAACTGCTGTACAACGTGCCGCCGCTGTATCACCTGAGTGCCGCGACCCTGAAGCAGCGCATACCGTTGATACAGCGCCAGGACCGGTTTTTTCGGCCGTTGCATGAGCGCTTGGCGACACAGGCAATGACCGATTTTCGTTGGCTGACGGCCGATCGGCAGGTGCAGCAGACCACGTTTGCCGATGGCACGCGGTTGGTGGCGAATTTTGCTGCAGGGGACAAAGAAGGGTATGCGGGAAAGAGTGTGACGGCGTTGGTAGAGGGTGAAAAACCTAGGGTGTATCAGGTGGATTAGCTGGGCCGCTGACGCCTTCGCGAGCAAGCCCGCTCCCACATGGAAATGCATTCCAAATGGAGGAGCTGGCTTGCCTGCGATAGAGCCGGGCCAGACGACGAACATCTACAGTTTGCGCCACACACTCGCCAACCAAGGCTGTTGTTCCCGAGGCAACCCGGCCGGCCGGTAGTAATGCTCCAGCTCCACAAACCCGGCCGCCGTCAGCAGTGCCTGCCACGCCGCGAGGTCGTGATAAGACCCATAGCGAGGGCCGTTCCAGCCTTCCAGGTTTTCACCGCGCGGGTTGGAACTGAACAGCACGCCGCCAGGCTTCAGCGCACCCTGCAACTGCTTGAGCACCCGTGGCAGCTCCTGCTTGGGAATATGGAACAACACCGCGTTGGCAAACACCCCGTCGAAGCGTTCGGTCGGCAGGTCCAACTTGAGAAAGTCCTGCAGCAGCACTTCACAGCCACTGTCCTCGCGGGCCATTTGCGCAAACCGTTCGGAGCCATCGAGCCCCACGGCAATATGGCCCATGCGCGTAAACGTCTGCAGATCACGCCCCGGCCCGCAGCCGAAATCCAGCACGGTAAACGGCGCTGTGCCCTGGATATGGCGCAGCAGCGCGTCGATGTTCTGGCTCACATCGTGATCGCGGGTGCCTTCACGGAAGTCCTCGGCCACCTTGTTGTAGTGGCCGAGGGTGATGGAAGTGATCTGGTTGAGGTCGTCGGGCTTGAGGGTCATGGTGGGAAATACCGGGCGCTAAGATCGCCCGACTATACCTCACCGCTTGTTCAGCACCCGAGCCAGGCGATCGCCGCCCAACTGAATCACCGCGACGAGAACCACCAGCAACACAATCACGGTGAGCATGATCTGCGTATCGAAACGCTGATAGCCGTAGCGGTAGGCAATGTCACCCAAGCCGCCTGCGCCGATGGCGCCCGCCATGGCTGACGAGTTGATCATGGTCACCAGCGTGATCGTGAACCCGCCCACAATCCCCGGCAGCGCTTCCGGCAACAGCACGTGCCAGATGATGTGCCAGCGGCGGCAGCCCATGGCCTGCGCGGCTTCGATCAAACCGTGGTCCACTTCGCGCAGGCTTACCTCGGCGATCCGCGCGAAAAACGGCGTGGCGGCGATGGTCAGCGGCACAACGGCCGCCCACACGCCATAGGTGGTGCCGACGATCAGCCGGGTAAACGGGATCAGCGCCACCATCAGGATCAGAAACGGAATGGAGCGGAAGAGATTGACGAACGCGCCGAGCACGCGGTTCAGCGCCGGTGCCTGATAGATGCCGCCCTTGTCGCTGGTGACCAGAAACACCGCCAGCGGAATACCCACCAACAGCGCGATCAACGACGACACGCCAACCATCAACAGGGTGTCGATGGCGCCCTGCAATAAACGATCAAACCACATAGCCCAGCACCTCCACCTGTTGCGCCCAACGCCCGGCCAGGGTGCGCAGTGCTTGTGCGTTGTGTGGCGAGCCATTGACCGCCAGCAGTAATTGCCCCAAGGCGTGGCCCTGGATCCGTTCCACGCCGCCTTGCAGCAAGCGCACGCGTCCGCCAAGGGCGCCGAACAGCGCGGCCAGGTCGGGTTCGTCGGTGGCGCTGCCGGTGAACTGCAAACGCAGCACCAACGCGGCGTCGGCCGATGTCTGGGTGGGTTGCAGGCGGTTTTGCAGTTCTTCCGGCAGCCCGTGTTGCAGCGGCGCCAGCAGGGTTTTGCTGACCTCATGCTGCGGGTTGCCGAATACTTGCCACACCGGGCCTTGCTCCACGATTCGACCGTGCTCAAGCACCACCACGCGGTCGCAGATTTCGCGGATCACCGCCATCTCGTGGGTGATCAACACGATAGTCAGGCCCAGGCGTTTGTTGATGTCGCGCAGCAGGCCGAGAATCGACTGGGTGGTTTCCGGGTCGAGGGCCGAGGTGGCTTCGTCGCACAGCAGAATCTGTGGGTCGTGCACCAGCGAACGGGCAATGCCGACGCGCTGTTTCTGCCCGCCGGACAGCTGCGCGGGATAAGCCTTGTGCTTGTCCTGCAAACCCACCAGTTCAAGCAGCTCACGCACCTTTTGCTCGCGCTGCAGCTTGGGCACGCCGGCGACCTTCAGCGGCAGCTCGACGTTCTGCCACACCGTTTTGGCCGACATCAGGTTGAAGTGCTGGAAGATCATGCCGATGCGCCGACGCAACGCGACCAGACGGTCTTCGTCGTACTCGCCGATGTCCACCTGATCGATCAGCACGCGCCCGCTGCTGGGTTGCTCCAGGCGGTTGATGGTGCGGATCAGCGAGGATTTGCCAGCGCCGCTGCGGCCGATGATGCCGAACACCTCACCGCGCTGGATCGCAAGGTCAATGCCTTGCAAGGCATGCACGCTGCCGTCATAGGTTTTGCCCAGATTGATGAACCGCACATGGGCACGGTTCAGGTCCGGGTGCAGCGCTGTCTGCTTGGCGTCCCTGGGCGTGGTGCCCACGTCGCGCAGTTGGGCGTTGGCGGCGGTCATTTTTTATCTTCCCAACCGACTTGGTAGAGCTTGCCGAGGGATTTATCCAGCGCGGCGCGTACCACCGGCGAATGCTGGTAGATGTCGACGAACTTGACCACGCGCGGGTCGGTTTTGCTTTTGGGCTGGATCACAAACTGGATCACGTATTCAGGGTGATCGAGGCCGTCGAACAGCAGCGCCGACTCGGCATCGAAGGTCTTGGACAGGCGGATGTAGGCCGGGTAGCCCTGCACCAGATCGGCGTCGTCATAGGCGCGCACCAGCTGCACGGCTTCCACTTGCAGGATCTTGATTTTCTTCGGGTTGGCGATGATGTCTTCTTCGGTGGCCTTGTAACCCACGCCCGGCTTGAGCGTGATCAGCCCGGCCTTGGCCAGCAGTTGCAGGCCGCGACCGCTGTTGATCGGGTCGTTGGCGATCGCCACGCTGGCGCCCTGAGGCAGGTCGTTGAAGCTTTTGTACTTCTTGGAATACAGGCCAACGTTATTGATGATGCCCGGCGCATACGGCACCAGGTCGAACCCGGCGGCAGCCTTGGCGTTTTCCAGGAACGGGATGTGCTGGAAGTAGTTCACGTCGATGTCGCCGGCGGCGAGGCTGACGTTGGGCGCGATCCAGTCGGTAAACTCCACCAGTTCGACCTTCAGGCCTTGCTTGTCGGCTTCGGCGACGGCGGCTTCCAGGGGAATCGCGAAGGCGGCGGTGGTGCCGACTTTCAGCGGTGCATCGGCGGCGAATACCGCCGAGCTGAATAAACCAAAGGCCAGGGCCAGTGCTTTGACTGGGTGGGTGAGCAGTGTCTTTTTCATGATCGGTTTCCAGTCATAAGGTGTCTGTAAGAACAATGTGGTCAACTGTGGGAGCTGGCTTGCCTGCGATAGCGGTCTGTCAGGGATATTTTCTTTGCTGGCCCACCGCTATCGCAGGCAAGCCAGCTCCCACACTTCTAATTCAGTGTCGGTAGGTGGAACCGGTGTGTTGTTCGGGTAACCGTGCAGTGCCCTGGAAGACTTTTTCGCGCAGCGTTCCCTGCTCATAAGCGGTCTTGTACGACCCACGCTTCTGCAGTTCCGGCACCACCAGGTCGATGAAATCGACATAGCTTTCCGGCGTGACAATGCGCGTCAGGTTGAAGCCATCCAGCCCGGTTTCGCTGATCCACGATTCCAGCTCGTCAGCCACTTGCTCGGGCGAGCCGACCAAGGTGATATAGCGCCCGCCGAGGGCGTGCTGCTCAAGCAATTTGCGCCGCGTCCAATCGTTGTTTTGCAGGTTCTTGGTGGCCGACTGAATCGCGTTGCTTTTCACGTACTGGATCGGCTCATCGATTTCGTATTGAGCAAAGTCGATGGCCGTAGAGGCCGAGAAGTGCGCCACTCCGGCTTCCGGGCTGGCATAGCTCACGTACTCGGCGTGTTTGGCCCAGGCCAGTTCTTCGGTGGCGCCCACGATCACGTTGAGGCCCATGAACACCTTGATGTCATCCGGGTTGCGCCCCGCCTGCGCCGCACTGGCGCGCACCTTGTCCACCTGGACTTTGGTGGCGGCCTTGTTCTGGCCGCTGATGAATACGCACTCGGCATGGCGCCCGGCGAACAGCAAGCCACGCTCCGAGCTGCCGGCCTGGAACAGCACCGGCGTGCGTTGCGGCGACGGCTCGCAAAGGTGGTAACCCTCGACCTGATAGAACTCGCCGTGGTGCTCAACCTTGTGCACCTTGCCGGGCTGCGCATAGACCCGTTGCTGTGGGTCGTTGATGACCGCGTCGTCTTCCCAGCTGCCTTCCCAGAGTTTGTATAGCACTTGCAGGTATTCATCGGCCTGGTCGTAGCGCCGGTCATGCTCGACCTGTTCGGTCAGGCCCATGGCCTTTGCGGCGCTGTCGAGGTAGCCGGTGACGATGTTCCAGCCAACCCGGCCACGGCTCAGGTGGTCGAGGGTGGACATGCGTCGGGCGAACAGATACGGCGGCTCGTAGGTGAGGTTGGCGGTGAGGCCGAAGCCAAGGTTTTGGGTGACGGCCGCCATGGCCGAGACCAGCAGCAACGGGTCGTTGACCGGCAGCTGGATCGACTCCTTGAGCGGCACATCGATGGCGTTCTGGTAAACGTCGTACACGCCGACGATGTCGGCGATGAACAAGCCGTCGAACAGCCCGCGCTCCAGGGTCTGCGCCAGGTCGGTCCAGTATTGGAGGGTCTTGTACTGCGTCGAGGTGTCCCGTGGATGCGTCCACAGGCCATGGTTGATGTGCCCGATGCAATTCATGTTGAAGGCATTGAGCAGGATTTTTTTCTTCGCCATTAAATGGTCCCCCGCAGTGGCGGGTTTTCATCGTTGAGGTAGTAATTGCCCACAGCAAAGTACTTCCAGCGCACCGGGTCGTGCAGGGTGTGCACGCGGGCGTTGCGCCAGTGGCGGTCAAGGCCATGTTCGGCCAGGGTTGCCTGGCTGCCGGCCAGTTCGAACAAGGTGCTGCCGGCGGCCAGGGAAATTTCAGTGCTCAAGGCGCGCACTTCGGCGACGGCGATGGAGGCTGCCGCGACGGTTTCGGCAGTGCTGTCGGCCTGGGCGCGGTCGAGGAACTCACCGGAGCGTTCCAGCAATGCCTCGGCGGCGTGCAGGCGGATGCTCAGGTGGCCGAAGCTTTTCAAGGTGAGCGGGTCTTCAGTGGCCTTGTCGTTGCCGGAGTCGATCCACGGCCGGGTCTTGGTGCGCACAAAATGCAGCGCGTCCTCGAAGGCGGCGCGGGCGATGCCGGTGTCGATGGCAGCGTGAAGGATCTGCGCCAGCGGGCCGACCGTGGTCGGGCGCTCGAAAGCGCTCTGGAACGGGACCACGTCCTGGGCGGCGACCCACACGTTGTCAAACACCACGGAGCCGCTGCCGGTGGTGCGCTGGCCGAAGCCGCTCCAGTCGTCGATTACCGTCAGGCCTTCGCTGTCGCGCGGCACAAATGCCAGTTGCTGCACGCCGTGTTCATCCACCACCGAGGTGGGGATGCGTTGGGCGTAGATGGCGCCGGTGGAGTAGAACTTGCGGCCGGTGATACGAAAACCGTCGCCGTCGCGGGTGATTTTGGTCACCCGGTCATGGGCAGTTTTGGTACCCAGCTCCGCCAAGGCGTTGCCGAAACGTCGGCCTGCGAGCACTTCGGCGTACAGGCGTTTCTGCTGGGCCGGGCTGCCATTCACGCGCAGCACTTCCAGGGCATAGAAATGGTTTTGCGGGATCTGGCCCAGCGAGGCGTCCGCCTGGGCAATCAGCGCAATGACCTTGGCCAGGGTGACGTTGGACACACCCGCGCCACCGTGTTCCTTCGGCACGCTGATGCCCCACAGGCCGGAGCGCGAAAACACCTCCAGCTCGGGCAGGGGCAGGCGGCGTTCACGGTCGCGCTGGGCGCTGTCGCGACCCAAGTCTTCGGCCAGGTCGCTGGCGACAATAAGGGCTTGTTCGTCGCTGGTGATAACCGCGACGTTTGTAGAGAAAGTCATGATGTTCTCCAGATGTCTGGTCGGTCAGATCCAGGAATGACGAGCCGGCAACGTGCCGTTCAGGCGATAGGCGCCGATGGCGTGATACTTCCAGCGCACCGGGTCGTGCAGGGTGTGCACGCGGGCGTTGCGCCAGTGGCGGTCGAGGTTGAATTCGGCGAGGGTGGCGCGACTGCCGGCCAGTTCGAAGAGCTTTTCGCTGACCAGCAGCGACACTTCGGTGGTCAGCACTTTCGCTTCGGCCACGGCAATTGACGCGCGCGCGGCGGATTGCGCGGTGATCGGCGCAGCGCTGACCTCGTCCAGCACCTTGCCGGCCTTGCGCAACAGGGCTTGGGCGGCATGCAGTTCGATGTTCAGCTTGCCGATATCGGCGATCACATACAGGTCATCGCTGGCGCGTTCGACCTTGGCGTCGATCCATGGGCGCGAGCGTTCACGCACGAAGGCGATGGTGTCATCGAGGGCGCCGCGGGCGATGCCGGCGTCGATGGCCGCCTGGATCAATTGCGAGATAGCGCCCTGGATGTTCGGGCTTTCGCCGATGCGCCAGTTCTCTATCACCAGTTCGGCGTCCACCGGTACCCGGTCAAGCAGCACGGTGCCGCTGGCGGTGGTGCGTTGGCCGAAGCCCGACCAATCGTCAACGATGCGCAGCCCTTGCGTGCCACGGCGCACAAAGGCCATGACTTGTTTGCCGTCATCGTTCAACGCCTTCACCGCCACCCAATGGGCAAACAGCGCGCCGGTGGAGTAGAACTTCTGGCCGCTGACCACATAGCCGTCACCTTCGGCGGTGAGCCGCGCTTTGAGTTCCAGGGTGTTTTTGGTGCCGCGTTCCGGGCCGCCATTACCGATGCGCCAGCCGTCGAGGACGCTCTGGAACAGCTGCTTTTTCTGGCGTTCGGTGGCAGTGCCCTGCAGCAGATACAGGATGCCGAAGTGGTTTTGCGGGATCTGCCCGAGGGCCGGGTCCGCCGCGCTGATGATCGCGAACACCTCGGCCAGGGTCACGAACGATACCTGTGGGCCGCCGTATTCACGGGGAATGGAAATACTGCCCAGCCCGCTGCGGGTGAACTGCTCAAGCTGCGCCCAGGGCAGCTTGCGCTGCTGGTCGCGCTTGGCCGCTTGCAGGCGCGCGGCCTGAGCCAGTTCGTGTGCTGCGCTCAACGCTTGTGCGTCGTCGCGCAGCACAGCTGCCGGCAACAGCAGTGGGGCTACGTCCAGATCACTCTGGGGGGGTGTTAGAGCCAAGTTAGACATCAGCGCCGCTCCTTGGCTGCACGTAATGCCCTGGCGTTATGCACCGGGGTAATTCTGACCATACCGACCTCGCATTCAATGAAATAAAAACAGAAAAATCAGAGATGTCCGGTGGTCCGGTGCATATACCCTAAGCGTGTTAAATCTTTAAATAAACTAACTTCTAGGAATATGCATAGAAGGTCTGTTACCCAGGTTCGCAGGGAGAACCGGGCTGACGTGGTTGATAGGTCGACGCGGCCCCGGCCGGGCGGGGTGGCGCCTGCGAGGAGCAGGCGGCGATGTTCAACGTGCGCGCGGGTGCCCAGCGCGAATTATTGCCAACGCGATCCAGAATGCAGTACGTCACGTCCAGCCGGCAGTCGTCGCCCGCTTCGACAATCACCGCAGAGGGCACCCACACCTGCACTGTCAGACCGACGTCCTTGCGCTGGATCGTCGGCAGGTCCAGACGCACGTCGCCCCAACGCAGGGTAATGGCGTCGCCAGTGGTCATATGCGCGTACGGCTCGATGCTCAGCGGAATGCCGCGTCGCACCTGGCTACCGTTGATGCCGTAGCGGCGGATCATGTCGGGCAGGCTGACGGGCGCAAGGTTCTGGTTTTCGTCACTGAACCGAGGCGACGGCTGGCCGCCGGGTGGGCAGGTCTTGACCCGCACGTGCGTGACTGCCGAACGGGCCGGGCCGTGGCCGATCTGCATGACCTGGTAGTGAATCTGCGCCGAGCCATCCTGCACAAAGCTGTGCGGGATGCGCAGGCGGGTGGGGGTGCCGATTTTGCACGCGCTCACGCGCCGGGAGTCGGCAAAGCAGTTGTTCCAGAACAGCTCGATCAGGTCGCCTTCCTCCATGCCGGGGTAGGGGGCGATATCCACCTGCAGTTGGGCGGCGGCGAGGGCGTTGATACCGTATCGATTAGCCTGGGGCAGCGTCGGGGCGGTGAGCATGGCCGAGGGTGCAGTGCGCGTCATAAGTAATCTCCTTGATGCAGCCAGCAGCAATCGTTCCGGTGCCCGTGGCGCGAGTGTGCGCAGGGTGCCGAAAGGAACGATTCAGTGAATAGCCGGGATAGGATCCAATCCTCTGGGCCCTAGATAAGAGGGTTGGCCGGCGGGCGTCAATGGCGGCAAAGGGCTAAACGGCGGGTTGGAGCAGATTCAGAAAGAGCTGACGAGGCGGGGGATTTTAAGGTGGGTGCGGCGGTGCGTTTTATTCGTTATCGCGAGGATTTTATGTAGGAACGCGCTTAGGTGGGAGCTGGCTTGCCTGCGATAGCATGGCTGCGGTGTGACTGACACACCGAGGTGCCTGCATCGCAGGCAAGCCAGCTCCCACCCAGGTTTTTCGGGGTGTCAGTGGGCTAAAAACTTGCTCAGGAACTGCTTGGTCCGTTCTTCCTTGGGGTTGGCAAACAGCGCCTTGGCTTCGCCCTGTTCGACGATCACGCCCTTGTCGAAGAAGATCACCCGGTTGGCCACATCCCGGGCGAAGCTCATCTCGTGGGTGACGATGACCATGGTGCGGTTTTCTTCGGCCAGGCTGCGGATGGTTGCCAGTACTTCACCGACCAACTCCGGGTCGAGTGCCGAGGTGGGTTCGTCAAACAGAATCACCTCCGGCTCCATGGCCAATGCACGGGCAATTGCCACGCGCTGTTGCTGGCCACCGGACAAGCGCCGCGGGTAAGCCCCTTCCTTGCCCGCCAGGCCGACCCTGGCCAGCAGCGTACGGCCCAGTTCGGTGGCTGCTTCGCGCGGCATCTTCTTGACCACCATCGGGCCTTCGATGACGTTTTCCAGCGCGGTGCGGTGCGGGAACAGGTTGAAGTTCTGGAACACAAAACCCACGTGCTGGCGCAGGCGCCGCACCAGGCCTTGTTGCTGGTTGAGCGGCTTGCTGCTGTCGATCTCGATGTCACCCACCTTGATGCGACCACTGGTGGGTTCTTCGAGGAAATTCAGGCAGCGCAGGAAGGTGGTCTTGCCGGAACCACTGGGGCCAATGATGGCGACAACTTCGCCTTCCTTGACCTCAAGGTCGATCCCGTTGAGTACCACCTGACCCTTGAATTGTTTGGTCAGTTTTTCAACCACGATCATGCTTCAAGACTCCAGGTCATGCCGGTTGACCCGGTCTTCCAGGCGGTTCTGAAAATGCGCCAGGATGCTTGCCAAAATCCAGTAGATCAGGGCAGCGGAGAGATACATGGTAAAGATTTCGAAGGTGCGCGCAGACACCAATTGGGCCTGGCGGAACAGCTCGGGCACCTGGATGGTAGCGGCCAGCGCGGTGTCTTTTACCAGCGAAATAAAGCTGTTGCCCAACGGCGGCAAGGCCGTGCGCATGGCCTGCGGCAGGATGGCCCGGCGCAGGGTCTGCGCGCGAGTCATGCCGATACTGGCTGCAGCTTCCCATTGGCCGCGCTCGATGGAGCTGATGGCGGCGCGCAGGATTTCACAGGCGTAAGCCGCCATGTTCAGCGAAAAGCCAATCATGGCGGCCGGGATCGGGTCCAGCTCGATGCCCACTTGCGGTAAGCCGTAGTAGATCAGGAACAGCTGCACCAGCAAGGGCGTGCCGCGAAAGAACGACACGTAGACGCGGGCGATCCAACTGACCAGTTTGAAGCGCGACAAACGCATCAAGGCCAGGCCGAAGCCCAGCAGCAAGCCGAAAAACATCCCGCCAAGGCTAAGAATCACCGTGTAGTACGCGCCCTTGAGCAGAAAGGGCGCGGAGTCCAGCGCGAGTTGGAAACCTGCTTCCATTATTGAGTGACGTCAGCGTTGAAGTATTTCTCGGACAGCTTCTTCAAGGTGCCGTCGGCACGCAGTTTGTCGAGGGCCTTGTTCACGGCGTCGAGCAGTTCAGGCTCGCCTTTGCGCAGGGCAATGCCGGCTTCCTGACGGGAGAAAGCATCGCCAGCGGCAGCAGTGTCCGGAGCTTTCTTGGCGTATTCCAGAGCGGCCAGACGGTCGATCAGGATGGCGTCGATGCGGCCGATGCGCAGGTCCTGGAACTTGGTAGGGTCATCGTTGTAGGTCTTGATGATGGCTTTGGGTTGGTTGTCCTTGAGCCATTGTTCGTAGTTGGTGCCCAGGCCTACGCCGACTTTCTTGCCGGCCAGGTCGTCGGCGGTCTTGATGGCGTCGACGTTTTTCTTCAGCACCAGCGCCTGGATACCGGAAACGGTGTAAGGCTTGGAGAAGTCGTACTTCTTCTTGCGCTCCTCGGAGATGGTCACCTGGTTGACCACTGCGTCCAGGCGCTTGGATTCCAGGGCCGCGAGAATGCCGTCCCACGGTGTGGCTTGCAGCTTGACCTTGACGCCCAGCTCTTTGGCCAGCGCTTCGGACAGCTCGACTTCGAAACCGCTGAGCTTGCCGCTTTCATCGACGAAGCTGAACGGCGGGTAGGTGCCTTCCAGGCCGATCTTGATCTCGCCGGCCTTCTTGATGGTGTCCAGCTGTTCACCAGCGATGGCTTGGCCCATCAGACCAGCCCCAAGTGCCAAGCCCAATGTGCCAACCAGCAACGTGCGACGCAATACAGAAATAGTCATGAACAGCCCCTGTGTTTTTTATGTTGAGCGAAGCAGGTGACGCAGTAGTCGTATCCTGCCTTAAAGCGCGAAGCGCGTCTTCGCCTTCGGCGCGACTATAAAGCCAGTTTCTAAGACTTGAAAATAATATAAATTTAATTTGTTATTCGTTATTGGAATATGTAATCCATTTAGTGTGGGAGCCAGCTTGCTCGCGAATGCGCTGTATCAGCCGCCGAATGGATGGGCTGACACTCCGTATTCGCGAGCAAGCCCGCTCCCACCTTCTGATCTGCGTTTATTCAATTAAACGCGGTGTCATACGCAAACAACGCCGGCGCTCCGCCGGTGTGCAGGAAAATAATCGGCCCGTCCTCAAACCGCTGCCGCCCAATACCATCGAGCAGGCCGGCCATGGCCTTGCCCGTATACACCGGGTCCAGCAGCAGGCCTTCCTGGCTTGCCAGTAACTTGACCGCAGCCAGGGTGCCGGCGTTCGGTTCGCCGTAGCGCGGGCCGAAATATTCGTCCCACAGGATCACTTTGAACGCGTCCGGAACGCCCACGCCGAGCAACTCGGCGGTGCGTTCGGCCAGGCCTTGCACTTTCGGGAACTGAGCTTGCTCGGTGCGCGACACGGTGATGCCCACCACGGGCAATGTTGGCAGCACTTCGCTCAACGCCAGGGCGAGGCCACTGTGGGTGCCCGCACTGCCGGAGGCGAGTACCACGGCAGCGAACTCAATGCCGCTGGCTTCGATCTGCCCGGCTAACTCCAGCCCGGCGCGTACGTAACCCAGCGCCCCGAGTGCATTCGAACCGCCGATAGGCACCAGGTACGGCTTCTTGCCGTTGCTGCGCAGGCGATCGGCGAGGGCATTGAGTTGGTCGTCAACGTTGTCGAGGTTCTCGACCCGTTCTACTTTGGCGTCAAACAGCTCCAGCAACAGGCGATTGCCGTTGCCCAGGTAGTTCGGGTCTTCGGTGCCGGTCGGGTTCTCCAGCAGTGCCACGCAACCCAGGCCCAACTTGGCGGCCAGCGCAGCAGTTTGGCGCACATGGTTGGACTGGATCGCGCCAGCGGTCACCAGGGTGTCGGCACCCTGGGCGAGGGCGTCGGCTGCCAGGTATTCGAGTTTGCGCAGCTTGTTGCCGCCCATGGCCAGTGGCGTGGTGTCGTCGCGCTTGACGTAGATGTCCCTGCCCAGCCAGGCCGACAGCCGCTCGAGTTTTTCCAGGGCAGTGGCACCGCCCAGCAGGTCCAGGCGGTTAAAACGGTCGAGCTGTTGTTTGATCATGGCGACGCACAGTGGCTAAGTGATTGGGCGACTATAGGCAGGCACTTTTCATCGGGCAACCGCCAATCGCTTATGTCGGTTAGTTCTTAGCATCACACCATTGGTTCTTAAGGACCGTCAGGGTGCATACCGTAAAGTGATGGGCAATTCGTCAGGAGTGAATACCGTGAGTGAGCGTTCCAGCCATTGGCAATTGCAGACCATCGTCAGCCAGCTGCGCAGCGCCCGGGACCAGTGGCGAACGCGCAATGGCCGCTTGAGTGGCGAGCACGGCGGCCGCGAATTGCCGTCGCGCGAAGCCGTGGCGCAGATTCTTGAATCGCTGTGCGGCGCGTTGTTCCCGATGCGCCTGGGGCCGGTGGACTTGCGTGAAGAGAGTGAAGACTTTTACGTCGGCCACACCCTCGACGTCGCCTTGAATGCCCTGCTCGGCCAGGCGCGCCTGGAGCTGCGCTACGCCGCACGCCAGGGCGGCCAGGACGACAGCGAGGTCGATGCCCTGGCGATCCGCCTGATCCAGGATTTTGCCCTGGCCCTGCCTTCGCTGCGCAGCCTGCTGGACACCGACGTGCTGGCCGCCTACCACGGCGACCCGGCCGCGCGCAGTGTGGATGAAGTGCTGTTGTGCTATCCAGGGATTCTGGCGGTGATTCACCATCGCCTGGCACACCATCTGTACCGCGCCGGGCTGCCGCTGCTGGCGCGGATCAGCGCGGAGATCGCGCACTCGGCCACGGGTATCGACATTCACCCGGGCGCGCAGATCGGCCCGAGTTTCTTTATCGATCATGGGACGGGCGTGGTGATCGGCGAAACCGCGATCATCGGCGAGCGGGTGCGCATCTACCAAGCGGTGACGCTGGGCGCCAAGCGCTTCCCAGCAGATGAGGACGGGCAGCTGCAGAAGGGTCATCCACGCCATCCGATCGTTGAAGATGATGTGGTGATTTATGCCGGGGCGACGATTCTGGGGCGGATCACCATCGGCAAGGGCTCGACGATTGGCGGCAACGTGTGGCTGACCCGCAGTGTGCCGGCGGGGGCGAATATCACGCAGGCGAATTTGCAGCATGAGGATGGGGCGCAGAAATAGAGAATCAGTACAAAGCCCCTGTGGGAGCGGGCTTGCTCGCGAAGGCGGAGTGTCAGTTATTGGATATGTTGCTGACCCACTGCATTCGCGAGCAAGCACGCTGCCACATTTTTGACCGCATTCCATTTTTGAGCCGTACTTAACGTGGAAATCGCTGAACGATTTACCTCGCGCACCCGTCATACCAATCCCTGAGCTAGTGTAGGAATGACCTACCACTCAGCCCTGCGATTAGTCCCAAACCGCCTATTCATGTTTAACTTGAATGTTCGTTCAAGTTAAACCGGTGGTTCGCTGCCCGCTCACAACAGGAGGCTTACCTTTGCTGAGTCCGTTATTTACAGCCACATCCCACACCCTCGGGGTGCATCGTTCATGAGTGCATCGTCCACCCCATCCAGCGGCATGGTGCGCATGAATGCGCCCGTTTTCTACTTTGCCGCCAGTTTCATCCTGCTATTCGGCATCACGGTCATCGCTATCCCGCAACAGGCCGGTGCCTGGCTGCTGGCTGCGCAAAACTGGGCGGCCAACACGGTCGGCTGGTACTACATGCTCGCGATGACGCTGTATCTGGTCTTCGTGGTGGTCACCGCGTTATCGGGCTACGGCAAGATAAAACTCGGTGCCGACCACGACGAGCCCGAATTCAGCTACCTGTCCTGGGCCGGCATGCTGTTCGCCGCCGGGATCAGCATCACGCTGTTCTTCTTCTGCGTGTCCGAGCCGCTGACGCACCTGGTGCAGCCGCCCCAAGGCGCGCCGATGAACGCCGATGCCGCGCGCCAGGCCATGCAGATCCTGTTTCTGCACTGGGGCCTGCACGGCTGGGGCGTCTTCGCGTTTGTTGGCATGGCCCTGGCGTATTTCGCCTACCGGCATAACCTGCCGCTGGCGCTGCGCTCGGCGCTGTACCCGCTGATCGGCAAGCGCATCAACGGCCCCATCGGCTACGCAGTGGATGGCTTTGGCATCATCGCCACCGTGTTTGGCCTGGGCGCCGACATGGGCTTTGGCGTGTTGCACCTCAATTCCGGGCTGGATTACCTGTTCGGCATTGCCCACACACAATGGATTCAGGTTGGCCTGATCACGCTGATGATGGGCGCCGCGATCCTCGTCGCCGTCTCCGGTGTCGACAAGGGCGTGCGGGTGATGTCCGACATCAACATGCTGCTGGCCTGCGCGCTGCTGCTGTTTGTGTTGTTCGCCGGGCCCACCCAGCACTTGCTCAACACCCTGATCCAGAACATCGGCGACTACCTCGGCGCCTTGCCGACCAAGAGTTTCGATGTGTACGCCTACGACAAACCCAGCGACTGGCTGGGCGGTTGGACGGTGTTCTACTGGGCCTGGTGGATTGCATGGTCGCCGTTCGTGGGCCTGTTCATCGCGCGTATTTCCCGTGGCCGTACCATCCGCGAGTTCGTGTTCGGCGTGCTGCTGATCCCGCTGGGCTTTACCCTGGCGTGGATGTCGATCTTCGGCAACAGCGCCATCGACCAAGTGCTGAACCACGGCTTGACCGCCCTCGGCCAGTCGGCCATCGATGACCCGTCGATGAGCCTTTACTTGCTGCTGGAAACGTACCCGTGGAGCAAGACGGTCATCGCGGTCACGGTGTTCATCAGCTTCGTGTTCTTCGTTACCTCGGCCGACTCCGGCACCGTGGTGCTGTCGACCTTGTCGTCCAAAGGCGGTAACGCCGATGAAGACGGGCCTAAATGGCTGCGCGTGTTCTGGGGCGCAATGACTGCGTTGGTCACCAGTGCCTTGCTGTTTGCCGGCAGCATCGATTCGCTGAAATCGGCGGTGGTGCTGACCTCGTTGCCGTTCTCGCTGATCCTGCTGCTGATGATGTGGGGGCTGCACAAGGCGTTCTACCTCGAATCGCAAAAGCAGATTGCCCAGTTGCATTCGCTGGCGCCGGTATCGGGCTCACGCAAGGGCACTGGCGGTTGGCGCCAGCGCTTGAGCCAGGCGGTGCATTTCCCATCGCGCGATGAGGTGTACCGGTTCCTTGAGACCACGGTGCGCCCGGCGATCGAAGAAGTGACGGCGGTGTTTGTCGAGAAAGGCCTCAGCGTCGTCACCCAGCCCGACCCGTCGAACGACAGCGTCAGCCTGGAAATCGGCCACGGTGAAGAGCACCCGTTCGTGTATCAAGTGCAGATGCGTGGCTATTTCACGCCGTCGTTTGCGCGCGGCGGCATGGGCTCCAAGCAGCTCAATAACCGCCGCTACTATCGGGCGGAAGTGCATTTGAGCGAGGGTAGCCAGGACTACGACCTGGTGGGCTACACCAAGGAGCAGATCATCAACGACATCCTTGACCAGTACGAGCGGCACCTGCAGTTCCTGCACCTGGTGCGCTAGCCTCCTGTGCTTGCCCGCGATCGCACCAGCTCGGTGTTTGAGAGACACCGAGTTGCCTGCATCGCGGGCAAGCCCGCTCCCACAAAAAAGCCCGCAAAGCCCCGTTCTACGGGGCTTTTTTTAAATTTAATTTCATTCGTTGAAACCCCGGTTTGACTCCGAACTGTCATCTGGCCACTGCGTAATTGTGTGAAGCGTTTGACGCTTTCATTTCAGAACAGTGACGGAGACCGGTAACAATGAAGACGTTAATAAGCCCCGTGGTGGGTGTCGCCATGGCGAGCTTTATGCTGTCCGCCCACGCCGATTTTATCGACGACAGCCACGCCGATGTGACCTTGCTCAACCGCTACCTCAACCAGCAAGGGCGTGATGTGGTGAACAGCAACGCCAAGGCCCACAGCATTCGTGATTGGGGCCAGGGTTTCGAGTTCAACTTCAAGTCGGGCTACACCGATGGGCCGGTTGGTTTTGGCCTCGATCTGCAGGCCTTCTATGGCTTGAAACTGGACTCTGGTGGTGACCTCAATGACAAGGACCACCAAGGGCGCTACCCCGGCAGCATGTTCCCGTTGGACAACGGCAAATCCGCCGACCAGTTTGGTGTACTGAGCCCCACATTCAAGATGCGCTTTGCCAAGGATGAGCTGCGCGTGGGCACGCTGTACGGCAACAACCCGGTGCTGGCCAACACCGACGGGCGCCTGTACCAGCAGACCAACACCGGCGTGCAGCTGGTGTCCAAGGACCTTACCGATTTCACCTTCACCGGCGGCGATATCTTCAAGACCAAGATCCGCAACGAAACCGGCGACCAAGGCATGATCACCGCCGGTGGCACCAAAGAGAGTGACCGCTTCCTGTTCGGCGGTGCGGACTACACCGGCATTCAGAACACCACCGTCAGCCTGTGGTATTCCAACCTTGAGGATTACTACCAGCAGTTCTTCCTCGGCGCCAAACGGCATGATGCGTTGTCTGTGGGCGCCATCGACACCGACGTGCGCGTGTTCCGCAGCCTGGGTGTGGGCGCCAACGCCGATGGCGACAAAGACTTCGCCGGGGCCGGCCTCTACGGTGACGGCACCAGCAAAGGCCGCATCAACCAGACCACCGCCAGCTTGCTGGAGAGCTACAGCCTGGACGGCCATACGGTCGGCCTCGGTATCCAGAAAAACAGCGGTGACAGCGACTTCCCGTACCTGGATTCGGGCTTGAACAGTGGTGACGCACGCCAAGGCCCAGGTTCAGGTGCGGACACGCCGGCGCTGACCAACATGCAGCTGAACAAATTCCAGCACGCCGGCGAGCGTACCTGGCTGGCGCAATACAAATATGACTTCGGCAAGCTGGGCCTCACCGGCCTGACATTCTCGGCCGCGTATGCCCACGGCGATGACATCCGCACAGCGCAGGGCGACACCAGCGAATGGGAACGCAACATCGCGGTGGCCTACCAGGTACCCACCGGCACTCTCAAGGGCCTGGGCGTGACCTGGAAAAATGCCCACGCCAGCCCGGACATTACCGGCGCCACTGTGCAAGATGAAAACCGCTTCTATGTGAGCTACGTCGTTCCACTTTGGTAGGAAATTGCTGTAAAAGAGACGGGCATAGTTAAGCGATTCAGCGGCTTAAAAGGCCTGGGAATAACCTTATTCCCAGGCCTTATTTGCCCCTAAGCCCAGAGAGGATTCGATGACGTACATTGCTGCCGAAAACCGCTATGAATCTATCCCTTATCGCCGCGTAGGCCGCAGTGGATTGGTGCTGCCCGCACTGTCCCTGGGGCTGTGGCACAACTTTGGCGACAGCACCCCGATCGACACCCAGCGCGCGTTGCTGCGCACCGCGTTCGACCTGGGGATCAACCACTTCGACCTGGCCAACAACTACGGCCCGCCCTATGGCAGCGCCGAGATCAACTTCGGCCGTTTGCTGCGCGAAGACTTCAAGCACTATCGCGACGAACTGATCATCTCCAGCAAGGCCGGCTGGGACATGTGGCCCGGCCCTTACGGTCAGGGCGGCGGTTCGCGCAAATACGTATTGGCGAGCCTGGACCAGAGCCTGCAACGCCTGGGCGTCGACTACGTAGATATTTTCTACTCCCACCGTTTTGATGCCGACACCCCACTGGAAGAAACCGCCAGCGCCCTCGCCACCGCCGTGCAACAGGGCAAGGCGTTGTACATCGGTATCTCGTCTTATTCCGGCGTGAAAACCCGCGAGATGGCTGCGCTGCTCCAGGAATGGAAAGTGCCGCTGCTGATCCACCAACCGGCCTACAACCTGCTCAACCGCTGGGTGGAAAAAGACCTGCTGGACACCACCGAAGAACTCGGTACCGGCGTGATTGCCTTCACGCCGCTGGCCCAGGGTTTGCTCACCGACAAGTACCTCAATGGCGTGCCGGCGGATGCGCGGGTTAATCGCCCAGGGGGTGGTTCGCTGCAGGCCAAGCACTTGTCCGAAGCCAACATCGCCCATGTGCGTGCGCTGAACGAAATTGCCAAGCGTCGTGGCCAGAGCCTGGCGCAACTGGCGCTGGCCTGGACCCTGCGTGACCCACGGGTGACCAGTGCGCTGATCGGTGCAAGCCGGCCGGAGCAGATCATTGAAAACGTCGGGGCGCTGCAGAACTTGAGCTTCAGTGCTGAGGAACTGGCGGAAATCGATCGGTTTGCCCAGGAAGGCGGGATCAACCTGTGGGAAAAACCATCGACCGCTGAATAACCTGATAGCACCGGGTCAATGTGGGAGGGGGCTTGCCCCCGATGGCGGTGTCAGTCACGTGACCCGTTGACTGACCCAGAGCTATCGGGGGCAAGCCCCCTCCCACATTTTATGTGCAGTGTGGCGACTAGAACGGCACGTCCCCAAGAATCGTCGCGCGGTACATCACTCGCCGCTGCGGCCGGTAGTCATCGACCGCTGAATAACCTGATAGCACCGGGTCAATGTGGGAGGGGGCTTGCCCCGATGGCGGTGGCAGTCACGTGACCCGTTGACTGACCCAGAGCTATCGGTGGCAAGCCCCCTCCCACATTTTATGTGAAGTGTGGCGACCAGAACGGCACATCCCCAAGAGTCATCGCGCGGCACATCACTCGCCGCTGTGGCCGGTAGTTATCGACCGCTGGATAACCTGATAGCACCGGGTCAATGTGGGAGGGGGCTTGCCCCCGATGGCGGTGGCAGTCACGTGACCCGTTGACTGACTCAGAGCTATCGGGGGCAAGCCCCCTCCCACATTTTATGTGCAGTGTGGCGACTAGAACGGCACATCCCCAAGAGTCATCGCGCGGTGCATCACTCGCCGTTGTGGCCGGTAGTCATCGACCGCTGAATAACTTGATAGCACCGGGTCAATGTGGGAGGGGGCTTGCCCCGATGGCGGTGGCAGTCACGTGACCCGTTGACTGACCCGGAGCTATCGGGGGCAAGCCCCCTCCCACATTTTTGCTCTTCAGCGTGGCAAATGTATTCGCTACGACTCGATCACTGTGGGAGCCGGGCTTGCCCGCGATGACGGTGGGTCAGTCGATGAAGGTTGTGCCTGGCTTAAAAGGGCACGTCGCCCAGAATTGTCGCGCGGTGCATCACTCGCCGTTGTGGCCGGTAGTCATCGACCGCGTAATGCTGGGTCACGCGGTTGTCCCAGAACGCTACGTCGTTCTCCTGCCAGCGCCAGCGGATGGTGAACTCTGGCCGTGTCGCATGAGCAAACAACAGCTTGAGAATGGCTTCGCTTTCAGGCGGCTCCAGCTCATTGATCCTGGTGGTAAACCCATCGCTGACAAACAACGACTTGCGCCCACTCACCGGGTGCGTGCGCACTACCGGGTGCGACAGCGGCGGGTTTTTCTTGCGGGTTTCTTCCCAGCGCGCCAGGTCGTCGGCGGTGTTGCCAAAGCGCTCCAGCGGGAAGGACTTGGTGAAGTCATGAGTCGCCGTCAGGCCATCGAGCAGGCGCTTGAATGGCTCAGACAGCGCCTCATACGCCGCAATGCCACTGGCCCACAACGTGTCGCCACCAAACGCCGGCAGCAGCTTGGCGCTGAGCACCGCGCCGAGGGCCGGAGTGGGCAGGAAGGTCACGTCGGTGTGCCACACGGCGTTGTCACGCACGTCGGTCACGGCGGTATCCAGAATCAGCACTTCGGGCTGCTCCGGCACGTTGGGGTAAATCGGGTGAATGTGCAGGTCGCCAAAATTTGCCGCGAACCGCGCCTGTTGCTGCGGGGTAACGGCTTGGCCACGGAAAAACAGCACCGAGTGGGTGAGCAATGCCTGCTCAATGGCGTCGCGCTGTTCCAGGTTCAGCGGCTGGGTGATATCGACGCCACTGATCTGGGCGCCCAGGGCGGTGCTTAAAGGCGTAACGGTCAGGCTGCTCATGCTCTTCTCACTCAATGTGCCTGGCCATGCCAGGGCACCCATTTACGCTGCAGGGCACGCAGGCCCATTTCCATGGCGAAAGCGATCAGGGCGATCACCAGAATCCCCAGCACCACCACATCGGTGACCAGGAACTGCGCCGCCGACTGCACCATAAAACCCAGGCCGCTGGTGGCGGCGATCAACTCGGCCGCAACCAAGGTCGACCAGCCTACGCCCAGGCCGATGCGCACACCGGTGAGGATGTCGGGCAGGGCGCTGGGCAGGATCACGTGGCGAATCAATTGGGCACGGGTGGCGCCCAACGATTGCGCGGCCCGCAGCTTGGCCGGGTCGACGGTGCGCACGCCGGTGGCAGTGGCGATGGCGATAGGCGCGAAGATCGCGAGATAAATCAGCAGCACCTTGGACAGCTCGCCGATGCCGCACCAGATCACGATCAGTGGCAGATAAGCCAGCGGTGGAATCGGCCGGTAGAACTCAATCAGCGGGTCGAGAATGCCGCGCGCGATACGGTTGGCCCCGATGGCAATGCCCACCGGCACGGCGGTCAGCACCGCAAAACCCAGGCCCAGGCCGATGCGCTGCAGGCTCGCGCCCAAGTGCTGCCACAAGGTGGAATCCATGTAGCCAGTGGTCGCCAGCAGCCAGCCTTTTTGCAGCACGGCGGACGGTGGCGGCAGGAACAGCGGTTCGATCAAACCGGTGGCAGTCACCGCCCACCAGAGTGCCAACAAGGCAAACAAAGTGAGCACGCTGATCCAGCGTGTGCTCAGGCTGCGACGCACAGGAATAACGGCGTGAGCCACCGGCTTGGCGGCGGTGGCGGGGAGTTCGTAACTGCTCATGCGGACACCTGCCGTTGCGAGAACACTTTGCCCAGCACGTGCTCGCGGGTTTCGATAAAGCGCGGGTCGGACTTGATCGCGCGCGCCGATTCACCGGCGGCGTAGCGCTGGCCGAAGTCCAGGTGCAGGCGCTCGACGATCTGGCCCGGGTTGGGCGCCAACAGGATCAAATCGGTGGCGAGGAACACCGCCTCTTCGATGTCATGGGTGATCAGGAACACCGGCTTGGCCGTGCGCCGCCAGACTTGCAGCAGCAACTCCTGCATCTGTTCGCGGGTGAAGGCATCGAGGGCACCGAAGGGTTCGTCCATCAGCAGTACACGCGGGTCGGCTGCCAGCGCGCGGGCCAGGCCCACGCGCTGTTTCTGGCCGCCGGAGAGTTGCCAGATACGGCGACTGTCGAAGCCGGCAAGGTCGACCAGCGCGAGCATTTCACGGGCGCGTACTTCGCGTTGTGCCTTGGGCACGCCAGCCAGTTCGAGGCCGAAGCCGACGTTGGCCAACACGTCCTGCCAGGGCAGCAGGGCGTCGTCCTGGAACACCACGCCACGCTCGGCGCTGGGGCCTTTGACCGGCACGCCATCGAGGGTGATGCGCCCGGCAGAGGGTTCGACGAAACCGGCAATCAGGTTCAACAGCGAGGTCTTGCCACTGCCGGACGGGCCGAGAGCTACCAGCAATTGCTGGGGCCCAAGGTCCAGTGAAATATCAGACAGTACCGGTTCTGTGGCGCCTGGGTACTGTGCGCTGATGCGCTCCAGTTGTAGCAAGGCCATCGCAATGAACTCCTTGAATCAGTTAGTGATGAACTTGGCGCTGACGTAAGGGGCGTAGTCCGGCAGCACGGCGTCGACCTTGCCTTGCTCCTTGAGAAACGCGGCGGTGTCGGTCACAGCCTTGGTGGTCGGGGCGCCCAGCAGGGTCACCTGATCAGCGGCCAGCGGGTAGACGTTGCCTTGCAGCAGCAGCGGGATGTCACTGGCCTTGGCGCCGGAAAGCTTGACCAGCTTGTCGACGTTGCCTGTGTCGGCGAGCCACGCTTGTGGGTCCTTGCGGTACGCGGCGTAGGCGTCCAGCGTGACTTTGGCGAAGGCGGTGACGATTTCCGGGTGCTTCTCGGCGAAGTCTTTGCGCACGATCCACGCGTCGAAGGTCGGCGCGCCGAACTTGGCCAGTTCGCCGGAGGTGATCAGCACCTTGCCGTTTTCCTTGGCCACGCCCAGGGCGGGGTCCCACACGTAGGTGGCGTCGATGTCACCGCGCTTCCAGGCGGCGATGATGGCCGGCGGCGCGAGGTTGAGGATGGTCACCTTCGAAGGGTCGATGTTCCAGTGCTTCAGCGCGGCCAACAGGCTGTAGTGGCCGGTGGACACGAACGGCACAGCGATCTTTTTGCCGATCAGGTCCTGCGGGCTGTTGATCCCTGAACCGTTGCGCGCTACCAAGGCTTCGGCGCCGCCGATCTGGGTGGCGACGAGGAAGGTTTCCACTGGGACTTTGCGGGTCACGGCAGCGGTCAGCGGGCTGGAACCGAGATAGCCGATCTGCACGTCGCCGGAGGCGATGGCAGCGATGATGTCGGCGCCATTGTCGAATTTGCGCCAATCGATCTTGGCGTTAGTGGCTTTTTCGTACGCGCCGTCGGCCTGGGCGACTTTCGCCGGGTCCACGGTGGTTTGATAAGCGATGGTGACATCTGCCGCCTGGGCAAACAGGCTGGCACCGGCCAGGGACAATGCGGCCAAGAGGCGCAGAGGGGTAAGCAGTTTCAAGGGGAAGCTCCTCAATCAGGCGGCCGAGGGTCGGCGTGTGAGGAGACTAAATGATCTAAGAACCCGAAAATAAATAACGTTTTCGAATTAGCTTATGTGAAGAAAGGTTGAAGCAAATCTTGAGCTTGATGAGGGCAAAAATGTGGGAGGAGGCTTGCCCCCGATGGCGGCGGATCAGTCACTGATGGGTGACTGACACTCTGCTATCGGGGGCAAGCCCCCTCCCACATTTCGAGCCGGGTTCGGCTTCAGTTAGTTACTGATTGCCAGGATGCTCGCCTGGTACGACCCGACGAACACATCGAAGTCGCCGACCTCGTTCTGCTCCAGTTCCGCCTGTTGCGCCAGCGACGTGCGCGCCAGTTCTTCAAAGCGCGCCTGTTCTTCGGCCGGCAGCGGCTCTTTACGGAAATGCTCGGCGTGCACCTCGCTCTGGTGCAGGGAGAATTGCGCAAAGCTTTCCTTGCGCTCGGCCATCGCCGCCAACACCTGGGCTGATGGCGTCAGGGACGGATCCTTGACCTTCGCCAGCTGAGCGTCCAGCGCCTCGCTGTGCTCGGTCATGCCATGGCTCTGATCCAGCAACGCTGCCAACGGCGCAATGTGCTCCAGCAGCTCGGTGGCCCATTCCTTCATGTCCACAGGCTGGCCCTGACGCTGCAACTGCAGGCCCGGACGGCGGCCTTCCTTGACCACGCTGAGGAAGTTGGAGGTGGCATTGCCGCACTCGTTGTTGGCGAACAGCGGGCTGTCGTTCAGTGCGCAATACAGCAGGAATGCGTCGAGGAAGCGCGACTCCGGCAAGTCAATGCCCATGGGCAGGAACGGGTTGATGTCCAGGCAACGCACTTCGATGTACTGGATGCCACGGGCCATCAGCGCCTGAATGGGGCGCTCGCCGGTGTAGGTCACGCGCTTGGGGCGAATGTTGGAGTAGTACTCGTTTTCGATCTGCAGGATGTTGGTGTTGAGCTGAACCCACTCACCGTCCTTATGGGTGCCAACTTCGACATAAGGCGCGTAAGGCGTTGCCACCGCTTCGCGCAGGCTGTCGGTGTAGCTGGCCAGGTCGTTGTAGCACGGCGTGAGGCCGGCCTGGGCGTTGCTCTGGTAACCCAGGTCGCTCATGCGCAAGCTGGTGGCGTACGGCAGGTACAGCGTGTCGGCGTCCAGCACTTCCAACTGGTGCGAGCGACCGCGCAGGAAACCTGCGTCCAGGGCCGGCGAGGCGCCGAACAGGTACATCAGCAGCCAGCTGTAGCGGCGGAAGTTACGGATCAATGCAATGTAGGCCGTGGACTGGTAGTCGCGGTCGGTACCGACGAAACCTTCAGTCTCCTTGAGCAAGGGCCACAACTGCTCCGGCAGGGAAAAGTTGTAGTGAATGCCGGCGATGCACTGCATGGTCTTGCCGTAACGCAGGGCCAGGCCCTTGCGGTAAACGTACTTGAGCTGGCCGATATTGGAGGTGCCGTAGTAGGCAATCGGGATATCTTCCTCAGCCGGCAGCGGGCACGGCATCGAAGGGCTCCACAGGTACTCGTTGCCGAGTTTGCTGTAGGCAAAGCGATGGATCTTGTCCAGGCTGCTCAGGGTATCGGCCGGGTTGGGCAGGGCTGGGGTAATAAACTCCAGCAGCGATTCCGAGTAGTCGGTGGTGATCAATTCGTTGGTCAACGCGGCGCCCAGGGCTTCGGGGTGCGGCGTTTGTGCCAGGCGACCCTCACCGGTGACGCGTAGGCATTCGCGCTCGATGCCGTGCAAGCACTGCTCTAGCAGGGAGAGGTGTTCGCGCTTGCCGAGCAAGGCCAGGCGGCGGTTGAGAAGTTCGCTCAAGTTGGATTCCTTCACGCGTCAGTCGCCCCAATATGGGGGTGGGCAGGACGGTCTACAAGGGTGAAGTTAAAACTGGCGTTATCGCCTGGTTTTGAGTCGATTTGACCCGCTTTGAAAAAGCCTACTTCACTCCATGAATTGGGCTATAGCGCAGCAAGAAAATTCCGACGCTGTTGTCGCAGCGCCGAAATTAACTCAAATCGAGGGCGGGGAGCTATAGGACAGCGAATGTGCCTTGTGCTTTTGCGACCAGTTTGTCGTCCTGATACACCTCCGCTTCGACCACCAATGTGCGCCGACCCGCGTGGATAACACGGCTGGTGCACAGCACGTCGCCATCGGACACGGCACGGATATAGTTGATTTTGCACTCGATGGTCGCGCTCTGCTGGTCGAAACCATGGGAGCTGGAACAGGCCAGCCCCATGGTGATGTCCACCAGGCTGAAAATCGCCCCGCCGTGGAGCTTGCCTGCACGGTTGCGCAGCTGCGGCTCCAGGGTCAGGGCCACCTCGGCAACGCCCTCGTCCAGGCGTTGCAGGCGACAGCCGATCAGCTCGCTGAACGCGCTCTGGGTCAAACCGGCCGGGATTTGCATCAGCGTTTCTTCAACTGCTTGGCATTGGCAAACAGCGACGCCATGGCGTTGTTGCTTGGCGCTGCGGTGGCAGTTTCTTTGCGCGGTGCGTTGTTCTGCGACTGGCGTGGCGCCGAGCCTGGGCGAGCGCCACGGGCACCGTCGATTTTCTCGCCGGGGGTGTCGCTCATGCGCATCGACAGGCCAACGCGTTTGCGTGGAATGTCGACTTCCATGACCTTGACCTTGACCACGTCACCGGCTTTCACCGCTTCGCGAGGGTCTTTGATGAACTTCTCCGAAAGCGCGGAGATATGCACCAAACCGTCCTGATGCACGCCGATGTCCACGAACGCGCCGAAGTTGGTCACGTTGGTGACCACGCCTTCGAGGATCATGCCCAGTTGCAGGTCCTTGAGGTCTTCGACGCCGTCCTGGAACTCGGCGGTCTTGAACTCGGGACGCGGGTCACGGCCAGGTTTTTCCAGCTCTTGCAGAATGTCGGTGATGGTCGGCACGCCGAAGGTTTCGTCGGTGTACTTCTTTGGATCCAGGCGCTTGAGGAACGCGGCGTCGCCGATCAGCGAGCGGATGTCGCGGTCGGTCTCGGCAGCAATGCGCTGTACCAGCGGGTAGGCTTCCGGGTGAACCGCCGAAGCGTCCAGCGGGTTGTCGCCGTTCATTACGCGTAGGAAGCCAGCGGCCTGTTCAAAGGTTTTTTCGCCCAGGCGTGCGACCTTTTTCAGCGCCGCGCGGGTTTTGAACGCGCCGTTCTCGTCGCGGTGGGTGACGATGTTCTGCGCCAGCGTTGAGTTGAGGCCGGAAATACGGGCCAGCAGCGCGACCGAGGCAGTGTTCACATCCACGCCGACCTTGTTCACGCAGTCTTCCACCACCGCATCCAGACCGCGTGCCAGTTTCAGCTGCGACACATCGTGCTGGTACTGGCCGACACCGATGGATTTAGGGTCGATCTTCACCAGCTCGGCCAGCGGGTCTTGCAGGCGGCGAGCAATGGAGACGGCGCCACGGATCGATACGTCGAGGTCCGGGAATTCCTTGGAGGCCAGTTCCGACGCCGAGTACACCGACGCGCCGGCCTCGGAGACCATGACTTTGGTCATCTTCATGGCTGGGTATTTTTTGATCAGCTCGGCGGCCAGCTTGTCGGTTTCACGGCTGGCGGTGCCGTTGCCGATGGCGATCAGGTCCACGGCGTGCTTGGCGCACAGCGCAGCCAGGATGGCGAGGGTCTGGTCCCACTTGTTGTGCGGCACATGTGGATACACGGTGGCGTGGTCCAGCAGCTTGCCCGTGGCGTCGACCACGGCCACCTTGCAGCCGGTGCGCAGGCCCGGGTCGAGGCCCAGAGTCGCGCGCGGGCCGGCCGGGGCAGCCAGCAGCAGGTCGTGCAGGTTGTGGGCGAAAACATTGATCGCTTCGGTTTCGGCGCCGTCGCGCAGCTCACCGAGCAGGTCGGTTTCCAGGTGGGTGTAGAGCTTGACCTTCCAGGTCCAGCGCACGACTTCACCGAGCCACTTGTCCGCCGGGCGGTTCTGATTCTGGATGCCGAATTGCTGACCAATCATGCCTTCGCACGGGTGCATGGTGCCCGGCAGCTCGTCGCCGACCTTCAGCGCGGAGCTGAGAATGCCTTCGTTGCGGCCGCGGAAAATGGCCAGTGCGCGGTGCGAGGGCATGCTCTTGAGCGGTTCGTCGTGCTCGAAATAGTCGCGGAACTTGGCACCTTCCTCTTCTTTGCCAGCGATGACGCGGGCGCTGAGGGTGGCTTCCTGTTTCAGGTAGTTACGCAGTTTTTCCAGCAAGTTGGCGTCTTCGGCGAAACGCTCCATGAGGATGTACTTGGCGCCTTCGAGGGCCGCTTTGACGTCGGCGACGCCTTTTTCGGCGTTGATGAAGCGCGCGGCTTCGGTTTCCGGGGTCAGCGACGGGTCGTTGAACAAGCCGTCCGCCAAGTCGCCCAGGCCGGCTTCCAGGGCGATTTGGCCCTTGGTGCGGCGCTTCTGTTTGTACGGCAGGTAAAGGTCTTCGAGGCGGGTTTTGGTGTCGGCGAGTTTGATGTCGCGTTCCAGTTGCGGGGTCAGCTTGCCTTGTTCCTCGATGCTGGCGAGGATGCTGATGCGCCGTTCGTCGAGTTCTCGCAGGTAGCGCAAGCGCTCTTCCAGGTGCCGCAGCTGGATGTCGTCGAGGCTGCCGGTCACTTCTTTACGGTAACGGGCGATGAAAGGCACCGTGGAGCCTTCATCCAGTAGAGCGACGGCCGCTTCGACCTGTTGTGGGCGTACGCCGAGTTCCTCGGCGATGCGGCTGTTGATGCTGTCCATAAAACCACCTGAAATTCTGAAAGCAGCTCGCACGCCCGGAAAACAAGGCGTTGCAAGGCTGGTTGAGCGGCCCGACTGGCGCCGCTACCTGGGTCAAAAGGCAGCCTGTTGACCCTCGAAATCGGAAAATTGCTGCCCGTCGCGGTAAAAAATAGCGAGGCAGCAAGCAGTAAAGTCTGACATTGCTCAGTGCAAAGGCGGCGCATTATAACCAGCGTTCTGCAGCTGGGGGGGATTGCGCCGAAGGTTGCAGGGGGCGGGTTCGCTGGCGGTAGAGGAAAAATCTGCTAACAATGCACACGGTGCGTATAACGGCAGCTACGCCATAATGCGCGCCGAGATAAGAGGAGCATCTAATGAGCAGCACTGCACAAACTGCTGAAGGCGAAAAAATTCTCATCGTTGATGACGACCCGGGGCTGAGCAGCCTGCTGGAGCGTTTTTTCAACTCCAAGGGCTACCGTGCCCGCGCGGTGCCAAACACCGAGCAGATGGACCGCCTGTTGGGGCGCGAAGTGTTCAATCTGGTCGTACTCGACCTGATGCTGCCCGGCGAAGACGGCCTCACCGCCTGCAAACGCCTGCGCGGTGCGAACAACCAGATCCCCATCATCATGCTTACCGCCAAGGGTGATGAGTTGAGCCGCATCAAGGGCCTTGAGCTGGGCGCTGATGATTACCTGGCCAAGCCGTTCAACCCGGACGAGCTGATGGCCCGGGTCAAAGCCGTGTTGCGCCGTCAGGCAGCCCCGGTACCCGGCGCGCCAGGCAGCGAAGACGAAAGCGTAACCTTTGGCGACTATGAACTGTCGCTGGCCACCCGTGAGCTCAAGCGTGGCGAAGAAGTGCACATGCTGACCACCGGTGAGTTCGCCGTGCTCAAGGCCCTGGTGATGAACGCTCGCCAGCCGCTGACGCGCGACAAACTGATGAACCTGGCCCGTGGCCGGGAGTGGGATGCATTGGAGCGCTCCATCGACGTGCAGATTTCCCGTCTGCGCCGCATGATCGAGCCGGACCCGTCCAAGCCGCGCTATATCCAGACGGTGTGGGGTGTGGGTTATGTGTTCGTGCCGGATGGCACCGCAACCAAGTGACCGATGATTTGCAGGCGCGGGCATCCGGCGTTTAACTCCATGAGAGTCAACGGGATGCCCGGCGTCTGCAATTCTGCGAGCGCCGCTCGTTTCTGCAAGGTGTCCAGCCGTTTCCTATGAAAACCCCGTTGTGGTTCCCGCAAAGTTTCTTTTCACGCACCCTTTGGCTGGTGCTGATCGTCGTTCTGTTTTCCAAGGCACTGACGCTGGTTTATCTGTTGATGAACGAAGACGTGCTGGTGGATCGGCAATACAGCCACGGCGTCGCCCTGACGCTTCGTGCCTATTGGGCCGTCGATCCCGAAAACCGTGAAAAGGTCGCCAAGGCATCGACGCTGATTCGAGTCGACGGCGCCGGTGTACCTGAAGGCGAGCAGCATTGGCCTTACAGCGAGATTTATCAGCGCCAGATGCAGGCTGAGCTGGGGGACGACACCGAGGTGCGATTGCGCATGCATGTTTCGCCTGCGCTGTGGGTGAGGGCGCCGAGCCTGGGCGACGCGTGGATCAAAGTGCCGCTGTACCCGCACCCGTTGCGGGGACAGAAGATCTGGAACGTGCTGGGCTGGTTCCTGGCGATTGGCTTGCTTTCAACGGCGTCCGCCTGGATTTTCGTGCGCCAGCTCAACCAGCCACTCAAACGCCTGGTCTTTGCCGCGCGCCAACTGGGGCAGGGGCGCAGTGTACGCCTGCCGGTCAGCGATACGCCCAGCGAGATGACCGAAGTGTACGGCGCCTTCAACCAGATGGCGGAAGACGTTGAACAGGCCGGCCGCGAACGCGAGCTGATGCTGGCGGGCGTGTCCCACGACCTGCGCACACCGTTGACACGGTTGCGGTTGTCCCTGGAGTTGATGGGCAACCACAACGACCTCACGGATGACATGGTGCGTGACATCGAGGACATGGACGCGATTCTCGACCAGTTCCTGGCGTTTATCCGCGATGGCCGCGACGAAGTGGTCGAGGAAGTCGACCTGACGGACCTGGTGCGTGAGGTGGTGGCGCCCTACAACCAGAACGGCGAACAGGTACGCATGCGCCTGGAGCCTATTCAGCCGTTTGCGTTGCGTCGGGTGTCGATGAAACGCCTGCTCAACAACCTCATTGGCAACGCCTTGCACCATGCCGGTTCCGATGTGGAAGTGGCGGCGTATGTGTCCGGCGACAGCACTGCGCCTTATGTGGTGTTGAGTGTGATGGACCGCGGCACGGGGATAGACCCGGCAGAGCTGGAAGGCATCTTCAACCCGTTCACCCGTGGTGACCGTGCCCGGGGCGGCAAGGGCACGGGCTTGGGGTTGGCGATTGTGCGGCGGATTGCCTCGATGCATGGCGGCAATGTCGAGCTGCGTAACCGGGAGGAGGGTGGTCTGGAAGCGCGAGTGCGGTTGCCGCTTGGCCTGATGTTGCCTAGAGACGCGGTCTGACACACAACAGAAATCAAATGTGGGAGCGGGCTTGCTCGCGAAGGCAGTGTGTCAGTCGACAGATGTATTGACTGACCCGACGCCTTCGCGAGCAAGCCCGCTCCCACAGTGTTTTGTGGTGTTTGAAACTGAGCGTGTTCAGCCCTTACCCTTGGTCCGCGTCATATTCGGCCCACCATTCTTTTCCAAATGCTGAATGATGATCCCCGCTACATCCTTCCCGGTAGTGGTCTCAATCCCTTCCAGACCCGGCGATGAGTTCACTTCCATCACCAACGGCCCATGGTTTGACCGCAGGATATCCACACCCGCTACCGCCAGCCCCATCACTTTGGCTGCCCGCAGCGCGGTCATGCGTTCTTCCGGGGTGATCTTGATCAGGCTGGCACTGCCGCCACGGTGCAGGTTGGAGCGGAATTCCCCCGGCTTGGCCTGGCGTTTCATTGCCGCAATTACCTTGTCACCCACCACGAAGCAGCGGATGTCCGCACCGCCAGCTTCCTTGATGTATTCCTGCACCATGATGTTCTGCTTGAGGCCCATGAATGCCTCGATCACCGATTCAGCAGCGGTCGCGGTTTCGCACAGCACCACGCCGATGCCTTGGGTGCCTTCCAGCACTTTGATCACCAGCGGTGCGCCGTTGACCATGTCGATCAGGTCGGGAATGTCATCGGGGGAGTGGGCAAAGCCGGTCACCGGCAGGCCGATACCGCGCCGCGAGAGCAATTGCAATGAGCGCAGTTTGTCGCGTGAGCGGGCAATGGCTACCGATTCGTTGAGGGGGAATACGCCCATCATTTCAAACTGGCGCAACACCGCGCAGCCATAAAACGTCACCGAGGCACCGATACGCGGGATCACTGCATCAAAGCCTTCCAGCGGTTTGCCCCGGTAATGGATCTGCGGCTTGTGGCTGGCAATGTTCATATAGGCACGCAACGTGTCGATCACCACCATTTCGTGGCCACGTTCGGTGCCGGCCTCGACCAGGCGGCGGGTGGAATACAGACGCGGGTTTCGCGACAGCACAGCAATCTTCATGCAGCACCTGGGGCAGAAATAGTAGAGACCGGGAACACCGGCTTGTCTTGAACGTACTTGACGCCTGGACTGACCACCAAGTGGCCGTCAATCAGCGCCTTGGAGCCCAGCAACAGGCGGTAACGCATTGCCTTGCGACAGGCGAGAGTGAACTCCACTCGCCACACCCGATCACCCAGCGCGAGGGTGGTGCTGATCACATAGCGCACCTGCGCATGGCCGTTGGAGCTCTTGATGGTTTTCATCGTCACCACCGGCGCCTCGCAGCGGCGGTGACGCAGTTGCACCACGCTGCCCAGGTGCGCGGTAAAGCGCACCCACTTCTCACCGTCGCGCTCAAATGGCTCGATATCGGTGGCGTGCAGGCTCGAGGTACTGGCACCGGTGTCGATCTTTGCGCGCAGGCCAGCCACTCCCAAGTCGGGAAGTGCCACCCACTCACGCAGGCCCACAACGGTCAAATGGTCAAATGTCTTCAATATGGGTAACCGATCAGTTCGCCCAGGCCTGTGGTGAAACCTCGGCCAGGGCTTTGAATGCAGGCCTGGCGAACCAGTAACCCTGCATCAGAAATATTCCGCAGTCGGACAGGAAGTCGCGCTCGCCGGCACTTTCGATGCCTTCGGCAATGACAGTAACGCCCAACTGCTCACAGATTGTGACAATCCCCTGGACGATTACCTGACGGACACGATCCTGGTCGACATCGCGAATCAGCGCCATGTCGAGTTTGATCAGGTCAGGTTGGAAATCGGCCAGCAGGTTCAGCCCCGAATAGCCCGCACCGAAATCGTCGATGGCGGTCTTGAAGCCGAATTCGCGGTATTCACGCAGAATATTGGTCAAATGGCGATAGTTATCTACGTGCTCGCTTTCCAGTGTTTCAAAAATCAGCTGGTTCAGCGGAAAGTTGTGCGCGCGGGCCGCCTCCAGCGTGCTGCGAATACACAGCTCGGGCCGGTAAACCGCATTGGGCATGAAATTGATCGAAAGATGAGTTTGCATACCCAAGGCAGTGGCCCCGGCAATCGCTTGGGTACGACACCGCTGGTCAAAGCGGTAACGGTTGCTTGAGTTGACCTGGCCCAGCACCGACAGCGCACCTTCGCCTTGCGGGCCTCGCACCAACGCCTCGTGGGCGAAGATCGAATGGTCCCGAAGATCTACGATAGGCTGATAGGCGAATGCGAAATCGAAACCCAGGGGTTCGCTTTGCTGGCAACCCACGCAACGCTGGTTTGGCGAGGTGAGTGAAATGGGGAAGTCGGTCACAGCGTATCCTCGCGAAAACAGGGTGGTGCCTGGCGTATCTTAGGTGAGCGTTGGGGTTTATGCGTCGAAGGGCTTCAACGGTAAAGTTGCGACATTTTTCAGAGCGAGGAATTCAAGTGGCTCAAAAGCAGGAAGAGGAAGAAAAAGTCCGTTTGGACAAATGGCTGTGGGCAGCGCGCTTCTTTAAAACCCGCGCCCTGGCGAAGGCCGCTATCGAAAGCGGCAAAGTGCACCATCGCGGCGAACGCTGCAAGCCGGGCAAGGAGCCGCGCGTCGGTGATGAGCTGCAGATTCGGGCAGGGTTTGATGAAAAGACTGTCGTGGTGCAAGCCTTATCCGTTGTGCGCCGCGGCGCGCCCGAAGCGCAGGCGTTGTACACCGAAACCGAGGCCAGTATCGCCAAACGCGAAAATGCGGCCGCCATGCGCAAGGCCGGGGCTACCGGTATGACTACCGATGGCAAGCCGAGCAAGAAGCAGCGTCGCGATTTGTTCAAGTTTCGCGGCAGTGGTAATGACGAGTGATGGCGCAAATCTCCAGCAATACGCAGACCCAAATGTGGGAGCGGGCTTGCTCGCGAAGGCGGTGGGTCAGTGAAAAATGCTTAACCTGACACTGCGCTTTCGCGAGCAAGCCCGCTCTCACAATAAGCCTGTGGCGTTACGCCGCGGTGCGTATGACGCTCAACCGCCCGATCACCGGCAGCTTACCGAGCAAACCGAAGATCGGCGCCGTCAGTCGCAGCAACCCATTCGACACCTTCGCCGCAAACGGCGTGTAATACCCCCAGCCCAGCGCCAACAGCGCCAGCAATACCCCGCCGATATAATCGTCTTGCCCCCAGTGGGCGCCTGCCACCAGCCGCGGCATCATGAACAACAGCGCCAAGCCCCAAATCACCAGCACCTGGCCGATGCGCTTGGCAAACACCGTCATGAACATGCCCCAGATCAGCAATACCGATGCATGATCGCCGGGGAAGCTCTGGCTCGAACGGTCCTTCAGCTCCCAGGTTTTTTCCAGCCCAGGGAAGTAGTCACTCATATGAATCGCCCCGCTGATCACCATCGACGGGCTGCTGTGCTGCCAGCCCATCTGCGCTGCGAGTTTGGAAAACAGCATGCGGATGAACAGCAACAGCAGCAGAATCCCGAAAAAACCGAAGAATGCCTGGCGCACTTCAATCGCCTTGAACACCCAATCTCCGCGAATCAACAGCGACAGCAAGATCACGCCGACCACCGCGTCAAATGGCCGCAAACTGGCCACGGCCCACACATGCAGCCATGTCGAATGGCTCGCCAGCGGGTCATTGAGCAGGTGAAACAGCCATTCGTCGAAAATCACACACAGCATCTGGCCTGTGGGCCACAGCCAAAAACACAGCAGTCCGATAGCGAGTAGATTGCACAGAGCCCATCGCCGGAGGTTCCACTTGGCTTGGAACAAACCCGGATTGTTCATAAACTGTTCCTCTTCGCTCTATTTAGCCCTCCGTTTCCAGGAGAAAGCCGCACCAATATGGTGCTAAAGCGTTTAATTTTATAAACCTTGTAATCATTTTGTCATCAATTCAGATACCCAGACCTATGACTGATCTACCGGATACCGACTTCACCCAACGCTTCATCTTCGACGAGAACGATGCCCGCGGCGAACTGGTCTCGCTGGAGCGCAGCTATGCCGAAGTCCTCGCCAAGCATCCCTATCCGGAGCCGGTTGCGCAGTTGCTCGGTGAACTGATGGCGGCGGCATCGCTGCTGGTGGGCACCATGAAGTTCGACGGTCTGCTGATTTTGCAGGCGCGTTCCGAAGGCCCGGTGCCGATGCTGATGATCGAGTGCTCCAGCGAGCGCGAAATTCGTGGCCTGGCCCGTTACGACGCCGACCTGATCGCGCCGGACGCCACGCTGTCCGACTTGATGGCCAACGGCGTATTGGCGATCACCGTCGACCCGACGGAAGGCCAGCGCTACCAGGGCATCGTCGATCTCGACGGCGAAACCTTGTCGGACTGCTTCACCAACTATTTCGTGATGTCTCAGCAGGTCGGCACCAAGTTTTGGCTGAATGCCGACGGCAAGCGCGCCCGTGGCCTGCTGCTGCAACAACTGCCGGCCGACCGCATCAAGGACGACGACGAGCGCACTGACAGCTGGCGCAAGCTGACCGCCCTGGCGGGCACCCTGACCGCTGAAGAGCTGCTGGGCCTGGATAACGAAACCATTTTGCATCGCCTGTACCACGAAGAGGCCGTGCGCCTGTTCGACGAACAGGGCCTGCGCTTCCGTTGCAGCTGCTCGCGTGAACGCTCGGCGAATGCCTTGGTCAGCCTGGGCCTGGAAGATGCGCAGAATCTGGTGGTGGAACACGGTGGCAATATCGAGATCGACTGCCAGTTCTGCAACCAGCGTTACCTGTTCGACGCGGCCGATGTAGCCCAATTGTTCGCCGGCGCAGGCATCGACACCCCTTCCGACACCCGCCACTAAAACGTTTAAGCACAGGTAAATCACCTGACGAACGCCGGATTAGCGCAGTTCTGACGGGAGGGCCCTACTCTTTTTGGGCTTTTCTGGCATAATCCGGCCCACTTTTTTCGCGGTAGTAGTGCGCAACTTTCTACTACAAAACGTTTGGAGCACTCGGCCATAGGCCGACGGGGAACCTCATGACGCAAGCCAATAACGCCGTATACACCGATCTGAGTGTTGACGATCTGGTCAAAGAAGCCCTGCAGCGCGGTGAAGGCGTGCTTGCCGATACTGGCGCGCTGGTCGTAGAAACCGGTCACCGCACCGGTCGTTCTCCGGTCGACCGCTTCATCGTTGAAGAGCCTTCCACCCAGGACGCCATCGCCTGGGGCCCGATCAACCGCAAGTTCCCAGCCGACAAGTTCGATGCGCTGTGGAGCCGCGTAGAAGCATTCAACAACGCGCAAGAGCATTTCGTTTCCCACGTTCACGTAGGGGCTGCAGAAGACCACTACCTGGCCGTGAAAATGACCACCCAGACTGCCTGGCAGAACCTGTTCGGTCGTTGCCTGTTCATCAACCCGGCTCAGTACAACCCGGCCGGCCGTGATGAGTGGCAAGTGCTTAACGTGGCCAATTTCGAATGTGTGCCAGAGCGTGACGGCACTAACTCCGACGGTTGCGTGATCCTCAACTTCGCACAGAAAAAAGTCCTGATCGCCGGCATGCGTTACGCCGGTGAAATGAAAAAAGCCATGTTCTCGGTGCAGAACTTCCTGCTGCCGGCTGCTGATGTGTTGCCAATGCACTGCGCCGCCAACATCGGCGAAGAAGGCGACGTGACCCTGTTCTTCGGTCTGTCGGGCACTGGTAAAACCACCCTGTCCGCCGACGAAAGCCGTTACCTGATCGGTGACGACGAACACGGCTGGGGCGAAGGCGTGGTGTTCAACATCGAAGGCGGTTGCTATGCCAAGTGCATCGACCTGTCCGAGAAGAACGAGCCGGTTATCTGGAAAGCCATCAAGCACGGCACCGTGCTCGAAAACGTGGTGATCGACGATGCCAAGCACGCCGACTACACCAACGTCAGCCTGACCCAGAACAGCCGCGCCGCGTACCCGCTGGAGCACGTTGCCAAGCGTTCCGAGAAGAACCTGGGCGGTGAGCCAAACGCGGTAATCTTCCTGACCTGCGACCTGACCGGCGTGCTGCCGCCTGTGTCGATCCTCAGCGAAGAACAAGCGGCCTACCACTTCCTGTCCGGCTACACCGCGCTGGTGGGCTCGACCGAAATGGGTTCGGGCAGCGGCATCAAGTCGACCTTCTCCACCTGCTTCGGCGCGCCGTTCTTCCCACGCCCGGCCGGCGAATACGCTGAGCTTTTGATCAAGCGCGTGCGCGGCTTCGGCTCCAAGGTCTACCTGGTCAACACCGGCTGGACCGGCGGCGGCTACGGCGTCGGCAAACGCTTCAACATCCCGACCACTCGCGGCGTGATCGCAGCGATCCAGAGCGGCGCGTTGATCGGTGCTGAGACCGAACACCTGGACACCATCAACCTCGACGTGCCATTGGCCGTACCGGGCGTTGAGACTGGCCTGTTGAACCCACGTAACACCTGGGCTGATAAAGCTGCCTACGACGAAGCGGCGAAAGCGCTGGCGGGTCTGTTCATCGAGAACTTCAAGAAGTTTGAAGTGAGCGACGCGATCAAGGCGGCCGGGCCGAAGTTGTAAGGTTCAAAAGCTGTTAAAAACCGCCCCCAGTGGGCGGTTTTTTTATGCGCGAAAGGTTAGTCGGCGATGTGCAAAACCACTGCGCCGGCCAGCACTAATGCAACGCCCAACACTTGCATTGCCGACAACCGTTCCTTGAAAAACACAAATCCCAGCACCGCCGCAATCCCACCCGACAATGTACTGATCACCGTCACCACTGAAACCGACCCCGCCATCGCCCCCCACGAAAACGCCGAGAAACCCCCAAGGTTCATCAAGCTCGCACCGGTCAATGTCGCGCAGTTTTTCAGCGGTGGGATTTTCAGCCCGTCCTTGATCTTCAATACCATCACCACCAGCACGCACAGGCCTACCAGGTAACCCAGCCACAACATGGTGATCGGTCCCAGTGCCGGCAGCGTGTAGCGACCTTGCAGCCAGAAGCTGGTGCCATACAGCAAGGCGGCGAGCATGGCGTAGGCAATGGACAGGCGTGGGTGGTTGTGCGGAACGCCGTTGTCCTTGTGGATGCTGGAGAGGATCACGCCGACGACGCACGCGCCGATGCAGCCAAGTTGGATCAGGCTGATGTGCTCACCACTGGCCCAGGACAGCAGCGTAGTGACCACGCCGTACGACGTCACCAGCGGCGCGACGATGGCCGCTTTGCCCAGGGCGAAAGCCTTGGACAGCGCGAGGGCACCGGAGACGGTGAGCAGCGCGGCCGCGATGCCCAGGAGCCAGACGTTCAACGGGGCATTCAGGGATTTGAACAGGTAGGCCGGGAAGATGACCAGCAGCAGAGTCATGATCAGGAAACCGAGGGCTTGGCCGAAGTACACCGCGCGTTTAACGCCGACAGCCCGGGCATTGAGACCCACAAGAAAGTCCGTGCCACCCCAGAGCAGGGCGGCCAGCAGGCCCATTAATACGTCCATGTACGGTCCTTGGTAGGTAGGCAATTCGCCAGGTTAGCGCATCGCCAATGTGGGAGCGGGCTTGCCCGCGCATGCGGTGGATCAGTGAGCGATACTCTACCTGACACACCACATTCGCGAGCAAGCCCGCTCCCACATTTGATCCTCAGGGTCGTTCAGATCAACTGAGGTTTTCCAGGGTCTGGGTATCCCAGCTATGCGTTTTGATGGCCAGGTAGAGCATGCCGATGGTCAGCGGCACTTTGTCGCCTCGGCCTTTGGCGCGGCGTTTGAGGAACACATCGAACACCGGCGGTTGGAAGTAACGGTAGGCATCGTAGTCGCCCAGATCGACTGCAAAATCCTGCTCCAGCGCTTCCATAAATTGCCTGGCCTCAGCGCGGTCGCAGCCAAGGTCGAAGTTGAGCGAGGTGTCAAGGCGAAGGGTCGTGTGCTTCGGCAGACCGATTTCTTCGTGCAGCAATTGCAGGAGCTGCCGCATGACGGGGTCTTCGGGGAAGTTGGGGGCCAGGTTCATGGTGGGAGCACGCAGAAGTGGGTGAGGGGGATGGTTGCATTGTCGGCGGAATGTGTTTCGGGTGATGAAGAGTAGCAACCCTAACAAGAATATGAAGACCGGTAGGAATGGCATTCTGAGGATCACCGCTACGTAGGGTAGCAGGAACGTCAAAGTGAGACCTGTGGCGAGACAGGTGATGGCGAAGCGCTTTCTAAGCGTGGGGTCGGTGATCTGGTAATGCACCACCATATAGATAAGGAGAAAAATCGCGGATTGAAGGTAAAGGTCCATGTGATCAAGACTCGTCTGAGTAGACATGCATTGAGAGTGTTGACCGCTGAGGCCCGATTCCTCCTCTCACATTTGCGTCCAATCCGATGATGGTGTCACCTGCGTTATACCTGCGAAGCTTGCCGGAAATCGTATCGCCAACTAAGCCAGCCGTTACCGTAGATATAGCTATCCCCGGGGCTTTAATCGCGCCGGAAATTATTTGTTTGATGAACACATTTTGATCGTTTAACCGGTCGGCCTGGCTCCGTCTCAGCGGTTGGGAAATCGCGACTGCTCTCTCGCAGGATAAATCTCGGGCCAACATTTTCTCGTACAAGCTGCGTATCTGATCACGCACTTTCCGCGCAGCTGTTTTCGCTTCAAGCAGGCACAGGTTAGCCAAGGCATGCCGACTGTCAGGCACAACAGTGAGGCGAATCATTGTGAAGGTGACGCCATAGTGGCCGATGTATTGAGTCCTTTCGATATTCACGGGTTTTTGCCGGGACAGTGGAGAGGTCACTAGTTTCGGTCATGTGAAGGGAGGTTATGTAGAGGGTGAGATAGCTGTTTTAAGCAGTTTGGGAAGAGGGCTACATCGTCTTTGTCTGCTTCCCACAGAGCTTTCCGGCATTTGAGGTTTGACAGTGATTTTTTGGTAACACCCACCCAATGTGGGACCCGGGCTTGTCCGCGATGGTGGTGTGTCAGGTATGGAAATATTGCCTGACATGCCGCCATCGCGGGCAAGCCCGCTCCCACAGGTTTAGCTCAGTGGTTGGATTGGTTATGGCTGTATTTCGACTGCCGGTTGCAGTTTGGAGCGGGCCTTAGAAGTCAGCGTTATTTCGAGCAACAAACATATGGTTCAATCATTTGGATCGTTCCCACGCAGAGCGTGAGGAACGATCAGTGAGTCTCAGTGGGATAGGAGGCGACGGCGCGGTACTTGGCAAGCACGGCTTCGCGGGGCGGCAGAGGTTTGTCGAAGTCGGTCGGCTGGGTGTCGAATCTTTCCAGGCGCAGACTGGCCAACCAATTGGAGCGACGGATCTTGCGGTAGTGATCCTGTTTTTGTTCAAACGTCGGTTCGCTCATTGCAGCGCACTCTTGGGGCGCAAGGCTTGATCGTAGCGCAATGCTTCGGTTCGCAGGCGGGATAAAATCAAACGCAAAACTGCTAAGTCAGCAGGTAGAGCGGATCTAAAATGCAGCTCCCACATCTGGTTCTTAGTGCTCCGACAAATCCGCGCGAAACATCCCACGTCGGCCCTGGGCCATCCTCTACCCCTGTATCATCCTGTCTCTTTTTTCCTTGTGACCTTTCTCGATTCGCGGAGCGCGCTGGTCTATGTTTTGCGCTCGTTCAGCGGTCAATGGAGTGACAGCTTATGCACAACACCCTCCAACAGGTCTTTGGTTATCCACAGTTTCGTTTGGGCCAGGAAGAGGCGGTCAGCGCCGTACTGGCCGGTCGTTCGGCCGCTGCTATTTTCCCCACCGGCTCGGGCAAGTCGTTGTGTTATCAGCTGTCGGCGGTGCTGCTGCCGCACCTGACGCTGGTGGTATCGCCGTTGTTGGCGTTGATGCAGGACCAGCTGGGTTTCCTGCAGCGCCATGGCATTTGCGCCGGCAGTATTGATTCGGCGCAGAGCCGCGAGGACGCCAATGATGTGATGGCCCGTGCGCGTTCGGGCGAGCTGAAAATTCTGATGATTTCCGTGGAGCGCTTGAAGAACGAGCGCTTCCGTAACTTTCTGCAAAGCGTGCAGATCTCGCTGTTGGTGGTGGACGAGGCGCACTGTATTTCCGAGTGGGGCCACAACTTCCGTCCGGACTATTTGAAGCTGCCGGACTACCAGCGTCAGTTCAATATCCCACAAGCGCTGCTGCTGACGGCTACGGCGACGCCCAAGGTGATTGCCGACATGCAGGCGAAGTTCGCCATTGCGCCGGACGATGTCATCACCACAGGCTTTTACCGGCCCAATCTCAACTTGCTGGTGGAGCCGGTGAGCGGGCATGACAAACGTCGGCGCCTGGTCGAATGGATGAGCGAGCGAGCCAATCAGCCGAGTATCGTCTACGTCACCTTGCAGAAAACCGCTGAGCAGATCGCCGAACATCTGAACCGCAACGGCATTCAGGCCGAGGCTTATCACGCCGGTTTGCCCCACGGCAAACGCGAGGGTATCCAGCAGCGTTTTATGGGTGGGCGCTCCAATTGCATCGTCGCCACCATCGCATTCGGCATGGGCATCGATAAAAGTGACATCCGCAACGTGGTGCACTTCGACCTGCCTAAATCCATTGAGAACTACAGCCAGGAAATCGGCCGTGCAGGGCGGGACGGGCAGCCATCCGATTGCCTGGTGCTGGCCAACCGCGACAGCCTCAATGTGCTGGAAAACTTCGTGTACGGCGACACGCCGGAGCAGGCGGGCATTCTCCGTGTGCTGGAGGAGTTGCAGGCGGCGCGCGGCGAGGGGCAGTGGGAGTTCTTGTTGAGGTCGCTGTCGGACCACAGCAACATCCGCGAGCTGCCATTGAAAACGCTGCTGGTGCAATTGGAGCTCAAGGGCGTAATTGCGCCGCGTTATGCTTTTTACGCCGAGTACCGCTTCAAATACCTGATCGAACCCGAAGCGTTGCTGGCGCGTTTTTCCGGCGAGCGACAGCAGTTTGTCGCGTCGATCATTCAGGTATGCAGTCGCGCCAGAACCTGGGCGACCGTGGATTTCGACGCGCTGTACCAACAGCACAATGCCGAGCGTAGCCGGGTGGTAAAAGCGCTCGATTACTTCCAGGAGCAGGGCCTGATCGAGCTGGAAAGTAAGCAGATGACGGAGGTTTACAGCTTGCTGCACACCGAGTTCGATCCACGGGTGTTGAGTGAGGAGTTATACACAGGCTTCAAGCAGCACGAGGTGACGGAGGTGGCGCGGATCCATGCCATGCTCGATCTGTTTGCCACCGAGGATTGCCTGGGCCAGCGTTTGGCCCACTACTTTGGCGATGAAAACGCGCCGCTGCGCTGCGGGCATTGCTCGGTATGTCATGGCCATGTGGCGCATTTACCGCCACCCCCGAGTTTGCCAGCGCTTGTGGATAAAAACTTCATGGCACTGTGCGGTGATTTTATCCACAGGCACCATGAGCACACCGGGCAATTGCCGGGCGCGGAGCGGTTGACACGATTCCTGGGGGGTATCAGCGTGCCGCTGTTTACCAAGTTGAAGGCGCGCGGTATTCCGGGCTTCGCTGCGCTGGAGGCGTATCCCTACGCCGAGGTGCGTGAATGGGCCCAGGCCCATCTGAACGACCTGTAAATCCACTTATGAGAGCTGCACATGTCTGATTCTATGCCGCAACGCGCTGACTACCGTCACTTCCAACCGATCATCACGCGTTGGCACGATAACGATGTGTATGGTCACGTGAACAATGTCACCTACTACAGCTACTTCGACACGGCGGTGAATACTTACCTGATTGAAGAGGGTGGGCTGGATATTCACGACGGTGAAGTGGTGGGGTTTGTGGTGAGTTCGGCGTGCGATTACTTTGCGTCGATCGCGTTTCCCGATCGCATAGAGATTGGCCTGCGCGTGGGCAAGTTGGGTAACAGCTCGGTGCAGTATGAATTGGCGGTGTTCAAGTCAGGCGAAGAGGATGCCTGTGCGGCGGGGCGCTTTGTGCATGTCTTTGTGGACCGGGCGTCGAACCAGCCGGTGACGATTCCGGGGCGATTGCGCGAGGCGTTGCAGCGGTTGGTGGTGTAACACAACCTGTGTCATCAGCGAAAATCAATGTGGGAGCTGGCTTGCCTGCGATAACGGTGCGTCAGGGTTGGATGCGCTTCCGACACTACGCTATCGCGGGCAAGCCCGGCTCCCACAGGGCGTTTCCGTGTGCCTGGGACCGTTGGCTTAACGGTGACGATAGTGATGCTTGTTCTTGCGATGCCCATACGCATGGCCACGGCCACGATGGTCATCACGGTCATAACGACGGTTATCCCGACCGCGATAGCGACGGTCGTCGTCATCGCTCTTGTTGCCCATGTAGTTGCCCAGCGCGCCACCTGCACCGCCGCCTGCGGCTGCGCCGATCAGGCTGCCGGTGTTGCCACCCATGCTGCGGCCTACCACGTTGCCGCCTGCCGCGCCGAGTGCGCCGCCAATGGCTGCTTCACCACGGCTGCGCTTGTCAGCGCCGACTGCACTGCCGCCCGCGCCGCCCAGCGCTGCGCCGATGGCCGAACCGGTGTTACCGCCGACCTGCTGGCCGACAACCGAACCTAGAACCCCGCCCAATGCGCCGCCCACACCGGCTTCGGTGGTGCCACCGGCCATGGCTGCGCCACTGACCAGGCCAAGGGACAACAAGAGAATCGAGGAAAACTTCATAGAGAGACCTCAAGAGGATGACGCCGCGATCCTGAGGTTGTATCGGGATGCTGACAATCGAAAACCGACCAGTGGTACAGGTTGTATACAATTCTCTAAGTTACTGTTTTGTATGGGGAACTTAAGTGGATTTTGCGAGTCTTTAGCTACTTCGGAACGGCCGCTTTTATGCAAAAGCGGCCTTTTTTGTGCCTGGGGTTTTCAGTAGTCGTGGCGAGCGGCTTGTTGTGGTGAGCGGGCTTGCCCCGCGTTGGGCTGCGAAGGGGCCCCAGATAATGTCAGCGCATTTTTTCAGTCAGAACGCAGTGCCTGGACCAGGGGCTGCTACGCAGCCCAACGCGGGGCAAGCCCGCTCGCCACAACGGGCCCGGTGCCGCAACAAGCGCGCTTGCCACAACGGGTCTCGGTCAGGCCGAGCGCGCCATGATCAGGCCGGTCGCACTCGCCGCTTCCAGACGGATCGCCACAAACTTCGACGTCGGCGTATGGCTGCCATCGCCTGTGCTCTCCAGTGGCACCAGCGGGTTCACTTCCGGGTAGTAAGCGGCTGCCTGCCCTGCGGGAATATCAAACGCCAGCAACGTAAAGCCCTTCACTCGACGTTCACGGCCGTCTTCCCACAGCGAAATGATGTCGGCTTTCTGCCCGGGCTTGAAGCCCAGGCGGATGATGTCGGCTTCATTCACGAACAGCACGTCACGCTGACCTTTCACGCCACGGTAGCGGTCGTCCAGGCCGTAAATGGTGGTGTTGTACTGATCGTGAGAGCGCATTGACTGCATGATCAGGTCCGGCACCCGGCCTGTGGCGTGGGTGCGTTCGTGGATCAGGTCTTTGGGCAGCACGTTCGGGCGGAAATTGGCGCGGCCCGAGGGCGTGTTCCAGCGGCGTGCGCCAGCGGAGTTGCCCAGGTAGAAACCGCCCGGGTGTTTGATGCGCTCGTTGAAGTCCTTGAAGCCTGGGATGGTGTCGGCGATGAGGTCGCGGATGCGCCCGTAGTCGGCGACCAGCCAGTTCCAGTCCACGGGTTTGCTGCCCAGGGTTGCGGCAGCAATGCCGGCAAGAATCGCAGGCTCGGATTTCATCAGCTTCGACAGTGGCTGCAGTTGGCCGTTGGAGCCGTGAACCATGCTGAACGAGTCTTCCACCGTCACCGCTTGCGGGCCGTCGGCCTGGATATCGATGTCGGTACGGCCCAGGCACGGCAGGATCAGCGCGTCTTTACCGTGCATCAAATGGCTGCGGTTGAGCTTGGTGCTGATCTGCACGGTCAGGTCGCAGCTGCGCAGTGCTTCAAAGGTGCGCGGGCTGTCGGGCGTGGCTTGGGCGAAGTTGCCGCCCAGGCCGATAAACACTTTGGAGCGGCCTTCGAGCATCGCGTGGATGGCTTCCACGACGTTATGGCCACTGTGGCGCGGCACCTGGAACTGGAAGCGTCGTTCCAGGGAATCGAGGAATGCCACCGGTGGGCGCTCGTTGATGCCCATGGTGCGGTCGCCCTGCACGTTGCTGTGGCCGCGCACCGGGCACAAGCCGGCGCCTGGGCGGCCGATGTTGCCGCGCAGCAGCATCAGGTTGGCGATTTCCTGGATGGTCGGCACCGAGTGGCGGTGCTGGGTGATGCCCATCGCCCAGCACATGATCACGTTCTTGCCTTTGGCGTACATGCGCGCCGCTTGCTCGATCTCCACCAGGGTCAGGCCGGACTGCTCGACGATCTCATCCCACGAGGTGTCGTCGATCTGGCCCAGGTACTCCAGCACGTTGGTGGTGTGTTCGTTGAGGAAGTCGTGATCGAACACGGCTTCTTTGCCTTCGGCCTGGGCCTGGCGTTCCCACAGCAGCAGGAACTTGGCCATGCCGCGCAGGATGGCCATGTCGCCGCCCAGTGCCGGGCGGAAATAGGCGGTGTTGGTCGGCTTGTCGCCGTTGGTGAGCATTTCCAGCGGGTGTTGCGGGTGCTGGAAACGTTCCAGGCCGCGCTCTTTCAGCGGGTTGATGCACACCACTTGGGCGCCGCGTTTGACTGCCTCACGCAGCGGTTCGAGCATACGCGGGTGATTGGTGCCGGGGTTCTGGCCCCACACGAAAATCGCATCGGCGTGTTCGAAATCGTCAAAGGTCACGGTGCCTTTGCCCACCCCCACGCTTTGCGCCAGGGCCACGCCGCTGGCTTCGTGGCACATGTTTGAGCAGTCCGGGAAGTTGTTGGTGCCGTAGGCGCGCACAAACAACTGATACAGGTAAGCCGCCTCGTTGCTGGCGCGGCCCGAGGTGTAGAACTCGGCCATGTCCGGGCTTGGCAGTGCGTTGAGGTGCTTGCCGACCAGGTCGAACGCCGCTTCCCAGCTGATCGGCGTGTAGCGGTCAGTTTCGGCGTCATAGCGCATTGGCTCGGTCAGGCGGCCCTGGTATTCGAGCCAATAGTCGCTTTGCTCCAGCAGTGCGGTGACGCTGTGCTTGGCAAAAAAAGCGGCATCCACGCGGCGTTTGGTGGCTTCCCAGTTGACCGCCTTGGCGCCGTTTTCGCAGAACTTGACCATGCCGCTTTCCGGCGAATCGCCCCAGGCGCAGCCCGGGCAGTCGAAGCCGCCGTTCTGGTTGGTCTTGAGCATCATGCGCAGGTTTTTCAGCGCGTTGTCGCTGGTCAACCAGGCCTGCGCCACGCTGATCAGCGCGCCCCAGCCGCCAGCCGGGCCTTTGTAGGGCTTGTAGCGCGGAGTCGGGGTTTGGTCGGCTTGGTGGTGCTGGCTCATGACTGGTTCTCCATCGCAGGGCTGTAGACCCGCGGCGCACTTTTCTGCGGCAGGTGGATGAGATTGAGGTTGTGTCGGCGGGCCCATTGCAAGGCCAGGCCGGTAGGCGACGACAGGCTGACCAGGGTCTGGATGCCCGCGCGCAGAACTTTCTGGATTAATTCGAGGCTGCAGCGACTGGTGACAATCGCCAGGCCGCCGTCGGTCGGAATCTTTTGGCGGATCAAGGCGCCGATCAACTTATCCAGGGCGTTATGCCGGCCGATGTCTTCGCGGCCCATCAGCAATTCGCCCTGATTATTCATAAACACCGCCGCATGCACTGCGCCGCTGTACTGGCCCAACGGCTGGAACGCGCTGATGCGCTGGCGCAGGCCGTCGAGCCATTCGGCAGGTGGCAAAGGCGCGCCGGTCAGCACTTTAAGGTCTGGCAGGGCTTGCTCCACCGCCTCGACACCGCACAAACCGCAGCCACTGGTGCCCGCCAATTGGCGGCGCTGCTGCTTGAGGTTCCAGAATGCACGGCTGGAAATTTGCACCTGAGCGTATTGGGCGGAGCCCGAACCGCTGAACTTCAAGTCATATATGTCGCTAACGTCGGTGATAATGCCGCTGCCGATGCTGAAGCCGACGATGAAATCTTCCAGGTCCGTTGGCGTCACCAACATGACCGCCTGGCTGATGTCGTTATAGGCAATCGCCAACGCCACTTCTTCCGCCAACGCTGTGCTGGCGAATTCTGTGTGTTCGAGGTTGTAAAACTGGTAGCTCTGGCTGGAGGCGGGCGCGGGTATTTCGAGGGCGGGCGCCGCGCAGACCGGGCGCTTGGCGTTCATGTGGCAGTACCACCGGCGGATTGATCAGTGTTTAGACTAGGCGCGACAAAGGGTCGCGTCTAATCGCCAGTACTGATCTATTGATAGATGGCGTCGATCAAGGCTCTTGTTGCGATTTTTGAAACAGCGTGAAACAGGATTCCGCCAATGCCGAACGCGGTGCGCTGCGACGCATGATCAGCCCAAGGCGAGCCAATGTGTGAGCGTCTTCAATGGGTTGCAGGCGCAGGTGCTCAGTCAGTGCATCCAGGCCGCCGTCCAATGGCATTACCGCGCAGCACAGGCCGCCGTGCACGGCTTGTAACAATTGATGCACCGCATCGGTTTGCAGCAGCGGTTGCGGGTTGAGCCCGCGGCTGTGGAAATTGTGGTCGATGGACTGACGGAAATGCATGCCGCTGGTGAGCATGCCCAGCGGCAGTTCGATCAGCGCTTCCCAGCTCAACGGCTTGTCGCCGAAGCTGAAAAAACGCTGGTCGTAGAGCAGACCCATGCGGGTTTCGCAAGGCCAGCGAGTCGAAGCGCTCGTTATCCAGGCGCTCCAGATAGGACATGCCGAGGTCCAGGCGGTTGCTCGCCAGCTGTTCGAGGACTTGCTCGGAGCTCAATGCCGACAGTTCAAAGCGCAGGCTCGGATGCGCTTTATGCAGTTGCTGCAAGGCCAAGGGATCGAAGCTCGACAACGGCACCACACCCAGGCGCAAGGTCCCGACCAAATTGCCGCGACAGGCCGCTGCTTCGGCCTGCAAGCCGTCATAGGCCGCCAGCACCGTGCGCGCCCACGCCAGCACGCGCCCACGCCAGCACGCGCTCGCCCGGCGCGGTAAAGCCTTCAAAGCGCTGGCCGCGATTGACCAGCGGCAAGTCCAGCTCTTCTTCCAGGTTACGCAAGCGCATCGACAGGGTCGGCTGGGTGATATGGCAGCGCGCGGCCGCCTGACCGAAGTGGCGCGTCTCGTCGAGGGCGATGAGGAATTTCAGCTGTTTGATGTCCATCTTCGCTCCGGGCTTATTCCAATGGCGGGGGATTCTAGCGCGTTTGGGTCTTTGGTCGGCCTGGAACCCAAGGCAGCAGGACTGGTCTAGTCTTTGGCATCTGGAACTTAAAAACCCAAGGAGAGCGCACCATGAGTATTTTTAGCTTTGTTAAAGAAGCAGGCGAGAAACTTATTGACCTGTTGACGCCGGGTAACGCCAACGCAAGTGATGAGTTGAAAAAGCACATCAGCGATGTCGGGCTCGGAAACCCGAATATCACCGCAACCGTTGATGGCGACAAGGTCACCGTGAAGGGTGAAGTTGCCTCTCAGGAAGAAAAAGAAAAAATCATCCTGGCTGCAGGCAACATCGCAGGTGTTGGCAGTGTAGAAGACCAGATCACCGTGACCGGCCCGGCTGTGACAGCGGCCCGTTTCGTCGTCGTGAAAAAGGGCGACACGCTGAGCGCGATTTCCCTGGCGGTGTACGGCAACGCCAACCAGTACCAAAAGATCTTTGAGGCCAACAAGCCGTTGCTCAAAGATGTGGACAAAATTTACCCAGGGCAGACACTGCGCATTCCTGAGTAATACGCTGGCCCAACGGTGGGAGCCGGCTTGTGTGGGAGCTGGCTTGCCTGCGATAGCATCACCTCGGTGTCATTGATACACCGAGGTGCCTATATCGCGGGCAAGCCCGGCGCTCACACAAGCCCGCTCCCACTTTTGATTAGAGCCCGGCGATCAGATCCCGGTAATCCCCCACCGCCGCAAACTCTGCCGTGTCCTTTGGCCCCTTCTTGCTGTCCGGTTCTTTCACTGCCAGCAGATGCCCCACGCCAAAATCCCGGGCACTGCGCAGGATCGGCAAGGTGTCATCAATAAACAGGCTGCGCGCCGGGTCGAACTGGATGTCCGCTTGCAGGGCATCCCAGAATTGCGGGTTCTCCTTGGCAAAACCATAGTCATGGGAGCTGATCAACCGCTCGAAATACGGCGCCAGTTCAATGCGTTCCAACTTCAAGGACAGCGAGTCACGATGAGCGTTGGTGATCAGAATCACGCGCTTGCCGGCCTGCTTGATCGCCGCCAGAAAGGTATCCGCGTCCGGGCGCAGGGCAATCAGGTGGGCCGTTTCCAGCTTGAGTTCGCGCACCGGAATATTCAGTTCCGTGCTCCAGAAGTCCAGGCAATACCATTGCAACTGTCCCGCGTTACGCTCGAACAGTGGCTGCAGTTCCCTATCGGCCATGGCCCGGCTTACGCCGTGCAGCTCGGCGTAGCGTTGGGGTAGGTGCTCCATCCAGAAATGGTTGTCGAAATGCAGGTCGAGCAAGGTGCCGTCCATGTCCAGCAGGACGGTATCGATGGCGTGCCAGGGCAAAGAGGGCATGGGGCGTTCTCATGTAAGTAAAGATATCCGACACAGACAATCGGAAAAGCCACGGTATAGTAACCCGATCACGCCAAGGAGCCGCTTATGCGCCAGAAACCCACCGTCCTCGCCCGCGAAATAGTCGCCAGTAGCCGTTTGTTCCGCGTGGAGGAAGTGCAATTGCGCTTTTCCAATGGCGTTGAACGGACCTACGAGCGCCTGGTAGGCCGCGGTGCCGGCTACGGCGCGGTGATGATCGTGGCGATGATTGACGACGATCATGCGTTGCTGGTGGAGGAGTACTGCGGCGGCACCGATGAATATGAGGTGTCGTTGCCCAAGGGGCTGATCGAACCCGGCGAAGACGTGCTGGCGGCGGCCAACCGTGAACTCAAGGAAGAGGCCGGTTATGGCGCGCGTCAGTTGGAGCACATTACCGAGCTGTCGTTGTCGCCCGGCTACATGAGCCAGAAAATTCAGGTGGTGTTGGCCACCGATCTGTACGAAGAGCGCCTGGAGGGCGATGAGCCTGAGCCGATGCGGGTTGATCGGGTTAACCTGCGCGAGCTGTCGCAGCTTGCGCAAAACGAGCAGTTCAGCGAGGGGCGCGCCCTGGCGGCGCTGTATCTGGTACGAGACCTGTTGACCCAGCGTGGAGCGTTTATCGCATGAGCGAACTGTTTTTAGGTCACCCGTTTATTGCCCCTGTGATTGAGCTGGCCCGTCAGGCGGGTGAAGTGATCCTGCCGTATTGGCGCGCCGACGTGGAGGTTACTTCCAAGTCGGATGACTCGCCGGTGACGGCAGCGGACCTGGCCGCTCACCATCTGATTCTCGCCGGCCTTACCGCGCTCGACCCGAGCATTCCGGTGTTGTCCGAAGAAGACGCGGATATCGACCAGAGTGTGCGTGCGGGCTGGCAGCGCTGGTGGCTGGTTGACCCGCTGGATGGCACCAAGGAATTTATCTCTGGCAGCGAAGAATTCACCGTCAATATCGCCTTGATCGAACAAGGCCGCGTGGTGTTTGGCGTGGTATCGATGCCGACCAGTGGTCGTTGCTACTTCGGAGGCGCGGGGCTGGGGGCGTGGCGCTCTGATGTGAACGAGGCACCCAAGCAGATTCAGGTACGCCAGGCGCCGGCAGCGGGTGAAGCCTTCACCGTGGTTGCCAGCCGTCGCCACAGCAGCCCTGAACAGGAGCGCCTGCTACACGGCTTGAGCGAAGGCCTGGGAGCGTTGAAGCTGGCGAATATCGGCAGCTCGCTGAAATTCTGTCTGTTAGCCGAAGGCAGTGCCGATTGCTATCCACGTTTGGCGCCGACGTCGCAGTGGGACACCGCAGCGGCCCAAGGCGTGTTGGAAGGCGCGGGCGGCGAGGTGTTGGAGTTGAGTGGTAAGCCGTTCAGCTATCCGGCGCGGGAATCGCTGCTGAACCCGTTTTTTTTGGCGCTGCCGGCCAAGGCCGCATGGCGCGAGCGCTTGCTGACCCTGGCGAGATCCTGAGCCTGGCCTAGATTCAATGTGGGAGCTGGCTTGCCTGCGATTACGGTAGAGCAGCCACTCACGCTGTGACGGTCAGGCCGCTATCGCGGCGCCTCAACAGACCTTCCGATAAACGCAAAATAGGTAACAGACGAGCTTTCGTGGCGAGCGGGCTGGCCCCGCGTTGCGCTGCGAAGCGGCCCCACTAAGAACACCGCGCTCTGCTGACCGACCGCCGTTTCAGGTTTTAGGGCTGCTTCGCAGCCCAACGCGGGGCAAGCCCGCTCGCCACGGGGGATGGGGTCACCATTCGCAAGTTGTGTAAACACCGTGGCAATCCAGCGCTCATATTTTTTTGGGGTTTGGCGGTTAACGGTGCAAGACGTACTGGCCAGTAAACGCCACCGCGCGCTCCTCACTCCCCTCATTCACAATCCACGTCTCCAGCGTCAGCCGCGCGCGACCATAACGGTTATACGTCGCCACAAAACGCTTCCACACCTTCTCCTCCGGCGCTCGACACACCACCGTCGCATCCCGTGTGACTGGCAGCGGATAGCTGATCTGCCCTTCCTGAATCACGATATGCCCGTCTTCTATGCCTGCTTCGCGCAATTGCAGGTGCAGCCAACCCCAGCCCGCCAGCACGGCGCCGCAATACAGGCTGCCGCCAAACATGGTGCTCTTGTGGTTGATATTGGCTTGCAAGGGCAGGTGCAGCTGCAACTGGCCGTGTTGCCAGTCAAGCACCTTGAGGCCCATTTCCCGGGTAAGCGGGATGTCGTGGTGAAGGATGGATTCCAGGTAACGGCTGTCGCGGCTCATGGCGGCCTCTTGGCGAGTGGGCAGGGTCATTCGTCGTCGGCGCTGTGGTTGGCGCTGTCGGCGAAGTTCAGGCCGTGCTTGCGCAGTTTGTCGTGCAGGGTTTTGCGCGGTATGCCCAAGGCTTCGGCGAGGCTGCGCACCGAGCTGTGGGGGCGGGTCAGCTCGGCGGCGATCAGGCTTTTTTCGAACTGCTCGACCTGTTCGCTCAGGCCGCCGGGCGTAGAAGTCAGGATGCCAGCGGCAGGGTTGTCCGCCGTGGCGTCCAGTGCCAGTTCGAGCCCCAGGGCAAAGCGTTCTGCCGCGTTCTGCAGTTCGCGCACATTGCCGGGCCAGCTATGACGCAGCAGCAGCGCGCGTTGGCCTGGTTGCAGCTCGTTAAGCGGCAGGCCGTGACGGCTGCTGGCCTCGTCGGCGAAGTGTTGAAACAGCATCAAGGCATCCTCGCCGCGCTCGCGCAACGGTGGAATGCGCAGCGGTGCAACATTGAGGCGGTAATACAAGTCGGCGCGGAAGCGACCCTGATCGGCAGCCTGGCGCAGGTCTTCCTTGGTGGCAGCGATGATGCGGATATCCAGCGGGATCAGTTGATTGCCCCCCAGGCGTTCCACCACGCGCTCCTGCAACAGGCGCAACAGCTTGACCTGAACGTCCAGGCTCATGCTTTCGATTTCATCGAGAAACAGCGTGCCGCCATTGGCGAACTCGAATTTGCCGATACGGCGTTTCTGCGCGCCGGTAAACGCTCCCGGCTCATGGCCGAACAGCTCGCTCTCGACCACTGATTCGGCCAGTGCGCCGGCGTTGATCGCCACAAACGGCCCGCTGCGTCGGCTGGACAGGTCGTGCAGCGCGCGCGCCACCACCTCTTTGCCGGCGCCGGTTTCGCCGAGGATCAGCACGTCGGCGCGGGTCGCGGCCAGGGCGCCGATCTGCTCGCGCAGGCGCAGCATTTGCGGCGAATGCCCGACCAGGCGCGTGCTCAATTGCTGACGGTCACTGAGGGCCAGGCGCAGGCTGCGGTTGTCCAGCACCAGACGGCGCAGGGCCAGGGCGCGACGCACGCTGTCGAGCAGGGCATCGCTGGCGAAGGGTTTTTCAAGGAAATCATAAGCGCCGGCTCGCATGGCTTGCACCGCCAGCGGCACGTCGCCGTGGCCAGTGATCAACAGCACCGGCAATTCCGGGTCCTGGCCGTGCAGTTCGGCGAGCAACTCCAGGCCGTCCATGCCGGGCATGCGGATGTCGCTGACCACCACGCCCGGCCAGTCCCGCGACAGGCGCGCAGTGAGGCCGGTGGCTTCGCCCAGGGTCAGGACGTTCAGCCCGGCCAGGTCCAGGGTCTGGCACAGGGCCTGACGCAGGTGTGGATCGTCGTCGATCAACACCACCTGAATCTGGTTATCGATACTCATACACTGCGGTCCTCGGACGGTTGCAGACTGACGCCCGGCGAGCCGGCACGCAATTTCAAGGTTAACAGCGCACCGCCTTCCTTGTGGTTGGCAAACAGCAATTCGCCACCAAAGGCACGCATCAACGTGTCACAAATTGCCAGCCCCAGCCCAAGGCCCTGGGTGCGCGTCTTGGTGGTGTAGAACGGCTCGCTGGCGCGGCCCAGGGCTTCCATGCAAAAGCCTGGACCGTTGTCGCGAATGTACAGGTTGACGCCCTGTTCGGTGGTTTGGGCACTCAACCAGAGTTTGCGCGGCGGGCCTTTTTCGGTGAGAGCATCGAGGGCGTTGGCCAGCAAGTTGCCGAGTACCTGGCGCAGACGCGTTTCGCCGGCCTGTACCCACAGGGTTGCTTCTGGCAAATCGCGGATCAGCTCCACTTCCATCGACCGTCGCCGCTTGGCCAGCAACGCCAGTGCATCGTCCAGCGCCGGTTGCAGGGCCACGCTTTCCGGTGCGTGGCGGTCGCGACGGGCGAACGCGCGCAGATGCGCGATGATCGAGGCCATGCGCCCGGTCAGTTCGCTGATCAGTTTGAGGTTGCCGCGAGCGTCATTGGTGCGCTCGTGGTCGAGCAGGATCTCGGCGTTTTCTGCGTAGCTGCGAATCGCCGCGAGCGGTTGATTGAGTTCGTGGCTGATGCTCGCCGACATGGTCCCCAACGCTGACAGTTTGCCGGCTTGCACCAGGTCGTCCTGGGCGCGAACCAGTTCCTGCTGGGCGTGTTCGCGCTCAAGCACTTCCTGTTTCAGGCGCCGGTTGAGGCCTTCAAGGTCGCTGGTGCGCTCGATCACGCGGGCTTCCAGTTCGCGGCGCGCCTTGGCTTCAAACGCGATTCGTTCCAGATAATGGCGACGGCGCTGCATCATCAAGCCCAGCAGCAGCATCAGTACCAGCAACGTGGCGCCGCCGACCGCTACCACCGTGCGCACCGGGCGATTGATCAGCGAGCGCGGCGCCAGAATTTCCACCGTCCAGCCGGTTTCGGCAATGGCTGAGGATTGGCGCAGCCATGCCGTCGTACTCAAGGCCAGCGGCTGGGGGTCGCGCGTCGGGTAGGGCTGGATCGCGATGATGGCTTGGCGCTCTTCGGCGGTCAGCGGCCGTGTCGCACGGAATCGCCATTGCGGGCGCGATGTAAGGATCACCACGCCGTTGTGGTCCGTCACCAGCAGTTGTTCCGGGGTTTTGCCCCACAGGCTTTCGGTATGGTCCAGGTCAACCTTGACCACCAGCACACCGATGATCGTGTCGCCATCGCGCACGGCGGCGGCGAAGAAGTAGCCGCGTTTGGCCGACGTGGTGCCCAGGCCGAAAAACCGGCCCAGGCGCCCGGCCATGGCTTCGCTGAAATAGGGGCGAAACGAGAAGTTGCGCCCGACAAAGCTGTCCTGCTTGTCCCAATTGGAGGCGGCGAGCGTTTTGCCGGTGGTGTCCATCAGGTACATCACTTCCACCCCGGCCTGGGCGGCGACGTTCTTGAGCAACAGGTTGGCGTTGACCAGGTTGGTGCTGACATCGGGCGCATCCAGCGCGGTGCGCAGGGCCGGCAAGTCACCCAGAATCTGGGGCAGCACTTCATAGCGGTGCAGGGTGCCGAGCAGGTTGGCGACGTAGAGGTCAAGGGTCTGGCGGTTTTGACCGGCCAGTTCGCTGCGGTAATAGCGCTCGGCCAGGTGTTCCAGCGGCCACAGCAGCGGTGCCAGGCACAACGCCAACAGGGCGAGGCTGCGCCAGCGGGGTCTTCGCGGAAGGGGTGGAGTCATGGGAATCATGCGCCTGTGGGGACAGGCGCATTATGCCTAGCTGTGGTGCGTGATGCTGTTGTTATGCGATCAGGTCTTTTGGCTCGGTGTTACCCAGGCGCTCACCCTGATAGCTGCCGTCCTGAACGCGGCGGCACCAGTCGAGGTTATCGAGGTACCACTGCACCGTTTTGCGCAGGCCGGTTTCGAAGGTTTCTTCGGGCACCCAACCCAGGTCGTGCTCGATCTTGCTGGCATCGATCGCGTAGCGCTGATCGTGGCCCGGGCGATCCTTGACGAAAGTGATCAGGTCGGTGAATTTTTCCACGCCCGCCGGGCGATTGGGTGCCAGTTCTTCGAGTAGGCCACAAATGCCGCGTACCACGTCGATATTCTTCTGTTCGTTGTGGCCGCCGATATTGTAGGTCTCGCCGACCACACCTTCGGTAACCACTTTCAACAGCGCGCGAGCGTGATCTTCGACGAACAGCCAATCGCGCACTTGCAGGCCATCACCGTAGACCGGCAGTTGCTTGCCGGCGAGGGCGTTGAGGATGACCAGCGGGATCAGTTTTTCGGGGAAGTGGAACGGCCCGTAGTTGTTCGAGCAGTTGGTCAGCAGCACCGGCAGGCCGTAAGTGCGCTGCCACGCGCGGACCAGGTGGTCGGACGCCGCCTTGCTGGCCGAGTACGGCGAGCTTGGCGCGTAAGGCGTGGTTTCAGTGAACAGGTCGTCCACGCCGTGCAGGTCGCCATAAACCTCATCGGTGGAGATGTGGTGAAAGCGAAACGCGCTCTTGGCCGGCTCTTCCAGCGTTTGCCAGTAAGCGCGAGTGGCTTCCAGCAGGCTGTAAGTGCCGACGATGTTGGTCTGGATGAAATCCGACGGGCCATCAATGGAGCGGTCGACATGCGACTCGGCTGCCAGGTGCATGATTGCCTCAGGCTTAAAGCGCGCAATCACGGCGCTGACCGCAGCCTGGTCGATGATATCGGCCTGCACGAACTCATAGCGGCTATTGGACGCAATGCTGGTCAGCGATTCCAGGTTGCCGGCGTAGGTGAGTTTGTCCAGGTTGAGCACGTCGTGCTCGGTGTTTTGAATCAGGTGACGAACCAGGGCGGAACCGATAAAACCGGCACCGCCGGTGATGAGAATACGCATGTCGAGGGCCTTTTCCTTAGACGAAGACTTGGCGAAGTTGGCATAGCTTGAGTTGTGAATCGGGACGGCACAAGCCCGGTATGCATGAGGGGTTGATTAACAGCCCCGAACAATGGCGATATAAGCGCCTGAAAAAGCAGAGGTCGCCACCATGTTGCTCGCCACGTTGATCCATCGTGCCAGTTTGCCTTGCCCACAAATAAGCGCCGATCAAGCCGCGCAATTGCTCGAGCAACATTACGGTTTGACGGGCGCGTTGCAGTCGCTGGGCAGCCAACAAGACCTCAATTACCGAGTTGACAGCGAGCGTGGCCGCTTCGTTCTGAAGATCTGCCGGGGCGACTACGCCACCATTGAACTGCAGGCCCAGCACGCCGCCCTCAATGACCTGCAAGCGCACGTGCGCGTGCCCAAGGTGAACCGCGCACTGACCGGGGAAGACGTGCTGAGCGTCACGGTGGGCGGGCAAACCGTGCACCTGCGGCTGCTGGACTATATCGACGGCCAGCCCCTGACGCATCTGCCGCACCTGGGCCGTGACGTGATCGCAGGCTTTGGTGAGCTGTGTGGACAGGTCAGCCGCGCACTTGAGCATTTCGAGCACCCGGGCCTGGACCGCACGTTGCAGTGGGACCCGCGCCACGCCCATGCACTGATCACGCACCTGCTGGCCAACCTGAATAACCTGCCGCACCGCGACGCCATCGAGCGCGCGGCCAACCACGCACACACGCGCCTTCAGCCTTTGGCCGATCACCTGCCGTGGCAAGCCGTGCACCTGGACATCACCGATGACAACGTCGTTTGGCAGCGCGACGCCCAGCGGCATTGGCAGGTCCAGGGCGTGATTGATTTCGGCGACCTGGTGCACACCTGGCGCATTGCCGACCTGTCGGTGACTTGCGCGGCGCTGTTGCACCATGCCGATGGAGACCCATTTGCCATCCTGCCGGCGGTCCAGGCCTGCCACGCGGTGACGCCATTGCTACGCGAGGAGTTACAGGCGTTGTGGCCGCTGATTGTGGCGCGCGCGGCGGTGCTGGTGCTCAGCAGCGAACAGCAGCAACGCCTTGATCCTGACAATACTTACCTGCTGAAAAATGCCGAGCACGAGTGGGAAATTTTTCATGTGGCGACCTCGGTGCCGTTTGCGCTGATGGAGGCGGCGATCCTGAGCTGTGTCGCACAAGCGTTGCCGCCGATGGCCGGCCAAGACTTTGCACCGTTGCTGCCGGGCCTGGTAGGGCGTGAGTTTGCGCTGATCGACCTGGGTGTACTCAGCCCGCATTTCGAGGCCGGCAATTGGGAGTTGCCCGGCATAGACCACCGGTTATTGGATGAAGCGGCGACCCTGCATGGGCTGGCGGCCAGTCGGTATGGGCAATATCGGTTGTCGCGAACGCGTGCCGACAGTGCCGTCGAGCCGCAGACTTTCCCGCTTCACGTGGAGTTGCATCTGCCTCATGGCACCGTATTGGAAGCGCCCTTTGGCGGTACGTTGCGCCAAGGCGACGACGGTCTGCTGTGCTTGCATGACGCTCAACTGAGCCTGCGCATAGGCGGCGCGAAAACCGCGTTGAAACCGGGTTCGGTGGTGGTGAAGGGGCAACTGCTCGGTGAGGTGCACGCCCCGCTCACCGTACAGTTATGCCGTGCCGAGCTCGAACCGCCGTTGTTCTGCACGCCGTCCAGGGCGCCGGCGTGGCAAGCCCTCTGCCCGTCGCCGGCTGCGTTGCTGGGGCTGGCCTGTGATGCCGAGCCGGAGCTGGACGCCGAAGCTCTGCTGGCGCGTCGGGATGCCAGTTTCGCTCGCTCGCAGAAGCACTATTACGTCGACCCACCGCGCATCGAGCGTGGCTGGCGCAACCACCTGATCGACATGCAGGGCCGTTCCTACCTGGACATGCTCAACAATGTCGCTGTGCTGGGCCATGGCCACCCGCGCATGGCGGCGGTGGCGGCGCGGCAATGGTCGCTGCTCAACACCAACTCGCGCTTTCACTATGCGGCGATTGCCGAGTTTTCCGAGCGTTTGCTGGCATTGGCGCCAGAGGGCATGGACCGGGTGTTTCTGGTCAACAGCGGCACCGAGGCCAATGACCTGGCGATCCGCCTGGCCTGGGCCTACAGCGGCGGGCGCGACATGCTCAGCGTGCTGGAGGCGTACCACGGCTGGTCGGTGGCGGCGGATGCGGTGTCGACCTCGATTGCCGACAACCCGCAGGCATTGAGCAGCCGCCCGGACTGGGTGCACCCGGTGACCGCGCCGAACACCTACCGCGGCGAGTTCCGTGGGCAGGACAGTGCGCCGGATTACGTGCGAAGCGTGGACCACAACCTGGCGAAAATCGCCGCGAGTAACCGCCAGTTGGCAGGGTTCATATGCGAGCCGGTCTACGGCAATGCGGGGGGCATTTCACTGCCGCCGGGTTATTTGCAGCAGGTGTACGCGCGGGTGCGCGCCCAGGGCGGCGTGTGCATCGCCGATGAGGTGCAGGTGGGGTATGGGCGCATGGGCCACTTTTTCTGGGGCTTTGAAGAGCAGGGCGTGGTGCCGGACATCATCACCATGGCCAAGGGCATGGGGAACGGCCAGCCGTTGGGCGCGGTGATCACCCGGCGCGAAATCGCCGAGGCGTTGGAGGCCGAAGGGTATTTCTTCTCGTCGTCGGGGGGCAGCCCGGTCAGCTGTCAGATCGGCATGGCCGTGCTGGACGTGATGCAGGAAGAAAAGCTGTGGGAAAACGCCCAGGTGGTGGGCGGGCATTTCAAGGCGCGCTTGGAGCAGTTGATCGATCGTCACCCACTGGTCGGCGCTGTTCATGGCTCCGGCTTCTATCTGGGGCTGGAGTTGGTGCGTGATCGCCATACGCTTGAACCGGCCACCGAAGAAACGGCGTTACTGTGTGACCGGTTACGGGAACTGGGTATTTTCATGCAGCCTACGGGTGACCACCTCAATATCCTCAAGATCAAGCCGCCGATGGTCACGTCCAAACGCAGCGTGGACTTCTTCGTCGACATGTTGTCGAAGGTGCTGGATGAGCAGTTGTAATAGTCGATTGTTATCGGTTATTTGCTGTGATGTTTTGTGATTGTCATCTTTTTTACCTTTTAAAGCCGATTTTTATCCGTTATAAAGTCGGTCTTTCACCCCATTCGGAGCCCTGAACGCCATGACCACCCTGCACAGCACACCTCGCGCCGATGGCTTCTACATGCCCGCCGAATGGGCACCACAGACTCAAACCTGGATGATCTGGCCTGAGCGGCCGGACAACTGGCGCCTGGGGGGTAAGCCCGCGCAGGCTGCGCACGTGGCGGTGGCCAAGGCCATCGCACGCTTTGAGCCGGTGACGGTGGGCGTCTCGGCCGGGCAATACGAAAACGCGCGCGCGCGGTTGGACGTGCCGAACATCCGCGTGGTGGAAATGTCCAGCGATGACGCTTGGGTGCGCGACACCGGCCCAACCTTCGTGATCAACAACAGCGGCGAAGTGCGCGGCGTGAACTGGGATTTCAATGCTTGGGGCGGTTTCGATGGCGGCCTGTACGCGCCGTGGAACCGCGATTCGCAGGTAGGCGGCAAGGTTCTCGAGATCGAACGTGCGCCGCGCTACCGCACCGAAGGCTTCGTGCTGGAAGGTGGCTCGATCCATGTGGACGGCGAAGGCACGTTGATCACCACCGAAGAATGCCTGTTAAACCGCAACCGCAATCCGCACCTGGATCGCGCGGCCATCGAAGCGGTGCTCAGCGCCAATCTGGCTGTGGATAAGATCATCTGGTTGCCGGACGGGCTGTTCAATGACGAAACCGATGGTCATGTGGATAACTTCTGCTGCTATGTGCGCCCAGGCGAAGTGCTGCTGGCGTGGACCGACGACCCGCAAGACCCGAACTACGCGCGTTGCCACGCTGCCATGGACGTGCTGCAAAGCAGCACCGACGCCCAGGGGCGCGCATTCATAGTGCACAAAATGCCGATCCCGGGGCCGCTGTATGCCACCGAAGAAGAGTGCGCGGGCGTCGACCCGGTGGACGGTAGCCAGGAACGTAACCCAAGCGTGCGGTTGGCCGGTTCCTACGTGAACTTCCTGATCGTCAACGGCGGCATCATCGCGCCAAGCTTCGACGACCCGTTGGACAGTCAGGCCAAGGGGATTCTGCAGAGCCTGTTCCCGCAGCACGAAGTGGTGATGGTGCCGGGGCGCGAACTGTTACTGGGTGGCGGCAATATCCATTGCCTGACCCAACAACAACCGGCGCCGCACAAAAACTGAGTGCAGTTGTAACAGCGTCTGAGCAACAGCCCGGCGCTACCCGTTCGTAGCGCTAATAGCAAGCCCGCGGCCCTGCACGGCCGCGGGCTTTTTTGTGTCCGAATGCCTGTATATACGGGACATTGGCATAGCTCTTGTATCGATGTCGTCACAGTGACTCAAGGCGATGACTGCGCAGTTCTGTCACAAACCTTGAGTAAGTTAGCCGCTCACGCAGTAGGAGAGAGCGCTGAAATGAATGCCGATATCAACCTGATCTACACGCGCCCGTTCCACCCCACGCGGGTCAACGGTGATGCGATCCGTGCGTTGGCGCTCTGGTTGAAGGCAAACGGCTCGCGACGGGTCAGGCAAGCTGACCTGCGCCGCGTGATGAGTGAACGTTACCCGGCGGGGCTGTTCAGTGAGGATGAAGTGCGCGCGTTGTGTGAATTGTTGAAAAACTGACCAGCACTGAGATCAGTGATGGCAGCGGGCTTGCCTGCGATGGCATCGCAGCCAAGCCCGCTCGCACATCAGGGTGTGAGGTTTTAGAAACTGTAGGTGCCCGTTACAACCAGGCTACGTGGCTCGCCCGGCTGGATCTGCGCCGCACTGGTGGCCGAAGCGTAATAGTTTTTATCGGCAATATTGTTCAGCGCCGCGCGTACGTCCCATTCCTTCTGGCGGAACCCGGCCAACGCGTCCCATCGCCCATAACCTGGTAGCGCCACGGTGTTGAGGTTGTCGGCGTAACGGTCACCCACCAGGGTCAGACCGGTTTCGGCGTACCAGCCCATCTCGGGTTTCCAGGTGATAAACAAGCTGCCATTGCGCTTGGCCACATCGCTGATGCGCTTGCCTTCAAAGCCATTATTGTCCTTCTCGACCTTGGCATCCTGCAGGCCGATGCCACCACGCACATACCAATTGCCGACGAGCTTGCCGGTGGCCGTCAGTTCCACGCCGCGCGAGCGTTGCATGCCTGTGAGCAGGGTGATGGTGCGGTCGAGCGGGTCGCTGGTGCGGCGGTTATAAAGCTCAAGCTCGTACACGGCGAGGGTGGTGCTCAGGCGGTCATCGAGCCAATCACTCTTCACGCCGATTTCCTTCTGTTTGGTCAGTTCAGGGCTCAGGTCGTTGACGCTGCCAGCGGCATTGGGCGTGATACCGATCAGGCCACCGCCCGCGGGGGAGAAGGTTTTGCTCCACGAGGCATAAAACGAGTGATGTTCCAGCGGCGTCCATACCAGGCCGACGCGCGGGCTGGTGCTGCGGCTATCGACAGCTTGCCGGGTGTTGAGCACCTTGCTGGTGGTGTCCACTTCGAAATGGTCATAGCGCAGGCCAGCCAGCAGTTGCCATTGATCGTTGAGGCGCAGTTGGTCCTGCACGTACACGGCGCGACTTTCGACTTCGGTGTGGTTGTAACTTGAAAGACTCATCGGCCCGTTGTGGCTCAGGTGGCGGTTGGGCTGGTTGAGATCCAGGCTCGGCACGGCTTGGCCGCCACGATTGACGGCGGTGGCGGTATACAGTTTCGGGTCGCGGCGCTGGCTGCCCAGCTCCAGGCCGGTGAGCAGGCGGTGCTCCAGGCCGAAGGTGTCGAAAGCGCCTTCCAGCTCGAGGTTGTTGAATACATTGCGGGTGGTCAAATCCTGCTGCCAGCGCTGGCGCGTGACCTTGTTGGTTTTCGGGTCGTAGCCGGTCTGGTAGGTGTTGTCGAAATCGCTGTCGAGCTTGAACACGCCCAAGGTGTGGCGCAGTTGCCAGTTGGCGTTGAGTTCATAAGCGAGCCTGGAGCGCAGCGACTGAGACTTGTCGTCGATGTAATCGCGGCTATCAAAATAGGTGGCGCTGCGGCTCACGTCTGCCGGGCGCCCGTTGACTCCGGGAATACCGCGGTCCGGCGTGCGGTTGTAGCGGCTGTATTCGTATTGCACCAACCAATTGAGGTCGGGCGTCAGTTGCCAGCTAATCGATGGCGCAAACAGCTGGCGATTGCCACTGACGCCATCGCGAAAACTGTTGTTGTCCTGGTTGCCCATGTTCAGACGCAGGCTGATGTCGTCTGTGGGGTCGGTGCTGAGGTCGGCATACAGGCTGCGCAAATCATGGCTGCCGCCCTGGGCTTCGATGCTGGAGGGGTGACCCGCGGTGGGCAATTTGCTCACGCGGTTGACGATCCCGCCCTGACCGCCGCGCCCGTACAGCACGGCTGCCGGGCCTTTGAGCACCTCAATGCGTTCGATGTTATGCAGGTCGCGCACGTATTGGCTGTCGTCGCGAATGCCGTCCAGGTAGAAGTCGTTGCTTGCGTCGAAACCACGAATGCGCAGGCTGTCGAAGCGCGTGTCGGCGCCGCTGCTTACGTTGGGAATGCCGCTTAACGCCTGGCCCAGATCGTTGGTGCCGTAGGCGCGCAGGGTTTCGGTTTTTACCGAATCGATGGCCTGCGGCACATAACGCACTGACGTGGCAGTGCGGGTGGCGGTGTGGGTCTCTTTGACGCGTGGGTCGTCTTCGTCAACTTCGGTGCTGATCGAGGTTTGCGGCAAAATCGTGGTGGCGCAGGCAAAACCAGCAGACAGCAGAGCAGAAAGCCCAAGGGTAACGGGCGTCAGGCGAGAGACTGGCATGGAGGAATCTATCCAAAAAAGTTCGGGAAGGAATGTACGCGTTAATGGTAATGCTTTGCATTTGCGCACGTTATGCATTCCCAAAAATGTAGGCTTTGGAAAGTGTTACTTGATGTGTTTTTTTAGCGGCTTTAAGCGATTTTCTGGCTTTCACACAAGCGCTGTAGGCCGTTGCTTAGAATTATTTCGCCTAAATACAGACGATTCACGAAATTGACACATAGTTCAACGCGCGCATAGGATTGCGCCCAACGCCTGTGGCTAACCGCCATGACTTATCCAATAAAAAAAGGCCCGCGGCAGTTCAGTCGTCCGCGGGCTTTGTTTTTTCCGGAAAAAGTCGACACCAGAAAAGCGACACGGAGCCTGGTGTCACAGCGCGTACTCAACCAGTAATAAGGAATATAAGAAATGTTGAAGCAACGGATGGGTCTGATCGCTCTGGGGATTTTGAGCGCTACTCAGGCAATGGCAAACGACCAGGAGCAATCCAAGGGTTTTGTTGACGACAGCCACCTGAACATCGCAGCACGTAACGCCTACATCAGCCGTGACTACAAAAACGGCAAGCAAGACAAAGCCGAGTGGGGCCAGGGCTTCATCGGTAAATTTGAATCCGGCTTCACCCAAGGCACCGTCGGTGTGGGTGTTGACGTGATCGGCCAATACGCCATTCGCCTGGATGGTGGCCGAGGCCGCGCAGGCGCGGGCGGTATCGACTTCTTTAAAGAAGGCGCAGCCACCACGCGCGCGGATGGCACGACACGTAACGGCGCACCTGCCGACGATCTGGCCAAGGGCGGCGCAGCCGTCAAATTCCGGGTTTCCAACACTGTGCTGAAGTACGGTGATCAGTTCCCGGCAGTCCCTGTTCTGCAGTACGACAACTCCCGCCTGTTGTCGGAAACCTACACAGGTACCTCGATCGTTTCCAAAGAGATCGCCGGCCTGCAACTGGACGCTGGTCACTTCACCAAGGAAGCGCGCAAGAGCGCCGAAGGCACCGACAGCGGTCGCCTGAAAAGCATTGATTACATCGGTGGTAGCTACAAATTCACCGAAAGCCTGTCGGCCGCGCTGTACGCCTCCGACATGCAAGACGTGCTGAAGAAGCAATACGTCAACGTCAACTACGTACTGGCCCTGCCAGAGAAGCAATCGTTGACCTTTGACTTCAACGGCTACAAAACCAAGCTGGACAAGAGCTTCGCCCTTGAAAACCAAGGTGACGCCGACGCTCGCGACAACAAAATCTGGAGCCTGGGCGCTACTTGGGCTGTTGGCCCGCACAGCTTCACCGTTGCTCACCAGCGCAGCACCGGCGACACCGGTTATCTGTACGGCGGCTACCGCAACGCTGGCGGCATCGGCGATGGCGGCAACACCATCTTGCTGGCCAACTCCTACTGGTCCGACTTCAACGGTAAGGACGAGCGCTCCTGGCAAGCAGGCTACGGCCTGGACTTCAGCGCCTTCGGCGTGCCTGGCCTGACCTACAACATTGCTTACGTGCGCGGCACCAACATTGACGACGGCTCCAACCGCGGCAGTGGCACCGAGCGTGAAATCTTCAACCAGTTCAAATACATCGTTCAGAGCGGCCCAGCCAAAGACCTGAGCCTGCGCGCTCGTGCGTCCTGGTTGCGCGTCTCCAGCAACGCCAGCAACTACAACGTAGGCGGTAACGAAATCCGTCTGTTCGCCGATTACCCGATCAACGTTTTCTAATTGATTTGGCGTCGCGCCTGATTTCAGGCGATCAAAAACCCCGACTGGTTCGGGGTTTTTTTATGCCTGCACTTCAGTCTTGGCGGTTTTGCAAAATTTTGCGGGCGAGCGAGGCATTCAGGTAGTTGAGCATCATCGTCAACCCTTCGTAAGGCTCGATTTTCTGGTTATCGATGCACAGTTGGGCCATCTGCAGTAGCACTTGGCGTTTCTTCTTGTTGACCCGCGCTCCGGGTACGCCGAATGCGGTTTTACATCGCTCGGGTAATGGCGCTTCGGGCGTCAGTTCTACCGTGACCCAGACTCCGTGGGCAAACTGCAGCCTGACATCGGCAATGTGTTCGATGGGCAAGGGGTGTTTCAGGTTGGCGAACACAAAATGCTCCGGCGTCAGGCGCAGCGCGGTTCGCGGTGCGCGCTTGAAGCGGCGGATGCCCATCCATAAAAAGATCAGCGCGATGCTACCGATCGCCGCGCCGGCGCCCACGGCCGATAGCGGGGTGCCTTTGAATTTTTCCGGGGAAAGCCAGGGCCGACTCATGATGGCCAACCCCAGCAACACGAACGGCACTGCCAACACCGCCATCAGCGTGCCGCGCCACCGGCCGCCTTCATGCAGCGAGCATTCGCCTGTAGTGGACGTCACCATGGTTTCCAACAGCTCGGTTTGCGCAGTGTTTTCGGTCTCTGCCAGCGCATTCAGGTCGTGCGAAAGTTGTACTCGCACGCTAAGCGGCGCACTGAAACACGCATCGATTTGCGCATTCGCAGCAGCTACATCCACCGCGCGCGTGGCGCTGTGCACGGCGTCTTCCACGTGCACTTGTAAGGCTTGCAAGCGTTCGCCATTTGATGGGTGAGAGTCGGTCGGGTGCGGTTGGTGAATGTCCAGCGCTTCGGGCGGCAGCTGCAAGGGTGTGTCGCGCAATGCGGTCAGCACCGCGCCCGGCAAGTCATCCTCTGTGGCCGTGTCACACAGCGTCAGCAACGCCTGCTCGATGTGGGCATGCAGCACCGAGATTCGCAACAACGCCGAGGCCGCCGCCGCATTCCCCACTAACCGGGCGCCGGCAGCATCTGCCAGCAACTCGCGTTCTCGGCTCCAGTGATTTACCGCGTGATCGAACCGCTGCATGAAAAACAGGCCGAACATGAACGAAGGGCGCATGAGCCAACCCTGGATCAGGTCGCTGGCCTGCATGGTTTCCAGCAGCGCCCGCAGGCTGCGGTCGACGCCGTCGTAGATCGGCAGAAAATGCAGGCTGTACTCGGTGTCTTCACCCACAAAGTGCGCCAGTTCGTGGCCGATCACCGCGCCGATTTCTTCACGGCTCAGCAGGCCCAGGTGCAGCAGCGGCACATGCAAGGTGCGCCCGCGCAATCGCGTTTCGGCGGGCATTACACTGGCTTCGCTGGAGGTCACGTAAAAGCCCTGGGCCAGGCTCACCACAATATGATCCGGCGCCAATGCACCCAGTTGGCCGGCCAGTTCGCGCACATGGCGCCATAACTCGGGTGCCTGCTGGGGTGTAACGGCCTGCCCGAACATCTGCAGAGGTTCGGGCTTGAACATCCCCAGCATGTAGCGCAGTTGTTTAAGCAGCGACCAGATTGAATACACACTGAAAGCGGCCAACACGCCCAGTGTCGCCATCAACTTCACTTCGCCGCTGCCCAGGCGGCCCACATGCCACATCGCCAGGCCTTCATAAATCAGCACCAACGCCAACGTCGCGGCCATTGCCACCACGTGGCTCACCAGCCCAAAAGGCAACAGCCGGCTGCCCAGGGAGAACACCTGCAGCAATTTCTCCCGCGACTGCTGCGCGCGTTGACCTGCCCACTGAGTGCCGGCCAGCGCGGCCAGGCCGATGCATGCCGCGAGCAACCCCAGGCCGACCACCCACGGTGCCAGCTCGCGCAGGGCGCGGTTTAGGCGATGAGCAGTCGGCAGCTCGGCTTCAACGTTATCCAGGCGCGAGAGCGCCAGTTGCACGCTGATTTTCTCTTTGCCCAGGTCGACCAGCGCCGCTGGATCTTGCGCTGCCAGCGCCTGCAACTGCTGTTTAGCGGCGTTCACCTTGGCGCTGTAGACGATGATGCTGGTGGATGCCTCGGCAGCACGTTCGCGCTCCCAGACACCGAGGGCGGCGAGCAATAGCGGGAAAATGACGAGCAGACAGATCAGTTTCAGGGCGTTCATGGAAGTCCGGTCCCAGCGCAGAGCTGTCGGTTATACCGAAAAAAACGCCAGGCGCGATACTTGAAGGTATTACCTAATACATCCGTTACACCGCGTCACTAATGAAGTACTCCAGCCCATCTTTATCCCCACCAGGCGCACGCCTAAATTAGCCCTGCCCGCCCATCACCCCGATGGCCGGCCACTGGAGCCACTGCCATGCCCTTTGTCAGCCTGCGCGTTACCCGTGACGGCGTTACCCCGGAGCAAAAAGCCCAGGTCATTGCCGAATTCACCGAAACCCTCGAACGCGTGCTCAACAAACGACCCGACTTGACCCACATCGTCATCGAAGAAGTCGATACCGATAACTGGGGCTACGCCGGCGTCACCACCACTCAATACCGTAAACAGCTCGCGGAAAATCCGTCATGAGCACGCCCGTCACCATCGACTTCATCTCCGATGTGGTCTGCCCGTGGTGCGCCCTGGGCGCTACTGCGTTGGAGCAAGCCATCGCCAACCTGGCGGGCGAAGTTAAGGTTGAACTGACCTTTAAACCCTTCGAACTCAACCCTGACATGCCGGCCGAGGGCGAAAACGCCGTCGCCCACATGATGCGCAAATACGGGCGCAGCGCTGAAGACGTCGCCAGCGGCAAAAGGATGTTGATGGAGCGCGGCGATGCCATCGGTTTCACCTTCGACCTGGAAAAACGCAGCCACTTCTACAACACCTTCGATGCGCATCGGCTGCTGCTGTGGGCGTTGCCGCTAGGGCGGCAGATCGTGTTGAAAAAGATGCTGTTGCGCGGTTTTTTCACCGACGGTCAGAACCTCAGCGATCACGAAACCCTCGCACGTTTAGCCGCCGAGGCCGGGCTGGACATTGATGACGCACGAAGGGTGCTGGCGTCTGCCGACTACGCCAATGAAGTGCGCGAGCTTGAAGCGTTCTACCGCGAGCGCGGCATCAACGCCGTGCCGGCCATGGTCCTCAATGGTCGTCAGCTGGTCTGCGGGTCGCAATCAGTCAGTTATTACGAACAGATGCTGCGGGAAATGTCCGCCGTGGCTGCTTGAACCATCTCACTTTCCATACAGAGGTTTCATCATGAGCAATTCGAAAAAAGTCGTTGTGATTACCGGCGCATCCCAGGGCCTTGGCGCTGCTGCGGTCGAGGCTTACCGCCAGCTGGGTTACCGTGTGGTTGCCACTTCGCGGTCGATCACGCCGTCGACGGATCCGGAGATTCTTACCGTGGCCGGCGATATCGCCGACCCGGCCACCGCCGAGCGCGTAATCCGCGAAGGCGTGGCGCACTTTGGCCGCATCGACAGCCTGGTCAACAACGCCGGTATCTTCGTCGCCAAACCCTTCACCCGCTACACCCACGAAGACTACAAGAATGTGCTGGGCGTGAACCTCAACGGGTTCTTCTACATCACCCAGCTGGCGATCACCGAAATGCTCAAACAGGGCGCCGGGCACATCGTCAACATCACCACCAGCCTGGTTGACCACGCCATTGACGGTGTGCCGTCGGTGCTGGCCTCTCTGACCAAAGGCGGCTTGAGCGCAGCGACCAAATCCCTGGCAATCGAATACGCCAAACGCGGCATTCGCGTGAACGCGGTGAGCCCCGGGATCATCAAGACGCCGATGCACGGTGAAGAAACCCACGCGGCATTGGGCAACCTGCATCCGGTCGGGCACATGGGCGAAGCGAGTGATATTGCCCAGGCAATCATCTACCTGGAGAACGCCGGGTTCGTCACCGGGGAGATCCTGCACGTGGACGGCGGCCAAAGCGCGGGGCACTGAAAAAAAGCCCCACGTCGATCCCCGTGGGAGCCGGGCTTGCCCGCGATAGCGCCACCCCGGCCCCCACATTCACATCCTATTGCCCAGCATTGCAGGGCGACTCCCACCTTCACCGCTTTTACCATCACCAAGAGGTGACGCCTGAAGTGCAGTTATTGGTGAGACGCCCCTATCGAGTGAGAGCTATCACGTTCGTTGATTTAACGACGGCGTGGCGCTTTTGGCGCCTGCCTCAAAATCGGATTCTCAAGCGTGGTCGTTGAGTTCGCAGCCGAGCGTCAGTCGTGTCGAAAGCCAGAAATCCCCAGGCAACAGGCCGCGAAGTTCAAACCATCACAACGTGAAACTGCTCTATGCCATTGTGGCAGCGCTTTCCTGGTGTCGGGATTTTCGATGCACATAGTTCAGCGCAGGCTTCTCGATAAACAGCCACGACAGGCTGGCCAGCACGATGACAACTGCCACGGTTGCCAGCATGGAAGCGTAGAAACTCAGCGCCGTCGTATTGATCATGAGTTGCTGCACGGGGAAGGCGTAGAGATACATCCCATACGAAATATCGAATCGAGATTTAATGATTCGATCTTTGCACAAACTCCCAAGTGACAGCACCAGAAGACTCACTCCGATGCTTGCAAACACCATAACCAACGGTGTGTTCAGGGAGACCAGAACAAGTGCCGCCGACAGAATGCCGATCAATAGTTTCGCTTTCACGCTGCTGAATGCAGCTCGATAGAAATACAGCGAAGACCCTACGAAGAATGCAATCCCGACGGTTGAGTACACCAGTAGCTTCGGCGCCATCGGGTGCGCTGACGTGCTGCATAGGTAGGTGGTTATGCAAAAGGCGAGTGCGATGATCTGCGGTACGGCTGCCCTGCGCATTACCAGCAGCGCCAACGCGAGCAGCACGTAGCAACCAAACTCAATTTTCAGCGACCACAAGCTTCCGTTGAACGAATCTTTAAATATGAAGGTGCGGGTGATGTCGCCTATGTCTGCGCGGCCAAACGCCGACACTTTCAAGAAGTCTGTCAACGACTCCAGGCTGAATGCATAGCCCAAACCGTTTTTGCTGAATGCAGGCCCGCAGAGGTACACCATCACAAATGCGCAGCCGATCAAGGCAGGAAAAATTCGCGCGATTCGCTTCTCCATGTAGTGGTAGAAGCTGCGAGTATTTAGAAAGCTTTGAGTGATGAGGAAGCCGGATATGGCGAAGAATGCCAATACGGCAATCGCCCCTAACGAGTTGTAGCCCTGCAACATGGGTTCTTGCTGGCCGGAAAGTACGTAGTGGTGGCTTACAAGAACTGCCAGCGCCGCTAGGTGCCTGATCAAGTCGAATGAATTGTCGCGATTAATCACGCACCGCTCCGTTGGTAATTGAATGATGAAATGTGTGCGTGACGGGCCGCTCAGGTGCAGCGTTTCCTTGCCGTGGCGCATTCTCCATCAATCATTCGGTAGGGCAAAGTCGTTTTTCAGCTGGACCAAAAGCTATTGATAGGGGATGAGGCCTCAGCTGAGGGAGGGGGCGCAAATGAGCGCAGAGACGAACGACATCACAGTCGATGTGAACAGCTGTGGGTGAACCGAGGGAGCTGATGCTTACGCCAGAAACAACAAAGCCCTCACATTGCTGTGAGGGCTTCGTCTTATATGGTGCCGGCACCAGGAGTCGAAAATTCTCACAACTAATTGATTTTTAAGTATTTTACTTCTATAGGCGCGTACTTCTATCTCTAAAACTATCCTCAGGCGCCCCCTCTGATGATTAACGAGTCAAGGAAAGCTAAAACAAGAACTTAGGGAATTACACTGCCTCGAGGTTTCGATATCGCAGACCCTCATAGTCGGATGATGGAGGGCACGACCCTACCGCTTAGGGTAAGCGACAGCACATGACCTCGTGTAAAAGGCAAAGCTCGATACTCTTTCAATTTGAGCTGACTGCTATAAATGCGTGGGAAGCGGCCATGGCGGAAAATGGCCGGAAGCTGAAAACAGTGCTAAAGAAATTTTAGCAAAAAAGCCCGGCAAGCGATTGAGCTTACCGGGCTTTCTATCTACATCAGTGAGGCTTGGATGGTGCGCTGTCGTCCGTCAGGTCGAGCGTACCTTGCTCACCGGCTCCTTCTGGTTGCTTCGCCTTCCGAACTTCATCTACCTCAAAGCAGAACGCGGTTTTACCAACCTCGTGTGCGAAAAGGCGTTTGCCGTTGCGGAGGGTAATGAAGGGTCTGCAAATCAAAGTCATACGGATTCTCCAAGAGAACCCGGAAGTACTTGCGACACTGCAAATGCCGCTAGTCAAGCAGGTGTTGTAAAGAGATCGATATGTACGTAGAATCTCTTCCCGAGTATGGAAACCTGACCTCCGGGTTTGTTTTCTAATTGTGCTTTGGAGTTCTGCAAAAACATCCATTGCACGGTTCAAATCGCCTGCCAATGCTGCAAACATTGGTGGGCTTTTTTGTCGATAAAAAAGCTATCGGCAATTATAATTATCCTGTCATATCATCTTGCCGTCAACCCTTCTCCTCTAATTTTCCCTTCGTTTTCAGGCCGTTGGCTCAGAAGTTGAGATTTTTTCACTCAGACGTCAAAAATTGGCTGCGCTGGGTCGCTTCGCAAGCTCACATAGTCAGCCTGCCATCTGATCAGGTTTAGCGACTGACCATAGGTCAGCGCCTCATCGGATATCACGTTGATTTCTGTCAGCTCGATCCATTCCCAAGCCTGATTCGCGCCTGTTCTGCAGCGGCTCAGAAAAAGTTCGTCGATGGCCTTTGCTGCAGCCAAGGCTGCTTCTTCCGCAGTCTCAGGATCTTCGTCGGTTTTGTAGAGAACCAAGATCGCGAGCTCGTAAAGATCGTCCGATCCTTCTCGGGTTCTCTCCGTCCCCTGATCAACGTCAAAGAACACTGCTGGAATGTGGTTCCCGGACTCTTTAAAAAGCCTGGCAAGTCGATCGGCAACCTTTGTATCTCGCAGCCTGCGGTCAAACTCGTCCGGGAACGATGATCGGCGATATCTTGCTGCTAGCCAGCGCTGGAAGATGCTTCGTTCCTGGCCGTTCATCAAGGCAGCCCGAGTCGGCTCGTAGGACACAAATGCCTTGGACGGATCCTTATGCTCCTTCTGAACCCTAACCCGCTTGCTTGCATCGAATTCGCAAAGTAAGTGCTCGTCCGTGCCAGTCAGTTCGATATGTAGGCGCCTCGCGGTTTTGCAGTGCGTATAGTTCCCATCAAGTTTGTCCGTCAGGACCTTCCCTAAAATGAGCTCCACCTCCGGTTCGCCGTATGCTAGCTGCGCAAGGTCGCAATCATGCGTGGCGACGGCTGCGATGATTTTTTCCTGGTCATCGCCGTCGATGGTGATGCCGAGCTGGGCGAGTGTTTCGCTATCGACAATATAACCTTGTCGCCACGGTGTTGATCGACTCCAGCTCACCATCAACTGCTACCTCATGCTCTGTCTTGCAAATGGGGTGAGCCGATCGACGCGAGATCTACGGCGGCCCGATTTCGAGTTTTCAGTCTCGAGTCCATTGCTGCACGTTGTGCGCCTTCCTTTTGAGCCATAGCGATGAGTTTCCCAGCTGCCTCTACACCCGACATGCCTCCGGCAACAGCTTCAAATAGAGATTTGCCGCCTGGGAGCTTCCGCTTGGCGTTCACTTGTCCTGCTAGCGGATGGGCCACGATACGATCGGCCGCTGCGGCCAGTTCGTAGAGCAGGGCTTGGTTGCCCTCTGAGATGTGCTCACCGGCTTGCCAGTTATAAATCGCCTGCCTCGAAACTCCGAAGATCAATGCCAATTCGGTCACCGCTGGTTTCAAGGTGTTGCGTACGTAAGACATAGCTTCTGCGGTTGTCCGTGGGGCAGTTGTTTGCTCATGCTTGGCGATGCCTTGAGCCGATTCTTTGTATTCCTTGCTAGCCCGGTTCTCGCGAGGTTGGGGTTGTGGTGACAAGGTTCCAAGGCATAGTGCAAAGGCAACAGTCAGGCCGTAGCCCCAAGCCAGTGCTGCGCTGCCTGCCGTGCGCTTGACCTTCTCTCGTTCGGATTCGAGATGCCGGCTTGCTGCATTAAATGATCGGTTTGCCATTCCCGGGTTTGGAGATGGCGCGTACATTGTGCTCATAGGTTAACTCCATGCTTTCCGTGCGTAGTCCGTCACAGTCGCGTTGAAGAACAGCTCAACGAGGTCGTGAAGGTGTTGAAACCTATCTTTGATTTCGGTCGAGTCGTACTTTCGGCGCTCGGAAAAACTGGCGTCGACGTCAACGGTTGCGTGCTGACCATTGAGTCCTCTGAAGCGCTCGCCAACTTTGAGCGGATCTGGCAGCAGGTCTGGTGGAAAGCGCAGTTCGCTGTTCTGGGCAACCACCCGCGAGACCACCTGCCCTATGCTTGGGATGGTGGCCGACGACTCGGCAAAAGAATGATTGTAAGTCAGTGGTTGCCCTTCGAACTGGTACATCTGGTTGAGATCGAGCGAGGCTGGTGTTCCCCACACCTCTCGAGCAAGGTACTGCTGTAAGGTTTCCCCTTCAGCAGGTACTACAGCATCGAGGTACCTCAGGCCTAAGCGCTCAAAATAAGCGAGACCGTCGACCGCTTCCTCCAGAATGCTCAAACCCCGTTCCAATTCAGCATAGAACTTCGGAAAGGTCTCGTATTCAGTGCAGCGAAACGAAAGCGCACTCGGCTCCATCAGAAAGCCTTGAGTACCTTCGAGGTTGGAGAACGTATAGCTTTCGATCTGCTGTACGCCCGGCTGGAAAGGCTGCGTGTCATCCCCGCCTGTAATAGCACCAAAAGAGAATTGCATCTGCTGAGCGCTTTTGAAATCAGGGTAACCAGCCTTGCGCATCCGCTCCTGAATAGCCGGAAGGTAAGCCTTCAGTGACAGCAGTGTGTTGTGACGCACCTGGCCGATGGTGAAGTAGACTGGGGCGTTTGCGTATTTCTTTCCCATTTCGATTACTCAGCTTGACACTTTGATTGACAGTTTACAGCTAGGTTTACACTCTAGCAAGCGGATGAGTGTCCGCTGTGTCTAGAGCTCGACATCAGCGCTCATCAAGGGGAGCTGACTGATGCCTACGCAAAAAGCCACTAGTCAAGGTCAGTTGCTTTTGGGTTGATTGCTATCGGTATCAGGTGCCACTTAGAGATTGAAAGTCCATGACGTCTGTAGGCGCTGAGCGAGCAGTCGGACGGTAAGCAGGTAATAGTAACGAGTCGCTTCACTACGCCCAGCTAGCCGATGGTCCATAAACCAAATTAGGTGTTTTCTCTGCCAGCTCCATGGCGTCTCTCGCCGCCATCGCGCTGCGATCTCGGCGCTAATAATCCTGGCTTGCCGCAAATGCCGCTGCTGCGTTGCATGCGATCCAGTCAGCACGCCACCTAGGAACATCTCCATATCAAACGCCTTACTCATGTCCGTCCTCCAATATAGGCAGCGGCAACGTCGATCCGACTGTGCCCCAGTTCTTTGCTGATCTGCATGCGAGCCTCACAGTCAAGACGCCGATCCACGGCATAGCACTGACCACCATTAACCGGCGCTTGGTGCTGGGTAATTTGCTCATAGCGCTCACAAGCAAACGCCGCCCGTAGCTCGTGAAAGCCTTTGAGGTTGTGCTTATGGAGAAGGTCCCGCGCGGGACGGACGATTTCCCGTTGGAAATCGAGGTATCTTTCATTCGGCGCAAGCAGGTTGTGGCTGCCGCGGGGTGAGACCTGTTCGGCGAATCTCAAAGCTTCGTGAATATGATCATCCACTCTGATCCAGCGAGGTGCCGAGGCACCTGAGCGCCCCCCTTTGGTGCCATCCTGGATGTTGATCTTGCCGTAGTGTTCGGCCTCACGTTTTAAGCGCGGTAAGTCGGCCAAAATGGCCTCGCGCAGGCGCATTCCGGTGGCCCGCGCTAACTGAGCGATGGCCGCGGCACGAGAGTGCTGTTCGCTGAGCGTCTCGACGATTCGCATCAGGTGTTCGCGATCCTGGCCTTGTGGAGCTGTCGTGCGGATGGTGGTGCGCTGCATTCCCAGCGCTTTGCTCGGACTCGGCACTTTCACGTACTGATCACCGCGAAGCGCCGCCATGGTTCGGTTGACGCTGGACAATCGATTTTGTGCGGTGGCGATGGAGAGGTCGCCGCGATCGACCAAGTGACGCAGATGCGCCACGTAATCCGCCAAGATCTGACGATCTACCTGTCGTGCATCGTTGAGTCCTGGTCCATCGTCTGAGCGGCACCAGCGCACGAATGCCTGCCAACGATCACAGTGCGCTTTAACGGTCCCGTAGTGCCCGCCACCGAACATGTCTCTCAGCGCTTGCGGCCCGGCATAGCTCAGTTGCCGGCCATAGCCAAAATTGCGCCCATCTCGTCTGCCCACCAGCGCCATGATCAAACTCCTCTCGAAGCCAAAACTTTTAAAACTTTCCCCACGTCATCCCGCCAAGAATGTTGAGTGTTATCAGGGATCAAGGCCCCTGCGACCTGTGAGGGTTGTCCATTAACGCGGGACTGGCGGCTCCTTACGACCGGGAGCGTGGGCATCTCATGATCTGGCCTCCTGAACACTTCCGAAGAAGTGGGCGGGTGGAGGCTGTGCTGGCTGACGAAACCAACGCCGCGAGATCCTGAGTCGAGTGAAGGCAGTGATGTGATGACCGGGGCATGCCTGACTGTCAGTCAGGTTCAGTCCATTCCCTGGGCTGCGACACCATCATCTGCATCGCTGTTGCTGGTGACTTCGGTGTTTGTCACGCCGATTGTCACGAGGGGGAATGCCGCAAAGCCTTGTACGAGTTGGGCTGCAGCAGCGGTAGGAGCGCCCGTCTCTTTCCGGGAGAAAGAGACGGGCGCAGGTTGGCGCAAGGAAATGGCCAAGCGGATAGGTTGCTGCAGGGCAGCTATGAAAGGGGTGAGTTGCCGCAGTGGGCACTCTGATAGAAGTAGGCATCCATCACATCGCTGTGACTGTGCGAGCCACCGGACGCTAATCGCACTTTGGGAGAACCACCACCGTGTGGCGTAGCCTTGAAGGTTCTGGCTACCTGGGTTGCTGTCGACGACAGCGCTTTGCTCGATCTTTTCTACGCCTGTGGATAATTTGGGTCAAGGCCCCAATTTTCGGGAGTTCTGCGGCTGTGGATGAAATTATCCACCGGTGGAAATCCGTGGTTTTCCACAGACAGTTGCGTGGGCTTTAGATTTTTTAAGTGAGGTCCATCCAAACAGGGCGGCTTTGCAGCCCTGTTTGGATGGACCCGCGTGGCAGAGCAGATTGCGAGAGCCTTACGGATGTACGCTTACTTTACTGCGGCACTTTAAAAGCCAAAGTAGTGTTAGCACCGTCGGCCAAAATAACGTGTTGAGAACGTCGTGAGCGCTTGCCTGCCAGCGCCAGTACCCGAAGCTTCCAATATCGTCTCGCCGATCTACCCACTCGCCTGCACACGCAATGATGAAAACAACCAGCCAGCCAAGGTATGGCCTGAATCGTCGGGTGCCAACGATCAACGTCAAATAGACCGCCATGCCCAAATAGATATGCAGCGCGTCTTTTGACAGTCCGGTTGCCGACACAATGGCGAGCTTGATGCTTTGTGCGGTTGAGATATCCATATCAACTCCTCCTCTCTGCGCCAATGCCAGGCTTCGCCTTTATGCGAGTAACGTTATCTCCAATCTGGTTGGCGAATTCGTGTGGAGTGACATGCTCCTGTCGGTTGGCCTCCAGGTACCGACTCCACCAGTTCATGATCAGCCTGCGTTCCTCAATGAATTCGGCCTTGTGGATGTAAGCGGCGCGGACATTGTTGCGTTCCTTGTGGCTCATCTGCCGTTCAATGGCTGTCTCGGACCACAATCCTGACTCGATCAGTGCGCTGCAGGCCATCGAACGAAACCCATGTCCGCAGATATCGGTTTTGGTGTCGTATCCCATCGTCCGTAGCGCGTTGTTCACGGTGTTTTCAGACATGGGTTTCCAGGGCTTGGCATCGCCTGCAAACACCAGGTCGAATTTACCGGTGAGTGCGTGGATCTGTTCAAGCAAGGCCACTGCTTGCGGCGATAAGGGTACTAAATGGATATCCCCTGCCATCTTCGTACCCCTTGTGGAAAAGGCTACTCCCTCCAACGCGGGTCGAGTGTCCGGGATTTCCCAGACGCCGCGCTTAAGGTCGAACTCGCTCCATCGGGCGAAGCGCAGCTCGCTGGACCGTACAAACACATGGAGCGACAGCATCACCGTCAGACGGGTAAGTGCCCGGCCTTTATAGGTGTCGATCCGCTCTTGCAGTTCCGGCAGTCGCGATAAGGGTAGAGCGGGGCGATGGATCACCCGCGGGGCTTTGATCAAGCCTTCGAGGTCGTAAGCAGGGTTTGCGGTGATAAGCCGGAGTCGCTTTGCCTCGCGCATGATGCTCTGCAGGTAGTTTTGTACCCTTAAAGCAACGTCTATCGTTCCGCGCTTCTTGATCGCTTCCAAGGGCTGCATAAGGTCATGGGTGTCGAGATCAACAATGGCGCGTGCGCCGATCAGCGGGAATACGTGGGTTTTTAGGCGGCTCATCACTGTCTTGGAATGGCCTGGTGCCCACTTGGCCGACATTTCTGTGTGCCAGTCCAGCGCAACGCTTTCAAAGGTTCTGCCTTTGATCACGGCTTCCGCCTTGGCTTGGTGCTTGGTCTCTATGGGATCAATGCCATCCGCCAGCATTCGCTTGATCTCCAAGCGCTTGCGGCGCGCATCGGCGAGGCCAATGACGGGGTAGTTGCCGAACGAGGTCAGTCCTTCCCGTCCGTCAGGTTTGACGTAACGGAGCCGCCAGCCTTTGCGGCCATTGGGTTGGACTAGGAGGTAGAGGCCGTCGCCGTCGAAAAGCTTGTAGGCGCGGTCGGTGGGCTTGGCTGAGCGGCAAGCCGAATCAGAGAGTGGAGCAGTGGTGCGCGACATAAGGGTACTCCCTTTTATCGAAGTGACCTGTATCCCAAACTCTACCCTTAAAACGGTTGGAATCCACCAGTTTCTGACGGAAACCGATGGAACGCCAAAACGAAAAAACCCGCCAGAAGGCGGGTTTTTCGGGGGTTCTAGAGATTTTGAAAGCCTTCTCTGGAACCTTGTATGGTGCCGGCACCAGGAGTCGAACCCGGGACCTACTGATTACAAGTCAGTTGCTCTACCAACTGAGCTATACCGGCGTGTTAGGGCGACGATTATAGCGATTGGCAAGCATCTGTAAACCCCTGAATTCTGACTATTTTTGCAGAGGCGAAGGTTTTTTTGCGATCACTGCTTTTTCGTCGTCTCCGGGGCCTCAAATCAGCCTCAATTTCCGTCCCCGCAAGCGTCGGTAAATTTCATGTAGTCCAACACCTGTGTCTGGCCCTTCGAATCCAGGTAGGTCATTCGCGCATTCACCACGCCGCAGCCCGAGCGGGCGTCTTCGGTGGTTGACAGTACGCGTTGGATGTCCGGCTTTTGGCTTGCCTCGGCATGGGCGCCGAAGGTCAGGGCAAGCAGGCCTAAGGCAATGCAGTGTTTCCAGTTGTTCGGGTTCATGGTGCTGTCCTCTGGGGCGTCAATGGTGGCGTGAGGTCATTGAATGCCTTGCAGGTATCTGGGCTGTGTCTCGCAGACTCGGTTTTGTCTCGTTATGTGTTGGCCTTAGATTTATGTACTTGCTGATACGAAAGAGGTTTGAGAGCGGTTTTCATGAATCACGAGCTGGTCAAAAAACACACAAATAATACTTAGTGTGTTGATTTAAAACATAATATTTAGGTATTGGCTTGCAGCCATAAAAATGGCGCCATGCCGCTCATCTGAAAGGAATTCGTTACAAACACCAAAATACTGACACCATCAGTGTGATATCACACAATGCGCGCCTTAATTGATCAGCGATGAGAACGGGAGGAGCAGTCAGTGGGGCGTGCAGATCACATTTCAAAACTTTACACCGCGCTGGCTGAACCCTGTTTGCGCGAGCCCTCGGTGGCCGAGCCTTTACAGCGCTTGCTGGATCAATTGAACCAAGGGGCGGCCGCTTCTGCTCACCCACCCCAAGTAGTAGAAAGCCCGCGTGGCGAGGTGTATTCGCACGCCTCGGCGCCCAAGGTCGTGGTGGTGGTTTCTGCTACCGGCGGCGTTGGGCGCAGCACGTTGGCCGCCGCGCTTGCCAGTGGTTTGCAGCGCCAGGGGCATCCAGCGCTGGCGCTGGACCTGGACCCGCAAAACGCGCTGCGTCATCACTTGTGCCCGGGGTTTGATCTACCTGGCCTGGGGGCGACCAGCTTGCTCAATCAAACCTGGCACGCCTTGCCCAAACGAGGGTTTGCCGGGTGCCGGCTGGTCAGCTTTGGTGAAACCGACGCCGTGCAGCAACAAAGCCTGAATCGTTGGCTGGGGCAGGATCTCGAATTTCTCGGCAAGCGTTTGGCCGGCCTCGGGCTCAATGGCCAGGACACGGTGGTCATCGACGTCCCTGCGGGCAACACGGTGTATCTCGGCCAGGCAATGTCGGTGGCGGATGCGGTGCTGGTGGTGGTTCAGCCGGACGCGGCTTCGTTTCGCCGATTGGCCAAGATGGACGAAGTGCTCGCGCCCTACCTTGCAAGTGAATCGCCGCCTCAACGGTTTTACGTGATCAATCAGGTCGACGGTGCTCACGCGTTCAGCCAGGACATGGCGGGCGTTTTCAAATTACGCCTGGGTGATGCCGTGTTGGGTACGGTTCAACGCGATCCCTCGTTCAGCGAAGCGCAGGCTTACGGTCGAGACCCGCTCGACCCAGTGCTTGATAGCGCCGGATGCCAGGACGTGAATGCGTTGTGTCGGGCGTTGAGCGCGAGAATGCGTTAAAACGCGCACGGCCATTAATTTGACTATTTACCGTTTGTCTAAAAAACAACCAGTCAAAACATCAAAATAATGACACTTCGCCGCACCTGTCACAGAATGCGTCACTAAGACGCCAATAATAAGACCTGCGGTAAGTGCCTGCTTGCCGACCTTCACGTCTTTACGCTGCGTCGTGAGGAGTAGGCCATGAGCCTGAGTGAAGAGCTTTTGACGTTGTTCGGCAAAAACGTCACCCACGATGCCCAAGGCATCAATGCGCGCATGCACTTTTTCGGCAGCGTGCCTTCCGACCCATCCCCCCACGCACACCCTCAAGCCATTGATCTGGCAGCACTGCGCCCGAAAATCGTCGCGCTGGTGTCGATGAATGGGGGTGTCGGCCGAAGCACATTGGCCACAGCCCTGAGCAGCGGCCTGCAGCGCCACGGCGAATCAGTGGTGGCGTTGGACCTGGACCCGCAGAACGCCTTGCACCATCACTTCGGCGTCAGCGCGGCGCTTCCCGGTATCGGCCGCACCAGCCTGGAGCATGGGCAGTGGAGCCCGTTGCAACAGCTTGGTTTCGCCGGTTGCCAAGTACTCACTTTTGGCGATATCGATGTCCAGCAGCAGGAAAATCTCGAGCGCTGGCTCAAGCACGAGCCGACCTGGCTGGCTCAACGCCTCTTGTCGCTTGGCCTGAGCGAGCGGCAAACGGTGATCATCGATACGCCGGCTGGCAACAACGTCTACTTTCATCAAGCGCTGAACGTTGCCGACGTGGTGTTGGTGATTGTGCAGGCGGATGCCGCGTGCCTTGGTACGCTCGATCACTTGGATGTATTGCTTGCGCCGCACCTTGCCGGTGAGCGCCCGCCTGCCGTGCATGTGGTGGTCAATCAGGTGGATGAGAGCAATGCATTCAGCCTGGACATGGTTGAGGCCTTCAAACAGCACCTCGGCAAGGCTCCGCTGGAGGTTCACCGTGACGTGGCGATCAACGAGGCGCTGGCGTTTGCCGCCGACCCGTTGGATAACGTCGCGAAACACCTGGCCAGCGACGATATCAACGAAATTTGCCGGTTGTTGAAGGCGCCCAAAAGAACGGCTTAAGCGTGGTTTATATGCTTTACGCCAGATGCTTATGCACAATCGGTTGGTCGTGGGTGTCACGAAACAGCCATTTTGTGGAGCCGTTCTCAACACGCTGCAACTGCCTGTTTTGCGTGCATTTTATAATGTGAACAAAAAATGACCAGCTTGGCTTTTGGCCTGTAGCGCTGATAGTTACAGCGCTCGTAAAGAATTCATCAACAGACTTATCCACAGGGCGCGTGTAGGAAAATTTGCCCCTTAATCGCGCTCAGCCACCACCATCAAATTACGCGGGGTCAGCGTGGCTTCGCAGAAGCGGCCTATCTCAACGTTGTAGCCCTGTTCGAGCAGAAAAAGTGCCCGGTCCAGCACCAGCCACATCTCCAATGGGCGCCGAAACAACCCACGCACCAACTCCAGGTTTCTGACCTCGGCCAGCCGGCGCCAGCCCTGCGCTTCCAGCGCCTGCCAATCCTGTTCACCTGTGGATAAGCCTTTAAGGCTCGCCAGCGCTTGGCAATAGTCTGCGAAAGGTTGATCCAGCCAGCGGGCGGGCAAGGACGGCGTGGGCAAATAGTCATCGCAGTCGCGCAATTGCCGCTGTAACTGATCGAAGCCCAGGCGTCGGGCCATGGAGATATCCCGCTGTTGGCGTACGCGGTTGCCGGCAGTGACGGTTTCGCTCAACGGCAGGCCCAGGTCATCAATCGATAGCCGTAATTGCGATGCGCGTGCGGCACTGGATACGGCTTGATAGCTGTCGGCGTTGATGCGGTTGTAACAGCAGGGCGCCAGTGCCAGTTGCTTGCAACCAGCCGCGCTGGCCAGTTGCAGCAGGCGCACGTGCAGGTCGCCGCAGGCATGCAGGGCGACGGGTGTGTGTTCGGGGCTGAGTGCCACCTGGGCCATCACGTCTTGCAGGCGATGGGTGACGGGCAAGCGGTGGTGGTCGCTTAATGCCTGGCCGGAGGCGATCAGCGCCGGGTCGTGTTCCAGGCACGTCAGCTGTTGGCCGGGTTGCAGCAGTCGGCGGCCAAGGTGGCCTTTGCCGGCGCACCAGTCCAGCCAATGGCCGGGCGTGTGGGTGAAGTTGAGTGCGGCGCCGAAAGCTTCTATCTGTTGCCATTTGCGACCCGGCACGTCGACATTCAATCGATGACGCGCCGGCTGCAGCGTCCGTGTCGGTAACCTGTCCACGGCACTGAGCTGAAGCGCCTGTTCGGCCAGCTGTGGAAAAGGCGCAGGCGCCGGCAGGTCGTGAGGCCAGTTGTGACAGCTTTCGGCATCGGCCAAAGTGCGCTGGCGTAACCACTGGGCAAGCTCGGGATACTCGCGTTCCCAGGGTAATTGCAGATGCGTAAAGGGCCGTGGTCGCCACAGCCCTTGGTGCTCGATCAGGAACGCATCCAGCGCCGCGAAGCGCGCCTCAACGTCCCTGGCAAGCATCGACGCGCAACCAGCGTTCGAGCAGTTTGAAGCCGCGTACCAGGATGTAGGAAATCAGCAGGTAGAACACGCCGGCGGTGAAGAACATCTCAACTGTCAGGTAGTTGCGCGCAATGATGGTCCTGGCCATGCCGGTCAGCTCCAGCAAGGTCACAGTGCTCGCGAGCGAGCTGGCCTTGAGCATCAAAATGACTTCGTTGCTGTAGGCCGGCAGGCCGATGCGGGCCGCACGCGGCAGGATGATATAGAACAGCGTTTTCGGCTTGGACATGCCCAGCGCGCGCGCCGCTTCGATTTCGCCCGGCGGGATAGCCTGGATGGCGCCGCGCAATATCTCGGCGATATAAGCCGCCGTGTGCAGGGTCATGGTGGCCGTGGCACACCAGAAAGGGTCGCGCAGATACGTCCACATGAAGCTTGCGCGCACGGCGTCGAATTGGGCCAGGCCGTAATAGACCAGGAACAACTGCACCAGCAACGGGGTGCCGCGAAAAAAGAAGATATACGCGTAGGGCAGCGAACGTACATACCAGCGCTTGGACGAGCGAGCGATACCCAGCGGGATCGCCAGGATCAGCCCGAGAATCACGGCAATGCCAACCAGTTCCAGGGTCAGAATGGCGCCCTGGATAAACTTCGGCAGCCACTTATAGATGACTTCCCATTCCATTACGTCGTCCTCACGAAGCCGCGGGCGGCGCGTTTTTCCAGCACGTGCATAGCGACCATCGACAGCGACGTCAGCCCCAGGTAAATGAACGCGGCGACCAGATAGAAGGTGAACGGCTGTTTGGTGACGGTGACCGCGATCTGGGCGTGGCGCATGATTTCTTCCAGGCCGATGACGGTGACCAGCGCGGTGTCTTTCATCAGGATCAGGAACAAGTTGCCCAGGCCCGGCAGGGCGATGCGCCACATCTGCGGCATGATCAGACGGGTGAAGATGCGAAACTTCGACAGGCCCAATGCCACACCGGCTTCGCGATGGCCCTTGGGAATAGCGATGATCGCGCCACGTAACACCTCGGTGGCGTAGGCCCCGAAACACAGGCCCAAGGCGATCACGCCGGCCGCGAAAGCGCTGAGCGACAGGTCGGGGATGCCGAGCATTTCACCCAGGCTGCGCATCGCATTGATCGTGCCGAAATAAATCAGCAACACCCACAACAGTTCCGGCACGCCGCGAACGATGGTCGAGTAAACGCCGCCAAGCCATTGCAACGGCTTGTACGGGGACGTCTTGGCCAAGGCGCCGGCAAGGCCCAGCACCAGCCCCAGGCATAAAGCCGTGAGTGCCAGTTTGACGGTCATCAGCGCGCCGGCGGCGAGCGCCGGGCCGAATCCGTAGAGATCGAAATTCATGGTGTTTTCATATCGCGGCAGGCATTGCTAAAAGCCGACGCGCTCAAGCAGCGCGTCGGGCAGGCCGTTCAGATCATTCGATGCTGAACGGGAAGTACTTGTCGTTGATCTTTTTGTAGGTGCCGTCTGCCTTGATCTCTGCCAAGGCTTTGTTCAGGCGCTCGCGCAGCGGGTCGCCCTTGCGCACGGCGATCCCGATCTTGTCGCTTTCTACAACGGGGTCGCCCTTGAATTCATAGGCCGAACCGTCTTTGCTCTTGAGCCATTCGTACTGCACGTATTTGTCGGCAAGGATGCCGTCAAGGCGGCCAGACGTCAGGTCGAGGTAGGCGTTTTCCTGGGTGTCGTAAAGCTTGGCCTCGGTGTCCGGCAGCTTGTCTTCCAGGTAGGTACCGGCCAACGTCGCGCGCTGTGCACCGATGACCTTGCCCTTCAGGTAGGCGGCGTCGGTCTTGAAGTCCGCAGTCGCTTTAGGCGCGATGAATTGCAGCTTGTTGGAGTAGTACGGGTCGGTGAAGTCGACGGCCTGCTTGCGCTCATCGGTGATCGACAGCGAGGACACCAGGAAGTCGAACTTCTTGGCGTTCAGGGCCGGGATGATGCCGTCCCAGTCGGACACATACACTTCGCACTTCTCGACTTTCATCTTCGCGCACAGGGCGTCGCCGATGTCTTTGTCGAAGCCGACGACGTTGCCGCTGGCGTCTTTATTGTTGAAGGGCGGGTAGGCCGCTTCGATCCCCATCTTCAAGGTTTCTGCCATGGCCGTGGCGCTGAACGCCATCGAAACGGCCGCGGCCAGAAGGAATTTTTTATAGTTCTGCATGCATGTTGCTCCGTTAGCGGTTGCTGGACATGAATTGTTTGCAGCGCGCCGAAAGCGGGTTTTCAAACACCTGCTGTGGCGATCCTTGCTCTTCGACCAGGCCCTGGTGCAGGAACACCACTTCACTGGACACCTGACGGGCAAAGCCCATTTCATGGGTGACCAACAGCATGGTGCGGCCTTCTTCGGCCAGCGCGCGGATCACATTAAGTACTTCCTGGACCATTTCCGGGTCAAGCGCCGATGTCGGCTCGTCGAACAGGATGACCTTGGGCTGCATCGCCAGGGTGCGCGCAATGGCCGCCCGTTGCTGCTGGCCACCGGACAGTTGCGCAGGGTAGGCGTGGCGCTTGTCAGCGATGCCGACCTTGGCCAGCAAGGCTTCGGCCACTTCTGTGGCTTCGGCTTTGCTTTGGCCGAGCACACGGCGGGGCGCCTCGATGATGTTGTCGAGGATGCTCATGTGCGGCCACAGATTAAAGTTTTGAAACACAAAACCGATTTCGCTGCGCAGGCGGTTGATCTGTTTGCCGTCGGCGGCCATCAGCTCGCCGTTTTTCGCGGCCTTGAGCTTGAGCTCTTCGCCGGCGACCAGGATCTGCCCCTGATGCGGGTTTTCCAGCAGATTGATGCAGCGCAGGAAGGTGGACTTGCCGGAACCGGAGGAACCCAGGATCGAGATCACGTCGCCGTCGCGGGCGGTCAGCGAGATACCTTTAAGTACCTCAAGCTCACCATAGCGTTTATGCAAGTTGCGGATTTCAAGCGCGGGCGCGGCCTCGGCCATGTGCGGTCCTCATTGTGTTCATTGCATTCCTGCTGTTGGGCCGCCTTCCTAGCGAGGCGCCAAGCTAGCATAGCGTTCGGATGGCAGCCAACAGCGCTGCGGACGGTTAACGGGTGGCCTGCGGCAGGGTGTCGCATCGGCGCAGCAGCGTGTCGCGCCATCAACAACCTACAGACGTTTGAACCCGAGAAATCCACAGGCTTTGCGTAAAAAAGGGCGCGATGGTGCCAGCTTTGGGCGGGTGTTGGAAGGGTTAACCGGGCAAACGGTCCATATCAGCCCCTTTGTGGGGCGTCACGCACTTTTTGTGTGTGTTTTTGGTGCGCTTGAGCGTCTTGAATGTGGGTCGCACGGTAACGCTATAGCGGAATGCCATTGTTCTCAATGACTTGCAGCTCACGTTGAATTGTCCTACAGCCCGCGTCAATCGCGGCTCTGTAACATTTTGGCGCAAATCTTGCGTAAAAAATAAAGAACGCCCCGTTGGTTTCTTTTCACGAGAAAGATCGCAGGCCGGGCGGCCCGTTTTCGCAATTCCTCGTAAAGGTGTGTCAATGAGTAGTACGCAAAGCTCCAATGACCTCGAACAGGGGCTCAAACCGCGTCACGTCACCATGCTGTCGATTGCCGGCGTCATTGGTGCCGGTTTGTTTGTTGGCTCCGGCCACGCGATTGCTGCCGCCGGCCCGGCCGTACTGCTGGCTTACGCCGCTGCGGGTACGCTGGTGGTATTGGTGATGCGCATGCTCGCCGAAATGGCCGTGGCCTCGCCGGATACCGGTTCGTTCTCCACCTATGCCGACCGCGCGATTGGCCATTGGGCCGGTTTCACCATTGGCTGGTTGTACTGGTTGTACTGGTGGTTCTGGGTGCTGGTGATTCCGTTGGAGGCCAACGCCGCTGCGACCATCCTTAATGCATGGTTCCCCGATGTGGCGATCTGGGCCTTTACCTTGATCATCACGTTGCTGCTCACGGCAACCAACTTGTTCAGCGTGAAAAACTACGGTGAGTTCGAGTTCTGGTTTGCGCTGATCAAAGTCGTGGCGATTGTGGGCTTTGTGATCCTCGGCCTGGCGGCAATTTTCGGCTTCCTGCCGACCAGTCAGGTCAGCGGTGTGTCCCACCTGTTCGACACCCAAGGCTTTATGCCTAATGGCATGGGCGCGGTGTTGGCGGCCATCCTGACCACCATGTTCTCGTTCATGGGCACCGAGATTGTCACCATCGCTGCGGCCGAATCGAAGAACCCTGGCCAGCAAATCACCAAGGCCACCAACTCGGTGATCTGGCGGATTGGTTTGTTCTACCTGCTGTCGATCTTCATTGTTGTGTCGCTGGTGCCATGGAACGATCCGACGCTGGCTGCCGTAGGTTCCTACCAGACTGTGCTGGAACGCATGGGCATTCCGAACGCCAAGCTGATCGTCGACCTGGTGGTATTGGTTGCCGTGACCAGCTGCCTGAATTCGGCGTTGTACACCGCCTCGCGCATGCTGTTCTCCCTGGGTCGTCGCGGTGATGCACCAGCGATGTCCAAGCGCACAAACAAAAGCGGCACGCCTTACTGCGCGGTGCTGTTGTCCACTGGCGCGGCGTTCCTGGCCGTGTTCGCCAACTACGTCGCCCCGGCGGCGGTGTTCGAGTTCCTGTTGGCTAGCTCCGGTGCCATCGCGTTGCTGGTGTACCTGGTGATCGCGGTGTCGCAACTGCGCATGCGCCAAAAGCGCACGGCTGCGGGCGAGAAGATTGTGTTCAAGATGTGGCTGTTCCCTGGCCTGACCTACGCGGTAATGGTGTTCATCGTCGGTACGCTGACCATCATGCTGTTCCAGGAAGCGCACCGGGTCGAGATTATTGCGACCGGGATTTTGAGCTTGCTGGTGGTGCTGGCGGGGTTGTTTGTGGCGAGTCGTCGCAAGGCGCAGAGGGTAGGCGCTGCCGTACTCAATTGATGTAATGAAATGCGGTGCTCATTGCACCGCAATGCAAATGTGGGAGCGGGCTTGCCCGCGATTACGGTAGATCAGCCAGCACATCTGGCGACTGATCCACCGCTTTTCGCGGGCAAGCCCGCTCCCACATTTGGTTTTGTGTCAGTCTGGCGAGTTGGTGAGCGCTTGGGACGCCGCCACGTAATCGGCCTGAAACTCCGGCGACTCGATCCACGCCAGCGCTGCCGCCTCATCGTCACTGTCCGTCGCCCACTGTCGGTACTCGATCAGTGCCGCGAGAATGAAGTCGGTGGCCTCTTCTTCGCCTTCCTGCTCCAGCACCAGCGCCAACAACGGATGCGCCAGGAATACTGCACACAGTGCCTGCTGGCTGGTTTCGCCCGCGGTGCGCATCTCCATAAACAACTCGGTCAAATCCACCGACTCAAGGTCGATGCGGCTGTCATCGCCGGCGAACGCATCCGGCTTGGTCGCCACGCTGCGTTGGGTACGGTTTTGCTTGGCCTTGGCCTTTGCCCGGTGGGCACGTTTTTGCTGCTTGTTCGGCGAGGCCATGGGCTCAACGTCCTTGGGTACTGGGTGTGGGTGGGTATTGAAGCGCAGGTTGGGGGTAAATCCCAAGGGATTCTAAACGCGCAGACCGGGGGCGCCTTGCATCAACTCACCATGTTGCAGCCACGCCAGTGCAATCGGCCACAGCCGGTCCTGATATTCACTGCGGAAAAAGGCGAAATGCCCGACGGCTTTTTCGCCAATATCTTCAGGTGCTATGCGCAGATGCGTGCGCTCGCTGTGTTCAAAATAGCCCAGCAGACGCTCAATGGCCGCCACTGTGCCAAACGGGTCATCGGTGATGCTGATCGCCAGCAATTGCGCCTTCACGCGGGCAAACGGCAGCTCATTCAGCACCCGCCCGCTGGGGCGCGTCTCATACCTGGGGGTTGGTGTGCCCCAGTCGTGCACCACGCCGGCCGGTGTGTCCTCCAGCCAGCCCAGGCGTTTACCGGGGAAGTAGCCATACAGCGCAGTTACCAGCGGCATCACCACATGCCACTTGGCAAACATGCGCCAGCGCCCGCTGGCCTCATAGTCGCGCCAGTACGCAAACTGCGCGCCGACGGTGACGATGCGTCGAATCATCGCGCCGGAAGCGCCAAGCCCCGCCGCACAGCCTCCAAAGCTATGACCGACCACGTCAATCGGCTGCCCTGGAAACTCCCGTTGCGCGCGCTGCAGCATCGCCTCGAAATCCAGCACGCCCCAATCCGACCACGTCGCCTTGAAGCCGCGCAGCGAGCCACTGCGGGATTCGCCTATGCCTCGGTAGTCGTACGTGATGACGTCCAAGCCGTTGGCAAACAGGTAGTCGGCGAAGCGTGAGTAGTGCCGGCAGCGCACGGAGGTGGCGGCGTTGATGATGACAACCGGGCGTGTCGGGTCGGTTCTGATATGGCGCCAGGTGAAGCCGCCGATGGGATAGCCGTCGGTGGCGGGCTCACGGAATGCTTCTGGGGCTGGTCGAGTGGGCAGGTTCATAGGGCGGCTTGATCCTTGCGCTTTTGGTGTGGGCTGTAGGGCCACGCGCTTTTATAAGAAACCGAAATTAACAAATTTAGCGCGGCAGGGGCGTAACAAATATCGCGATGCTCGACCTCGGCCCCCTGAGTGCTTAGGCTTGCGATCTGTTCATCAGCCAAAGTCAGTCCATGACCCGCGACACCCTCGAACACAATCAGATCCTCATCTACTTCGTCGCCGTCCTGCTGGCGGCCGCATTCGGCGTGCTTGCGCCGCTTGCAGCCCACGGTCTTGGCGTACTGGTGACGCCTGCCATCGCGGTGCTGATGTACGCGATGTTCCTGCAAATCCCGTTTCTGGACCTGCGCCAGGGCTTGGGCAACAAGCGCTTTATTTCGGCGCTGCTGTTGGCCAATTTCATCCTGGTGCCCTTGCTGGCGTGGGCGCTGACCCGTGGCCTGGTGGAGCGCCCGGCGCTGTTGGTGGGGGCGTTGCTGGTGTTGCTGACGCCGTGCATCGACTACGTGGTGGTGTTTACCCACATCGGTAAAGGCGATTCGCGGCTGATGTTGGCGGCAACACCGGTGCTGTTACTGCTGCAACTGGTACTGCTGCCGGTGTACCTGGGTTTCATGCTGGGCGCGCAATCCGCTGTCGTCGTGGCAGTAGAGCCGTTCGTGGAGGCGTTTGTGCTGTTGATTGTGCTGCCGATGATGCTGGCGGTACTGACGACGTTCCTGGCGCGGCGCTCCAGTGTGATCAATGCCTGGAACGACGCCTGGGCCTGGCTGCCGGTGCCCGCGATGGCGCTGGTGCTGTTTGTGGTCATCGGCTCGCAGATTACCTCGGTGGTGCGCGATATCGGTGTGCTGTTGCCGCTGATGCCGGTGTACGTGGGCTTCTTGTTGCTGGCGCCGTTGATGGGCGCGCTGGCTGCGCGGTTGTTTGCGTTGCCTGCTGTGACCGCGCGGGCGGTCACGTTCAGTGCCTCGACCCGCAATTCTCTGGTGGTCTTGCCCCTTGCGCTGGCTTTGCCGGAAGACGTGCGCGGGCTGGCTGCAACGGCGGTGATTCTGCAAACCCTCGTTGAGTTGATGGGCGAGCTAGTCTACATCCGGCTGATTCCGGCACTGGTATGGCGCGCTGGTCGATAAATCCATAAATGTTCGGGTTTGTTCAGGCGCTATTCAGGGGCTGAGTCGGCACCATGGCGTCGGAGCAGCCTACTGAAAGGATATTCGATGGATCACCGCAGCCGTTTTCGCCTGGAGTCCCTGGGCCTGTTTCTGATCGCTTTATTGCTGTTCACCTTGGGCATCTGGGATGAGCAGCCCCAAGGGTTTGACGGGCGTTGGGCACTGTTCCTGCAGGAAATGTTTCGCAATGGCGCGAGTCTTTTTCCTACTACCTACGGTCAGCCTTACCCTGACTACCCGGGCACCGCGACCTTTTTCAGCTTCGTGTTTGCCCGCGTGTTCGGGGCGCCCAACCACCTCGCGAATGTGCTGCCGACGGCGCTTGCCTCGGCGGGCATGATTGCGCTGATCTATCGCTTGCTGGTGCCATTTAGCCGACCTTGGGCGTGGCTGACGGTATTGCTGACGCTGCTCACCACCCAATTGCTCGATAAGTCGCGCTCGGTGTGCCTGGACCTGATGATCGCATTGCTATGTGTGGGCAGTTTCTACCTGCTGCACAGCGGCGAGCGCATGGGGTCGCGGGTAAGGCAGCTTGCCGTGTTCCCGTTATTTATTCTGGCGTTCGCGATTCGCGGGCCGCTTGGATTGATCGAGGTGTGTGGCGTGGTGTGCGTGTACTGGGCGCTCGGCCGGCCGGGGGAGCGCGTCAAGCAGGTGCTGATTCACGGTGTTGTGGGGTTGGTGTTGCTGGTGGCGTGCTGGTGGATGTTGATGAAGCTGGCGCGGTTCAGCGGGGGCGACGCCTTTGCCGATGAGGTGTTCAGGATGCAGGTCAGCGGGCGCCTTGATGAGAGTGGCGAGCCGTTTTACTTCTACTTCAAGCTCAGTTTGTACCGCTACTTCCCGGTGGTGCCGCTCGCGCTGGCCACGATGATTGCGCTGCGTCATCGCTGGTCTGAGCGCTGGGTCAATGACGATATTGAGCTGGTGGTGCGGCTTGGCGCCTGTGGCTTGATGATTTTGCTCGGGCTTTCGGTGCCGCACTTCAAACGCGCTTATTACATCTTGCCGATGGTGCCGATGTTTGCCGCTGTCGCCGCCTATGGGCTGCTTCAGGCGCAACATTGGCTGATTGGCGTGCGCCGCTGCTACGAAGGGCTTGTCGCGGTGCTACCGGCGTTGTGCGTGGTCGTGCTGTTTGTGTGTCGGCATGCCTGGCAAAAGCACGGCTACTGGCCGGACGTTTCGTTACCGCTGATGATTGGCGCGATGCTGGTGTTGCAAGTGGCGGCGCTGATGGCCTGGCGTCGTCCATTGCGGTTGGTGTGGCTTAGCGTGGTCGCACTGGCGGCGCAATGGCTGCTGTTGGTGGTGGTGATAGACCCCGCCAAGGATCTGCAATTTGATACGCGCAAGTTTGTCACCCAGGTTGAAGCGCTGCGTGTGGCCGAGCCAGGCCCCTTGGTGTTCGTCAATCTGGGGCGCGATACCTGGGCGGTGCGCTACATGATGAACCTGGATCACGATGAACAGCCGCTGTTCGTCGCTGGTAATCAGCTTGAACAATTAACCACGTTGCCACGGCCATCCTGGGTGATTGTGCCGCGCAAGGAGGCAGCGCTATTGAAAGGGACGTCGATGGAGCAGCAAGCGCCAAGCTTTGAAGGGCGGCTGAACGATAATCCGCTGATGGTGTTTCTGCTGAAGTAGGCGGGCGGCTTACTGGCGTTGCATAGGCTCGGGGCGATAGTGGATCGCCCTGGGTAGAGTGCATAAATTCCAGACAACAAAAAACCCGCACTTGGCGGGTTTTTTGTGTGTTTCAGATGACGTTTGCACCACCTGAAACTAATTAGTGGTGCCCAGAGACGGAATCGAACCGCCGACACGGGGATTTTCAATCCCCTGCTCTACCGACTGAGCTATCTGGGCAACGGGGCGCATTAAACGGGTTTTTCAGGGGGTCGTCAAGCAAGTTTTCAAAAAATATTTAATTATTACCGTCGCTTACGTGCCGACCCCGATTTTTGATCAATTATTGAGCAGGCGGCACGTAACCGTCGGCCTTGGCGTAATCCTCGCCGGAAAAGAACTTGTCCATCTCGCCCTGCAGGTATTTGCGGTCTTCGGCGTTCATCATGTTCAGGCGTTTTTCGTTGATCAGCAGGGTCTGGTGTTTTTGCCAGTCAGCCCAGGCTTTGGCGGAGACATTGTCGAAGATGTCCTGGCCTTTGGCGCCGGGGAACGGTGCACGCTCCAGGGCAGGCAATTCTTCGTGGTACTTGCGGCACATGATGGTGCGGGTCATGACGGAACTCCTGCGTTCAATACGTCGGCCGCGCGCTTCAGCAGTTTTTTTACCGGGGCGGCAAGGCCCAGGCGCGGCGGGGTGGCGAGGTTATACCAGAGCCAGTCGGCCTCGGCCACGTGATGGGCGGATTCCTCCACCTGGACCAGCCAGGGTTCGATGGCCAGCTGGAAATGGCTGAAGGTGTGGATCAGCCCCGGCAGTTCATGCGGCGTACCCAGCGCGAGCGCGTGCTGGTTGGCCAGGTGTTCCAGGTCTTGGAGGTCGTCCAGCTCCGGCAAACTCCACAAACCGCCCCACAGGCCCGTGGAAGGGCGGCGGTAAAGCAGAATCGCGCCCTCTGCGTTAGCCAGCATCGGCATCAGCGTGCGCTTTTGCGGGATGGTCTTGCGCGGCTTGGGAATGGGGTAGCGCGTCTCCAGACCGAGCATGTGCGCCTCGCAGCCCTTTTCCAGCGGGCACAACAGGCAGCTGGGTTTGCTGCGGGTGCAGAGCGTGGCGCCCATGTCCATCATCGCCTGGGTGTAGGCGTTGACGCGATCGTGCGGCGTAAAGCGCTCTGCGGTGGCCCAGAGCTGCTTGGCGACCTTGGGCTCGCCGGGGTAGCCCTCTTGCGCGGTAAAGCGCGCCAATACGCGCTTGACGTTGCCGTCGAGGATGGGCGCCCGCAGGCCCATGCTCAGGCTCGCGATCGCACCGGCAGTGGATAAGCCAATGCCGGGCAGTTCAGTGAGTTTTTCGACGTCCTTGGGAAACTCGCCACCGTATTGGGCGACGACGATTTTGGCGGTCTTCTGCAGGTTGCGTGCGCGGGTGTAGTAACCCAGGCCGGTCCACAGGTGCAGCACTTCGTCTTCCGGCGCGGCGGCCAGGGCTTCGACCGTCGGCAGGGAAGCCATGAACCGGTCGAAGTAGTTGAGCACGGTGCTGACCTGGGTCTGTTGCAGCATGATCTCCGAGACCCACACCCGGTAAGGCGTAATGCCCTGTTGCCAGGGCAGGTCATGGCGGCCGTGGCGGTCGTACCAGTCCAGCACCGCCTGTGAAAACTGCTCGTTTCTCATCGTTTGAACAAGCCTTTAAGGGCGTCTTTCAACTGCGGGTTGACCTTGTCGAGTTTCTCTTCGAGCTTCTCGCTGAGTTTGTTGCCGGCGGCTTTGACCGCAACCTGAGTCAAGCCGTCCTTGTCCAGGCGGCAGGCTTTGGCGCCCAGTTCCAGCGGGCCACGGCAGCGCAGCGGAACTTCGATGCCCTGGAAGTTGGAGCCGACCTGGCAGGCCGGGTCCGGCACGTCGCGTGTATCGCCTTCGACGATGATACCGACGCGGTAATCCATGCCCAGCACGCGCAGGTCGATGTCACCGTTGCCGTTGACTGTCAGGCCCGGGATACGCACTTTCAGGTCCGGGTTGCTGGCCACGCCGTTGCGCAAGGTCAGGTTGCCGCGCAGTTCCTGGAACGGCGTGTCCTTGCCTTGTGGCGTGGTGCTCAAGGTCTTGCGGTTGAGCAGTGCGATGCCGGTGCACAGCTGCTGTTCAATGTTGGCGTTGAGTAGCGCGCCGTTATTGATCACAAAGCTGGCGGTGCCGTTAAGGCTGTCGATCAGCGCCTTCTGGCTGTTGCCACGGCCGTTGAGGTTGCTGTCGAGGGTGATCTGGCCTTTTACCGGCGGGTTTTGCCCCTGAGCTTGCAGGATGCGCTCAACCGGCACTTGCTTGATGTGGGTTTGCAGCGCCAGCGCCGGGATGTCCTGGCGCACATCGAGTGTGCCGTTGGCCTGGAAGGTGCCGTTGTAGAGCCCGCCGCTGAGGGTATCAAGCTTGAGCTGGCCATCGACGCCGGAGGCTTTGAGTGCCGCGTTCTGGATCGGCAACTTGCTCAGGGTCAGTTGACCGAAGGCCAGGTCGGCGTCCACGTCCAGCGTGCGCAGACGCGTGAGTGGCAACAGCTTGTCGGTGCTCCACGCGCCTTTGGTCGGTGCGTCAGGCAGCGGTGTGGTGCCACCGGCGGCCATGGCGCCGGCCTCGCTGTTCTGCACTTCGGCCTGGCGTGCGGCCGCTGCACCTTTGGCGGTTTCGGACTTGGCCGGCAGGTAGTTGTCGGCGTTGAAGGTATCGCCTTTGAGTTGCAGGCGCAGGGATTGCTTGGCGAAATCCTCTACAGCGATGCGGCCGGTGAAGGTGCTGCTGTCGAGTTTCAGGTTCAAGTCTTCCAGTGCCGCGCTGGTAGGCGTGCCCTTGAGGCGGCTGACCAGTTCGACCTTGCTGAGGCTGCCCGCCGCCATCGGCGGCAACGGGTGGCCGACGCTGTCGAGGAACTTGGCCAGGTCAAACTGGGCAATGGACAGGGCGCCGCTGAGCTGTGGGGTTTTGTTCAGGTCATTGACCTTCAGTTCTCCCAAGGCGCGCAGCTGGTTGGCGGAGAGTTTCAGGTTGGTCCATTCGGCAATGTTGGCCGCCAGGTCCACCAGCAGTTGGCCCTGGGTGGAGAACGTTACGGTCTTGCCCAGCAGTGGCTCGCCGGTGGCTTCGCCGCTCAGCTTCAAGTCTTCGAACTGGTAGCGCTGGAGCGCACGCTGGATGCGCAGGTTGCCGTTCAACTCGGTCTTGACGCGCATCAGCGGCTGGTTGCTGCCCAGAAATGCCGTGAGTTTGAGCGGAATGCTCGCGCCTTCGTGCACGGCACCGGCGCTCAACTGGATGCTTTCGGCGCTGTACTGCTTGCCGGTCTGCTCATCGTTGTATTCAACGCGGGCGTTGTTGATGGTGAGGCTGTCGATGTCCAGACGGATCGGTTTTGGCGGCTTTTCCGGTTCAGGTTCGGCCGGCGTTTGCTCGGGGGCAGGCACCGGCGCATTGGCCGGTTTCTCGGTCACGTTCTTGCCGATGTCCTCCCAGTTGCCGTGGCCTTGCTTGTCGCGGTTGAGGCGCAGGTTCAGGCCTTCGACACGCACATCGCTCATCTGCACTTCACGGCGCAGCAGCGGCAGCACGCGCACCGACAAGCCGAGCATCTGCAGGTCGGCAAACGGCTGAGTCGGGTTGGTCATGGTCGCGACGCTGGCTTCGTGCAATTCCAGGCCCAGCCAGGGGAACAGGCTCCAACCAATATCGCCATTGAGCGTCAGCTCGATGTGGGCCTTGTCGCGGGCAATCTGGCGGATCTCGTCTTTGTAATCGTTGGGATCGAAGAGGTGGGTCAGGGCAAAGCCCAGGGCCACAATGATCAGCAACAGCCCGAGAAGTACCAGACCCAGGATTTTGCCGAACGCTTTCATGGGCGAGTCCTTGTATGTCGATTTCAAAATTTAGCCGCAGAGTATAACGCCCGACGGCCTGCGTCAGTTCATGCATCGTTACATTGTATCTAGACGCAGCAAAATCGGATTTTGCCGCCCAACAGAGCAGGTTGCGTGAAAAAGGTGATGTCAGTTTGGTTTTTCTGTCATCCACTGGTGCTAATCTGCGCGGGTTCGTCTGTCGTCTGCGACACAGCGTCGCGCTCAAAAGGAGCTTTACTCAACAACAACGGCCAACGCTCTGCGTGCAAGGCCGAGGGAGAGAGCGCCTGACGGACACATACTAATAACTGGGGGAAATACCAATGAGCACAAGCACTGCGGCGGGTAGTAATGCCGCACAGCCTGCGTTCCTGTCCAAGGAACGCATTATCGCCAAGCCAGGGTTCAACCGCTGGCTGGTGCCACCGGCCGCTCTGGCCATCCACCTCTGCATCGGCATGGCCTACGGGTTCTCGGTGTTTTGGCTGCCGCTGTCCAAGGCGCTGGGTATCACTGCACCGGTCGCCTGCGCGCCGGACATGAGCTTCATCACACAAGTGTTCTCGTCCCAATGCGACTGGCCCATCTCCATGCTGGGCTGGATCTACACGCTGTTCTTCATCTTCCTGGGTTGCTCCGCAGCGATCTGGGGCGGCTGGCTGGAACATGCCGGGCCACGTAAAGCCGGCGTTGTATCGGCCTTGTGCTGGTGTGGCGGTCTGTTGATCTCGGCGTTGGGCATCTAGACCCACCAGATCTGGCTGATGTGGATCGGCTCCGGCGTGATCGGCGGTATCGGCCTGGGCCTGGGCTACATTTCGCCCGTGTCGACCCTGATCAAATGGTTCCCGGACAAACGCGGCATGGCTACCGGCATGGCGATCATGGGTTTCGGCGGCGGCGCGATGGTTGGTGCTCCGTTGGCAGCCGCCCTGATGGGCCACTTCGCTTCGCCGACCAGCGTTGGCGTATGGCAGAGCTTCGTGGTCATGGCTGTGATCTACTTCGTGTTCATGATCGGCGGTGCCTTGTCCTACCGCGTTCCGCCAACCGGCTGGAAGCCTGAGGGCTGGACCGCGCCGGTAAAAAAAGCCGCCAATGCGATGATCACCCACCGTCACGTTCATGTGAACGTGGCGTGGAAAACCCCGCAATTCCGTCTGGTGTGGCTGGTGCTGTGCCTGAACGTGTCTGCCGGTATCGGCATTCTCGGCATGGCGTCGCCGCTGCTGCAGGAAGTGTTCGGTGGCAAGTTGCTGGGTGTGGATGTGCCGTTCGGCCAACTGGATGCCGGGCAATTGGCGTCCATCGCGGCCATCGCCGCAGGCTTCACCGGCTTGTTGAGCCTGTTCAACATCGGTGGACGGTTCTTCTGGGCATCGTTCTCCGACTACCTGGGCCGTAAAAATACCTACTTCGTGTTCTTCGCCCTGGGCTTTGCCCTCTACGCGCTGATCCCGAATCTGGGGCACCTGGGCAACGTGGCGCTGTTCGTGGCGGCGTTCTGCATCGTCCTGTCGATGTACGGCGGCGGTTTTGCGACCGTTCCGGCCTACCTGGCCGACCTGTTCGGCACCCAGATGGTCGGCGCAATCCACGGTCGCCTGTTGACCGCTTGGGCGGCGGCGGGCGTGTTGGGCCCGGTGCTGGTCAACTACCTGCGTGAGTATCAGCTGAGCATCGGCGTTGAACGTGCCGCAGCGTATGACATCACCTTGTACATCCTCGCCGGCCTGCTGGTGCTGGGTTTCATCTGCAACCTGCTGGTGCGCCCGGTGGCCGACAAGTACTTCATGACCGACGCGGAACTGGCTGCCGAACAGGCGCTGGGCCATGACAAAGGCGCCACTGCCTCTACCTCGCTGGAGTGGAAGGCCGCTTCCGCCAGCGTGCCATTAGCCATCGTGGCGTGGCTGGCAGTGGGTATTCCGTTGGCGTGGGGTGTGTGGGTGACCCTGCAGAAGACCGCGGTATTGTTCCACTGACAGACCGTTCCCCAGTGCCCGCTCACGCAAGGTGAGCGGGCCTCGGGCAGCCAGCGCGGGCTAATCCTGCTTCTTGTCAGGCAAGGCTTTGGTTGATTGACCGCGCCATGGGATGCGTTGAAACCATGGCCGCGGCACCGGATGCACAATCACCCGCAAGGCTCGTGCGTAATCCATCACCAGGCCGGGTGTCCAGGCCATGGTCATGGCGCGCTTGCGTACTTGCGCGGCAATCCACAGTTCCGGCATGAGCAGGGTCTGCAACACCGACCGCCAGCGTCGCGAGCGTTCCGCCAATACCCCATCCATCGAGGCTTCCAAGGCAAATGCCACGCTGCTCGAGCAGTTGCGGTAGGTCAGGTTGTAAGTGGCCTGTTGGCGATAGTTATTGGAAAACTCAATCAACGCCTTGCGGCTGTACCGGTGAAAAATGATCTTGCGGTCCGAATCGCACCAGTTGGCCACTTCGGTGGCGTAGTCCGGCTGGAAGGTGCCCGGCACGTCATTGTTGCGGGTGGCCTTGAGGATACGGAAAAACTCTGACGGTGAGCGATCGATGTCTGCCACCGGATACAGGCTCAGGTACACCGACGGCGACAGTTCAAGGGCAGCGTGCCCGGTTGAAATCACGCCTTGTGCGTCCACGGCCGCGATGTAGCGATTGATGATCGGGCGTGGAATGGTGGTTGCGCTGGCGGTGCCTTCCGGCGTCCAGATATGCACCACCAGTGGATCGGTGCAGGCAGGCTCCGGCTCAAGCTGCGGTGGCGGTTCCTGCGGCGGCAGCTTCTTGAAATCCGATAGCAGATCCCTGGGCGCAAGCAGCTCGAACGTCGAGGTGCCATGGCGCAATCGCCTGACGCGACGCGCAATGCGTACCGTGTTCAGGCCGCTGACGATCATCAGCGCGCCAAGAAAAAAAGACACGGTGGCACTGTTGGCGATGGGGTAGGGGCTGACCAGCAACCCGGCGAATACCACTTGGGCGCCGCCGCTGATCAACGATGATCGCCAGCGCGGGAACCTGACGACCCAGGCCGAGGTGATGGTCAGCAGGCCGATCACAAAATAGGTAAAGCCAAAAATGATCGCCAGCAGCAGGTTGCTGTAGACCTTGTCGGCGAGGATCAATACCGCGACAAAAAAGCAAATCCCGCCCTTGAAATACAGCACGGCGCGCTGAGTACCTACGCCGCTGGCGGCCACGCTCAGGGTGACAATGCTTTCCAGCAGCAACAGCAAGCCGAACGCGCGCAGCGGAAAGTACAACTCGCCATCCAGGCCGTCGATCATCACGCCAACGCCCATCACGCCCCATACGATACCGATCAGGCCGAGAAACCAGAATTTGGATCGGACGAATTCAACGCCGAACAGCAGTAAAGCAATCTGAATCATGAAGGTGCTCGTACAGGTAGACGCTGGTCGGCAAAGGGCGAAGGTTCAGGAATAACGACTGCTTTGCCAGTTGCCGACAAATGCTTGGCCCCTGGCATCGCGCATGGCGCCGGGGCTTTGGTCGTAAAGGGTCAGCCAGTCACCGTTACCTTTGTCGATGCGAAAGGCCAGCGATGAGGCGTGGGTACGGGTGTCCGGCGACCAGTGCTGTTTGAGTTTTTCGCGGTCTTCGGGGTGCACGCGCGCCAGCACCTGCTCAATGGTGCCCAGGGGCCGGGTGCCGATATCCAGTAGCGAATCAAGGTTGTCGTCCCAGAGGATGTCGCCTGTTTCGGGATGCAACTGGTACATCACGCCGTCGCCCCCCAGCCGCCCGGTTTGCGGGTCGTAGGGCTTGGCCGATTGCGTCATCAGGCGTATCACCACCACCAGCAGGGCGGTAATGGACAAGTAGCTTTGCGCAAGCAGCAGAGGCTCGCCTTCGAGCAGGCCCGGCACATAAAACGGCCCGGTCTTCTGATCGGTGTAATTGACCACGATGCTGCCCAGCACCAGCAGCGCGATTGAGCCGCCAGGGCTGCGCCAGGTCACGCAAACAGCAAGGGCGAGAGCGATCGGCAGGCAGGCCAGGATGAAATACACCGCGGCGCCGGCATCGGTGTCCAGCATGCTGGTGAGCCAGTGCGGCGCGGCCCCGAAGACGTACCAGGTATTCAATGCGAGCAGCAGCAGCCACCCTGCGCCGGCGAGTTTCTCCCGCGCGCTGGTGGGAAATTCGCGCAGGTTGCTGTTCAGCACGTTCATGACCACGACGGTCGCAAAGAACACGCCGTTAACGCCAGACATCCAGTTGGTCATCAGTGTATGGGGTGATGTTTCCCCGGCCAGCATCAGCCAACCCTTCCTGATCAGCGCCTGTACGCCACAAATGGCCACGGTCGCCAGCAACCACAGCACGATGGCGTGCAGGTCGTCGCCACGGCGCGCGAAGCGCCGTACCAGCCAGGCAATGGCAATCGAACCTGCCAGCGCCTCAGCCGACAGCGCGATGGCGGCCGGTGACTCCTCCCAGCCGTGCGCACCGAGCAGCACCCGCGCGATCAACAACACAAGGAACAGCATCGGCCAGTGAGCACGGCGCGAGCTCAGGAAGGCCGACACCGAGACGCCCGCCGGAAACCAGATAATCGCCATCTTCGAGACGGGGTCATCAAAGGCCAGCGAGGCCATGCCGGTGACGTAGTAGGTCAGCGCCCACAGGAGGAGAATGCCGCTGCGCCGTAAGACTCTGGGTATCGTCACTGTTCAGTATTCATCAGGTTTCAAACGTAGCGCTCATATTACAGCGAAGCCGGCGCTGGCATTTGGCTAATATGCCGCGCGCACCATCCTGGAGCACGCACTTGTACGCACATGTCTATCGCCGACACTCCATCAGTCTTATCCCCTTCGATGTTTCTGTTTAGCGCCCGCGCCCCTATAATGGCTGCCTTTTTCGCCCAATGATTTTGCGGAGCTGGTGATGGCCGAACGTAAGGCGTCCGTCGAGCGCGACACTCTGGAAACCCAGATCAAAGCCTCGATCAACCTGGATGGCACCGGAAAGGCCCGATTTGATATCGGTGTACCTTTTCTTGAGCACATGCTGGACCAGATCGCCCGTCACGGGCTGATCGACCTGGATATCGTCAGCAAGGGCGACCTGCATATCGACGACCACCACACGGTGGAAGACGTCGGTATCACGTTGGGCCAGGCTTTTGCCAAAGCCATCGGCGACAAAAAAGGCATCCGTCGCTACGGCCACGCCTATGTCCCGCTGGACGAAGCGCTGTCGCGCGTAGTCATCGACTTCTCCGGCCGCCCAGGCCTGCAGATGCACGTGCCCTACACCCGCGCCACCGTGGGCGGCTTTGACGTTGACCTGTTCCAGGAATTCTTCCAGGGCTTCGTCAACCACGCCCTCGTCAGCCTGCACATCGACAACCTGCGCGGCACCAACACCCACCACCAGATCGAAACCGTGTTCAAGGCTTTCGGCCGCGCGCTGCGCATGGCCGTGGAGCTGGATGACCGCATGGCCGGGCAAATGCCCTCGACCAAGGGCGTTCTGTAATGCAGACGGTCGCGGTTATCGATTACGGCATGGGTAACCTGCACTCGGTGGCCAAGGCCCTCGAGCACGTAGGCGCCGGCAAGGTGCTGATCACCAGTGACGCCAACGTGATTCGCGAAGCCGACCGGGTGGTATTTCCTGGGGTTGGCGCGATTCGCGATTGCATGGCCGAGATCCGCCGCCTGGGCTTTGACGACCTGGTGCGCGAAGTCAGCCAGGACCGCCCGTTCCTCGGCATCTGCGTGGGCATGCAAGCCTTGCTTGAGCGCAGCGAAGAGAACGCCGGCGTTGACTGCATCGGCCTGTTTCCAGGCCAGGTGAAGTTCTTTGGCAAGGACCTGCACGAAGACGGCGAGCACTTGAAGGTCCCGCACATGGGCTGGAACGAGGTGCGCCGCACCGTCGACCACCCGCTGTGGCACGAAATCCCGGACATGGCGCGTTTCTACTTTGTGCACAGCTACTACATCGCCGCCGGTAACCCGCGTCAGGTGGTCGGTGGCGGGCACTACGGCGTCGACTTCGCCGCAGCGCTGGCCGAAGGTTCGCGTTTTGCCGTGCAATTCCACCCGGAGAAGAGCCATACCCATGGCCTGCAATTGCTGCAGAACTTCGCCGCGTGGGATGGCCGGTGGTAAATGGCCAAGAAGCCGAAAGTGCCGATCTTGAACCTCACGCCCGAACAGGAGCGTGAGGCGACGCTCAAGATCAAGCGCTTCATGGAAGACCGCTTTGAGCTCAAGTTGGGCTCGTTCGAGGTCGCCGAGCTTCTTGAACTGTTCACCACCGAAGTAGCGCCGCACTATTACAACAGGGCGATTTTCGACACGCAGACGCTCCTTAAAGAAAGGTTCGAAAGCATCGAAAGCGACTTGTGGTCGCTTGAGAAACCCTGATTTCCCAAGCATTGCTGAATATCGAATAAGGTTTGCCAGATGCTGATTATCCCCGCTATCGATCTCAAGGACGGCGCTTGTGTACGCCTGCGCCAAGGCCGCATGGAAGACTCCACCGTGTTCTCCGATGACCCGGTGAGCATGGCTGCCAAATGGGTAGAAGGTGGCTGCCGTCGTCTGCATCTGGTGGACTTGAACGGCGCCTTCGAAGGCCAGCCGGTCAACGGCGAGGTGGTGACCGCCATTGCCAAGCGCTACCCGAACCTGCCGATTCAGATCGGCGGCGGCATTCGCTCCCTGGAAACCATCGAGCACTACGTCAAGGCTGGCGTGAGCTACGTGATCATCGGCACCAAGGCCGTGAAAGACCCGGCGTTCGTTGCCCAAGCCTGCCGCGCGTTCCCGGGCAAGGTGATTGTCGGCCTGGATGCCAAGGACGGTTTCGTCGCCACCGACGGCTGGGCTGAAATCAGCACCGTGCAGGTAATCGACCTGGCCAAGCAGTTCGAAGCCGACGGCGTGTCCGCCATCGTTTATACCGACATCGCCAAAGACGGCATGATGCAAGGCTGCAACGTGCCGTTCACCGCCGCGTTGGCTGCCGCCACCAAGATTCCAGTGATCGCTTCCGGTGGTATCCACAACCTGGGCGACATCAAGTCGCTGCTGGACGCCAAGGCGCCTGGCATCATCGGCGCCATCACCGGCCGTGCGATCTATGAAGGTACCCTGGACGTCGCCGAAGCCCAGGCTTACTGCGATGCCTACAACGGCTGAGGACTGACCATGGCGCTGGCCAAACGCATCATCCCTTGCCTGGACGTCGACAACGGTCGCGTGGTCAAGGGCGTCAAGTTCGAGAACATCCGTGACGCCGGCGACCCGGTGGAAATCGCCCGTCGCTACGATGAGCAAGGTGCCGACGAGATTACCTTTCTCGACATCACCGCCAGCGTCGATGGCCGTGACACCACGCTGCATACCGTGGAGCGCATGGCCAGCCAGGTGTTTATCCCGCTGACCGTGGGCGGTGGCGTGCGCACCGTGCAAGACATCCGCAACCTGCTCAATGCCGGTGCGGACAAGGTCTCGATCAACACCGCCGCCGTGTTCAACCCGGAGTTTGTCGGCGAAGCCGCGCAGCACTTCGGGTCGCAATGCATCGTGGTCGCCATCGACGCCAAGAAAGTCTCCGGGCCTGGCGAAACCCCGCGTTGGGAGATCTTCACCCACGGCGGTCGCAAACCTACCGGGCTGGACGCGGTGGAGTGGGCGATGAAGATGGAAGGCCTGGGCGCCGGTGAAATCCTGCTGACCAGCATGGACCAGGACGGCATGAAAAACGGCTTCGACCTCGGCGTGACCCGCGCCATCAGCGATGCGCTGGGCATTCCGGTCATTGCGTCCGGCGGTGTCGGCAACCTGCAGCACCTGGCCGACGGCGTGATCGAAGGCCATGCCAGTGCGGTGCTGGCGGCAAGCATTTTCCACTTTGGCGAATACACCGTTCCGGAGGCCAAGGCCTACATGGCGGCGCGCGGTATCGTCGTTCGCTAAACGCTGCTGGACACCATGGCGAGCGCGCGGCACTCTCTGCGCTTGCCATGGATTCCGGTAACTTTCATGTTCAAACACCTGCTGCTCGCCCTCGCCAGTTCTTCCATGCTTTTGGCAGGCTCGGCCCGTGCCGAAGAACCGTCTGACGCCTCTTTGGTGTTGCTGACGGAAAACTTCCCGCCGTACAACATGGCAAAAAACGGCAAGAACTTCGCCAAGGACGAGAACATCGAAGGCATCGCCGTGGACATCGTGCGCGAGACCTTCAAGCGTGCCGGCATTTCCTACAACCTGACCCTGCGTTTTCCTTGGGAGCGAATCTACAAACTCGCCCTGGAAAAACCTGGTTATGGCGTATTCGTGATGGCGCGCCTGCCGGACCGTGAAGCCCTGTTCAAGTGGGTCGGCCCGATCGGCCCGGACGATTGGGTGATGCTGGCCAAGGCCGACAGCAAGATAGAGCTGGCGGATCTTGAACACGCCCGTCGCTACAAGATTGGCGCCTACAAGGGCGACGCTATTGCCGAAACCTTGGAGAAGCAGGGCCTCAACCCACTGGTGGTGTTACGCGATCAGGACAACGCGCAAAAACTCATGGATGGCCAGATCGACTTATGGGCGACGGGCGATCCGGCTGGGCGCTACCTGGCGCGTCAGGTCGGCGTGACGGGGCTCAAGACCGTGTTGCGCTTCAACAGCGCGCAACTCTACCTTGCGCTGAACAAGGACGTGCCGGACGAACTGGTCGCCAAGCTTCAGGCCGCGCTGGATCAACTGCGCAAAGACGGCGTAATCGACGAGATCATGGCGCGCTACCTCTAACTGGCAAGAACTACTGTGGGAGCTGGCTTGCCTGCGATAGCGGTGGTTCAGCTGAAATAGGTGTCATTGAAAGACTGCTATCGCAGGCAAGCCAGCTCCCACCGCGAATACTGCATTTCAAATGCACCCATGCGGCGCACTGCAATCAGCGGGAAAACCACGGTCAAAAATGTGGGAGCGGGCTTGCTCGCGAAAGCGGAGTGTCAGCCACTCAATCGGCTGACTGAACCACCGCCTTCGCGAGCAAGTCCGCTCTCACACTGGAATGTCGCCACCTTATCTAACGGTACTGACCGTTCTTGCCATGCCCGGCCATGGCCTGATTGCCGCGCACGCTGATCATCAGCTTGATATCAATCCAGTCGATGCCCTGAGCCTTGAGCTTGGGCAACTCGCGCTCCAGCACCGCCAGCGTCTGCGGATAGGGGTGGCCGATCATCACCACCGAGCCCTGCTTGTGTGCCAGCTTGATCGCGGTTTGCAGCTGCGTGGTAATGGCCGCCTCGGTGCGCTCGTCATCGAGGAATACATCCCGCGAGACATGCGCCAAACCAATCTTTTGCGCTTCGGCGGCGGCGACGGTTTGCGCGCTGGTGCGGCTGTCGACAAAGAACTTGTTACGCCGCTGCAGCTCGCCCATCAACCAGGCCATGGCGTCCCGTTGGGCAGTCATGCGGCTGCCCATATGGTTGTTGATGCCAGCGGTGTAGGGCACGGCCTTGAACGCGGCGTCCAGGCGTTTGCCAAGTTCTTCGATCGGCAGCTCGGGGTGCCAGGCGAACGGGCCGGTGGCCGGGTCCATGGGCATGTGCAGGATCACAATCTTGCCGGCCTTGTGCGCTTCGCGGGCGAATTCGGCGGCGTGGGGCGTGTCCGGCATCACCGCGGTGGTCACCGGCCCGGGCAGGGCCAGCACGCGACGATCCCGGGGCAGGTTTTGCCCCAGGTCGTCGATGATGAGGGTCAGGTAGGCTTTGTGTGGCTCGCCGTCAGGCGTCGCGTGGGCGACGCCTGCCAGACTGCACAGCAGGGCGATGATCAGGGCAAAACGCATATCAACGGCTGCGCGTGATGCTCAGGCCTTTCAGCAGGCTCAGCGCCTGGGCCAGTTGGTAATCGTCGTCCTGCGGCATCGGCTTGGCTTTGGCGCCGCTGCCGGTTGGCTGGTCGGCACCGCCGTTGCCATTGCCCAGGTGACCTTGCAGGTCGGCCTCTTTGTAGTATTCGCTGTCGATCTCGTTGGTGATCTTGGCTTTACGCACTTCGATGTCCGGGACGATGCCCTGCGCCTGAATCGAACGGCCGTTCGGCGTGTAGTACAACGCCGTGGTGATCTTCAATGCGCGGTCATTGTTCAGCGGCAATACGGTTTGTACCGAGCCTTTGCCGAAGCTGGTGGTGCCCATCAGCACGCCGCGTTTCTGGTCTTGCAGGGCACCGGCGACGATTTCCGACGCCGAGGCACTGCCGCCGTTGATCAATACAGCCAATGGCACGCCTTCGCTCAAGTCATTGCCGGTGGCCGAGAAGCGCAACTCGGAGTTGGCGATGCGGCCTTTGGTGTAAACGATCAGGCCCTTGGTGATGAAGTGGTCGACCACTTCCACCGCAGACTGCAACACGCCGCCTGGGTTGTTACGCAGGTCGAGCACGATGCCGTTGAGCTTCTTGCCGTTGTCTTTGCGCAGCTTGGCCAGGGCCTTGGCCACTTCGTCGCCGGTCTTGACCTGGAACTGGGTGATGCGGATGTAGCCGTAGCCGGACTCCAGCAGTTGGCTCTTCACGCTCTTGACCGTGATGGTCGCGCGGGCCAGCGTCACGTCAAACGGGTTGCCGCCGTCGCGCACCAGGGTCAGGGTGATTTTCTGGCCGAGCTTGCCACGCATCTTGTCGACCGCTTCGGTCATGGTTTGGCCGCGTGTCGGCTGACCGTTGATCTTTACGATCAGGTCGCCGGCCTGGATGCCGGCCTTGGACGCCGGGGTGTCGTCAATCGGCGAGACCACTTTGATCTGGCCGTCTTCGGAGCCGACTTCGATGCCCAGGCCGCCGAACTCGCCGCTGGTGCTTTCCTGCAACTCGGCAAAATCTTCCGGGCCCAGGTAAGCGGAGTGCGGGTCGAGGTTGCTGAGCATGCCTTTAATGGCATTTTCCAGCAGGGTTTTATCGTCTACGGGTTCGACATAGGCTGCCTTGATCCGGTCCATGACCTCGGCAAAGGTACGCAGCTCGTCCAGCGGCAGCGGGGCCTTGGTGGTCGCAGCCGTGGCAGCGGGTGCAGCCCCGGCGGCCTGGTCGGCAAAAGCCAGAGGCGCGCCGATCACCAGGGCGATCGTCAGGGCCAGCGATGTGAGGCGGGACAAATGCAGCATGTCGAACGAACTCCTAATGTAGATGCGGCCCTATCCTTGGGAACGGCACCATTGTGCAGGGTCGCTCGGGCGGCCCTGCTGACGAATAGCGAAGTACAGCGCCGGCGTGTCCTGGCCACCACTGTTACCGACAGTGGAGATGGATTCACCGGCTTTTACAACATCACCTGCCGACTTGAGTAAAGTCTGATTGTGGCCGTAAAGACTCAAATAGCCATTACCGTGGTCAAGAATCACCAACAAACCGGCACCGCGCAGCCAATCGGCAAACACCACGCGCCCACCGTGAACGGCATGAACCTGGCTGCCGGCGGCAGCGCTGATCATGACCCCGTCCCATTTGGCGCGGGTATCGTCACCCCGGGTTTCACCGAAGCGTGCCAGTAGTCGACCATCAACAGGCCATGGAAGTTTTCCACGCGCTGAAGCAAAAGGTCCGCCGAACGACTCGCCGGCGCTGGAAACCAGCGGGCCAGGCGCTGCGTGCGCCGGTTTGCGTGGGGCCGGAGCGTCGGTGGCGGCGGCCAGTTCGGCTTCACGCTGACGCTTTTTTTCCGCTTCCTGCTGGGCGATCAGCGCTTTCTGCCGCGCTTCTTCGGCCTCACGTGCCTGGCGAGCCAGGGTTTCCTCGATGGTTTTGAGCACTTTGCCCAGGTCAGCCTGGTCTTGCTCGCGGGCCTGCAGCTTGGCGTCGCGGGCTTTCACATCGTCGTTGAGCTTGGCCAGGGCTAGCTGGCGCTCTTTGCGTACCTTGTCCAGCTGGTCGCGCTGGGTATCGAGGGCGGTTTTCTGGTCGAGCAGTTGCGACTGCTGGTCGGCGATTTCCTGCTCGACGTTGGCCAGCTGGCGCAGGGTTTCGTTAAAGCCCTTCAATTGCGCCAGGCGTGCCTTGCTCAGGTAGTCGTAATAGGTAAGGGTACGCGCGAATTTTTCCGGGTTCTGCTGGTTGAGCAGCAGCTTGAGGTATTCCTGGCGGCCGCTCTGGTACGCGGCGCGGGCCTGGATCGCAATCAGGCGTTGCTGTTCAACGCGTGCGCTCTGGAGTTTTTTTTTCTCAGCGTCGAGTCGCTCCAGTTCCGACTCGCTCTTCTTTAATTCTTTTTGTAGCTCCTGGACCTGCTTCTCGAGCTTGCCCATCTCGGTTTCGGTACCGCGCAGGTCTTTCTGCACCCCGGATTTCTCTTCCTGGAGCTTGCCGAGCAGTTTCTTCAGCTCGGTAATGTCCTGACGCGTAGCGTCCAACTGTTGTTGGGTTTGTGCGCGCTCATCGGCAAATGCCGGTTGGAGCAGGCAGACTAGAGCGAGAGTAATCAAGGCGCGAAGCATAGAGGCGGGCGACACCAGGGAAAGGGACGGCCTAGTATGCCCGCCAAGCGCCGCAAAAAAAACGCCCAATTCGGGCTGGGAGGCAAGATAGGTGCCGAGTGGCGGTGGTATGGCGAAAAGATATCGACCAAACACAGGAGATCCAATGTGGGAGGGGGCTTGCCCCCGATAGCGGTGTATAAGCCACCTAGGTGTCAGCTGACCCACCGTAATCGGGGGCAAGCCCCCTCCCACACTGTTTAACGGTGATGCTGGGGATCAAACCAGAATCGAAGTGCCGGTCATTTCCTTCGGCTTCTCCAGCCCCATCAGCATCAACATGGTCGGCGCCACATCGGCCAGCACGCCGCCGTGCCGCACTTTGAAGTCGCGCTTGCCGACATAAATGAACGGCACGGGCTCGGTGGTGTGCGCGGTGTGGGCCTGGCCGGTGGATTCATCCGACATCTGCTCGCAGTTACCGTGGTCAGCGGTGATCAGCGCTTCGCCGCCGACTTTGTCCAGGGCGTCGACGATGCGGCCGACGCACAGGTCCAGGCATTCCACGGCTTTTACGGCCGCTTCCAGGTTGCCGCTGTGGCCAACCATGTCGCCGTTGGCGTAGTTGACCACGATCACGTCGTAACGCTGGTGTTCGATGGCATCGACGATCTTGTCGGTCACTTCCGGCGCGCTCATTTCCGGCTGCAGGTCGTAGGTGGCGACTTTTGGCGATGGAATGAGGATGCGTTCTTCGCCCGGGAACGGTTCTTCACGCCCGCCGGAGAAGAAGAAGGTGACGTGAGCGTATTTTTCGGTTTCGGCGATGCGCAGCTGGGTCTTGCCGTTCTTGGCCAGGTAATCGCCCAGCACGTTTTCCAGGCTGCCCGGCGCGAACGCTGACGGGGCCGGGATGTTGGCGGCGTATTGGGTGAGCATCACGAACTCGGCCTTTGGCTGACGTGCGCGCTCGAAGTCCTTGAAGCCGGCATCGACGAATACGTGGCTCAGCTCACGGGCACGGTCGGCGCGGAAGTTCATGAATACCACGGCGTCGCCGTCTTCGACTTTCACGGGCTCGCCGATGGTGGTGGCTTTGACGAATTCATCGCTCTCGCCTCGGGCGTAGGCGGCTTGCAAGCCTTCCTGGGCGGTAGCCGCGTTGAATTCGGCCTGGCCGTCGACGATCAGATTGTAGGCCTGGGCCACGCGGTCCCAGCGGTTATCGCGGTCCATGGCAAAGTAACGGCCGACCAGGCTGGCGATGCGGCCTTTGCCGAGGGCGGCGAAGGTGGCGTCGAGCAGTTCAATGGACGACTGGGCGCTTTTTGGCGGGGTGTCGCGGCCGTCGAGGAAAGCGTGCAGGTAAATTTTGTCGGCGCCGCGCTTGAACGCCAGCTCGGCCATGGCGACCAGGTGGTCCTGGTGGCTGTGTACACCGCCGTCGGACAGCAGGCCCATGAAGTGCACGGCCTTGCCGGCCGCAACTGCTTTATCCACCGCCGCGCAAATGGCCGGGTTCTCGAAGAACTCGCCGTCACGGATCGATTTGGTCACGCGTGTGAAGTCTTGGTATACCACTCGTCCGGCGCCGAGGTTCATGTGGCCGACTTCCGAGTTGCCCATCTGGCCGTCCGGCAGGCCTACGTCCATACCGGAACCGGAGATCAATCCGTTGGGTACTGTGGCGGTCAGGCGGTCGAGTACCGGCTTCTTGGCCGAGTACACGGCGTTGTCGTGGTGGCTTTCACTGTGTCCGAAGCCATCGAGAATTATCAGGACCAAAGGTTTAGGCGTAGTAGTCATAGATCCTCTCGCGGCGGTAATAAAGGAAGGCAATCTAAAAGGGAGTAGCAGTTTAAAGCGAAGTTCCGACCACGTCACCGCTTTACGGGGGTTGGCCCCCCCTGACGGCTGTGTATACTTACCGCCATTTTAACGCCCTGGAACCTCCTTGATGGTTGATCACCTGATTGCATTTGCCACTGCCCACTACCTGCTCGCGGGTGCCTTCGTCATCCTGCTGGCGCTGCTGATCGCTCATGAAATGAGCCGCGGTGGCCGCAGCCTGAGCACGTCGGAGCTGACCGCGCTGGTCAACAAGGATGAGGCCGTTGTCGTGGATATTCGCCCGGCCAAGGATTTTGCCGCCGGCCATATCGTCGGCGCCCTGAACATTCCGCAGGACAAGCTGATCGCACGCTTGCCCGAGCTGGAAAAATACAAAGCCAAGACCATCATTCTGGTCGACGCCCAAGGCCAGCACGCCGGCACCCACGCCCGCGAGATGCTCAAGACCGGTTTCACCGCCGCCAAACTGTCCGGCGGTATCGGCAGCTGGAAGGCCGATAACCTGCCGCTGGTGAAGTGATATGAGCCAGGTTGTCGTTTATTCCAGCGATTATTGCCCTTACTGCATGCGAGCCAAGGCTCTGCTGGAGAAAAAGGGCGTTGCCTTCGAAGAGATCAAGGTCGATGGCAAGCCCCAGGTGCGCGCCGAGATGACCAAGAAAGCGGGACGCACGTCCGTGCCGCAGATCTGGATCGGCGACAAGCATGTCGGTGGTTGCGATGACCTGTTCGCCCTGGAGCGCGCCGGTAAGCTTGATGCGCTGCTGCTCGTCTGACTCCTAACCCCTAAAAGACCCCAAGATCAAGAAGGATCTGCGATGACTGACCAACAGAACACCGAAGCAGCGCAAGACCAAGGCCCACAATTCTCGCTGCAGCGGATCTACGTGCGTGACCTGTCGTTCGAAGCGCCGAAAAGCCCGGCTATCTTCCGCCAGGAATGGACCCCAAGCGTTGCGCTGGACCTGAACACCCGTCAAAAGGCACTGGAAGGCGACTTCCACGAAGTCGTGCTGACCCTGTCGGTCACCGTCAAAAACGGCGAAGAAGTGGCCTTCATCGCTGAAGTGCAACAGGCCGGCATCTTCCTGATCCAGGGCCTGGATGAGGCTTCGATGAGCCACACCCTGGGCGCGTTCTGCCCGAACATTCTGTTCCCGTATGCCCGTGAGACCCTGGACAGCCTGGTCACCCGTGGCTCGTTCCCGGCGCTGATGCTGGCTCCGGTGAACTTCGATGCCTTGTACGCGCAAGAGCTGCAGCGCATGCAAACAGAAGGTTCGTCGACCGTTCAGTAATGGGCCCGACGCAGTACCCAATGTGGGAGGGGGCTTGCCCCCGATAGCGGTGGATCAGTCACATAGTTGTCGACTGACACTCTGCCATCGGGGGCAAGCCCCCTCCCACATTTTGTTTTGTGTGTTATTTAAAACCGAGTTGGCGCCAGCCTTCGTACACAGCGACGGCCACGGTGTTGGACAGGTTCAAGCTGCGGCAGCCCTCACGCATCGGCAAGCGCAGGCGATGGCCGTCGGGCAGGGCGTCGAGCACCTCGGCCGGCAGGCCACGGCTTTCCGGGCCGAACAGGAAGGCGTCGCCTTCGGCAAAGCTGGCGTCATGAAACGGCCGCGAACCCTTGGTGGTGAACGCGAACAGCCGCGGGTGGCCCAGGCTTTCCAGGCAACTGGCCAGGTCCGCATGGCGCTTGAGCGTGGCGTACTCGTGGTAGTCCAGCCCGGCGCGGCGCAGGCGCTTGTCGTCCATGTCGAAGCCCAGAGGCTCGATCAAATGCAGGTGGCAGCCACTGTTGGCGCACAGCCTGATAACGTTGCCGGTATTCGGCGGAATTTCTGGTTGAAAAAGGATGACGTGAAACATGCACGGCTCCGAAGGCAAAGATGCGCTGCATTCTACCCCCGAAGACGACCCAAGACCGAAGCTATTGCCCAGGGTTTTGGGCTCATTGGCGATTGTGGGGTTGATGATCGGCCTGATGATCGGCCGCCTCACCACGCCGGACCCGGTCGAGCTGCAACACGTCGAGACCGCGGCGGACGGCCTGATGGTGTGGTTCAACAGTGAACCCAAGCTGCACGGCGAACATATCGACGGCACCGTGGCGCTGCTGTTTGACGCACTGGGCAAAGCCGCCAGCGGGCAACTCAAGGTCAATGACAAGGACGTGAACTGGCGCATCCGCAAGACTGATGGCGGCCTGCTGCTGAACCTGGTGGCGGCTCGGCCGTTGCGCGGGGAGTGGAAGGGAGAGAAGGCCGATGGCCGTTGGCGGTTGCAGATCCATCTGCGCGAGGAATAAAAGAGGGAATCCCCGGCCTGCCTGTACCAAGGTTCCCAAAACGGGGTGAAGCCAACGGCTTCGGTATTAAAGAGGGAATCCCCGGCCTGCCTGTACCGAGGTTCCCGAAACGGGTGTGGGGCGCGACGCTATCCGCATCAAGCACCCCGGGTGTAAAGAGGGGATTCTCGGCCTGCCTGTACCAAGGTCCCCGAAACTGGGTAGTACAAGGGTTATTGCAGGGCGCGTGCCAGAACTTGCAATGGGTGCCAAAAAAAATTGCCAGAAAGCGCAAAGCCCCGAAATACGGGGCTTTGGCGTTTTCGATGTGCAAGATTTTTTCAACGAGGTTGAGGTTTCAGGCGTTAGATACGTGCCCGATGCCGGTTCATGGTGCATTGAAGCGGTGCACGGTCACGCAACCTTGTGGCGATCCAAACGTGCAGACAATCAAAATGTGGGAGGGGGCTTGCCCCCGATAGCAGTGTGTCAGTCAGCGAGTGTGTGGCTGATACACCGTAATCGGGGGCAAGCCCCCTCCCCACATTTGATATTCAGTGGATGAGAAGGCTGTGATCAGCCTTCATCACCCTCATCATCGTCGCCGCCATCCACCTTCATCCCCAGCTCCTTGATCTTGCGCGTCAGGGTATTACGGCCCCAACCCAGCAGCACGGCGGCGTCGCGGCGGCGGCCGGCGGTGTGCTTCAAGGCGGTTTCGATCATGATCCGCTCGAACGCCGGTACGGCGCTGTCGAGCAGGTTCGACTGGCCGCGTGCCAAGGCCTGATCAGCCCACTGGCGCAGCGCCTGTTCCCAGTTGGTCACGGGTGCCGAGTCCTGCGGCAGGCTCAGCAGCTCCGGCGGCAGGTCGCTGATATGCACTTCGCGACCCGATGCCATCACCGTGATCCAGCGGCAGGTGTTTTCCAGCTGACGTACGTTGCCCGGCCATGGCAGGTTTTTCAGGTACTCCTCGGTCTCGCTTTTAAGCAACTTCGGCTCGACGGCCAGCTCTTGAGCGGCGCGGCTGAGGAAGTGGCGAGCCAGCGTCGGAATGTCTTCGCGGCGATCCGACATGCGTGGGATGTGAATGCGGATAACGTTCAGACGGTGGAACAAGTCCTCACGGAATTTGCCCGCGTGCACCAGGGTTTCGAGGTTCTGGTGCGTCGCTGCGATGATGCGCACATCGACCTTGACCGGCGTGTGCCCGCCCACGCGATAGAACTCACCGTCGGCCAATACGCGCAGCAAGCGGGTTTGGGTGTCGGCCGGCATGTCGCCGATTTCATCGAGGAACAACGTGCCGCCGTCCGCCTGTTCAAAGCGCCCACGACGCAGGTTGGCCGCGCCGGTAAACGCGCCTTTTTCATGGCCGAACAGCTCGGACTCCATCAAGTCCTTGGGAATCGCCGCCATGTTCAGCGCGATGAACGGCGAAGCCGCCCGCGGGCTGTGGCGGTGCAACGCATGGGCCACAAGCTCTTTACCGGTGCCAGACTCACCGTTGATCAGCACGGTGATGTTGGAGTGGCTCAAGCGCCCGATGGCGCGAAACACTTCCTGCATCGCCGGCGCTTCACCAATGATTTCCGGGGTGCGAGTCAGGGCCGGTGGGGCTTCCTGGCTCTGCTGTTCTTGGGCGTGCTGGTTGGCGCGCTTGACCAGCGCCACCGCCTCGTCCACGTCGAACGGCTTGGGCAAGTATTCAAACGCGCCGCCCTGGTAGGACGCGACAGCGCTGTCCAGGTCCGAGTGCGCGGTCATGATGATCACCGGCAGGCGCGGGTGCTGCTCGCGGATGCGCGCCAGCAAGTCCAGGCCACTGGCGCCGGGCATGCGGATGTCGGAGATGATCACGTCCGGCTGCTGGCGCGCCAGGCGGCTCATCACCCCGTCGGCGCTGTCGAAGCTCTGGGTGGTCATGCCTTCCTGTTGCAAGGCTTTCTCGAGGACCCAGCGGATAGAACGGTCGTCATCGACGATCCAGACAGTTTCACTACGGCTCATGTCGATGGGGCTCCTTGTTCCAGAGGCAGAAAGATCGAGAAGGTGGTGTGGCCGGGATGGCTCTCACACTCGATCAAACCCTGGTGCTGGCTGATGATGTTCTGGGTAATGGCCAGGCCCAGCCCGGTACCGTCCGGGCGGCCGCTGACCATGGGAAAGAAGATGGTTTCCTGCAGTTCTGCAGGAATGCCCGGGCCGTTGTCGATGATCTCGACCTTGGTGACCAGGCGATGGCGCACATGGCCGATGGTGAACTGGCGCAGGGCACGGGTGCGCAGGCTGATGCGGCCCAGGCGCAGCTCGTTCTGGCTGCTGATGGCCTGCATGGCGTTGCGCACGATATTGAGCACGGCCTGGATCATCTGTTCGCGGTCGATCAACACGTCCGGAATGCTTGGGTCGTAGTCGCGTACCAGGGTGATGCAGCCTTGGCTTTCGGCCTCGACCAACTGGCAAACGCGCTCCAGCACTTCGTGCACGTTGGTCATCGCCAGCGACGGCAATTTGTTGGAGCCGAGCATGCGGTCCACCAGGTTACGCAGGCGGTCGGCTTCTTCGATGATGACGTTGGTGTAGTCCTTGAGGTTCTCGTCCGGCAGCTCGCGGGCCAGCAATTGCGCGGCGCCGCGAATCCCGCCCAGCGGGTTCTTGATCTCATGGGCCAGGCCGCGCACCAGCATCTTGCTGGTTTCCTGCTTGGACAGCTGCGCTTCTTCTTTAGTGATACGCAGCAGGCGATCACGCGGGTGCACTTCGAGCAGCAGCAAGGTGGCGCCGTTGCTCAGGATCGGGGTCACGGCGTAGTCGACGGTCAGGGTCTGGCCGGTGAGGGCGGTGAGCATCGCTTCGCGCTTGGTGAACGGGTGTGCCTGCTCCACCGCCTGGCGCAACGAGCTCAAGGCTTCGGCCGACTCGGTGAACAATTCGCTGATGAACTGCCCATGGCTGCGCTGCCCGCTGATGGCCAGGAGCATCTCCGCCGCCGGGTTCATGTACTCAAGACGCAGGTCGTCATTGAGCAGAATGGTCGCGGTGGTCAGGTTGTCGAGTAACAAACGGTGCAGTGCATCGCTAATGGTCATCAGGACCTCTTTTGGAGCAAGGCGCGGGCTTGAGGCACACGCTGATACAAGGAAAATGCAAAAACCAAACCAAGGCTCCGAAAAGAAGCGTTAAAGCCCTGAAATAGGGGTTTAAGGCGCGAAACTGTGGCGTTCTGCCAGCTCACTCGGGAAGATTCGAACCAAAATGGGCTGTCAGGGTGGGAAGGGTGCGGCGCTATGCACCAATATAGTGCAGTTTTGCGAGGTCTGTTCAGGAAGGTTTTTTAGGCGTGCTTTTACGATTGTTCAGGCAGGGCTTGATGACCTCGCGCAAGCCTTTGCTGTCTTTGGGCAGGATGAACTCGGCGCTCAGTGGCGAATCACCGGGAATCGCGGAGGGAATGGTCATCCTGATGAGCTGGCCACCCATGTCGTCGGTGATCCACTCGCGCAGCTCCTGGCGGTTGGCGGGCATGGTGAGTTTGAACAGCACGCCGTGCTGCTGCGTGGGCTCGGCGCTGTAATAGCCGTTTACGCGGTAAGTGCGGGGTGGGAGCACGCCGGTGGTGAGGCTGAGCGGCCCGGTGGAGCGAGCATCCGGGCCTTCATAAATGCCGGGTTTGAAATGCAACTGGTCGGTGTGGGTGAGCAGCGAGATCATTGGGCGCAAGGGCGCGCTGTAGCAGGCCACATGCAGGATCGCCATGCTGGAATTGCCGTCGTGGGCGGCGGTGCCATTGATGCGGGCATTGATAATCGTGCTTTGCGGGTAAGGCGCCTCTACCGTCCACGCCGTGGGCTCAAGGTCGAGGGGCGTAGGCGGTGTGGGTTTTTGCGCTGCGGCGATTGGGCTGAGCGCGAGCGTTAGTGAACACAGGGTCTTACAGATAAGGTTCATCGCGAAGACATCGGCGAGTGGCGGCAGGACGCTGCATCGTAGGGGGTCGATGGCCTGGGATGTATCAGACATTTCCGCGATTTAACCAAGGTTCGGGAAAGGGCCTTCAATGAAGCAGGCCCTTATCCTTCAAGGCGTGTAGACGCACAATTCGGCTGTGGCGCGGGTCATTGCGATCTGCACCAAGGGATCGTTCAACGGTTGATGCACGGCCAGGGCTACCCAGTGCGGGCACTGCGGGTTGCTGCGCTCGGGGCCGAAGTCGGCTAATTGTTGCAGCATGCGCTTTTGCAGTTGGTCCAGTTGGGGGCGAATCTTGCCGGTCAGGTCCGGGCGCGGCGTATCGGGCGCCTTGCCTTTAAACTGCCAGTCGGACAGTCGGGTGTATTGCACCAGTTTATTCGCCTCTATCTGCGCGGAGAAAAATTGCTCCGCCGCCTCGGGCGAGACTTTGTAGTCGGGGGCCTGGGCTCTCGCGCTGGCGATCACAGCCTGTTCGCGAGGTCGGTCTTCCACGGTCTTGTGGCTGTCCCATTTGCTCAGTGCGACCTGGTCGGCGATGGACAGGCGCTCGGCGATGCTGTTGAGCAGCGGTTCGAGTGTCGGCGGCGCGGCGCTGGCCGTGGCGCTGGCGAACAGCAAGGCAAGTACGAGTCGATGTTTCAAAGGCGATCCCCTGTAGGCACGAGCGTGTTCGAAGGTCGCCAACGATAACGCGTAATTATTGAAGGCGCGCGGCACGCATGAGATTTTTTGCGCCGCCGTTGCCCGGCGGTTATTGGCGCCGGGCGGCATCAATCGGTGTGGGAGAGCGGCATGCCCGGGCTGCCGGCATAAAACACCAGTAATTCCACCGGTGTATCCCCTGTGACGCCTCGATGGACGATGTTGACCATCTCGGCGAGTGTCTGCCCTTGTTTGAAAACCTGAGCGTGACCGCTGTCGCGGCTTTGCACGGTGAGTTCTCCACGGAGTATGTAAGCCGCGTTGGGCATCGGGTGTGTGTGCCAGGCGAGGGTGGTGTGTGGCGCAATCTTGAGCTTCAGCAGCGTCAGCTCCGGGGCGCTTTGGGGGTAGCCGGTATAAGGCGTACCGTCCCAGGATGCGCTGCTTTGCAGCAGAATTTGCCTTTCGATTGGCGCAAGGGCGTTGGGCGGGGTGCCACACCCGTGCAGGAACAGGCAGGCGATGAGCGCGAGCGAGCGGTTGTCCATGATTTGATCCGTTGAGCAGAGTAGTGCTTCAGGCTACGGGCGTGCGGTCGGGATGGATGTCGGGCGCGGCGGTAAGTCTGCGCAGTTATCTGCCTGCGTGATGTAAGAGGTGGGCGTGGCAGGTGCCGCGGCGCTGCCAGAAACACGATGGCCTTGATTGGCATCGACCGCCGCCTTCTGCCGCGCCGCGCGGGTAGCTTCGATATTTTTTCAGGCATAAAAAAAGCCTCCCGAAGGAGGCCTTTTTGTCACGCCGCTTTAAGCGGCGCTACCGGATCAGCAGCTGTAGTACAGCTCGTATTCCAGTGGGTGTACGAAGGTGCGTACTTTGATTTCTTCTTCGCTTTTCAGCTCGATGTAGGCATCGATGAAGTCGTCGCTGAATACGCCGCCTTTGGTCAGGAACGCACGGCCCTTGTCCAGCTCTTCCAGGGCTTCTTTCAGGCTGCCGCACACTTGTGGGATCTCTTTGGCCTCTTCAGGCGGCAGGTCGTACAAGTTTTTGTCGGCGGCGTCGCCAGGGTGGATCTTGTTCTGGATACCGTCCAGGCCGGCCATTACCAGGGCAGCGAAGGCCAGGTACGGGTTGGCTGCCGGATCCGGGAAGCGCGCTTCGATACGGCGAGCGCGAGGGCTGGACACGTAAGGAATACGGATCGAGGCGGAACGGTTACGTGCCGAGTAAGCCAGCATTACCGGTGCTTCGAAACCTGGGACCAGACGCTTGTAGGAGTTGGTCGACGGGTTGGTGAAACCGTTCAGGGCCTTACCGTGCTTGATGATGCCGCCGATGAAGTACAGGGCAGTGTCGGACAGGCCGGCATAACCTTCGCCAGCGAAGGTGTTCTTGCCTTCTTTAGCGATGGACAGGTGAACGTGCATACCCGAACCGTTATCGCCGTACAGCGGCTTAGGCATGAAAGTAGCGGTACGGCCGTAGGCATCAGCCACGTTGTGTACGCAGTACTTGAGGGTCTGAACTTCGTCAGCCTTGGCAACCAGGGTGTTGAACTTCACGCCGATTTCGTTCTGGCCGGCAGTCGCCACTTCGTGGTGGTGAACTTCGATGACCAGGCCCATTTCTTCCATGGCGTTGCACATGGAGGTACGGATTTCGTGGTCGTGGTCGAACGGCGGAACTGGGAAGTAGCCACCTTTGATACCTGGACGGTGGCCTTTGTTGCCGCCTTCGATGTCCTGATCGGACATCCACGAACCTTGTTCGGAGAAGATCTTGAACATGGAGCCGGAGATGTCGGACTTGAACTTGACCGAATCAAAGATGAAGAATTCTGGCTCTGGGCCTACGAATACGGTGTCGCCGATACCGGTCGACTTCAGGTATTCCTCGGCACGCTTGGCGATCGCACGTGGGTCGCGGTCGTAGCCTTGCATGGTCGAAGGCTCGATCACGTCGCAGACGATGATCAGGGTTGGGTCTTCGGTGAACGGGTCGAGAACGGCAGTGCTGTCGTCCGGCATCAGGATCATGTCGGAGGCTTCGATGCCTTTCCAGCCAGCAATGGAGGAACCGTCGAACATTTTGCCTTCTTCGAAGAAAGCATCATCCAGCGCGTCGCGAGCCGGCATGGTCACGTGGTGCTGAGTACCTTTAGTGTCCGTGAAGCGCAGATCAATCCATTTAACGTCATGATCTTTGATGAGTTGAACCGACTTCGACATGGTGTCCTCCGGGTGGCTTCGGGCTGGGGTAGTGGAGTTAGCCCTTAGAATGTGGGTGATGCCGGCGCGAATACTCGACCAAGGCAACCTGCCTCACAAGAGAGCAAATTGCATGCCAGTGCGCCAACATGGCCTTTTTGCCTCAAAATGGCCCCTATAAAGGTGCAATCCGCTGAAGCGGAATAATTAACGCACTGCAATGTAGCGTTAATTTGCGCAAATGACCCGTTTTGGTGCGCGCTGTGTCTGATGCATATTAACTGGTTAAACCTTGAGCGATTTCCGCTATAATCCGCGCCCCCCTTTTTCAGCAGGCCCGGCGCGCGCTGTTTCCATGAAATTAATCGTTAAAGTGTTCCCCGAGATCACCATCAAAAGCCGACCGGTACGGACGCGTTTCATCCGTCAGTTGGCCAAGAACATCCGTGCCGTGCTCCGTGACCTGGACCCGGCTGTGGTGGTGAACGGCGTGTGGGACAACCTCGAGCTGGAAACCCGTGTCACCGACGCCAAAGCCTTGAAGGACATGACTGAGCGCCTGAGCTGCATGCCGGGCATCGCGCATTTCCTGCAGGTGGATGAGTACCCGCTGGGCGACTTCGACGACATCACCGAAAAGTGCAAGCAGCACTACGGTAGCGAGCTTGAGGGCAAGATTTTTTCGGTGCGCTGCAAGCGCGCCGGCAAGCACACCTTCAGCTCCATGGACGTCGAGAAATACGTCGGCAGCAAGCTGCGTCGCGAGTGCGGTGCTGCCGGAATTTCCCTGAAAGCGCCGCAAATTGAAGTGCGCATGGAAATTCGCGACCAACGGTTGTTTGTGATCCACAGCCAGCACAACAGCATCGGCGGCTACCCGCTGGGTGCCCTGGAACAGACCCTGGTATTGATGTCCGGCGGTTTCGATTCCACGGTGGCGGCCTACCAGATCATGCGCCGCGGCCTGATGAGCCACTTCTGCTTCTTTAATCTGGGCGGGCGTGCACACGAATTGGGCGTGATGGAAGTCGCGCACTTTATCTGGAAGAAGTACGGCAGCTCCCAGCGCGTGCTATTCGTAAGCGTGCCGTTTGAGGAAGTGCTGGGCGAAATTCTCGGCAAAGTCGATAACAGTCATATGGGCGTAGTATTGAAGCGTATGATGTTGCGCGCTGCGTCGCGGATTGCCGATCAGTTGCAGATCGACGCGCTGGTGACCGGTGAAGCGATTTCCCAGGTCTCCAGCCAGACGCTGCCGAACCTGTCGCTGATCGACTGCGTGACCGAGAAGCTGGTGCTGCGCCCGCTGATTGCCAGTCACAAGCAGGACATCATCGACCAGGCCGAAGAAATCGGCACGGCGGCGTTTGCCAAACACATGCCTGAATATTGCGGGGTCATCTCGGTGAACCCCAAGACCCACGCCAAGCGCAACCGCGTGGAGTACGAAGAACAACAGTTCGACATGGCGATTCTGGAGCGTGCGCTCGAGAACGCCAAAATGGTCCCGATCGATCGCGTAATCGACGAACTGGGCCAGGATGTGCAAATCGAAGAAGTCAGCGAAGTCCTGGCCGGCCAGATTGTCGTCGATATCCGTCACCCGGATGCCGCCGAAGATGAACCGCTGGAAATCGCTGGCATCGACGTGCAAACGCTGCCGTTCTACGCATTGAACGCGCGTTTCAAGGAACTGGATAACAGCCGTCAGTACCTGCTGTATTGCGACAAAGGCGTGATGAGTCGCCTGCATGCCCACCATTTGCTCAGTGAGGGGCATGCCAATGTGCGCGTTTATCGACCGAGCTAAGAGCCCGGGGCTGTTTGCCTGTGGCCTGCGTCACCGGCCCCCCGACTCTGCCGTCAAGCTGTAACGGCAAGGCCTGACTCTACTGTTAATCGCTGCCACGACCTGTCAGCACACCGAATCCTCTGATCGAGATACACAAGTGATCGAAAATCTACGTAACATCGCCATCATTGCTCACGTTGACCATGGTAAAACCACCCTGGTAGACAAACTCCTGCGTCAATCCGGCACCCTGGAGCGCAACGAGCTCAACGACGAGCGCGTGATGGACTCCAACGACCAGGAAAAAGAGCGCGGTATTACCATCCTGGCTAAAAACACCGCTATCAACTGGAACGGCTACCACATCAACATCGTGGACACCCCGGGCCACGCCGACTTCGGCGGCGAAGTTGAACGTGTAATGTCGATGGTTGACTCCGTTCTGCTGCTGGTTGACGCTCAAGACGGCCCTATGCCGCAAACCCGTTTCGTGACCAAGAAGGCGTTCGAAGCCGGCCTGCGTCCGATCGTGTGCATCAACAAGGTTGACCGTCCAGGCGCGCGTCCGGACTGGGTTCTGGACCAGATCTTCGACCTGTTCGACAACCTGGGTGCTACCGAAGAACAGCTGGACTTCAAAGTCGTCTACGCCTCGGCCCTGAACGGCATTGCCGGTCTGGAACACACCGACATGGCTGAAGACATGACCCCGCTGTACCAGTCGATCGTCGACAACGTACCGGCGCCAAAAGTTGACCGTGAAGGTCCGTTCCAGATGCAAATCTCGGCACTGGACTACAACAGCTTCCTGGGTGTTATCGGTGTTGGCCGTATCGCTCGTGGTAGCGTCAAGCCGAACACCCCGGTTGTCGCCATCGGCGCCGACGGCAAGAAACGCAACGGCCGTATCCTGAAGCTGATGGGTCACCACGGTCTGCACCGTATCGACGTTGAAGAAGCGTTTGCCGGTGACATCGTGTGCGTGAGCGGTATGGACTCGCTGTTCATCTCCGACACCCTGTGCCAGCCGGACAACGTCGAGGCGATGAAGCCTCTGACCGTTGACGAGCCAACCGTTTCCATGACCTTCCAGGTAAACGACTCGCCTTTCTGCGGTAAAGAAGGCAAGTTCGTGACTTCCCGTAACATCAAGGAACGTCTGGACAAAGAGCTGCTGTACAACGTTGCTCTGCGCGTTGAAGAAGGCGACTCGGCTGACAAGTTCAAGGTTTCCGGCCGTGGTGAGCTGCACCTCTCGGTACTGATCGAAACCATGCGTCGCGAAGGCTTCGAAATGGGCGTTGGTCGTCCAGAAGTGATCATCCGTCAGGTTGACGGCGTGAAGCAGGAACCGTTTGAAAACGTCACCATCGACACCCCTGAAGAATCCCAGGGCAAGGTCATGGAAGAGATGGGCCTGCGTAAGGGCGACCTGACCAACATGGTGCCGGATGGCAAAGGCCGTGTGCGTCTGGAATACAACATCCCTGCTCGTGGTCTGATCGGTTTCCGTAACCAGTTCCTGACCCTGACCAACGGTGCTGGCATCCTGACCTCGATCTTCGATCGCTACGACACCATGAAGTCCGGCGACATGTCCGGCCGTCAGAACGGTGTTCTGGTATCGGTAGAAACCGGTAAGGCACTGACCTACTCCCTGGAAACTCTGCAGGCGCGTGGCAAGCTGTTCGTGGAACACGGTCAAGAGATCTACAACGGTCAGATCGTTGGTCTGAACAGCCGTGACAACGACATGGGCGTCAACCCAACCAAAGGCAAGAAGCTCGACAACATGCGTGCTTCGGGTAAAGACGAAACCATCGCTCTGGTTCCACCTGTTCGCTTCACCCTGGAACAGGCCCTGGAATTCATCCAGGACGACGAGCTGTGCGAAGTCACGCCTAAGTCGATCCGCCTGCGTAAGAAGATCCTGGACGAAGGCGAGCGTACCCGCGCTGCCAAGAAAGCCAAGAACTGAGTTAACTCAGGCTGAATGAAAAACGCCCCCGGTCGAAAGGCCGGGGGCGTTTTTTTGTGCCTGCAGAATTTGTGGTGAATATACCGGCCTCATCGGGGGCGAGCCCCCTCCCACACTTGAATGTGCTCACAGATCAAAGGTGGGAGGGGGCTTGCCTCCGATAGGGCCCTCAACAGCCCCACAAAAATCGAATCAGAACTTATCGAGCGTCTTGAACTTCGTCTCGCGCACCACTTCCTTGGGCTTGTACGCGCAATACCCCGGCCGCGGCCCGATTTTCGGGTGGTTGCGGCACGTATCCGGGCGCTTGTCATAAATAGTGCAGAAGCGCGTCTTACGATCCAGGTACAGGCAATCGTTATTGCTCATGCGCTGCAGGGTAAAAATCTCGGATTTGGAATTGAAGCGCTCGACGATGCCTTCTTTCTGCAAGCGCTTGGCGATGTTCTTGGGCGGGTCGCCGCGCTCGAACTCATCGACGATGCCAATGCGGATCAGGTCCTTGATCTTCACCTCAACCGGCAGCGTGCAGCAGCTGGACACGCAGCCACCGCACATGTGGGCGGAATATTTCTGCCAGGTCTCGAGACGGTCGAGTTCCGCAGCGGCGATCAGTTGAGGCTTCATCAGGGTTCCAAGGTGGGGCTATATCCGGGCGCGCGATCATACCGGGATTGATGGTTTTTTGAACAATATTTTGCGGTTTTCAGCCCGAAGGCTACTCACGCACCGATTGGGCACGACCCCTGCATCAATTTTGCGCAACGGTGAATGAGTTAAAAAACTGCCGAACCAGAGCGTCTACCGTCTGTCAGACCGACTAGGCTCTAGCAACTCCTTCAATCTCGCCCGAGGTCGCACCGATGTCTCAGGAACCGCTTGCACGAGAAGCAGAGGTAGCCGCATTCCGCGATGCTGTCTTGACCAAACTCACCTACGCGGTGGGCAAGGACCCCGACCACGCTTTCGACCACGACTGGTTCGAAGCCATTGCGCTGGCCGCCCGCGACCAGATGGTCGATCACTGGATGGACCACACGCGGCGTATTTACCGCAAAGGCCAGAAGCGGGTTTATTACCTTTCGCTGGAATTTCTTATCGGCCGTTTGCTCTACGACAGCCTGAGCAACCTCGGCGTGCTGGAGATCGCGCGCGAAGCGCTGTCCGAACTCGGTGTGGACCTGGAGCGCATCCGCCTGCTGGAGCCCGACGCGGCGCTTGGCAACGGTGGCCTGGGCCGCCTGGCCGCATGCTTTATGGAAAGCATGTCGACCTTGGGCATTGCCGGCCACGGTTATGGCATTCGTTACGAGCACGGTTTGTTCCGCCAGGCGATCGTCGATGGCTGGCAACAGGAACAGACTGAGCGTTGGCTGGACTTTGGCAACCCGTGGGAATTCGAACGGGCCGAGGTGATTTACCCCATCGGTTTTGGCGGCAGCGTCGAAACCCTGGCGGACGCTTCCGGCAAGATGATCCAGGTGTGGTCGCCGAATGAAACCGTGCGCGCGGTGGCTTATGACACCCCCGTCGTCGGCTGGCGCGGCGCCAGCGTCAACACCCTGCGCCTGTGGCGTGCACGGGCCGTGGAAGACTTGCACCTGGAGCGTTTCAACGCCGGTGACCACCTGGGCGCCGTCGCTGAAGTCGCCCGCGCCGAAAGCATCTCCCGCGTGCTCTACCCGGCCGACAGCACCGAAGCAGGGCAGGAACTGCGCCTGCGCCAAGAATACTTCTTCGTCTCTGCCTCGCTGCAGGATCTGCTGCGCCGCCACAAAAACATGCACGGCTCGGTATTGAGCCTGGGCGAGCACGCCGCCATTCAGCTCAACGACACTCACCCCTCGATTGCCGTCGCCGAGCTGATGCGCCAACTGGTCGACCTGCATGACATTCCGTGGGAAGCGGCGTGGGACGTGACGGTTGAAACCCTTTCCTACACCAACCACACCCTGCTGCCCGAAGCCCTGGAGACCTGGCCTGTAGGCTTGATGGAGCGCATGCTCCCGCGGCACATGCAAATCATCTACCTGATCAACGCCCAGCACATCGACTCGCTGCGGGCCAAAGGCATTCACGACTTCGACGTGCTGCGCGCCGTGTCGCTGATCGAAGAAGACAACGGCCGCCGCGTGCGCATGGGTAACCTGGCGTTCCTCGGCTCGCATAGCGTCAACGGCGTGTCTGGCCTGCATACCCAACTGATGCGCAGCACGGTGTTCTCCGAGCTGCACAAGCTGTACCCGGAGCGCATCAACAACAAAACCAACGGCATCACCTTCCGCCGCTGGCTGTACCAGGCCAACCCCAAGCTCACCGAGATGCTGGTGGAGGCGCTGGGCCCGGATATTCTCGACACCATGGAAACCCGCCTGACGGAGCTGGAAACCTTCGCCGAGAAGCAATCCTTCCGCAAAGCCTTCGCCGACCAGCGCCTGCACAGCAAACGTGCACTGGCCGAGATCATCCACGAGCGCCTGGGTATTTCAGTCAACCCGGCGGCGATGTTCGACGTGCAGGTCAAGCGCATCCACGAGTACAAACGCCAACTGCTCAACCTGCTGCACACCGTGGCGTTGTACCAGGCGATCCGCGCCGAGCCTGGCACCGACTGGGTGCCACGGGTGAAGATCTTCGCCGGCAAGGCAGCAGCGAGTTATCACCAGGCCAAGTTGATCATCAAGTTGACCAACGACATCGCCCGCACCGTGAACAACGACCCGACCGTGCGCGGTTTGCTCAAGGTGGTGTTCCTGCCCAACTACAACGTCAGCCTGGCGGAAAGCATTATTCCGGCAGCGGATTTGTCGGAGCAGATCTCCACGGCCGGCTTTGAAGCCTCGGGCACCAGCAACATGAAGTTCGGCCTCAACGGCGCGCTGACCATCGGCACCATGGACGGCGCCAACGTGGAAATGCACGAGCACGTGGGCGCCGATCACATGTTCATTTTTGGCCTCAGTGCTCAGCAGGTTGAAGCCCGCAAGCACGCTGGCGAATTCAACGCCGGGCCGGAAATTGCTGCCTCCCATCGTCTCAACGACGTGTTGCAAGCGATTCGGGGCGGGGTGTTCTCGCCGGATGATCCCGGCCGCTATGTGGGCCTGATCGACGGGCTGATCGACTACGACCGCTTCCTGGTGTGTGCCGACTTCGACTCCTACTGGGACGCTCAGGCGCGGGTCGAGGCGCATTGGCATGACTCCAAGGCGTGGTGGCGCTCGGCGGTGCTGAACACGGCGCGCATGGGCTGGTTCTCCTCGGACCGCACCATCAGGGAGTACGCGACCGAAATCTGGAAAGCGCTCGACTAATCACCGCAATACTAAATGTGAGAGGGGGCTTGCCCCCGACAGCGGATTGCCAGTTTGCAGATATGTCGACTGGCACACCGCTATCGGGGGCAAGCCCCCTCCCACATTGGCCCCGCGTCGATATACTAGGCTCCGGTTTGCCCGCCTCGGGCTGCTTAGGGATATCGACCATGCAATGGATTTTCATGCTGATTGGCCTGGTGCTCGGCTGGACACTCGATGAGTCGTTCAGTGATGCGGGTATCGGTGCGCTGCTGGGCTTGGGCATTGGCCAGGCCATTCGTCTGGCGAAGCTGTCGGCGCAGGCGGACCAGCAGGCTCGTCAGTTGGAAACCACGCAGAAGGCGCTGATTGCGCTGGGTGAGCGCCTGCGGCAACTGGAGGTGCCCGCGCCGACGAACAGCGTGATTGTCGAACCCTCCGTGCCTGAACCCCCTCCTGTCGTTGCAAAGCCCGAACTTGTCTGGGAGCTACCCGCCGAACTTGCGCCCGTGGCTGTGGCCGCCCAAGCCAGTCAGCCGCTGCCCGATGACGCCTGGGTCGCAGCGCCAACTCCCAAAGCGCCTGCCGCGCCCCGCGGCCCCAACCTGATCGAGCGCGCCATCAGTGGCGCACGCAATTGGCTGTTTGGCGGTAACACCGTGCTGCGCGTCGGCGTGGTGCTGTTGTTCCTGGGCCTGGCCTTTTTGCTGCGCTATGCCACCGAAGGCGTGGTGGTGCCGATCGAGTTGCGTTACGCCGGGGTTGCCGCTGCCGCCATCGGCCTGTTGGGCTTGGGTTGGTGGTTGCGGCTGCGTAACAGCAATTACGGCCTGATGCTGCAAGGCACCGGCATTGCCGTGTTGTACCTGACGGTGTTCGCCGCGATGCGCTTGCACCCGTTGATCGATCCGGGCGCCGCGCTGGGCCTGCTGGTGGCGGTCACGGTGTTCTCGGCGATCCTTGCGATCACCCAGGATGCCCTCGGCCTGGCTTGCGCGGCGGCGTTGGGTGGTTTTGCCGCACCGATTCTCACGTCAACCGGCGCCGGTAATCACGTGGCGTTGTTCAGCTACTTCGCATTGCTGAACGCCGGCATCCTCGCCATCGCCTGGCTCAAGGCCTGGCGCTTGCTTAACCTGATCGGTTTTGTCGGCACCTTCGGCATTGGTTTCGCTTGGGGCATGCGTTCCTACACGCCGGAACTGCTGTGGAGCACCGAGCCGTTCCTGATCGTGTTTTTCCTGATGTACCTGGCCATCGGCCTGTTGTTCGCCCGGCGCACCTTGCTTGAGATGAGCGACGTACCGGAAGACGACAGTCGGGGTGCGCTGCTGCGCTGGTCGGCGGCCAAGGGTGATTATGTCGACGGCAGCATGCTGTTCGGCCCGCCGTTGGTGGGCTTTGGTTTGCAGTTCGCGCTGGTGCAGCACCTGGAATTTGCCGCCGCATTCAGTGCGCTGGGCCTTGGCATCCTGTACATGGGGCTGGCGCAAGGGCTGCGTGGCGGGCGGGCTTTGTTGCTGGCGGAAACATGCCTGGCGTTGGGCGTGATCTTTGCCAGTTTGGCGATTCCGCTGGGCCTCGACGCACGCTGGACGGCCGCGGCCTGGGCGGTGGAGGGCGCCGGGATCTTCTGGCTCGGCTTGCGTCAGCAGCGGCCGCTGGCACGTGCATTTGGCCTGTTGTTGCAATTGGGTTCGGCGCTGACCTTCCTCAGCGAACTGCGCGTAGGCGAACTGACCTTGCTTGATGGTGCACCGCTGGGCGCGCTGTTGCTGGTGGCTGCGCTGTTGTTCAGCTTCGATCAGTTGCGCAGGGCGTCGTCCGAGCAGGCGGCGGACTGGGAGCGCAAAGGCCTGCCCGTGCTGGCGAGCCTGGGCCTGAGCTTTTTGTACCTGCTTGCACCGTTGCTGCTGCTGACCCAAGGCACCGCCATCAGTTGGGCAATCGCGGGTCTTGTGACGTTGTTTGTCGGCCTGCGCATCGGCTCGCGCACCTTCTTGTTCACTGCGTTTGGCGTGCAGTTGCTCGGCGGGGCGTTGTTCCTCCTGCGCCTGCAGGGCGGCGACGGGACGGCGGTATTCAGTGCGGGCTGGAGCGGTTTGTTGACCGCCTCGCTGATCGGTTTGGCGTTGGTTGGCGGCATGCTGCTGGCCGTGCGCGACGACAAGGTGCGCAGCGACGTCGGCCTGCTGCGCGGTCTGTCAGTGGTGCTGCTCGCCGGTCTGGTACTGATCAACCTCGCGGTACTGTTTGTACTGCCGTGGCAAAGCGCCAGCGGCGTGTGGGCGGCCAGTGGTTTGCTAATCATCTGGCTGAGCCTGTACCTGCAACAGCGTGTGAGCTTCGTGTTTGGGTTACTGCTGCAACTGATCGGCGGCGCCTCGTTCCTGATGGCGGTGCCGCAGCTGCTCGGGCCGTTGAGCAGCGAAGGCTTGCGCCCCTTGGCGCACAGCGGTTTCTGGACGCCAATGGTGTTGGGCCTGGCTGCCTTGGTCGGCGCCTGGCGCTTGCAGCGTGAGCCGCATGCGCCGGTGTTTGCCGTGTTGAAACTGCAACGCCTGTCTGACCTGCTGCTGGTGTGGGGCGCGGCCTGGTGGACGCTGGCGCTGATCGGTGAAGTGTTGCGGTTTATCGCGCAGCCGCTGCAAGGCGCATATTTGCTCGGCATCGCAGCGGTGAGCGTGGCGATCTGGGCACTGCTGGCCGAACGTTTGCGCTGGGCGTCGCTGGGCATGTTATGCGCGTTGCTGATGCCGGCGGCGGGCGTGGTGTTGCTGGGCTCAGCCGATGATTATTACCACCCGGCGGCGCAGTACGGCTGGCTGGCATGGTTGGCAGTGTTTGTGGTGCATTTCATTTCGCTACGGCGTTTGGCGGCGGTTGTGCCGAGCAACGTGCCGAGCAACGTGCTGAGCATCGCTCACGTACTCGGCTGCTGGATGCTGATCGGCGTGCTGGCGCTGGAGCTGCGTTACGGCCTGTTGCTGCTGTCGAGCGAGTACAACGCCTGGCGCTGGCTGGGTTGGGCGATCCTGCCAAGTCTGTACCTGGTGTTGGCGGCTGCGCCACGCCGCTGGCCATGGCCGGTGTCCGCGTATCCGCGTGAATACCGTGTGCTCGCCGCGCTGCCGCTGGCGGTGTTGATGCTCGGCTGGTTCTGGTTGGCCAATATCTTCAGCGATGGCACGGCCAAACCGCTGCCATATGTGCCGCTGCTCAGCCCCCTGGACCTGGGCCTGTTGTTCGCGTTGCTGGGTATTTACCTGTGGTCGCGCAGCATCGCGCCGCAGCGCGGTCCACGCGCCGAGCTGGTCGCCCAAGGTGTTGCGGGTGTTTCGCTGTTTGCCTTTTTCACGGCCCTGGTGATGCGCGCTGCCCACCATTGGGCAGGCGTGCCGTTCCATCCGGAGGCGTTGCTGGAGTCGATGCTGGTTCAGGCCGGCCTGTCGATTGTCTGGACCCTCATCGCCCTCGGGCTGATGATCGGCGGCCATCTGCGCCATCGTCGCGAAGTGTGGTTGATCGGTGCGGCGCTGATTGCGGTGGTGGTCGCCAAGCTGTTCTTCGTCGAGCTGAGCAACCGCGGCGGGCTGGCGCGGATCGTGTCGTTTATCGGCGTGGGTGGGTTGCTGCTGGTGGTGGGTTACTTTGCGCCGCTGCCGCCCAAGCGTGCCGAACCTGTGTTGGAAACTGAAGGAGCATCCTCTTGATCGGTAAGTTGAGCGTGATCGCGGTGGGCGTGTGTATGACGTCGTCGGTGTGGGCGCAGGAAACGCCTGCCGACTTCACCACGCAAGTGCCGCTGGCGGTGAGTGGCAACGGCCCTTGGTATCGCCTGGAGTTGCCGCTGTCTGTACAACTGAGCGCGCGCCAGGCGGATCTCGGCGATGTGCGCGTGTTTAACGCCGCCGGTGAACCTCAGGCCTATGCGCTGTCACGCCAATCTGCGCAACGCACCGAAAGCCGTACTGTGACCGACGTGAAGTGGTTCCCGCTGTACGCCGCCGACACGCGCGAAAGCGTGCCGGATGTGGTGATGAAATCCACGGCCGAAGGCACGTTGCTCGAAGTGCGCCCGTCCAGGGCGGGCAAGCAAGTGCTGCGCGGTTGGGTGCTGGACGCCAGTGCGATCAAGGCGCCGTTGCAGCAACTGAGCCTGGACTGGAGCCGCGAACAGGACGGCTTCCAGCGTTTCAGCATTGAGGCCAGCGACGACTTGCAGCACTGGGCGTCGTGGGGCGATGGCCAGGTGGCACGTCTGTCGTTTGCCGACGAGCGTGTCGAGCAACATGAGGTGAGTTTGCCGGGGCAATCGGCGCGCTACCTGCGCCTGCTGTGGCAGGGCCAGGTCGCGCCGACGCTGACCTCGGCCAAGCTGGTGAGCGCCACCAGCAGTAGCCTGCCGATGCCGTTGGTGTGGTCGCAGCCCTTGTCGGGCGCGCGGCTCAAGGCGGGCGAGTACAGCTGGCAGTTGCCGACGGGGCTGCATGTCGAGCGTTTGCGCATCGAGCTGAAGCAGCCGAACACGCTGGCGCCGGTCACCTTGGCGGGGCGCCGTGATGCCAATCAAGCCTGGCAGCCGCTGAGCACTGGTGTGTTGTACCGCTTGACCCAGAATGGCCAGGATGTGGTGCAGGATGAGTTGCAACTGCCGGGAGTGGCCGTCGGCGAGCTTAAATTGCAGGTGGATGAGCGCGGCGGTGGCCTGGGCGTTGAGGCGCCAGCCCTGCGTTTTGCCGTGCGCGCCACGCAGTTGGTGTTTCTGGCGCGGGGTGAGCCGCCGTTTACCCTGGCGTTGGGCAATGGCGGGGTCAAGGCGGCGAACCTGCCCTTGTCGACTTTGATTCCCGACTACAGCGCCGAGCGTCTCAAGACGCTGGGCCAGGCCAGGGTCACCGGTGACGCTGTGGTTAAAAGCGCCACCGTTGCCGCATCGCCCGAAGTGGGCACCGATTGGAAGAAACTCGGCCTGTGGGCCGTGCTCCTGTTGGGTGTGGCGGCGCTGGGGGCGATGGCCTACAGTTTGTTGCGTGCGCCTGCGGCCAAACCGTGAACTCTATTGGCGTTAAATCCTCTGATTAGAGGAAATAACCCTCGACTCGCGTTAAACTGCGCGGGTTTTTAAGCCCCCCATTCTCCGGAGCCTTACATGTCCCGCGTTACCCTGAGTCGCTATTTGATCGAGCAGACCCGCAGCAACAACACGCCTGCCGATCTGCGCTTCCTTATCGAAGTGGTGGCGCGTGCTTGCAAGGAAATCAGCCACGCCGTGTCCAAAGGCGCACTGGGTGGTGTTCTGGGCAGCATGGGCACTGAAAACGTCCAAGGCGAAGTGCAGAAGAAGCTCGACGTGATTTCCAACGAGATCCTGCTCGAAGCCAACGAATGGGGCGGTCACCTGGCCGGCATGGCGTCCGAAGAAATGGACAATGCCTACCAGATCCCGGGCAAATACCCGAAAGGCGCCTACCTGCTGGTGTTCGACCCACTGGACGGTTCGTCCAACATCGACATCAACGCTCCGGTCGGCACCATCTTCTCGGTACTGCGTTGCCCGAACGAATACCTGAGCCAGAACGAAGCGCTGAACGAAAAGGCCTTCCTGCAGCCAGGCACCGAGCAAGTGGCTGCCGGCTACGCGATCTACGGCCCACAGACCATGCTGGTGCTGACCCTGGGCGATGGCGTCAAAGGCTTCACCCTGGACCGCGAAATGGGCAGCTTCGTGCTGACCCACGAAGACATCACTATTCCTGCTTCTACCCAGGAATTCGCGATCAACATGTCCAACCAGCGTCACTGGGAAGAGCCGGTGACTCGCTACGTCGGCGAGTTGATGGCAGGTGAGGAAGGCCCGTTGAAGAAGAACTTCAACATGCGCTGGGTCGCCGCGATGGTGGCTGACGTGCACCGTATCCTGACCCGTGGTGGCTTGTTCATGTACCCGCGTGACAGCCGCGAGCCGTCCAAGCCGGGCAAGCTGCGTTTGATGTACGAAGCCAACCCGATGTCCTTCCTGGTTGAGCAAGCGGGCGGCGCGTCCACCGACGGCCACCAGCGCATCCTCGACATCCAGCCCGAAGGCCTGCACCAGCGCGTGGCGGTATTCCTGGGTTCCAAAGAAGAAGTTGAGCGTGTGACCGGTTACCACAAGAAGTAAGACGCGGCGATCACTTATCCGCGATGTTGTGAGGCTGTTCACTCTTGAAAAAGCCCCGAAACGTTTCAGCGTTTTCGGGGCTTTTTTGTTTTTGCTCATCGGGAACCAGACACCTCTTTTCCCTTCTAAGCTTCTGGCAGATACCCAAGCTGCTTCGTCCCTCCAGGAGTTTTTCCATGTCGTTACGCCGTCTCGCCCTGCTGGCTTTTTGCGTGCTATTGGCCGCTTGCAGCAAGGTCAACCAAGAAAACTACGCGAAGTTGTCGGCTGGCATGGCCAAGGCTGAGGTGGAGTCGCTGCTGGGCAAGCCAACCGATTGTTCTGGCGCACTGGGCATGTCCAGTTGCACCTGGGGCGATAAAAACAGCTTTATCAGCGTTCAATATGCCGGTGACAAAGTTTTGATGTTTTCCGGGCAAGGCCTGAAGTAAACCGGGGCGCGAGCCTGCGGGAGAAGAAGAATGATGCGTTTTGTTTTGTGCCTTTGTGCCAGCCTGTTTTTGGCAGGCTGCGCCAGCCATTCTGGCGATGATCTGCAACCCAAGACAGCAAGCAACGTCAACCTCAAGCGTTACCAGGGCACCTGGTATGAGTTGGCCCGATTGCCCATGTACTTCCAGCGCAACTGCGCGCAGTCAGAAGCCCGCTACACGTTGCTGCCCGATGGCGACATGTCGGTGTTCAACCGCTGCCTGACACCTGAATGGAAGTGGGAAGAAGCCAAGGGCACGGCCACGCCGCAAGTGCCGGGCAAGACCGACAAGCTTTGGGTGGAATTCAATAACTGGTTCACGGCGCTGCTGCCGGGCGTCGCCAAGGGCGATTACTGGGTGCTGTATGTCAGCGACGACTACAAGACCGCCATCGTCGGCAGCCCAAGCCGGCGTTACATGTGGATATTGTCACGTACGCCGACGGTGAACGCCGACACTCGCGAAGACCTGCTGAGCAGGGCGCGCCAGCAAGGGTATGACACCACGCGATTGATCTGGCGCACGTCGGACAGGCAGATGGCGAAGACCTCGCAGTAAACCTGTACCAGCGCCGATAAAAATGTGGGAGCGGGCTTGCTCGCGAATACGCAGTGTCAGTCGACAGAGGTAATGACTGATACACCGCATTCGCGAGCAAGCCCGCTCCCACATTGGTTTTGCATTGTTGGTTAGCCCAGCAAATCTCTCAGCACGTGCGTGAATGCCCGGCTGCTTTCTTCTTCACCGGCATGGCGGCCATCGCGCACCATCCACTTGCCGTTGACCAGCACATCGCGCACTTGCCGGTCACCACCGGCGAACAGCCAGCGGTTGAGAATGCCGTCTTCGCTGGCCGTGGCCAGGTACGGGTCATCACCGTCCAGCACAATCCAATCCGCGCGTTTCCCCACTTCCAATCGACCAATCGGCTGGCCCAGCGCCTGGGCACCGCCGTCCAGCGCGGCATCAAACAGCGTGCGGCCGACCATCGGTTGGTCACTGCGGTATAAGCGGTTGCGCCGTTGATCGCGCAGGCGCTGGCCGTATTCCAGCCATCGTAATTCTTCCACCACACTCAACGACACGTGGCTGTCGGAACCAATGCCCATGCGCCCGCCTTGAGCGAGGAAATCGACTGCGGGGAAAATCCCGTCGCCCAGGTTGGCTTCGGTGGTCAGGCACAGACCGGCAATCGCGCGGCTCTTGGCCATGCGCGCCACTTCATCAGCATCAGCATGAGTGGCGTGCACCAGGCACCAACGCTCATCGACGTCGACATTGTCATACAGCCATTGCAGCGGGCGTTTGCCGCTCCAGGCCAGGCAGTCATCGACCTCTTTTTGCTGCTCGGCGATGTGGATATGCACCGGGCACGTCTTGTCGCTGGCAGCCAGGACGTCATTGATTTGTTGCGGCGTGACAGCGCGCAAGGAGTGAAAGCACAGGCCCAACTGCTGCGCCGGTTGTGCGGCGAGGATCGGCTTGAGGCGCGCTTGCAGGTCCAGGTAGTTTTCGGTGCTGTTGATAAATCGGCGCTGGCCTTCGTTCGGTGCTTGGCCGCCAAACCCGGAATGGGTGTAAAGCACCGGCACCAGCGTCAGGCCGATCCCGCTGCTGGCGGCTGCCTGGCTGATCTGCCGCGACAGCTCCGTGCGATCGGCATAGGGCTGGCCGCTGACGTCGTGATGCACGTAGTGAAATTCGGCCACCGAGGTGTAACCGGCCTTGAGCATCTCGATATACAGCTGGCGCGCGATGATCTGGAGTTGCTCCGGGTTGATCTTGCCCACCATGCGGTACATCAGATCGCGCCAGGTCCAGAAGCTGTCATTCGGGTTGCCGGCCACTTCGGCCAGGCCCGCCATGGCGCGCTGGAACGCATGTGAATGCAGGTTCGGCATGCCCGCCAACACCGGGCCTCTGAGCCGCTCGGCGCCGTCTGCCGTGGCGTTGGGCTCAACGTGGGTCAGTACGCCATCGGCGCTGACATCAAAGCGTACATCGTTGGCCCATCCATTAGGCAGCAGCGCGCGTTCGGCAAAGAAAGCGGACATGATCAAGGCACCCCGGTCGTGTGTTTATTTGTATATACATATACAGACGTTTGCCTGCTCGGTAAACTCCGGCAATCTATGCATCTTTTCCCCCTGCAAGGATTCCCTGTGCCGACTCCGCCTGCCAAGTCTTCGCTGGCTGCCCACATGGACGAAAGTCCGGCGCCCTTGTATGCCCGCGTCAAACAGATGATCAGCCAGCAGATCCTCAACGGCAACTGGCCGCCGCATTACCGCGTGCCGTCCGAGAGCGAACTGGTCAGCCAGCTGGGTTTCAGCCGCATGACCATCAACCGCGCCCTGCGCGAACTCACCGCCGAAGGGTTGCTGGTGCGCATGCAAGGCGTCGGCACGTTCGTCGCCGAGCCCAAGAGCCAGTCGGCGCTGTTTGAAGTGCACAACATTGCCGATGAGATCGCCTCCCGCGGTCATCGGCATACCTGCCAGGTCATCCATTTGTGCGAAGAGGCCGCAGGCTCCGAGCGCGCCGTCGCCCTGGAAATGCGCGAAGGCGGGCGGGTGTTCCACTCGCTGATCGTGCACTTCGAAAACGACATTCCGGTGCAAATCGAAGACCGTTTCGTCAATGCCCTCGTCGCGCCGGATTACTTGCAGCAGGATTTCACCCAGCAAACGCCGTACGCCTACCTCAACCAGGTTGCACCGCTGACCGAAGGCGAGCACGTGGTTGAAGCGATCCTCGCCGATGCCGAGGAGTGCAAGCTGCTGCAGATCGAGCCGAGCGAGCCGTGCCTGTTGATTCGCCGGCGTACCTGGTCCGGTCGCCAGCCGGTAACCGCCGCGCGTTTGATCCACCCCGGTTCCCGTCATAGCCTGGAAGGACGTTTCAGTAAATGAGTGCAGTGAAAGTCTGGCGCGCCACCGATTACATCCGCATGCCGTGGAAAAACGGCGGCGGCAGCACCGAAGAAATCACCCGTGACGCGGGCACCGGCCTGGATGGCTTTGGCTGGCGCCTGTCGATTGCCGATATCGCCGAGTCGGGTGGGTTTTCCACCTTCGCCGGCTACCAGCGCGTGATCACTGTGATCAAGGGCGCGGGCATGGTGTTGACCGTGGATGGCGAAGAGCAGCGTGGTTTGTTGCCGCTGCAGCCCTTTGCGTTCAGCGGTGAAAGCGAGGTTTCGTGCCGCTTGATCACCGGACCGATCCGCGATTTCAACCTGATTTATTCGCCGCAGCGTTATCAGGCGCGCTTTCAGTGGATTGATGGCGTGCAGCGGTTTTTCACGACGGCGCAGACGGTGCTGGTGTTCAGCGTGGCGGATGAAGTGAAGGTGCTGGACCAGAAGCTGGGGCATCACGATTGTCTGCAGGTGGACGGTAACACCGGCCTGTTGGACCTCTCGGTCAGTGGCCGCTGCTGCGTCATCGAACTGACCGCACGCGGTTAAAAAATGTGGGAGGGGGCTTGCCCCCGATTAGCGTGTATCAGTACCAGATGGGCTGGCTGATACACCGCAATCGGGGGCAAGCCCCCTCCCACATTTGCTTCTGTGGCGCTTACAGCATGTGTTTCCAGGTCCCGCACCAATTTGTTACCGAATGCCCCAGCGTGGCGCAATGCCGCGTTGTTATGAACAATCTCCCTCGCTGAAAAACGCCTCTGTAAGAAATTTCACCAAACCTCCAAGCCTTAATTTTCAAGGCTTACACACGCCTTCCAAAAAATTCTCAACAGCTCACGCGCAAAGTTGGCCGCTCGATTGCATATGCTTGTATGTACAAGTAAAGATGTGTGCGTAAGACTCTGCTTCGCACCATCAATGTTCGCGCATCGATCGCCGAGGAGTCTGTTGTGACCAAGCCTACAAAGTACCGTGACGTCGAAATCCGTGCCGCTCGCGGTAACAAGCTCACCGCCAAAAGCTGGCTGACTGAAGCGCCGCTGCGCATGCTGATGAACAACCTCGACCCACAAGTGGCCGAGAACCCGAAAGAATTGGTGGTTTACGGCGGTATTGGCCGTGCAGCGCGTAACTGGGAGTGCTACGACCAGATCGTTGAAAGCCTCACCAACCTGAATGACGACGAGACCCTGCTGGTGCAATCCGGCAAGCCGGTCGGCGTGTTCAAGACCCACAGCAACGCCCCGCGCGTGCTGATCGCCAACTCCAACCTGGTGCCGCACTGGGCCAGCTGGGAACACTTCAACGAGCTGGATGCCAAGGGCCTGGCCATGTACGGCCAGATGACCGCCGGCAGCTGGATCTACATCGGCAGCCAGGGCATCGTCCAGGGCACCTACGAAACCTTCGTCGAAGCCGGTCGTCAGCATTACAACAGCGACCTGACCGGCCGCTGGGTTCTCACCGCCGGCCTCGGCGGCATGGGCGGCGCGCAGCCATTGGCAGCAACCCTGGCTGGCGCCTGCTCGCTGAACATCGAGTGCCAGCAGGTCAGCATCGACTTCCGCCTGAGCAGCCGCTATGTCGACGAGCAAGCCACCGACCTCGACGACGCCCTGGCGCGCATCGCCAAATACACCAAGGAAGGCAAGGCCATCTCCATCGCCCTGCTGGGTAACGCGGCGGAAATCCTGCCGGAACTGGTCAAGCGCGGCGTGCGCCCGGACATGGTCACCGACCAGACCAGCGCCCACGACCCGCTCAACGGCTACCTGCCGGCCGGCTGGACCTGGGACGAATACCGCGCCCGCGCCAAGACCGAACCGGCTGCCGTAATCAAAGCCGCCAAGCAGTCGATGGCCGTGCACGTCAGAGCCATGCTCGAGTTCCAGAAGCAAGGCATCCCGACCTTCGACTACGGCAACAACATTCGCCAGATGGCCCAGGAAGAAGGCGTGGAAGATGCCTTCGCCTTCCCGGGTTTCGTACCGGCCTACATCCGCCCACTGTTCTGCCGTGGTATCGGCCCGTTCCGTTGGGCTGCACTGTCCGGCGACCCGCAAGACATCTACAAGACCGACGCCAAAGTCAAAGAGCTGATCCCCGACGACGCCCACCTGCACAACTGGCTGGACATGGCCCGCGAGCGCATCAGCTTCCAGGGCCTGCCGGCACGCATCTGCTGGGTTGGCTTGGGCCAGCGCGCCAAGCTGGGCCTGGCGTTCAACGAAATGGTGCGCAGCGGCGAGCTGTCGGCGCCGGTGGTGATCGGCCGTGACCACCTCGACTCCGGCTCGGTAGCCAGCCCGAACCGCGAAACCGAAGCCATGCAGGACGGCTCCGACGCCGTGTCCGACTGGCCACTGCTCAACGCCTTGCTCAACACCGCCAGCGGCGCAACCTGGGTCTCGCTGCACCACGGCGGCGGCGTGGGCATGGGCTTCTCGCAGCATTCGGGCATGGTGATCGTCTGCGACGGCACCGACGAAGCGGCTGAGCGCATTGCTCGCGTACTGCACAACGACCCGGCCACCGGGGTGATGCGTCACGCCGATGCCGGTTACCAGATCGCCATCGACTGCGCCAAGGAACAGGGCCTCAATCTGCCGATGATCAAGTAACTCAATGTGGGAGCGGGCTTGCTCGCGAATGCGGTGCGCCAGTCACCGTAATCGTTAGCTGACCCACCGCTTTCGCGAGCAAGCCCGCTCCCACATTTGATCTGCGTTGCAAGTACAAACAATCCATCAGAGGTTGAACACACATGGCTGCAAATGACGCACGTGCAAGCACCACCCCGTTGATCGAAAGGCGTTCGATCGACTACATCCCGGAAGCGGAAAGACACGGTCGTCTATTGAGTCAGTTCACCCTGTGGCTGGGTGCCAACCTGCAAATCACTGCGATTGTCACCGGGGCCTTGGCCGTGGTGCTGGGCGGCGATGTGTTCTGGTCGTTGATCGGTCTGTTGATCGGCCAACTGCTGGGCGGCGGCGTGATGGCGCTGCATGCGGCGCAAGGCCCGCAACTGGGCTTGCCGCAGATGATTTCCAGCCGCGTGCAGTTTGGCGTGTATGGCGCGGTGATCCCGCTGGTGCTGGTGTGCCTGATGTACATCGGTTTTTCGGCCAGCGGCTCGCTGCTGGCGGGGCAGGCGGTGGCGCAGTTGCTGCACGTGGAAGACTGGGTCGGCATTGTGCTGTTCGCCGGGCTGATCATGGTGTTCACCGTCTTCGGTTACCGCGTGATCCACGGTATTGGTCGCGTCGCCAGCGTGCTTGGCGTGGTTGCCTTCATCTACCTGTTCTACAAATTGCTCGCCGGTAACGATGTCGGTGCGCTGCTGGGCAACAAGCATTTTTCGCTGAGCAGTTTCCTGCTGGCGATTTCGTTGTCGGCGTCCTGGCAGATTGCGTTCGGCCCATATGTGGCGGACTACTCCCGCTACTTGCCACGCAGCACGCAGGCGTCGAAAACCTTCTGGGCGGTTGGCCTGGGCTCGGTGATCGGGGCGCAGGCGTCGATGGTGTTCGGTGTGTTCGCGGCGGCCCTGGCCGGTGCGCAATTCGCCCACCACGAAGTGTCGTTTATCGTCGGCCTGGGCGGCACCGGCATTGTCGCGGCGCTGCTGTATTTCAGCATCGCCTTCGGCAAGGTCACGGTGACCACCCTCAATGCCTACGGCAGCTTTATGTCCATCGCGACGATCATCAGCGGCTTTCGTGGCAGCCGGCACATTTCGAGTGCGGTACGCCTGCTGTACATCTTCCTGATGGTGTCGATTGCCGCCGCGCTGGCGCTGCTGGGCAAGGACTCGTTCCTCAAGGATTTCTCCGCGTTCATCCTGTTTCTGCTGGCGTTTTTCACGCCGTGGAGCGCGATCAACCTGGTGGATTTCTACTGCATCACCAAAGAGCGTTACGACATCCCGGCACTCTCCAACCCCAATGGTCGCTACGGCCGCTGGAACTGGATGGGCATCAGCATCTACGTGCTGGGCGTGCTGATCCAGATGCCGTTCATCTCCACGCATTTCTACACCGGCCCATTGGTTGCCAGCCTTGGCGACACCGATATCTCCTGGATCATCGGCCTGGTGGTGCCCGCAGCACTTTATTACTGGGCCGCGAAAAAGTGGCACAGCGCAATTCCTGAACGACTGATCCTGCCGGTAGAGCAGGGCGCTATACCAACGACAAACGGGCTGGCTGCACAGGCCTGATGGGACGTGGACAGGGCAGGATGCCTACTGACTGCCGTAATCCATTTCAAGATTGGGAGCGTCACAACAATGAAGATGAATAAGACCCTGCTGGCCACGTTGTTCTCTGCAAGCGTGTTGGCGAGTGCCGGCGCCCAGGCGGCCGGTTGGTGCGAATCCGGCAAACCGGTGAAGTTTGCGGGCCTGAATTGGGAAAGCGGCATGTTGCTCACCGACATCCTGCAAACCGTGCTGGAAAAAGGCTACGACTGCAAAACCGACAGCCTGCCGGGTAACTCCATCACCATGGAAAACGCCCTGAGCAGCAACGACATCCAAGTGTTTGCCGAAGAATGGGTCGGCCGCAGCGAAGTCTGGAACAAGGCCGAGAAGGCCGGCAAAGTCGTTGGCGTCGGTGCGCCGGTCGTCGGCGCGGTGGAAGGTTGGTACGTGCCACGCTACGTGATTGAAGGCGACGCCAAGCGCAAGTTGGAACCCAAGGCGCCGGACCTGAAAACCATCGCCGACCTGGCCAAATACGCCTCGGTGTTCAAGGACCAGGAAGAACCGTCCAAAGGCCGTTTCTACAACTGCCCGGCCGGCTGGACCTGTGAGCTGGACAACAGCGAAATGCTCAAAAGCTACGGCCTGGAAAGCACCTACACCAACTTCCGCCCAGGCACCGGCCCGGCGCTGGATGCGGCGGTGCTGTCGAGCTACAAGCGTGGCGAGCCGATCCTGTTCTACTACTGGTCGCCGACGCCGCTGATGGGCCAGGTCGACCTGGTCAAACTGGAAGAAAAGCCCGGTGTGGATAAAAGCGTGAGCATCAAGGTCGGCTTGTCCAAGACCTTTCACGAGCAAGCGCCAGAGCTGGTGGCCGTGCTGGAGAAGGTCAACCTGCCTATCGACTTGTTGAACCAGAACCTGGGCCGCATGGCCAAAGAGCGAATTGAGTCGCCAAAACTGGCGAAAATTTTCCTCAAGGAACATCCTGAAGTCTGGCACGCATGGGTGAGCGACGACGCAGCCAAGAAAATCGACGCGGCCTTGTAGGTCAAGCGTGTCCGACTACCCTGAGGGGCTGGTCGGACACCCGGCCACAACCCACTGGATCGAGAGCACGATATGTTTCCTGAGAGTTTTACGTTTTCCATCGCCGACTGGGTCAACGGTTGGGTGGACTCACTGGTCACCAACTACGGCGATGTGTTCCGGCACATCTCCGACACCCTGCTGTGGGCCATCGTCAACCTGGAAGGGTTGCTGCGCGCGGCGCCCTGGTGGCTGATGCTGGCCATCGTCGGCGGCATCGCCTGGCATGCCACCCGCAAGGTGCTGACCACCGCAGTGATCGTCGGCTTGCTGTTCCTGGTGGGCGCGGTTGGCCTGTGGGACAAGCTGATGCAAACCCTGGCGCTGATGATGGTCGCCACGGTGATTTCGGTGCTGATCGGCATTCCGCTGGGCATCTTGTCGGCGCGCAGCAATCGCCTGCGCTCGGTGCTGATGCCGTTGCTGGACATCATGCAAACCATGCCGAGCTTCGTGTACCTGATTCCGGTGCTGATGCTGTTCGGCCTGGGCAAGGTGCCGGCGATTTTCGCCACGGTGATCTACGCCGCGCCGCCGCTGATTCGCCTCACCGACCTGGGCATTCGCCAAGTCGACGGCGAAGTCATGGAAGCCATCAACGCCTTTGGCGCCAACCGCTGGCAGCAGCTGTTCGGCGTGCAACTGCCGCTGGCGCTGCCAAGCATCATGGCCGGTATCAACCAGACCACCATGATGGCGTTGTCGATGGTGGTCATCGCCTCGATGATCGGCGCGCGTGGCTTGGGTGAAGACGTGCTCGTCGGCATCCAGACCCTCAACGTTGGTCGTGGCCTCGAAGCCGGGCTGGCGATTGTGATTCTCGCAGTGGTCATCGACCGCATTACCCAGGCCTATGGTCGTCCACGGCATGAGGCGAGCAAATGACTACTGTCAGCAAAATTGAAGTTAAAAACGTCTTCAAGATTTTCGGCAACCGTTCCAAGGACGCCCTGGCCATGGTTGGCCAAGGCAAGACCAAGGACCAGGTACTGGCCGAGACCGGTTGCGTGGTCGGCGTCAACGACTTGTCCCTGAGCATCGGCACCGGCGAGATCTTCGTGATCATGGGCCTGTCGGGCTCCGGCAAATCCACGCTGGTGCGCCACTTCAACCGCCTGATCGACCCTACCAGCGGCGCGATACTGGTGGACGGCGAAGACATCCTGCAACTGGACATGGAAGCCCTGCGCCAATTCCGTCGGCACAAGATCAGCATGGTGTTCCAGAGCTTCGGCCTGCTGCCCCACAAGAGCGTGCTCGACAACGTCGCCTACGGCCTGAAAGTGCGTGGCGAAACCAAGCAGGTGTGCGCCGAACGCGCGCTGCACTGGATCGAAACCGTGGGCCTCAAAGGCTACGAAAACAAATACCCGCACCAGCTGTCCGGCGGCATGCGCCAGCGTGTGGGCCTGGCCCGCGCCTTGGCGGCCGACACCGACATCATCCTGATGGACGAAGCCTTCAGCGCCCTCGATCCGTTGATCCGCGCCGAGATGCAGGACCAGTTGCTGGAGCTGCAAAAGACCCTGCACAAAACCATCGTGTTCATCACTCACGACCTCGACGAAGCCGTGCGCATCGGCAACCGCATCGCGATCCTCAAGGACGGCAAGCTGATCCAGGTCGGCACGCCGCGCGAGATTCTGCATTCGCCGGCGGATGAGTATGTGGACCGGTTTGTTCAGCGCCGCGCTGCGGTGGTTTGAGCCCGATTGTGTGGTGAGGCTGCGGGCCCTATCGGGGGCAATCCCCCTCCCACATGTTGAACTGTGAACACCTTCAAAGGTGGGAGGGGGCTTGCCCCCGAAGAGGCCGGTAAGGCTGCACAAGAATTGAAGAAGGTATGAAGATGTCCCAGGCAGCAAAAATCATCATCGCCGACGCTCCCCTGCGCTGGCAGGACGTGGTCGCCGTCGCCCGCTTTGGTGCGCAGCTCGAACTCTCGGGCCACGCCTGGGCGCGCATCGACAATGCCCAGGCCATCGTGCAGCGCATCGTCACCAGCGGCGAGCGCGCCTATGGCGTGAACACCGGCCTGGGCGCGCTGTGCAATGTGTCGCTCAAGGGCGAGCAACTCAGCCAGCTGTCGCGCAATACCTTGCTGAGCCACGCCTGCGGCGTCGGCCCGGTGCTGAGTGACGAGCAAACCCGCGCGATTATTTGCGCGGCGATCATCAACTACAGCCACGGCAAATCCGGCTTGCACCCACAGGTGGTGCATTCGCTGCTGGCGCTGCTCAACCACGGCATCACGCCGCAGGTGCCGTCCCAGGGTTCGGTGGGTTACTTGACTCACATGGCCCACGTCGGCGTGGCATTGCTCGGTGTCGGCACGGTGAGCTATCGCGGTCAGATCGTGACAGCGCAACAAGCATTACAGGCAGAAGGTTTGCAGCCGGTGGTACTCGGCGCCAAAGACGGCCTGTGCCTGGTCAATGGCACGCCGTGCATGACCGGCCTGAGCTGCCTGGCCCTGGCCGACGCACATCATTTGCTGCAATGGGCCGACGTGATCGGCGCCATGAGTTTCGAAGCCCAGCGCGGCCAGATCGACGCGTTCGACGAAGCCATCATCGCCCTCAAGCCGCACCCGGGCATGCAGCAAGTCGGCATCAACCTGCGCGCCTTGCTCGACGGCAGTGAAGTGATCGCCAGCAGCCATGGCATTCGCACCCAGGACGCCTTGAGCATCCGCTCGATCCCGCACATTCACGGCGCAGCGCGCGACCAGGTCGAACACGCCACGCGCCAGATCGAGACCGAACTCAACAGCGCCACTGACAACCCGCTGGTGCTCGGCACGCCGGACACCTACCGCGTGGTGTCCCAGGCCAACCCGCACGGGCAGTCCGTGGCCCTGGCGGCCGACATGCTCGCCATCGCCATGGCGGAAATCGGCTCGGTGGCCGAGCGCCGCCTGGACCGCCTGATCAACCCGCACGTCAGCGGCTTGCCGGCGTTCCTGGTCAGCAACCCTGGGGTCAACTCCGGGATGATGATTGTGCAATACGTCGCTGCCTCGCTGTGCGGGCAGAACCGCCAGCTGGCGCAACCGGCGGTGCTCGACAATTTCGTCACCTCCGGCCTGCAGGAAGACCACCTGAGCATGGGCACCAACGCCGCGCTCAAGCTGCACCAGTTACTGGCCAACGTTACCCAGATTCTCGCCATCGAGTACCTGCTGGCGGCCCAGGCCTTCGAGTTTCTCAAGGACCAGCGTTTCGGCGCGGGCACCGACAGCGCCTGGCGCCTGCTACGTGAAAAAGTCCCACCTTACGAGCAAGACCGCTGGCTGGCGCCGGACATCGCCAGCGCTGCCGCGTTGCTTAAGGACACCGCTTTGCTGCACCACGTATTACCCCATTTGCACTGATTACTTATTCACAAATATTCAGAAGAACAATTCAAAGGAGCATGAATGTGACTGCGCTAAATCTGATTCCAGGCCAACTGAGCCTTGCCCAACTGCGGGCCATCTACCAGCAGCCGGTAACCCTCAGTCTGGATGACAGCGCCACGGCGCAGATCGAAGCCAGTGTTGCCTGCGTGGAGCAGATTCTCGCCGAGAATCGCACCGCCTATGGCATCAACACCGGTTTCGGCCTGCTGGCCTCGACCCGCATCGCAAGCGAAGACCTGGAAAACCTCCAGCGTTCGCTGGTGCTGTCCCACGCCGCCGGCGTTGGTGAGCCGATCAGCGACGCGCTGGTGCGGCTGGTCATGGTGCTCAAGGTCAACAGCCTGAGCCGTGGGTTCTCCGGGATTCGCCGCCAGGTGATCGACGCACTGATCGCACTGATCAACGCCGAGGTGTACCCGCACATCCCACTCAAAGGTTCGGTCGGCGCTTCGGGCGATCTGGCGCCGTTGGCGCACATGTCGCTGGTGCTGCTGGGCGAAGGCAAGGCGCGCTACAAAGGCGAATGGCTGGAAGCCACCGAGGCACTGAAAGTCGCCGGCCTGACGCCGTTGACCCTTGCCGCCAAAGAAGGCCTGGCCCTGCTCAACGGCACTCAGGTGTCCACCGCCTATGCGCTGCGCGGCCTGTTCGAGGGTGAAGACTTGTTCGCCGCTGCACTGGCGTGCGGCGGCCTGACCGTGGAAGCCGTGCTCGGCTCGCGCTCGCCGTTCGACGCGCGTATTCACGCCGCGCGTGGCCAGCGTGGGCAGATCGATTCGGCTGCGGCCTATCGCGACCTGTTCGGCGAAAGCAGCCAGGTCTCCCAGTCGCACCAGAACTGCGACAAGGTGCAAGACCCGTACTCCCTGCGCTGCCAGCCACAAGTCATGGGCGCCTGCCTGACCCAGTTCCGCCAGGCCGCCGACGTGCTGGTGGTGGAAGCCAACGCCGTGTCGGATAACCCGCTGGTGTTTGCCGCCGAAGGCGACGTGATTTCCGGTGGCAACTTCCACGCCGAACCGGTGGCCATGGCGGCTGACAACATGGCGTTGGCCATCGCCGAAATCGGCTCCCTGAGCGAGCGCCGTATCTCGTTGATGATGGACAAACACATGTCGCAATTGCCGCCGTTTTTGGTGGGCAATGGCGGGGTCAACTCCGGCTTCATGATCGCCCAGGTGACTGCTGCTGCCCTCGCCAGCGAGAACAAGGCGCTGTCCCATCCGCACAGCGTGGATAGCCTGCCGACCTCGGCGAACCAGGAAGACCACGTGTCCATGGCCCCGGCTGCGGGCAAACGCCTGTGGGAAATGGCTGAGAACACCCGTGGCATCCTGGCAGTGGAATGGCTGGCCGCGTGCCAGGGCCTGGACCTGCGCGACGGCCTGAAAACCTCGCCGAAGCTGGAGCAAGCCCGTGGCATCCTGCGCGCCAAAGTCGGCTTCTACGACAAGGACCGCTTCTTCGCCCCGGACATCAATGCCGCCAGCGAACTGCTCGCCAGCCGCTGCCTGAACGAGCTGGTGCCGGCCAAGTTGCTGCCGAGCCTCTAAGCTCGCCGCTGTCCAATGTGGGAGCTGTCGAGCCCCAGCGAGGCTGCGAAGGCGTCGGTACAGGCAACATTTTTGTTGCCTGACACACCGCTTTCGCAGCCTCGCTAAAGCTCGACAGCTCCCACATCTAAGTTGCGATAGCTTTGAATTTTCTCGGGATAACAATAACTAGGGAAGAGAAATGCACCAGCAAGAAAAGGGTTTGAAACGCGGGCTGAACGCCCGACATATTCGCTTCATGGCACTCGGTTCCGCGATCGGCACCGGGCTGTTCTATGGCTCTGCCTCCGCCATACAGATGGCCGGCCCCGCCGTGCTGCTCGCTTACCTGATCGGCGGCGCCGCCGTATTCATGGTGATGCGCGCACTCGGCGAGATGGCTGTGCACAATCCGGTTGCAGGCTCCTTCGGCCAGTACGCCAGCACCTACCTGGGCCCAATGGCCGGGTTTATCCTCGGCTGGACCTATGCGTTTGAAATGATCATTGTCTGCCTCGCCGACGTCACCGCGTTCGGCATCTACATGGGCTTCTGGTTTCCCGAGGTCGCGCGCTGGGTGTGGGTGCTCGGCATTGTGTTTTTGATCGGCGGCCTGAACCTGTGCAACGTCAAAGTGTTTGGCGAGATGGAGTTCTGGCTGTCGCTGCTCAAGGTCGGCGCCATTGTGGCGATGATCCTCGGTGGCTTGGGCATCATGCTGTTTGGCATCCATTCGGCCGGCGACACCCAGGCCAGCGGCATCAGCAACCTGTGGGCCCATGGCGGCTTCATGCCCAACGGCGTTGGCGGCCTGATTGCCTCGTTCGCGGTGGTGATGTTTGCGTTCGGCGGCATCGAAATCATCGGCATCACCGCCGGTGAAGCCAAGGACCCGCAACGCGTGATCCCCAAGGCGATCAACGCGGTGCCGTTGCGCATCCTGCTGTTCTACGTGCTGACGCTGTTTGTGTTGATGGCGATCTACCCGTGGCCGCAGATCGGCAGCCAGGGCAGCCCGTTCGTGCAGATCTTCAGCAACCTCGGCATCGGCTCGGCGGCGACCCTCCTTAATATCGTGGTGATCTCAGCGGCCGTCTCGGCCATCAACAGCGACATCTTTGGCGCCGGCCGCATGATGTACGGCCTGGCCCAGCAGGGGCAGGCGCCCAAGGGCTTTGCCCAGCTGTCCAAACAGGGCGTGCCGTGGATGACCGTGGTGGTGATGGGCGCGGCGTTGCTCGGCGGCGTCGTGCTCAATTACCTGATCCCGGAAAACGTGTTCCTGGTGATCGCCTCGATTGCCACCTTCGCCACGGTGTGGGTGTGGCTGATGATTCTGTTCACTCAGGTCGCGATGCGCCGCTCGATGACCAGGGAGCAGGTCGCCGAGCTGAAATTCCCGGTGCCGTTCTGGCCCTATGCGCCCGCAGCGGCCATCGTGTTCATGCTGTTCGTGTTTGGCGTGCTGGGTTACTTCCCGGACACCCAGGCCGCTTTGCTGGTCGGCGCCGTGTGGATCGTGCTGCTCGTCGTCGCTTACCTGCTGTGGGTCAAACCGGCTGCCGGGCAAGCGGCCACGGTTCATTACGACCCGGCTTTGTCTCATCGTTAACTTAGGGAGGCGTTGATGAAAACGCTTTGGCAACACTGCCACGTCGCAACCATGGCAGACGGCAAGTACTCGATCATCGAGGATGCCGCCATGGTCACCGCCAATTCGCTCATCGAGTGGATCGGCCCCCGCAGCCAGGCGCCGACGGCGGATTACGCCCAGGTGCATGACCTGCAAGGCGCGTGGGTCACCCCCGGGCTGATCGACTGCCACACCCACACGGTGTTCGGCGGCAACCGCAGCGGCGAATTCGAGCAGCGCCTTCAAGGCGTGAGCTACGCCGACATCGCGGCCAAGGGCGGCGGTATTGCCAGCACGGTGCGCGCCACCCGCGCGGCCACTGAAGATGAACTGTTTGCCAGCGCGCACAAGCGCCTGCGCAGTTTGCTGCGTGACGGCGTGACCACGGTGGAGATCAAATCCGGCTACGGCCTGGACCTGGTCAACGAGCGCAAGATGTTGCGCGTGGCACGGCGCCTCGGCGAAGCACTGCCGGTCAGCGTGCGCGCCACGTGCCTGGCGGCGCATGCGTTGCCGCCGGAGTACAAGGGCCGCGCCGACGATTACATCGACCACATCTGCCACGAGATGCTGCCGGCCCTGGCAGCCGAAGGGCTGGTAGACGCGGTAGACGCCTTCTGCGAATACCTGGCGTTTTCCCCGGAACAGGTGGAGCGTGTGTTCAAGGTCGCCCAGCAACTTGGCCTGCCGGTGAAGCTGCACGCCGAGCAACTCTCTTCGTTGCATGGCTCAAGCCTGGCCGCGCGTTACCACGCGCTGTCGGCGGACCATCTGGAATTCATGACCGAAGACGACGCCATCGCCATGGCCGCGTCGGGCACCGTCGCCGTGTTGCTGCCGGGCGCGTTCTACTTCCTGCGTGAAACCCAGCTGCCGCCGATGGATGCGCTGCGCAAGCACGGCGTGAAGATTGCCATCGCCAGTGACCTCAACCCCGGCACCTCGCCGGCGCTGTCGGTGCGCCTGATGCTGAACATGGCCTGCACGCTGTTCCGCATGACTCCGGAAGAAGCTTTGGCCGGCGCCACGCAACACGCGGCTACCGCGCTGGGCATGGGCGACACCCACGGTTCGCTGCAAGTGGGCAAGGTCGCCGACTTTGTCGCCTGGCAGATTGATCGCCCCGCTGACCTGGCCTACTGGCTGGGCGGCGAACTGGATAAACGCGTCGTGCGCCACGGCGTCGATGTCACTGTTTAAGGAGCACTGCTGTGGATAAGGTTCTGAACTTCAAACAAGGTCGAGTGCCACTGCTGATCAGCATGCCCCACGCGGGCCTGCGCCTGACGCCTGCGGTGGAAGCCGGATTGATCCCCGAGGCACAAAGCCTGCCGGACACCGACTGGCACATTCCCACGCTGTATGACTTTGCCGAAGACCTGGGCGCCAGCACCTTGTCGGCAGAGTACTCACGGTTTGTGATCGACCTGAACCGGCCATCGGATGACAAGCCGCTGTATGTCGGCGCCACTACCGGGCTGTACCCGGCGACGCTGTTCGACGGCGTGCCGTTATTTCGCGAAGGCCTGGAGCCTTCCGCCGAGGAGCGCGCCACCTACCTGCAGAAGATTTGGGGGCCGTACCACCGCGCCCTGCAAGAGGAACTGGCGCGGCTCAAGGCCGAGTTCGGCTACGCGCTGCTGTTTGATGCGCACTCGATTCGCTCGGTGATCCCGCACCTGTTCGAAGGCAAGCTGCCGGACTTCAACCTCGGCACTTTCAACGGCGCCGCCTGTGATCCTGAGCTGGCCAGCCAGCTGGAGGCGATTTGCGCCGCGCATCCGCAGTACACCCATGTGCTCAACGGGCGCTTCAAGGGTGGGCACATCACCCGGCATTACGGCGACCCGGCGCAGGACATCCACGCGGTGCAGCTGGAGTTGTGTCAGAGCGCGTACATGGAAGAGGTCGAGCCGTTTCGGTATCGCCCTGACTTGGCTGAACCGACCCAGGTGGTGTTGAAGCAGTTGCTGGAAGGGGTGTTGGCCTGGGGACAGAAGCACTACCGTTAAACTTTTGGTACTGCTGAAATAGCTTTCGCGAGCAAGCCCGCTCCCACATTTGGCCGCGTTCCAACATGAGAATGCGGTGTAAATGTGGGAGCTGGCTTGCCTGCGATGAGGCCTCGCAGTCGCCGCAGTGCAATTGCCGGTCGCCACAGGTCGCTTTCACCAAAGCCCCGCTGGGTAATGTTGTGGATAGGGCGCGTCAGACGCCACTCCCCACAATAACGCTGCCGAGTGAGACCTCTTTTCATGAAAAGACTGTTCAACCGTTACCTGTTGACCCTCACCGGCGCCGCACTGCTCAGTGCGCACGCCATGGCTGCGGAACCGGCCTCCTGCAAAACCGTGCGCATGGGCGTGGTCAGTTGGACTGACGTGGTCGCCACCTCCGGCATGGCCGACGTGTTGCTCAATGGCCTGGGCTACGACAGCAAACAGACCAGCGCCGTGCAACAGATCATTTTTGCCGGCATCCGCGACAAGCGCCTGGATATTTTCCTCGGCTACTGGAAACCGGCGATGGACAACAACATCGCGCCATTCCTGGCCGCCAAGCAGGTCAAAGTCTTCGATACGCCCAGCTTGTCTGACGCCCAGGCCACTCTGGCGGTGCCGCAATACGTGGCCGATGCCGGGCTGAAAACCTTCGCCGACATTGCGCGCTTCAAGGACAAGCTGGGTGCCAAGATCTACGGCATCGAGCCCGGCAGTGGCGCGAATACCGATATCCAGAAAATGATCGACACCAACCACTTCGGCCTGGGCGGCTTCAAGCTGGTTGCCTCCGGTGAAGCGGGCATGCTCGCGGCCGTGCAGCGTGCGGTGAACCGCAAAGAGTTTGTCGTGTTTGTCGGTTGGACTCCGCACCCGATGAACATCAACATGAAAATGGCTTACCTCACCGGCAGCGAGGATGTATTTGGGGCTGACGAAGGCCGGGCCACGGTGTCCACCGTAACCGCGCCGGATTTCGCCCAGCGTTGCCCGAACGCCACCCGCCTGTTGGAAAACCTGACCTTCACCGCCGCGCAGGAAAGTCAGTTGATGGTGCCGATCATGGAGCGCCAATCGCCGCAGGACGTGGCCAAGCAATGGTTGCGCGACCACCCGGAGGATTTGCAGCGCTGGCTGGCTGGGGTAGCAGCGTTTGATGGCGGCGATGGCGTCGCGGCCGTCAAGGCCAGCCTCAAACCCTAAGCCAGGCACGGTAGCTCAAACAACACAGGGCAAATGTGGAGCGGGCTTGCCCGCGATGGCGGTGTATCAGGTTATTCACAAGTGGCTGACACACCGCTGTGGCAGGCAAGCCAGCTCCCGCACTTGATCTACAGCGATTAGGGATATTTGCGCATGTATCCGATTTCTCCGCAGCTTGCGGCCTTCGTCACTAAAACCGAATCTCTCAGCAGCGACGACTCGTCGCTCGCAGGTTTACGCCGCAGCTACGACCGCATGTGCCAGGCATTTACCCCGCCGAAGCCAGAAGGGCTGCAAGTCACTGACTTTGCCCTCGGTGCAGTCGGCGTGCGCAGCTATCTCCCTTCGGCGCCCACGCCAATCGAAGGCTGGCCATGCCTCCTTTATATGCACGGCGGCGGCTGGGTGGTCGGCGGGCTGGATTCCCATGACTTCATTTGCTTCGAACTGGCCAGCACGCTTGAAGTACTGGTGATCGCCATCGACTACCGCCTGGCGCCGGAACACCCGTTCCCGGCGGCGTACCAGGATTGCCGCGCAGTGTGGCAGGCCATCCAGGCCGGGCAGGGGCCGCACGTGATCAACCTGCAGCGCCTGGTGGTGATGGGCGACAGCGCGGGCGGCAATCTGGCCGCGGCGTTGTGCCTGGGTTTGCGCGATGACGGCCAACCGCTGCCCCGCGCCCAAGTGCTGATTTACCCAGGTTTGGGCGGCGCGGCGGACCTGCCGTCGCGCCGCGACTGCCGAGATGCGCCCTTGCTCAGCACCGCCGACACCGACTGCTACCTGGCGCTCTACTTGCCGGGCGCAGACACGCCTTCGGCCTATGCCATGCCACTGCTGGCCAAGGACTTCAGCGGTTTACCCAAGGCGCTGATCGCCGTGGCCGAGTTCGACCCGCTGCGCGATGACGGCATGCTGTATGCCGAACGCCTGCGGGCGGCGACTGTGGAGGCTGTGTTGTACCCCGGCAAAGGCCTGGTCCACGGCTGTTTGCGCGCGCGCGGCCACGTGGCGCAGGTGGATCAACTCTACGACTATCTGCTGGGCTACGTGCGGCGCTGCCTGCGGAGCGAAGGGCTGACACAGGTCTAAGTGCTCAAGGACATGCTCATTGCACAATTCGGGTTTATGATGCCAGACGGCAAAAATAATAGACGTCCCCTCAGGGATGAACCCGACACCCTACGGAGCGCGCAATGCAGACTTGGTACCCGCAGATCAAACCCTACGCCCGGCACGATCTGGCCGTCGATGACACCCACACGCTGTACGTCGATGAAAGTGGCTCCCCCGAAGGCTTGCCCGTCGTCTTTATCCACGGTGGCCCAGGCTCCGGCTGCGACGCCCAGAGCCGCTGCTACTTTGATCCGAACCTGTACCGCATTGTCACCTTCGACCAGCGCGGCTGCGGACGCTCCACGCCTCGCGCCAGCCTGGAAAACAACACCACCTGGGACCTGGTCGCCGACCTTGAGCGCATTCGCGAACACCTGGGCATCGAAAAGTGGGTGCTGTTTGGCGGCTCCTGGGGCTCGACCCTGTCGCTGGCTTACGCGCAAACCCATCCCGAGCGCGTGCATGGCCTGATCCTGCGCGGAATCTTCCTGGCTCGCGACCAGGACATTCACTGGTTTTACCAGGAAGGCGCGAGCCGCATGTTCCCGGATTACTGGCAGGACTACCTGGCACCGATCCCGGCGGATGAGCGTCACGACCTGGTCGCCGCGTACCACAAACGCCTCACCGGCAACGATCAGATCGCCCAGATGCACGCTGCCAAGGCGTGGTCCGGCTGGGAAGGCCGCATGCTGGGCCTGTGCCCGAGCCCGCAGCATGTCGAGCGGTTTTCCGAGCCGCAGCGCGCGCTGTCGATCGCACGTATCGAGTGCCACTACTTCACCAACAACTCCTTCCTGGAGCCCAACCAGCTGATTCGCGACATGCACAAGATCGCCCACTTGCCTGGCGTAATCATTCACGGGCGCTACGATATGATCTGCCCGCTGGACAATGCCTGGGAGCTGCATCAGGCGTGGCCCAACAGTGAGCTGCAGGTGATCCGCGAGGCCGGCCATGCCGCGTCCGAGCCCGGCATCACCGATGCATTGGTGCGTGCAACCGGCGAAATGGCACGGCGCCTGCTTGATCTGCCGCCAGAAGAAGCATGAAGGGCCTGTTGCAACGGGTGCGTGGCGCCCGCGTCGAGGTGGCGGGCGAGGTCGTAGGCGCAATTGACCAGGGTTTGCTGGTGCTTGTCGCCGTTGAGCCTTCAGATACCCCAGAGAGCGCCGACAAACTGTTGCACAAGCTGCTTAACTACCGGGTATTCAGTGATGACGAGGGCAAGATGAACCTGTCCTTGAAGGACATTGGCGGTGGTTTGCTGCTGGTGTCGCAGTTCACCCTGGCGGCGGATACCAAAAGCGGCCTGCGGCCGAGCTTCTCCACCGCGGCCCCTCCGGCGCTGGGAGCAACGCTTTTTGAGCACTTGCTGTTACAAGCGCAACAATTGCATGGCAAGGTGGCGTCAGGGCGTTTTGGGGCGGATATGCAGGTGCATTTGGTCAATGATGGCCCTGTGACCTTCCTCTTACAGACATGAATGTATTAAAAACGACGTTAATGCCTAAAAACGCAGGGTTTCGCTACAAATACTTCGTTGTCCCTGATGCGTTGTTTCGCGGGCTACTAGATAATCGCGCGCTACGGGGATCAGCGTTGTTTGGTCCATTTTTGACTTAGGTAGAGACTTGTCCGACAAACCAATGGGGAATCATTTTGACCCAAGGGAGTCGGAACAATGCTCGCCAACCTGGCATATAGATAGCTGGCCGTTGGTTTTTTGATCTGTTTTCGGCGAGGGTTGCTCGTGATTGTTAGTCCCTGTAATGCACCAAAATTGTCTGCCAAACGGTTACGAAACGCACTGGTGACGGGCTCCGCCCTGTTTTGCCTGTTCGGCGCGGGTCAACTGTGGGCATTCAGTCTGGATGATGTGTCGGCCAAGGCAAAAGAGCTGGCCGGGCAGAAATACGAAGCTCCGCGCAGCAATCTGCCGAACGAATTTCGCGAAATGAAATTCGCCGACTATCAGAAGATTCGTTTCCGTAACGAAAAAGCCGAGTGGGCCGATCAAAACACACCGTTCAAGCTGTCCTTCTATCACCAGGGCATGCACTTCGACACGCCGGTGAAAATCAACGAAGTCACCGCCGACACCGTTCAGGAAATCAAATACGACCCGACGCGTTTCGATTTCGGCGACGTGAAATACGATCCCAAGTCCACTGAACAGCTGGGTTATGCCGGTTTCCGTGTGCTGTACCCGATCAACACGCCTGACAAGCAAGACGAAATCATGACCATGCTCGGCGCCAGCTACTTCCGCGTCGTCGGCAAAGGCCAGTCGTATGGCCTGTCGGCCCGTGGCATGGCGATCGACACTGCATTGCCGTCCGGTGAAGAGTTTCCGCGTTTCACCGAATTCTGGATCGAGCGTCCAAAACCGGGTGAAAAGCAGTTGGTGATTTTCGCCTTGCTGGACTCCCCACGCGCCACCGGCGCCTATCGCCTGACCCTGCGCCCTGGCACCGACACCGTTGTCGACGTCAAGTCCCAGATGTTCCTGCGCGACAAGGTCAGCAAACTGGGCGTTGCCCCGCTGACCAGCATGTTCCTGTTTGGTGCGAACCAGCCGTCGAAGGTGCTCAACTACCGTCGTGAACTGCACGATTCCAGCGGTCTGTCGATCCATGCCGGCAACGGTGAGTGGATCTGGCGCCCTCTGAACAACCCTAAACATCTGTCGGTCAGCAACTTCACCATCGAAAACCCGCGTGGTTTCGGCCTGCTGCAACGCGGCCGCGACTTCAGCCACTACGAAGACCTGGACGACAACTACGACAAGCGCCCAAGCGCCTGGATCGAGCCTGAAGGCGACTGGGGCAAGGGTTCCGTCGATTTGGTAGAGATTCCGACCGCCGATGAAACCAACGACAACATCGTTGCGTTCTGGAGCCCGGCCGAGCTGCCAAAAGTCGGCGAGCCGCTGGACATCAGCTACCGCTTGCACTGGACCATGGACGAGAAAGCCCTGCACCCGGCCGACAGCGCCTGGGTCAAGCAAACCTTGCGCTCCACCGGTGACGTGAAGCAGTCCAACCTGATCCGTCAGCCGGACGGCAGCGTGGCCTACCTGGTTGACTTCGAGGGCCCGTCCCTCAAAGCCCTGCCGGCAGACGCCGCGGTGCGCAGCCAGGTGAGTGTCGGCGACAACGCCGAAATCGTTGAAAACAGCGTGCGTTACAACGAACACACCAAAGGCTGGCGCTTGACCCTGCGGATGAAGATCAAGGACGCAGGCAAACCGACTGAAATGCGTGCAGCCCTGGTCCAGGACATCCCGCAGCCGGAGCCTGAGAAAGCGTCGACCCAAGTGATCAAGGCCGACAAGCTGTTGGCCAAGCAGCACGAGAAACAGGCCAAGAAAGAAGCAAAAGAAGCAAAAGAAGCAAAAGACGCGAAAGAAGCCAAAGACAAGGAAGCCAAGCAGCCAGAAGCTGCCCCGGCCACGCCACTCTCTAATCCGGAGCCGGCCAAGACAGAACACGTCCTGACCGAAACCTGGAGCTATCAGTTGCCTGCCGATGAGTAATTCTCAAACCACGCCCGAGACTCTGTCCGAGTACCTGGCGCACCTCCCGATGACCGCCGAGCAGCGCGCCGAACTGGCGGGCTGCACGTCCTTCAGCGAGCTGCATGAGCGGCTTTCGTCTGCGACCTTCGACGCACCAGCCGACGCTGCCCAAGCGTCGGTCGGCCGTCGGCTGACCCTCAACACCGCCGAAGAGCTGCAAGACGCAGAAATGCTTGCGCTCGACGCCAGTGGCCGGGTTTGCCTGAAGGCTACGCCGCCGATTCGTCGGACCAAAGTAGTGCCTGAGCCTTGGCGCACCAACATTCTGGTGCGCGGTTGGCGCCGGATGACCGGTCGCACCAACCCGCCGAAGCCGCCCAAAGACGAGCGTGTACTGCCGGCCGCGCGCTGGCGTACCGTCGGTTCGATCCGCCGCTACATCCTGCTGATTTTGATGCTCGGTCAGACCATCGTTGCCGGCTGGTACATGAAAGGCATCATGCCGTACCAGGGCTGGTCACTGGTCGACTTCGACGAAGTGCGCAACCAGACCTTGCTGCAAACCGCGACCCAAGTCCTGCCTTACGCCCTGCAAACCAGCATCCTGATCATGTTCGGGATCTTGTTCTGCTGGGTCTCGGCCGGTTTCTGGACCGCGCTGATGGGCTTTCTGGAACTGCTGACCGGTCACGATAAATACCGGATTTCCGGTAAAAGTGCCGGTGACGAGCCGATCCCGAAGGATGCGCGTACCGCGCTGGTGATGCCCATCTGCAACGAAGACGTGCCCCGGGTATTTGCCGGTCTGCGCGCCACCTTCGAGTCGGTGGCCGCCACAGGCGACCTGGACCGTTTCGATTTCTTCGTCCTCAGCGACAGTAACGAAGCCGATATCTGCATCGCCGAACAGCAAGCCTGGCTTGACGTGTGCCGCGAAGCCGGGGGGTTCGGCAAGATCTTCTATCGCCGCCGTCGCCGTCGCGTCAAACGCAAAAGCGGCAACCTCGACGACTTCTGCCGTCGCTGGGGCGGTGACTACAAGTACATGGTGGTCCTCGACGCCGACAGCGTGATGAGCGGCGAATGCCTGACCAGCCTGGTGCGCCTGATGGAAGCCACGCCGGATGCCGGGATTATCCAGACCGCGCCGCGTGCGTCGGGCATGGACACCCTGTATGCGCGCATGCAGCAGTTCGCCACCCGTGTATACGGCCCGCTGTTTACCGCCGGCCTGCACTTCTGGCAGTTGGGTGAATCCCACTACTGGGGCCACAACGCGATCATTCGCATGAAGCCGTTTATCGAGCACTGCGCCCTGGCGCCGTTGCCGGGTAAAGGCGCGTTTGCCGGTGCGATCCTCTCTCACGACTTCGTTGAAGCAGCGCTGATGCGCCGTGCCGGCTGGGGCGTGTGGATTGCCTACGACTTGCCGGGCAGCTACGAAGAACTGCCGCCGAACCTGCTGGACGAACTCAAGCGTGACCGTCGCTGGTGCCACGGTAACCTGATGAACTTCCGCCTGTTCCTGGTAAAAGGCATGCACCCGGTGCACCGCGCGGTGTTCCTGACCGGCGTGATGTCGTACCTGTCGGCGCCGTTGTGGTTCTTCTTCCTGGTGCTGTCGACGGCGTTGCTGGCGGTGAACACCCTGATGGAGCCGCAGTACTTCATGGCACCACGCCAGTTGTACCCGCTGTGGCCGCAATGGCATCCGGACAAGGCGGTGGCGCTGTTCTCCACCACCATCGTGCTGTTGTTCCTGCCCAAACTGCTGAGCATCATCCTGATCTGGGCCAAGGGCGCGAAAGAGTTCGGCGGCAAGTTCAAGGTGACCTTGTCGATGCTGCTGGAGATGCTGTTCTCGATGCTGCTGGCGCCGGTGCGGATGATCTTCCACACCCGTTTCGTGCTCGCCGCGTTCCTCGGCTGGGCTGCGACCTGGAACTCGCCACAGCGTGACGACGACTCCACGCCGTGGAGCGAGGCGGTCAAGCGTCACGGCCCGCAAACATTGCTCGGCTTCCTCTGGGCGTTGTTGGTGGTGTGGCTGAACCCAAGCTTCCTGTGGTGGCTGATCCCGATTGTCGGCTCGCTGATGCTGTCGATTCCGGTGTCGGTGATTTCCAGCCGCGTGAAACTGGGCCTCAAGTCCCGCGACGAGAGCCTGTTCCTGATCCCTGAGGAATACAATCCGCCGCAAGCCCTACTGTCGACCGAGAAGTACACCCACGAAAACCGTTGGCACGCGCTGAACGACGGGTTTGTGCGTTCGGTCGTCGACCCGCAGCAGAATGCGTTGGCCTGCGCCCTGGCGACCTCGCGTCACCGTGAAGCGGAGCCGATCGAGCATCTGCGTCAGGAGCGTGTCCGCCACGCATTGAAAGTCGGCCCTGCCGGCCTCAACAACGGCGAACGCGTGGCGCTGCTCAGCGATCCGGTCGCCCTGGCTCGTCTGCACCAGCAAGTCTGGAGCGAAGGCCACGCCGAGTGGCTGGGCGCCTGGCGTGCTTCGATCAAGGCGGACCCGCACGCGCCTTTGCTGCCGCTGCAACCGCTGTCGTCCCAGGCTCAACCGGCCTGATTCATACGCCCCCGAGGGCCCACCTCGGGGGCGTTTGAAGCGCTGTTCCTACAGCGTTTCGCGCTTCTTCCTCTAAGCACTAACGCCTTGTTATTTCGAAACAAAAGTCCTTTGTTCGCGACGTATTGCCGTGCCTGTGGCTGGGTTAGCATCGCCCCCTCGAATTGACGAGGTCACAGGGGGGAATCATGAGCAAGAGCTATTGTTGGGCGTGGCTGGCAGGCGCTGTCGCATGGGTGTACGCGGGCCTGTTGAGTGCCGGCGCCCTGGATGACGCCGTGCGCCGTGGCGTGCTCAAAGTCGGTACCACGCCCGCCTATGTGCCCTTCGAGATGAAGGACAAGCAGGGGCGCATCGTCGGCTTCGAGATCGATTTGCTCCAGGCCATGAGCCATGCCCTGGGCGTCCAACTTGAATTGGTCACGATGCCCTATGCCGACCTGGTACCGGGGCTGATGGCGAAGAAGTTCGATCTGATCGGCAGCGGCATGACGGTCACGCAAGAGCGCAATCTGAAGCTGAATTTCAGCGACTCCTTCATCGTGGTTGGCCAAACCGTGCTGCTGCATCCGAGCCTGGCCGGCAAAATTTCCAGTATCGAAGACCTGGACGATGCGGGTTACCGGATCGCCGCCACGGCAGGTACGACCGGAGAGGCAGCGGCGCGACGTTTGCTCGGGGCGGCCCGATTAAGCAGTTTCGCCACCGCGCAAGAGGGCGTGCGGCAGGTGGTGGAGGGTAAGGCCGATGCCTTCATTCATGACGCGCCCTACAACCTGATCGCAATGGCCCGGCCGGAAAACCGCACACTGTTGGCACTTGAACAGCCGTTTACCTTTGAGCCTCTGGCGTTCGGGTTGAAAAAGGGTGATTACGACAGCCTCAATTGGATCAACCACTTCCTCAGCCAGGTGGCCCAGGACGGGACCTACGATCGCCTGCACGACAAGTGGTTCAAGGACACCGCCTGGATGGCCGAGATCGATTAATCGTTCTAACCACTTATCTATCAAGACGTTGTCGCGCTTGCCTGCTGAACCTGTCTAACCCTGCGCGTCGCCGCACCGTTGTGGGGCTTTTCCGACATACGCAGGGAACATTTACCCGCGAAACCTTTGTGACGGGCAGCGAGTGGGGTAGGATCGCACCCCGAATTGGTGCAGCCCTTTTGCGCGCCGACTTTATAAGAACCGTTCAGGGGACTTGATGATGAAAAAGTATCTTTCGATGCTGATGCTCGGCGTCACCGCGCTGGTCGCGGCCACTGCGGCTCACGCTGGCGCCATCGATGATGCGGTCAAGCGCGGCACGCTGAAAGTCGGCATGGACCCGACCTACATGCCGTTCGAAATGACAGACAAGCGCGGTGAAATCATCGGCTTTGAAGTCGACATCCTCAAGGCAATGGCTAAATCGATGGGCGTCAAACTGGAGCTGGTGTCGACCGGTTACGACGGCATCATCCCGGCCTTTCTGACCGGCAAGTTCGACATGATCGGCAGCGGCATGACCCTGACTCAAGAGCGCAACCTGCGACTCAATTTCAGCGAACCTTTCATCGTGGTCGGCCAGACGCTGCTGATTCGCAAGGACCTGGAAGGCACCATCAAGACCTACAAAGACCTCAACGATGAGAAATACCGCCTGACCTCCAAGCTGGGCACCACCGGTGAAATGGTCGCCAAAAAGCTGATCTCCAAAGCCAAGTACCACGGCTACGACAACGAGCAGGAAGGCGTGCTCGACGTGGTCAACGGCAAGGCAGATGCCTTTGTGTATGACGCGCCGTACAACGTGGTTGCCGAGAAAAAGGTCGGCAACGGCAAACTGGTGTTCCTGGAAGAACCCTTCACGTTCGAGCCGTTGGCGTTCGGCCTGAAAAAAGGCGATTACGACAGCCTCAACTACATCAATAACTTCCTGCACCAGATCCGCAACGACGGCACCTATGATCGCATCCATGATAAGTGGTTCAAGAGCGCCGAGTGGCTCAAGGACATGGAATAAGGGCTGACACCCAGTCGACTTCATCGCAGGCAAGCCAGCTCCCACAGTTGAAATGTGTTCCCTTGTGGGAGCGGGCTTGCCCGCGATGACGGCATGCCAGGCGATACATCTTCGGAAAGTGAAATGAAACAGAAAAAAGCCCAATGGCCCTGGCACCTGTTGACCGTGGTCGTGCTGGTTGGCCTGGCTGGCGCGTTGTACTACGCCACTTCGCTGATGTCTTACGAGTGGCGCTGGAACCGCGTGCCGCAGTACTTCGCCTATCAGGCCGAAACGTCCCAGCGTGCCGCCGACATTTCCACCGTGGTGGAACTGGTGCACAAAGGCGACGTCGCTGAAGTGACCCTGCGCAACGACGCCGGCACCGAGCAAAAGCTCACCGTGGCCGACAACAGCCTGCAAGTGTCGCGTGGCGATGATGTCGCCGAAGGCGACGTGGTGGGCGTGACCCGGCATTGGGCGCTGGGGCCGTTGATGTGGGGCTTGTGGACCACATTGTGGCTCTCGGTGGTGTCCGGCATTCTCGGCCTGGCGATCGGCTTGGCAACCGGCCTGTGCCGTCTGTCCAATAACCCGACCTTGCGCGACCTGTCGACTATCTACGTCGAGCTGGTGCGCGGGACGCCGCTGTTGGTGCAGATCTTTATTTTCTATTTCTTCATCGGCACGGTGCTCAATCTGTCGCGGGAGTTTGCCGGGATCGCGGCACTGTCGCTGTTCACTGGCGCTTATGTGGCGGAAATCGTGCGCGCCGGTGTGCAGTCGATCACCCGTGGCCAGAATGAAGCCGCGCGTTCGCTGGGCCTCAGTGCCAGCCAGTCGATGCGCCATGTGGTACTGCCGCAAGCGTTCAAACGCGTGCTGCCGCCTTTGGCCGGGCAATTTATCAGCCTGGTCAAGGACACGTCGCTGGTGTCGGTAATCGCGATTACCGAGCTGCTCAAAAGTGGTCGAGAAGTGATCACCACCTCGTTCTCGCCGTTTGAAATCCTGTTCTGTGTGGCAGGCCTGTACCTGCTGATCAACCTGCCGCTGTCAAAAATGGCCAGCCGGCTTGAGCGGAGGCTCGCGCAAAGTGATTGAAGTCCGCGATCTGGTAAAAGTCTTCGACACCCGTGGTCACGTGGTGCGCGCGGTGGACCACGTCACCACTCACGTCGCCAAGGGCGAAGTGCTGGTGGTGATCGGCCCGTCGGGTTCCGGCAAATCCACCTTCCTGCGTTGCCTGAATGGTTTGGAAGCATTCGACTCGGGCTCCGTCAGCATCGACGGCTTGCAACTGGCTGACCCGAAAACCGACGTGAACGCCTACCGCCGCGAAGTTGGCATGGTGTTCCAGCATTTCAACTTGTTCCCGCACATGACCGTGCTGGAAAACCTGTGCCTGGCGCAAAAAGTCGTGCGCAAGCGCGGCAAACAAGAGCGCGAGGCCAAGGCCCTGGCGCTGCTCGAAAAGGTCGGTATTGCGCAAAAGGCCAACGAGTTTCCGTCACGTTTGTCTGGTGGACAGCAACAGCGTGTGGCCATCGCCCGCGCGTTGGCAATGGAACCCAAGGTCATGCTGTTTGACGAGCCCACTTCGGCGCTGGACCCGGAAATGGTCGGTGAAGTGCTGGACGTGATGAAGACCCTCGCCCTGGAAGGCATGACCATGGTCTGCGTCACCCACGAAATGGGTTTTGCCCGCGAAGTGGCCGACCGTGTGCTGTTTTTCGATCATGGCAAATTGCTGGAAGACGCGTCCCCTGCCGCGTTCTTTGACGCGCCGAAAGACCCGCGGGCCCAGGCCTTCCTGCGCCAGGTCCTGTAAACCTCACGGCCGGGCCCGACGGGGTCAACTGAGCACCGGCCGCCACAGTGCGTGGCGACACGCACCGCACCCTCATCACTCTGCGATTGATTGCCTCCGGCATTGCATTGTGCGGCGTCTGCAAGCGGTTCAGCGCCAACGCGCTGAAACGCTCAAGGGATTCGGCGGCCCGGGTCGGCCGCCGTGCAAGGCGGCTCAGATGCGGAAGCGGCCAACCAGGGTTTGCAGGTAAATCCCCAGGCGCGCCAGTTCGGCACTGGAGGCGGCGGTTTCCTCACTGGCCGAAGAGGTCTGTTCAGACACATCGCGTACATTCAGCACGCTGCGGTTGATCTCTTCGGCCACGGCACTCTGCTGCTCGGCGGCGGTGGCGATCTGCGAGTTCATCGCCTGGATGGTCGAGACCGTGCGTGTGATATTGCCCAGCGCGTTGCCGGCCCGACGGGTCAGCTCGACACTGCTGTCGGTGAGGCCACGGCTGTTGTCCATGATGGTCGCCACCTGCTGGGTGCCGCTTTGCAGGCCGACGATCAGCTCTTCGATCTCTTCAGTGGACTTCTGCGTACGCTGGGCCAGGCTGCGCACCTCATCGGCGACCACGGCAAAGCCACGTCCGGCTTCACCGGCACGCGCGGCCTCGATCGCGGCGTTAAGCGCGAGCAGGTTGGTTTGCTGGGCCACCGACTTGATCACGTCGAGCACGCTGCCGATCTTGTCGCTCTCGCGCTTCAGATGGCCCATGGCTTCGGTGGAGTTGCCCACCTCAGTGGCCAGGCGCTCGATCTGGGCGATGGCCTCACCCACGACTTTGTCACCTTCGCGGGCCTGCTGGTCAGCGGCCACGGCGGCTTCAGAGGCTTCTTCGGCGTTACGCGCTACTTCCTGCACGGTGGCTGCCATCTCATTCATGGCAGTGGCTACCTGGTCGGTCTCGACCTTCTGGCTATTGACCCCCGCGCTGGTCTGCTCGGTGACGGCCGACAGTTGCTCGGCGGCGCTGGCGATCTGAGTGACGCCATCGCTGATGCCGCCGATCAACTCGCGCAGGCCGACGGTCATGCTTTGCATGGCGCGTTGCAGCTGCCCCAACTCATCCTGGCGCGCAGAGTTGAGGTTGTGGCTCAGGTCGCCAGAGGCGACTTGCTCAGCGACGTTGAGGGTCTGGTTCAGCGGAATGACGATTTGGCGCGTGATGGCCCAGGCGGCGACCATGCCGAAGATCAGCGCCAGGACGGTGGCCAGCAGCAACAGCTGCTTGGCTTGCGCCGCGTCGGCATCGCGTACTGCGGTTTGCGAGAGGGTGAGTTTTTCGCTGTGGCCCAGCAGGATATCGCCTTGCTCGGTCATGATTTTCAGGGCCGCAGCGCTGGCGACCTGGGAATCGCGGTACTGGCTGACGGCGGCGCGATAGGCTTGCAGCGACACGCCGGCTTCTTGCAGGTTGGCCTGATACTGGGCAGGCAATTGGCCTTGCAGGTCGGTGATTTTCTTGAGGGCGTTGTCGATGGCATCCAGGGCCGGCTGCTCGGCTTCCGCCTTGGCGCTGTAGGTGTAGCCGCGCACCTGGAAGCGTGATTGCTGGATCAGCTTGCTCAAGTCGACCACGCTGTTGAACTGGGTGACGCTGTCACCTTGCAGCAGTGCCTTCTCGACCTCGTTGGTCTTGGCCACGGCGTTGTCGGCGGTGTCGCCGAGCTTGCTGCGCGCGCCTTCGCGCTTCAGACCGGCCTGGACCATGGTGGCGAAGGCTTTTTGGTATTGGTTCAAGGCCTCCTGCTGTTGCTCCACCAGGGCCTTGTCGTCGGGTTGCTCGATCAGGGTTTGTGCAGTTTTAAGGCCGTTGTCCAGCTGGGTGAGCAGGCCGTTGACCGCGTCCGTGCCTTGTTCGCCGCGACGCATTTCAAAGTCCAGGCGCGCCAGACGCAGGTCTTTGGTCAGGCCGTTGAGGCTGGAGATAAAGCCCAGTTTGTCACCGCGACTGATCACATCGCCCAGGCCGGTCCAGCCGGTGAAGGTGGTCAACAACGTCAGGACTAACACCAAGCCAAAGCCAATGCTCAGCTTGCGGTTGACGCTCACATTCCCCAGTTTTTCGGCTAACCAACGATACATGCTGCGAACTCCCTTTGAACAAGGCTTGGACTTATTCAGAGGCTATCGGCTGGGCGGGATTATTCTGTAGGCGCGATGGATCATGTGGCGCGTCTTGAGGCGGGCAGGCTTGGTGTGCTGGGCGGGCTGGCCGTGGCCCGCGGGCTTGTTGTGGCGAGCTGGCTTGTTGTGGCGAGCGGGCTTGCCCCGCGTTGGGCTGCGCAGCAGCCCCAGTCAGAGCAACGCCGCGTCTGTCAGGCATAACGAGCTGACCGTTTTGGGATCGCTTCGCGCCCCAACGCGGGGCAAGCCCGCTCGCCACAACAGGCGCGCTGCTACCGATGGCAGTGTTGTTGGCGGGCGGTGAGGTTTAGAACAGGCGGGCGAGCAGGGCGGTGACGGCGGTTTCTACGCGCAGGATTCGCGCACCAAGCTGCACGGGTTGCAGGCCGGCTTTGGTCAGCAGGTCCACTTCGTAGGGTATCCAGCCACCTTCCGGGCCGATGGCCAGCGTTACCGGTTCATCCAGCGCCCGCGGGCAGGCCGGGTAGTCGCCGGGATGGCCGATCAGGCCGAGGGTGCCTGCGGTCATGGCCGGCAGGCGATCTTCGACGAACGGCTTGAAGCGCTTTTCGATAACGATCTCGGGCAGCACTGTATCGCGCGCCTGCTCCAGACCCAGAACCAGCTGCTCGCGAATCGCCTCGGGCTCAAGGAACGGGGTTTGCCAGAAGCTCTTCTCCACGCGGTAGCTGTTGAGTAGCACCACTTTGGGCACGCCCATGGCTGCAACGGTTTGCAACACCCGGCGCAGCATCTTCGGGCGCGGCAGGGCCAGCAGCAGGGTCAACGGCAGTTTGGCCGGCGGCTGCAGGTCGAAGCTGACTTGCAACTCGGCTTCGCCGGGTTCCAGGCGCAGCAGTTGGGCATTGCCCATCAGCCCGCCAATGCGCCCCACACGCAGGTTGTCGCCCACCGCAGCGCGGTGGACGTCCTGCATATGCACCAGGCGGCGATCACGCAGGATCACCCGGTCGGCCGCGATAAAGTCGGCCTCCTCAAGCAGCAGCAGGTTCACGGCTGGGTCGCTGGCGGCTGATCGTCGTCGGCGGGTTGGTCGTCCGGGTGCTCGCCACGCTTGCTGATCAAACTGCCAAACAGGATGCCGATCTCGAACAGCATCCACATCGGCACAGCCAACAGGGTCTGCGAGAAGATGTCCGGTGGCGTCAGGATCATGCCCACCACAAAGCAACCGATGATCACGTACGGGCGCACTTTCTTCAGGTACTTGACGTCCACCACGCCGATCCATACCAGCAGCACCACGGCGACCGGGATTTCGAAGGCGACGCCAAAGGCGAAAAACAGCGTCATTACGAAGTCGAGGTAACTGGTGATGTCGGTCATCATCTCCACGCCGGCCGGGGTGGCGGCGGCGAAGAACTTGAAGATCAGCGGGAACACCAGGAAATAGGCGAAGGCCATGCCGGTGTAGAACAGCAGGATGCTCGACACCAGCAATGGCACCGCGATGCGCTTCTCATGCTTGTACAGGCCCGGCGCGATAAAGCCCCAGATCTGATGCAGGATCACCGGAATCGCCAGGAACAGCGAAACCATCATGGTCAGCTTCAACGGCGTCAGGAACGGTGACGACACGTCGGTGGCGATCATCGTTGCGCCGGCCGGCAGGTACTGGCGCAGCGGTGTCGAAACGAAGGTGTAGATCTGCTGGGTGAAGGCGAACAGCCCGGCAAAGATGATGAAGATGGCCGCTACGCAACGCAGCAGGCGGGTACGCAGCTCGGTGAGGTGCGAGACCAGCGGCATGTGCTGGTCGTTTTCCGGTTTATCAGCGCTCATGGGGCTCGCGGCGGCAATGTAGGGTCATGGGGAGCGGGCGACGCAACGGGCGTCGGCGCTGGCGCTGTCGGGGCAGGTGCGGTGGGTGCCGGGGTGTGTTCCAGCACCGGTGCAGCTTCGGTCACAGGCGGCGGCGCGATGCTGTGCTCGGCCACGGGCTCTGCCGGTTTGCTCGGCTCATTGACCGGCGACAGAATCTTGCGCGCTTCCTGCTCCAGCGAAAGGATATGTTCGTTGTGCAGTTGGCGGCGAATCTCGTCGGCGCCGATTTCCCGTTCAACTTCCTGTTTGATGGCGTTGAAACTGCGTTTCAGGCGCCCGATCCATAGGCCGGCCGTGCGCGCGGCACCGGGCAGGCGTTCCGGCCCCAATACCAGCAGGGCGACGAGGCCGACGAGGAGCAGTTCAGAGAAGCTGATACCAAACATTAGTCAGTGCTCACGAGTCTTTGCGGGTCGGCTCTTGGACTTTTTCAGCCTGCACGTCGAAGGTACGACGCTCGGTGATGGGCTGGGTGGCCTGCGGGTGCACAGGCTGGACCGGCGGCGCTGGGTTAACGACAGGGTTGACCACGGGGTCGGCTGGCTTTTCGTCATCGTTCATGGCTTTGCGAAAGCCCTTGATCGATTCGCCCACGTCGGTGCCCAGGTTTTTGAGTTTCTTGGTGCCGAACACCAGTACCACCACCACCAGAATGACGATCCAGTGTTTCCAGTCAAAAATGCCCATGCTGCAATTCCTCTGTAAAAGTTATTCAGGCGGACGGGCGCGAGGCCTTTTCGGCGTGCCCGGACAAGCCGAAGCGACGGTCCAGTTCGTCCAGCACGGCCTGTGGATGCTGCCCCAGTTGGGCGAGCATGACCAGGCTGTGGAACCATAGGTCAGCGGTTTCGTAGATGACATCGCTGCAGTCGCCGCTGATCTGTGCGTCTTTGGCAGCAATGATGGTTTCGACGGATTCCTCGCCGAGTTTTTCCAGAATCTTGTTCAAACCCTTGTGGTACAGGCTGGCGACATAGGAGCTGTCGGCGTCCGCGCCTTTGCGGTCTTCCAGCACCTGGGCCACGCGGTTGAGGGTATCGCTCATGTCTAGTGTCCTGCCGAGTAAATGGCGTGCGGGTCTTTGAGCACCGGTTCGACCACCTTCCATTCGCCATTCTCGAACACGCGATAGAAGCAGCTGTGACGGCCGGTGTGGCAAGCGATGTCGCCGATCTGCTCGACTTTGAGGATCACCACGTCGGCGTCGCAATCGATGCGCATCTCGTGCAGGGTTTGCACGTGCCCGGACTCTTCGCCCTTGCGCCACAGTTTGCCACGCGAACGTGACCAGTAAATGGCGCGCTGCTCAGTGGCAGTCAGGCTCAGGGCCTCACGGTTCATCCAGGCCATCATCAGCACGCGCCCGGTCTTGTAGTCCTGGGCAATGGCCGGCACCAGGCCGTCACTGTCCCATTTGATCTCGTCCAGCCAGTCTTTCATGTTCCGCTCCGGCAATTTGCGACAGTGTATAACCGGATCGGCTATCGGCGCACGATCAGATAAACACCCACGGCGACCATGATGCCGGCCGGCCAGTGGCCCAGTTGGTTCAACGGCCCACCGATGGCCAGCATCACGCCGCCCACCAGGTGCGCGGCGCCCAGCAGGCGCAGGAACCAATCGTCCTTGCGCTTCTGCCAGGGCGGCGCGGGGTCTTTGGCATGGGGCTGGGACATGCGCTCCAGCAGGTCGCGCGTCATGTTGGCCAGGTGCGGCAGCTGCTCGACCTGGCTTTGCAGGTTGCCCAGCAAGGTTTTTGGGCTGACCCGCTCACGCATCCAGCGCTCCAGGAACGGCTGCGCGGTGTTCCACAGGTCGAGGTCCGGGTACAGCTGACGGCCCAGGCCTTCGATGTTGAGCAGGGTTTTCTGCAAAAGAACAAGCTGCGGCTGCACTTCCATATTGAAGCGCCGCGCGGTCTGGAACAGGCGCATCAGTACCTGGCCGAATGAAATATCTTTTAACGGTTTTTCAAAGATCGGTTCGCACACGGTGCGGATGGCCGCTTCGAATTCGTTGAGCTTGGTTTCTGCCGGCACCCAGCCCGAATCGATGTGCAGTTGCGCCACGCGGCGGTAGTCACGCTTGAAGAAGGCGAACAGGTTGCGCGCCAGGTAGTCCTGGTCTTCCGGGGTCAGGCTGCCGACGATGCCGCAGTCGATCGCAATGTACTGCGGGCTCCACGGGTTGACGGTGCTGACGAAGATGTTGCCCGGGTGCATGTCGGCGTGGAAGAAACTGTCGCGGAATACCTGGGTGAAGAAGATCTCCACGCCGCGCTCGGCGAGCATTTTCATGTCGGTGCGCTGGTCGGCCAGGGTGGCGAGGTCGGTGACCTGCACGCCGTAGATGCGCTCCATCACCAGCACTTTGGGGCGGCACCAGTCCCAATACACTTGCGGTACGTACAGCAGCTGCGAGCCTTCGAAGTTGCGCTTGAGCTGGCTGGCGTTGGCGGCCTCGCGCAGCAGGTCGAGTTCGTCGTAGATGGTTTTTTCGTAATCGGCGACCACGTCCACCGGGTGCAGCAGGCGCGCGTCGGCGGAGAAGCGCTCGGCGGCGCGCGCAAGAATGAACAGCCACGCCAGGTCCTGGCCGATGATCGGCTTGAGGCCGGGGCGAATCACCTTCACCACCACCTCTTCGCCAGTCTTGAGCTGCGCGGCGTGCACTTGTGCGACCGAGGCCGAGGCCAGCGGGTCGACGTCGAAACGGCTGAATACGTCGCTGATCTTCTTGCCCAACTGCTCTTCGATCAGCCTCATCGACTGTTGGGAATCAAACGGCGGCACGCGGTCCTGCAGCAGCATCAACTCATCGGCGATGTCTTCGGGCAACAGGTCGCGGCGGGTGGAGAGGATCTGCCCGAACTTGATAAAAATCGGCCCCAAATCCTGCAACGCCAGGCGCAGGCGCGCGCCGCGGCTCAGGTCCAGCGGTTTGCGCGGGAACCAGCGCCACGGCAGTGCATAGCGCACCGCCAGCAGAAACCACGGCAAGGGCAGGGCGAACAGCAGGTCATCGAGGCGGTAGCGGATTACGACGCGCTGGATACGAAACAGACGGCGGACGGCGAGCAGCTTCATGCGTTATCGCTTGGATCAAGGGAACGGCTCAGGCGCTCAACGCGCGCCTCGAGGCGTTCCAGGTCGATTTTGGCCTTGTCGAGTTCGCGAAAGCGCGCTTGCGCTTCCCGTTCCCCGACCAGGGTGCGCGATTCTTCGCTCAGGTATTCGGCAAGGTTCTGGTTGAGGGCGGCGAACCCTTGCTGGTACCAGCGCGAGCGGCTGCGCAGGTGCCCGCTGATCAACTGGGTGGCGACGGGGCCGATCCAGCGGGACAGCTCGTATTCCCAGTCCAGTTCCAGGTCTTGCAGCACGGCGGCCAGGTCCATCAGCACCGCGCTGTCGCCCTCCAGTTCCACGTCGGGGCCGTGGAGGATGGCGGTCTTGTTGCGGCTCAGTGCCAGGTGCAAGAGGCTCGACGCCGGTGCGCGCAGGGTGCAATCGGCTTCGGCGGCCCATTGGCTGGCGAGCAGCACGCCTTCATCGCTGGGCAGGATAAACAGCTGCAAGGCGGGGCTCGTGCAGTCGACGGCAATGACTTTGCCGTTCAAGTGCGCGAGCCGCGCCAGGGCGGTGCTGTCCAGGCGCAGAACACGATTGAGGCCGTGTTCAACGCTGGCGAGAAGGCCTGCGAACAGCATCAGGGTTTGATGCCGCGGTGCAGGGCGACGATGCCCGAGGTCATGTTGTGGTAGGTCACGCGGTCGAAACCGGCGTCTACCATCATCGACTTCAAGGTCTCCTGGTCGGGGTGCATGCGGATCGATTCGGCCAGGTAACGGTAGCTCTCGGCGTCATTGGTGATCAGCTTGCCCATCAACGGCATGAAGGCGAACGAGTAGGTGTCGTAGACCTTGGACATCAACGCGTTGGTCGGCTTGGAGAACTCCAGCACCAGCAGGCGGCCACCTGGCTTGAGCACACGCAGCATCGAGCGGATAGCGTCTTCTTTGTGCGTTACGTTGCGCAGGCCGAAGGCGATGGTCACGCAGTCGAAATGGTTATCCGGGAACGGCAGCTTTTCAGCGTCGGCCTGGACGAATTCGATGTTGCCGGCCACGCCTTTATCCAGCAGGCGATCACGGCCAACCTTGAGCATCGAACCGTTGATATCCGCCAGCACTACTTGGCCGGTAGGGCCAACCAGCTTGGAGAACTTGGCCGCCAGGTCGCCCGTACCGCCGGCGATGTCCAGCACGCGGTTGCCGGTGCGTACACCCGACAACTCGATAGTGAAGCGCTTCCACAGGCGGTGCATGCCGCCCGACAGCACGTCGTTCATCAGGTCGTACTTGGCGGCTACGGAGTGGAACACCTCAGCGACTTTTTCCGCTTTCTGGCTTTCCGGAACGTTCTTGAAGCCGAAGTGAGTGGTGGGTTCGGCATCGCTGCCTTTGCGCTGATCAGTCATATCGCTGTCACCAAAAGAGAATGCGGGACATGATAATCCCCATGGCTTGCTTTGTCTTGGCAAGGCTGAAGGTAAGATAGACGGTCACCGAGACCTTTTGCCGCATGGCAGGTGTTCTGAGTCGTTATAAAGAGGAGTCATTGCAATGGCCCGTATTACCGTAGAGCGTGCACATTCCCTGGGTAAAGAAGGCGCGCGGGCGAAGGCCGAGAAGTTGGCGCACAAACTCAAAGAGCAATATGGCCTCGAGCCCACGTGGTCCGGCGACACCCTGATGCTCAAACGGTCCGGGGTTAAAGGCACGGTACTTGTGGCGGATGATTCGCTGCGCATTGATGTGGAACTGGGCCTGTTGATGTCGGCCATGAGTGGCACTATCAAATCCGAAATCGAGAAAGCCGTGGATAAGGCGTTGGCCTGATTCGAGTGCGCTTAGGGTGCCGATTCTAATTTTTCACCCTACTTTGTGCCCAAGCCCTCAACTCCTGTGGGCCGTTCCTCGACCCTAATTTGCGTGAGGTGCACCATGGCCAAAGTTATTTTGAAGAAAAAAATCGACATTCAGACCACCGCCCTGAGTGACGTTAAAAGCTACGCCCGCAAGATCTGGCTGGCAGGTCTTGGTGCCTACGCCAAGGTCGGCAGTGAAGGCAGCGAGTACTTCAAAGAGCTGGTTAAGACTGGTCAACATGTTGAAAGTAAAGGTAAAAAAGTTGTCGTTGAACAACTTGATGCTGCCAACAGTCAGATTGATCAAGTCAAGAGTAATGTCTCAAGCGTCAAAGGTGTGGTTGAAGTTCAACTGGATAAAGTTGAAAAAGCTTTTGACACGCGTGTTGCCAGTGCCTTGAATCGGATCGGCATTGCGTCTAAACATGACGTTGAGACACTCTCTGCTAAGCTCGAAGAGCTGACGGCATTGCTAGAACGTGTCGCGCGTAAACACTAAGGAGACATCGGGATGGCTGTTAAAAAGACTACTCAGAAAGAAGGCAGCTCGTGGATCGGGGAAGTTGAAAAATATTCCCGTAAGATCTGGCTTGCTGGTTTAGGCGTGTACTCGAAGGTTAGCAGTGACGGCGGTAAGTACTTCGAGACTTTGGTCAAGGACGGCGAAAAGGCCGAGAAGTTGACCAAGACTACAGTCGGTAAGAAAGTAGAAGCGGCAAAGGCGAGTGCGGGTTCTGCCAAGTCGAGCATTTCTGACACGTGGGGCAAGTTGGAAGAAACTTTCGACAAGCGCCTTAACAGTGCCATTTCGCGACTGGGCGTGCCGAGCAAAGCTGAGCTGAAGACGCTGCACGGCAAGGTCGATACCCTAACCCGTCAAATCGAAAAACTCACGGGCGCAAAAGTGGCTCCGGCTAAAACCGCAGCGGCCAAACCAGCTGCCAAGCCTGCCGCTAAAACGGCTGCGGCAAAACCTGCTGCGAAAACTGCAGCCAAGCCTCTGGTTAAAGCGGCGGCAAAAACCGCTGCCAAACCTGCGGCGAAGGCTCCGGCCAAATCGGCGGCTAAACCGGCTGCCAAGCCTGCCGCTAAAACAGCCGCTGCCAAACCTGCCGCCAAGTCTGCTGCTAAACCCGTGGCCGCTAAAGCAGCTGCCAAGCCAGCGGCTAAACCGGCTGCCAAGGCGGCCGCGAAACCTGCGGCTAAAACGGCTGCTGCAAAACCCGCTGCCAAGCCTGCGGCGAAATCTGCGGCCAAACCAGCCGCGGCAAAACCGGCTGCCAAAGCTGTGGCTGCCAAGCCAGCGGCAAAACCAGCCGCCGCCAAGAAGCCTGCTGCAGCGAAAAAACCCGCAGCGGCAAAACCAGCGGTTGCGGCCAAGCCTGCAACGCCGGCGCCTACCGCTTCGACAGCCAACTCGGTGTCCGCACCGACGCACGCTGCTACTGCCCCGACTGCATCGCCGGCAACCCCGACGCCATCCAGTCAGTCCTGATTTTTTCAGGGCAAAAAAACGCCCGGCCTGTGAAGGTCGGGCGTTTTTTATTGGCGATCTTATGACCCCCTCATGTCCGCTGTGGGAACGGGCTTGCCCGCGATGGCGGTGAATCGATGACATAGGTGCCAACTGATCTGGCGCTATCGTGGGCAAGCCTGCTCCCACAGGTTTTAATCCGTGTCATCCAGGTACTTGAGGGCAAATTTTTCGGTCGCCTGTCGCGCCGGCAGCAACAGATGCGGCGCCACCAGCATCATGATCTGGTACACCACCACGCGCACTTCGCCTTCTCGGTCGAGGATGCGCTGGTAGTCCAGCGAAAATAGCAGCGTCAGGGTGATCTGCTCCACCAATTGGCCCAGTGCCTGAGTATCACTGACCAACTGCCCCGCCGCCTTCAAACGCGCAAGCAGCGACGCCAGCGTGCGTTTGAGCGCCGTGAGCAAGGTGCGAATGCCCTTGGCCAGCTTTGGCAGGCGCCCCGCCAGGTTTGACAGGTCCTGAAACAGGAACCGGTAATGGGCCATGCGCTCGACGATCAGGTGCAGGAACAGCCAGTAATCCTCGGCGCTGAGTTGCGCATCCGCCGGCGGGTCAAGCAGCGGCGCCAGTTCATTCTGAAAGCGCTCGAACAGCCCAAGCACCAACGGCTCCTTGCCATGGAAGTGGTAGTAGAGGTTGCCGGGGCTGATCCCCATTTCATTGGCTACCTCCATGGTCGACACGTTCGGTTCGCCCTTGTGGTTGAACAACTGCAAGGCACATTCAAGGATACGGTCGCGGGTCTTCATCCAGTCTTCTTAATGTGATCGTTGAGCTCAGCGCACACGCACGTAAGTGCCCGGCGCCGCTTCCATCGGTGGGTAATTCTGGTTGCCCAGGGCGGTCAGGGTTTCGCGCTGCACGCCGGAGCGTTGTTGAATCCACTCCAGCCACTGTGGCCACCAGCTGCCTTCGACGTGGTGGGCGTCGTAGTACCAGGCACGCGGGTCACTGCTCAGCTTGAGGTTTTCGACGTAATTGGCCTTGGGGTTCCCCGGCGGGTTGAGGATGCTCTGCACATGCCCGCTGTTGGACAGCACGAAGCGCCCCTCACCGCCCAGCAATTGCGTGGAGCGATACACCGCATCCCACGGCGTGATGTGGTCGTTGATGCCAGCCACGCTGAAGCTGTCCACCGTGACCTTCTGCAAGTCGATAGGCGTGCCGCACACTTCCAGGCCACCGGGATGGCTCAACGGGTTGTGCTTGAAGAAGTCCAGCAAGTCGCCATGCAGCGCGGCAGGCAGGCGCGTGTTGTCGTTGTTCCAGTAAAGGATATCGAACGCCGGCGGTTCCTTGCCCAGCAGGTAATTGTTGATCCAGTAGTTCCAGATCAGGTCGTTGGGACGCATCCAGGCAAACACCTTGGCCATGTCCCGGCCGTCGAGCACGCCTTGCTGGTAGGAACGGCGCTTGGCGGCTTCCAGGGTCTGCTCATCGGCAAACAGGGTGGCGGGGCTGTCGATCTGGCTGTCCAGCAGGCTCACCAGGTAGCTGGCGCTGGAGATGCGTCGCAACTGGCGCTTGGCTTGTAGATGGCCTTGCAGTGCGGCGATGGTCAGGCCACCCGCGCAGGCGCCCATCAGGTTGACTTCGCGGGCACCGGTGATCGCGCGGCACACGTTCAGCGCTTCCTCCAGCGCGGCGACGTAGGTGGACAGGCCCCATTCACGATGACGCACATCCGGGTTGCGCCAGCTGACCATAAACGTCTGCAGGCCGTTTTTCAGTGCGTACTGCACAAAGCTGTTGGCCGGGCTGAGGTCAAAAATGTAGTACTTGTTGATTTGCGGCGGCACGATCAGCAGCGGCTTGGCGTACTGTTTTTCGCTCATGGGCTTGTACTGGATCAGCTCCAGCAGTTCGTTGCGAAACACCACTGAGCCGGGGGTGGTCGCCACTGTCTTGCCGACTTCGAAAGCGTGTTTGCTGACCTGGCGGGGCAGGCCGTTGTTGTGCAGCAGATCATCAAACAGGTTGCTCACGCCACGCACCACGCTGTTGCCGCCGGAGTTGAGCAATTCCTTGACGGCCAGCGGGTTGAGCAAGGTGTTGGAAGGCGACACCGCATCGTTGAGCAGCGAGAACGCAAAGTGCGCGCGGGCGCGATCGTCAGTGTTGAGACTGCTGTCGTCGATCCAGTGGCGGGTCTGTTTCTGCCAGCTCAAATAGGCTTGCAGGCTGCGGCGGTACAGCGGGTTGAGCTTCCAGGTCGGGTCGATGAAGCGCGCGTCGTTGGGGTTGGGCTCATGCACGGTTTCGCCCAACAGCACGCGGCCCAGCTGACCACCCAGCGCCAGGGCGTGGCGCGCGGTGTGCACCGGGTTGCGCAAGCCGTGGGCGGCGACGCTGCGCAGGGTCGCCAGCAAATCCCGACCGCGCAGGCCGGTGATTGCATTTTGCGCGTTGATGAACACGGCAGGGGTGGGCGCCGGGTTCGTCACGGGTCTTTCTCGCATGAGCCAACACTCCTTCGTCAAGGCAACAACAGGCACGCCAATTCAGAACCATAGTCGGTTCTCGGCAAGTTGCGCGGCAGTGCGGTCCTTACACGGCCGGTCGCGGGTGAATCACGGCCCGCAGGCGCTCCTCTTCAAGAAACTTCATGATGATCGGCGCCACGGCTTCGGCCCGAGTGATCAGGAACAGGTGACCGTCATCGATGATGTGCAACTGCGCGTTGGGAATACGCCAGGCGAGCATGCGCATATTGATCAGCGGAATCAGCGGGTCGTCGTCACCCGCCAGCACCAGCGTGGGTTGGCGGATCTTGTGCAGCCAGTGAATGCTGGTCCAACCCAGCCCGGCGAACAGCTGCCAGTAATAGCCGAGCTTGCCGGCCGAGCGCACTTTGCTCGCGTGCTCGGCGGCCAGTTTCGCGTCGCGCCGGAACGAGCCGCCATAAATCATCGGCGCAATGCGCACCACGTGGGACGGTTGGATGTAGCGCCGTGGGCTTGCCATCAGCCACAGCACCTTGGGCTTGCCCGGCACCATGAACGCACCGGCAGCGGTGGCGGCGAGAATGAGTTTTTTGCAGCGCTCCGGGTAGTCGTAGGCGAACTGCTGCGCGAGCGCGCCACCCCATGACACGCCCACGGCATTCACTTGGCCATAGTCGAGGTAATCGAGCATGCGCGCGGTGAGTTTGGCCAGGCCAGGAAAGCGATAGGGCCGACTCGGCGTCGAGGAGCCACCGACGCCCGGTACATCGAAGGCGATTACTTCCAGGTCCGGGTCCAGCGCCTGGACGAACGGAAACACCAGCTCAAGGTTGGCGCCGATGCCGTTGAAAATCAGCAGCGGCGTCAAGTGAGGCTTGCCCGGGCGTACCGCCGTGCGGATGGCCTGGCCATCCAGGTCGATGGTACGGAAGATGAACGGTTGCGGCATGGGCTTACCCTGCAAAATGGCGCTATTTCCCTGCGGGAACACGGTCAATGTGGGAGCTGGCTTGCCTGCGATGCAGGCGCTGCGGTGTATCAGGCCTACCGAGTGGATGCCATCGCAGGCAAGCCAGCTCCCACATTTGATCCCATTCCAGCCTACCTTTCGTGAACGTATGTGCCCGGCGCCGCCTCAGCGGCCGCATAGGTTTTGTTACCCAGACTCGTAGGTGCTTTCTTCAACTTACCCGCCCGCTCTGCCTGCCACATCTGCCAATGCAGCCACCACGAGTCAGTGTGCTTGGTCGCATTTTCCTGCCATTCCAGCGCCTTGCCCGCCAGGCCATCGCTGGTCTGGTAGCGCGCCTTGGGGTTGCCCGGCGGGTTGAGGATGCTCTGGATATGCCCACTGCTGGACAACACAAACTCGACCTTGCCGCCAAACAGCTGCGCCGACTTGTAGCAGGACTGCCACGGCGTGATGTGGTCGTTGGTGCCGGCCAGTGAGTAGATGTCGGCGGTAACCTGCTTGAGGTCGATCGGCGTGCCGCACACTTCCAGGGCGTTGGCACGCACCAGCGGGTTGTTCTTGAACAGCTCGATCAGGTCACCGTGAAAGGCGGCCGGTAAACGCGTGGTGTCGTTGTTCCAGAAGAGGATGTCGAACACCGGCGGCTCGTTGCCCAGCAGGTAGTTATTGACCCAGTAGTTCCAGATCAGGTCGTTGGGGCGCATCCAGGCAAACACCTTGGCCATGTCGCGGCCTTCCAGCACACCGGCCTGGTAGGAGTGGCGCTTGGCTGCCTCCAGGGTCTGCTCGTCGACGAACAGCGCTACCTGGGTGTCCAGCGTGGTGTCCAGCACGCTCACCAGCAAGGTCAGGGCGTTGACCTTCTTCTCCCCCAGCGCCGCGTAGTGGCCCAGCAGCGCGGTGCAGGTGATACCGCCGGAGCAGGCGCCGAGCATGTTGATGTCTTTGCTGCCGGTAATCGCCGTGACCACATCGACCGCTTCCTTGAGCGCCTCGATATAGGTCGACAGGCCCCACTCGCGTTGGGCCTTGGTCGGGTTGCGCCAGCTGACGATAAACGTCTGCTGGCCATTACGCAGGCAGAAGCGCGCCAGGCTCTTTTCCGGGCTCAGGTCGAATACATAGAATTTGTTGATCTGCGGCGGCACCACCAGCAGTGGGCGCTCGTGCACCTGTTCGGTGATCGGCTTGTACTGGATCAGCTCCAGCACGTCGTTGCGAAAGACCACGGCGCCTTCGGTGGTGCCCAGGGTCTTGCCCACTTCGAAGGCACCCATGTTGACCTGGCTGGGCATGCCGCCGTTGTGCACCATGTCCTTGGCCAGATGGGACAAGCCATCGAGCAGGCTTTTGCCGCCGGTTTCAAAGAAGCGTTTGACCGCCGCCGGGTTGGCCGCGCTGTTGGTGGGGGCCATGGCTTCGGTCATCAGGTTGATCACGAAGTGGCCGCGGCTGATGTCTTGTTCCGACAGGTTGCTGTCGCCGATCCAGTCGTGCAGTTCCTTGCGCCACGCCAGGTAGGTTTGCAGGTAACGTTTGTAGAGCGGGTTCTGGCTCCACGCCGGGTCGTTGAAGCGACGGTCATCGCCTTCGGGCACCAGCGCGGATTTGCCGAACATCACGTTCTTCAACTCGACACCAAAATGCGCGACGTGTTTGACGCTGTGTAACGGTTGCTTGATGGCTTGGGTCAGCACCATCTTCGCCGAAGCTAATAAGTCCTTTTTTCGTAACGCGATGATCGGGTTCAGCCCCAGGGTGTTTTCAGAGGCCTGGCGTTTCAAGTCATCGTTATTCTTGTTACTCATCTACGACGCTCCATTGTCCGAAAGACGAGTACCGGCGATTGCTGCGCACCCAATTTCGATACACGACACCAGCCTGGTACTGCGACTCGGGTGACCGTTGATACCGCATCGTCAAATGCAGGGAACTTGCCAGTTCCATTGGTTACCCGAGTTTAATTTTTTTCGCAAGCGGGCCAATCGTTGACCACGCGACAGGGCATTCAAGCAGATGAAATTAGAAAATGCCCTCTAAAGAGCAAGACGCCTGAGTTAGAGCATCAGCCGCACGACCGACTCCCTCGGGTCGCGGGTTTTACCGGCTGCTTTGAGCTCAGCGAGATAGTCGGCCCACAGGGCTTCCTGGCGCACGGCCAACTGGTAGAGGTAATCCCAGGTGAACAGGCCGCTGTCATGACCGTCGTCGAAGGTCAATTTCAGTGCGTACTGACCGGCCGGTTCTATCTTGATCAGCCTGACGTTGATCTTGCCGAATTGCAGGATGGGTTTGCCGTGGCCCTGGACCTCGGCGGAAGGCGAGTGGGTGCGCAGCAGCTCGGCGCTGAGCTGGTAGGCCTCATCGGGCCCGTAGGTGAGGCCGAGGGTGTTGGAGGTTTTGTGCAGGTTTACAGCAGTAGGGAATTTGGTCATGGCGATCATCCTGAAGGAACCGGCTTCAAAATGTGGGAGCGGGCTTGCTCGCGAATGCGGTGTGTCAGTCAGCAGATCTGATACTGAGACACCGCATTCGCGAGCAAGCCCGCTCCCACAGTAAAGCAAAGCGGTCCTGAGTGAGGCTTACAGGATATAACGAGACAGGTCTTCGTTCTGCGCCAATTCGCCCAGGTGGCTGTTGACGTAGTCGGCGTCGATCTTGATCGCTTCGCCGTTTTGCGCACCGGCCATGTCACCGGCGCTGAAAGACACTTCCTCCAGCAGGCGCTCAAGCAAGGTGTGCAGGCGACGCGCACCAATGTTTTCGGTCTTCTCGTTGACCTGCCAGGCAATCTCCGCCAGGCGCTTGATACCGTCCGGCAGGAACTCGATCGCCAAGCCTTCGGTTTTCAGCAGCTCACGGTACTGCTCGGTAAGCGACGCATGCGGCTCGCTGAGGATGCGTTCGAAGTCGCCTGGGGTCAGCGCCTTGAGTTCCACACGAATCGGCAGACGGCCTTGCAGCTCCGGCACCAGATCGCTTGGCTTGCTCAGGTGGAACGCACCGGAGGCGATAAACAGGATGTGGTCGGTCTTGACCATGCCCAGCTTGGTGTTCACGGTGCAGCCTTCGATCAGTGGCAGCAGGTCACGCTGTACGCCCTCGCGGGACACGTCGACGCCACCGGAGTTACCGCGCTTGGCCACCTTGTCGATCTCGTCGATAAACACGATGCCGTGCTGCTCGACCGCTTCCAGCGCCTTGGCCTTGAGTTCTTCCTCATTCACCAGGCGCCCGGCTTCCTCGTCGCGCACCAGTTTCAGCGCCTCCTTCACCTTGAGCTTGCGGCTTTTCTTCTTGCCCTTGCCCATGTTGGCGAACAGGTTCTGCAGCTGGCTGGTCATTTCTTCCATGCCAGGCGGTGCGGAAATATCCACGCCAGACACTTCGGCGACTTCGATCTCGATTTCCTTGTCGTCCAGCTGGCCTTCACGCAGGCGCTTGCGGAACAGCTGACGGGTATTGGAATCGGACGACGGCGCGGCATCTTCGTTAAAGCCCATGCGCGCCGGTGGCAGCAGGGCGTCGAGGATGCGTTCTTCGGCGGCGTCTTCGGCGCGGTGGCTGACCTTGGTCATTTCCTGTTCGCGCAGCAACTTCAGTGCGGCGTCGGCCAGGTTACGAATGATCGACTCTACGTCGCGGCCCACATAGCCCACTTCGGTGAACTTGGTGGCTTCGACTTTGATGAACGGGGCGTTGGCCAATTTGGCCAGGCGCCGGGCGATTTCGGTTTTACCGACGCCGGTCGGGCCGATCATCAGGATGTTCTTCGGCGTTACTTCAACGCGCAATTCTTCCGGCAATTGCATCCGGCGCCAGCGGTTACGCAGCGCAATGGCAACGGCGCGCTTGGCATCGTCCTGGCCGATGATATGGCGATTAAGTTCATGGACGATTTCGCGGGGAGTCATGGACATAGTGTTTGGCGGCCTCAAGCGGGAATAAGCCTGCGGCTTACTCGGCGAGGTCCTGCTCCTCAATGGTGAAGTTGTGGTTGGTGAACACGCAGATGTCGCCGGCAATGCCCAAGGCAGTCTCGACGATTTCACGGGCCGACAGATCGGTTTTCTTCAGCAAGGCGCTGGCCGCCGCTTGGGCATAACCACCGCCGGAACCCATGGCGATCAGGCCATGTTCAGGCTCAACCACATCGCCGTTACCGGTGATGATCAAGGACGCGTCTTTGTTGGCGACGGCCAACATGGCTTCCAGGCGGCTGAGGGAGCGATCGGTACGCCATTCTTTGGCGAGTTCGACCGCGGCGCGAACGAGGTGGCCCTGGTGTTTTTCCAGCTGGCCCTCGAAACGCTCGAAGAGGGTGAAGGCGTCGGCGGTAGCGCCGGCAAAGCCCGCGAGAACCTGCCCGTGGTATAGACGACGCACCTTTTTGGCGTTGCCTTTCATCACGGTGTTGCCAAGGGAAACCTGGCCGTCGCCGCCCATGACGACTTTGCCGTGGCGACGTACTGAAACGATGGTGGTCAAGGGGAGAGTCTCCACGCAGCGGGGCGAAAATGCCCTGATGGAATCTCATATGGGGGTGGCGGGAGGGATTTCAACCGTAGAGGGTTATGGCGGACGGGCGGTGTTTATAAGCCTTACACCTTCTCAAGCACACCTCAAAACCAAATGTGGGAGGGGGCTTGCCCCCGATGGCGGCGCATCAGTCGCCAAAAATAGTGACTGATCTACCGCTATCGGGGGCAAGCCCCCTCCCACATTTTGATCCGCGTTGACTAAAGAATCAGCGGCTCTGGCGTTGTTGTAACAACAGGTTGCTAAACCCTGCGCCGGCCAGTTGCTTCTGCGCCACGGTCAGCTGTTCACGGTTGCTGAATGGCCCCACCAGCACGCGATACCACGTCGCATCCTTCACCGTGCCGGACTCCACCGTCACCGCCTGGCCCAGCAGGATGATCTGCGCACGCACGCGATCCGCGTCCGCCTGTTTCGGGAACGAGCCCGCTTGCAGGAAGAACTTGGTCACCGGCGCAGCCTTGGTGGTGGCCACGGGCGGCGGTGGCGGCGGGGTGATCCCGGCCAGCGCAGCTTGCGCCCGCGCGGTGTCGATTTTCGCCGCTTCGGCTGGCGTCACCGGCGTGGTCGGCACTTGCGGCGTCGGCAGGGTTTTCTCCGGCACGGCATCGGGCGGCACGATCACTTCCGATTCCGGCAGCAGCGTGTAGAAGTCGTATTTCGGCTTCACCGGTGCAGTCGGGCTTGGCGCCGTCTTGTTGGCTTCGGCCATTTTCGTGGCCTTCTGCTGCTCTTGCTTGACGCGCTTGACGTCATCGCCCTTGCCCGGCTCCAGCTTCATCAGGATCACGACGAACGCACCGACCGCCAGGCCGATGGCCATCCACAACCAGCCCGGAATAGGCTTCTTTGCCGGGGCTTGATAGCGGCTGGCGCCGCGCTTGGGTGCAGGTTTTTTCTTGGCAGCCAACTTACATACGCTCCAGGGTTTCCAGGCCTAACAGTTCCAGGCCTTGCTTGAGGGTCCGTCCAGCCAGTGCGGCGAGGCGCAGGCGACTTTGCTTTTGGGCTTCGTCGTCGGCGGTGAGGATCGGGCAGTTCTCGTAGAAGCTGGAGAACAGGCCGGCGACTTCGTACAAATAGGTGCACAGGATATGGGGCGTGCCTTTCTCACCGACGCTGTTCAGCACTTCGCCGAATTGCGCCAGTTTGGCCGCCAATTCCTGTTCATGCGGGGCATCCAGCACGATCTGGCCTTCAACTTCGCTGAAGTCCTTGCCCAGTTTGCGGAACACACCGGCGACGCGAGTGTAGGCGTACAGCAGGTACGGCGCGGTGTTGCCTTCGAAGTTGAGCATCAGTTCGAAGTTGAAGCTGTAGTCGCTGGTGCGGTGCTTGGACAGGTCGGCGTATTTCACCGCGCCAATGCCCACCACGCGGGCGATGTTGCGCAGCTCGGCTTCGGCCAGTTCCGGGTTCTTTTCCTTCACCAGGTTGTAGGCACGTTCCTGGGCTTCGTTCAGCAGGTCGATCAGCTTCACGGTGCCGCCGTCGCGGGTCTTGAACGGGCGGCCATCGGCGCCGTTCATGGTGCCGAAGCCCATGTGTTCCATGTGCATCGGGTGCGTGACGAAACCCGCGCGACGCGCCACTTCAAACACTTGCTGGAAGTGCAGGGCCTGGCGTTGGTCGACGAAATACAGCGCGCGGTCGGCTTTGAGCACGCCGCTGCGGTAGCGCACGGCCGCCAGGTCAGTGGTGGCGTAGAGGTAGCCGCCATCGGCCTTGACGATGATCACCGGCAGCGGCTCGCCGTCGGCGGTCTTGAATTCTTCGAGGAACACGCACTGCGCGCCGTTGCTCTCGACCAGCAGGCCTTTGGCCTTGAGGTCGTTGACCACGTTGATCAGGTCGTCGTTGTAGGCGCTTTCGCCCATCACGTCGGCCATGGTCAACTTCACGTTGAGCAACTCGTAGATTTCCTGGCAGTGCGACAGCGAGATCTCGCGGAAGCGGCCCCACAACGCCAGGCATTCCTCGTCACCGGCTTGCAGCTTGACCACCAGGCCACGGGCGCGGTCGGCGAATTCTTCGGATTCGTCAAAACGCTTTTTGGCGGCGCGGTAGAAGTTTTCCAGGTCGGCCAGCTCGTTGCTGGTGATCGGGTTTTCCTGCAGGTAGGCCATCAGCATGCCGAACTGGGTGCCCCAGTCGCCCACGTGGTTCTGACGGATCACGGTGTCGCCGAGGAACTCCAGCACCCGCGCCACGCCGTCGCCGATGATGGTCGAACGCAAGTGGCCGACGTGCATCTCTTTGGCCAGGTTGGGTGCCGACAGGTCGATGGCCACGCGCTGCAGCGGGCCGGCCTTGCGCACGCCGATCCTGGCGTCGGCCAGGGCGGCGTCCAGGCGCGAGGCCAGGGCCTGGGTGTTCTGGAAGAAGTTGATGAAGCCAGGGCCGGCAATTTCGGCCTTGGTGACGCTGTCGTCAGCCGGCAGCGCGGCAATGATTTTTTCCGCCAGGTCGCGCGGTTTCATGCCCGCAGGCTTGGACAGCATCATCGCGATGTTGCTGGCGAAGTCACCGTGGGTCTTGTCGCGGGTGTTTTCCACCTGGATCGCCGGCGTCAGGCCTTCAGGCAACACACCTTCGTTGACGAGTTGGGTGAGGGCTTGTTGGATCAGCTGGCGAATGGTGTCTTTCATGGTGTTCTCTTTCGACCGCAAGCGGCGGCGCGCGATGCGCAGGTGGAAAAACTGGGCATTATCCGTGGCGAGGGCAGGCTTGCCAACCGTTCAGACGGGTTGGTAGACCTGCGGGCCTCGTCGCGGGCAAGCCCGCTCCCACATTTAAGGGTATTCACATTTCAAAATGTGGGCGCTGGCTTGCCTGCGATAGCGGTTTTGCTATCAATACAAATCTACCGGGTCCACATCCAACGACCATCGCACCTGGCGGCCACTGGGCATTTGCTCCAGAGCAAGCAACCAGCTACTTAATAGCCGATGCAGGGGCGCGCGGGAGGTTGCCTGCAAGAGTAGCTGAGCGCGATAACGCCCGGCGCGGCGTTCCATAGGTGCAGGCACCGGGCCGAGCAATTCGATGCCGGTCAGACCCAGTTCGCCGAGCAAACGTTCGGCGGCGCTGCATGCCTCATCCAGAAAACCTTCCGCCTGCCCCGGTTTATGGGCCTCGGCCCGCAGCAGGGCAAGGTGAGAGAAGGGCGGCAAGCCGGCAGAGCGGCGTTCACTCAGCGCCTGCTCGGCGAAGGCGAAATAGCCTTGTTCTGTTAGCTGGATCAGCAGCGGATGGTCGGCCAGGTGGGTCTGGATAATCACTTTGCCCGGCTCTTCAGCGCGCCCGGCGCGGCCTGCGACCTGCACGATCAGCTGCGCCATGCGCTCGCTGGCGCGAAAATCACCGGAGAACAGGCCGCCGTCGGCATCCAGGATCGACACCAGCGTCACCCGTGGAAAGTGGTGCCCTTTGGCAAGCATCTGCGTGCCGATCAGGATGCACGGCTGGCCTTTCTGGATGGTCGCGAACAGCTGGTTCATCGCGTCTTTACGAGAAGTGCTGTCGCGGTCGACCCGCAGCACCGGGTAGTCCGGGAACAGAATGCCCAGGCGCTCTTCGGCGCGCTCGGTGCCCGCACCCACTGGGCGCAAATCCACTTTGCCGCACTGCGGGCAGTGGCGCGGCACCCGCTCCACATGGCCGCAGTGATGGCAGCGCAGCTCGCCGTGGCGCTGGTGCACGGTCATGCGCGCATCGCAGCGCTCGCACTCGGACATCCAGCCGCAGTCATGGCACAGCAACGTCGGCGCAAACCCTCGGCGGTTGAGAAACACCAGCACTTGCTGGCCGGCGGCGAGAGTCTGGCCGATGGCTTGCTGCATCGGTCCGGAAATGCCGCTGTCCAGTGGACGGCTTTTTACATCCAGGCGTAGGAAGCGCGGTTGCTTGGCGCCGCCTGCACGCTCATTCAAACGAAGGAGTCCGTACCGGCCGGTGTAGGCGTTGTGCAGGCTTTCCAGGGACGGCGTGGCCGAGCCCAGCACAATCGGGATGTCTTCCTGGCGTGCGCGCACCAGCGCCAGATCGCGGGCGTGGTAGCGCAGGCCTTCCTGCTGTTTATAGGAGCCGTCGTGCTCCTCGTCGATGATGATCAGCCCGGGGTTTTTCATCGGCGTGAACAGCGCCGAGCGGGTGCCGATAATAATGTCGGCTTCGCCGTCCCGCGCGGCCAACCAGGACTCCAGGCGTTCGCGGTCGTTGACCGCCGAGTGCACCAGGGCGATGCGCGCGTTGAAGCGCTGCTCGAAACGCGCCAGGGTTTGCGGGCCCAGGTTGATCTCGGGGATCAGCACCAGCGCCTGCTTGCCGGCCTGCAGGGTTTCGCGGATGAGCTGCAGATAGACTTCGGTCTTGCCGCTGCCCGTCACGCCCGCCAGCAGGAACGCGTGGAAACTGTCGAAGCCTGCGCGGATCGCTTCATAAGCAGCACGTTGCTCGGTGTTCAGCGGCAGTTCGGGCTGGGCCAGCCAGTGTTCGTGGCGTGGGTCGGGAGCGTGCTTGCGGATTTCCACCTGCACCAAGCCCTTGGCCAGCAGCAGGTCGAGGCTGTCCTTGCTCAGCATCAGCTTGCTCAATAGCTGATGCGCTACGCCGTGGGGATGCTGCGCCAGCGTGGCCAGGGCTTCACGCTGGCGCGGCGCGCGGGCGATGCGCGGGTCATCGAGGCGCGCGCCGGGCACCATCGACCAGAAGCGCTCCTGGCGTGCTTCGGCCAGCTCGCCCTGACGCAGCAGCACCGGCAGCGCCCAGCTCAACGTATCGCCCAGGCTGTGCTGATAATACTGAGCGGTCCACAGGCACAGCTTGAACAGGGCCGGTGGCAGCGGCGCAGTGGTGTCGAGGATGGCTATGGCGGGCTTGAGCTTTTCTGCGGGTACTTCGCTGTGGTCGGCGACTTCGACCAGAATGCCGATCATTTCTCGGCGCCCGAACGGCACGCGCACGCGCATGCCTGGCTGCAACTGCGCCCGCAGCACGCCGGCGGGGGCTCGGTAGTCGAACAGACGGCGCAGAGGCGAGGGCAGGGCTAGGCGCAAAATGGCGTCGGGCACGCGGGGGAGTCTCATATAAAGGCAGGCGGTGGCGCAGGGGCGGGAGCCTAGCAGACCTGCGGTAGAGGTGTCCCGTCTCTGCTGCAGCAGCCAGCACTTCTGTGGGAACCGGGCCTATCGTGGCGAGCAGGCTTGCCCTGCGTTGGGGCGCGCAGCGGCCCCGATGCCTACAGCGAGTTTTGACTGCAAAAACACCATTGGCCTATTGAGGCTGCTTTGCAGCCCAGCGCAGGGCAAGCCTGCTCGCCACAACACGCCCGGCTCCCACATTGATCGTGGTGAACCGGCAGTTTTTCTGATGAAAGGGGCTCATATGTGGGAAATCGGCCGGAAGCGCAGCTTGCGCGTTTAAAAAGGTCTGGTAGAATCCGCGGCCTAATTACGTGCGGTATTCGACAATAGTGTCGAGTGGCGGCACGCTAGCCCGAGGAAGTCACCATGAAAGCCGATATCCATCCAGCGTACGAAACCATCGAAGTAACCTGCAGCTGCGGCAACAAGTTCGAAACACGTTCGAACCTGTGCAAGCCACTGGGTACTGACGTATGCAACGAGTGCCACCCGTTCTACACCGGTAAGCAGAAAACTCTGGACACCGGCGGCCGTGTACAGCGCTTCGCAGATCGCTTTGGTGCTTTCGGCAAGAAGCCTGCTACTCCAGCAGAGTAAGGCTCAAAAGCCCTCCGGGTTTTTGTCAGCTGTTGAAGAAGGCGTCCTTTGGGACGCCTTTTTTGTGCCTGCAATTTGGCTGCGCGTGATTCAAATCGATTTTAATAAAAAGAATTGTAGACATTTTTTAATGCGATTGTGAACAGTTGAGCCCTTGTATCCCGTGGCTCTTGGCCAAAAGTCGTAGCGCAGGGCCCTTGACACCTGTGACTGCCCAGTCTTGTAGGGACTTTGCGACACGCGTATCCTCGGCGGTCCGTCGACCAACAGTAAAAGCGGAATGCCGATATGTCTGATTTGAAAACTGCCGCTCTCGAATATCATGCCCATCCTCGTCCAGGAAAGCTGAGTGTAGAGCTCACCAAAGCCACTGCCACCGCCCGCGACCTGTCGCTGGCCTACAGCCCTGGCGTTGCCGAGCCCGTACGTGAAATCGCCCGCGACCCTGAACTGGCGTACAAGTACACCGGCAAAGGCAACCTGGTTGCAGTGATTTCCGATGGCACCGCGATTCTCGGCCTGGGCAACCTCGGCCCATTGGCTTCCAAGCCAGTCATGGAAGGTAAGGGCGTGCTGTTCAAGCGCTTTGCCGGCATCGACGTTTTCGACATCGAAGTCGACTCCGAAAGCCCGCAGGCTTTCATCGACACCGTAAAGCGCATTTCCATCACGTTCGGTGGCATCAACCTGGAAGACATCAAGGCACCTGAGTGCTTCGAGATCGAAAAGGCCCTGATCGAGCAGTGCGACATTCCGGTATTCCACGATGACCAGCACGGCACCGCGATCGTTACCGCGGCCGGCATGATCAACGCCCTGGAAATCGCCGGCAAAACCCTGGCTGACGCGCAGATCGTCTGCCTGGGTGCCGGCGCTGCAGCCATCTCCTGCATGAAATTGCTGGTGAGCATGGGCGCCAAGCTGGAAAACATCTTCATGGTCGACAGCAAGGGCGTTGTTCAGTCCGAGCGTACCGACCTGAACCAGTACAAGGCGATGTTTGCCCACGCGACCGACAAGCGCACCCTGGCTGACGCCCTTGACGGTGCAGACGTGTTCGTCGGCCTGTCTGGCCCGAACCTGCTGAGCGCCGAAGGCCTCAAGTCCATGGCGGCCAACCCGATCGTGTTCGCCTGCTCCAACCCTGATCCGGAGATCTCCCCGGAACTGGCACACGCCACCCGTAACGACGTGATCATGGCCACCGGCCGTTCGGACTACCCGAACCAGGTCAACAACGTACTGGGCTTCCCATTCATCTTCCGCGGTGCCCTGGACGTTCGCGCCAAGCGCATCAACGAAGAGATGAAAGTCGCTGCCGCCAACGCCCTGCGTGAACTGGCCAAGCTGCCGGTGCCTCAGGAAGTGTGCGACGCCTACGGTGGCATCAAGCTGGAATTCGGCCGTGAGTACATCATTCCGAAACCAATGGATAAGCGCCTGATCACCCTGATATCCGATGCCGTGGCCAAAGCCGCTATCGAGACCGGTGTGGCGACCCTGCCGTATCCGAAGCACTACCCGCTGCAAAGCGTGGATGATGTGTTCAACGGCTAAGCCGTTGTAGCGCACCAACAAAAAGCCCCGGCTCTTGCGAGTCGGGGCTTTTTTATTGCCTGCGATTAACTGGAGCTGTGTAGGAATCCAGATGTGGGAGGGGGTTTGCCCCCGATTGCGATGTATCAGTCAGCAGCTTCATTGGCTGGAAGTTCGCTATCGGGGGCAAGCCCCCTCCCACATTTTGCACCTCGTCAGCTCGCGGTCGCGATCAGAACAAATCGATCGGCGCCCCTTCATCCGCCGGCAGCGGGCTGCCCGGTGCAACGCCATTGCCCAGTTCGTTGACCGACGGCGGCGTGTCTTCGCTCTTGAACAGCTCGAAGTACGCGTTCGGCGTGCTTGGCGAAGCCGCACGGCCACTCACCGGGTCAATGCGCAGGCTGAGAATGCCTTCCGGCTCAGGCTGGGTGTGCAACGGCTTGTCCTTCAAGGCCGCGCCCATGTAGCTCATCCAGATCGGCAACGCGACGGTGCCACCAAACTCGCGGCGACCCAGGCTTTCCGGCTGGTCGTAGCCGGTCCACACGGTGGTCACGTAGTCGGCGTTGTAGCCGGAGAACCAGGCGTCCTTGGAGTCGTTGGTGGTACCGGTCTTGCCGGCAATGTCCGCACGGCCCAGCGCCAGGGCGCGACGGCCGGTGCCTTTCTTGATCACGTCTTCCAGGATGCTGTTGAGGATATACGTGGTGCGGCCATCCACTACGCGTTCAGCGACTGCGGGCGTTTGTGGCTCGTTTGCGGCGGCAGTGTTCGGTGTGGCTGGCGCTGCGCCCGGTGTCGGCTCGATGGTGATGCCGCCGTTGCTGGGCGCCGCGATGCCATCAGGCGCCGCCACGCCGTTGACCACGTCACCCGGTACGCGCGGAGGGTTGGCGGTAAACAGGGTGTCGCCATTGCGGCTTTCGATTTTGTCGATCAGGTACGGTGAGATCTTATAGCCGCCGTTGGCAAAGGTGCTCCAGCCCGTGGCGATTTCCATCGGCGTGAGGGTCGCGGTGCCCAGCGCCAGGGACAGGTTGGGCGGCAGGTCCGACTTGTTGAAGCCGAAACGCGTCATGTAGTCGATGGTTTTGCCGACGCCCATTGCCTGCAGCAGGCGGATCGACACCAGGTTACGCGACTTGTACAGCGCCTCGCGGATGCGGATCGGGCCGAGGAAGGTGTTGGTGTCGTTCTTCGGGCGCCAGACCTTGTCCAGGTACTCGTCGACAAACACTATCGGGGCGTCGTTGACCAGGCTGGCGGCGGTGTAGCCGTTATCCAGTGCGGCGCTGTAGACGAACGGCTTGAAGCTCGAGCCCGGCTGGCGCTTGGCCTGGGTCGCACGGTTGTAGTTGCTCTGCTCGAAGGCAAAACCGCCGACCAGGGCGCGGATCGCACCGTTCTGCGGGTCCAGGGACACCAGCGCGCCTTGGGCCACAGGGACCTGGCTGAATTTCAGGCTGTCGTCTTTCTGGCGTTGCACGCGGATCAAATCACCCACCTGCGCCACGTCCGAGGGCTGCTTGGGCATCGGGCCCATGCTGTTGGTGTTCAGGAAGGGGCGTGCCCACTTCATGCTGTCCCACGGCACATGCGCTTCGCCGGAGCGGGTCAGCACCTGCACGCCATCTTTCTTCACTTGGGTGACGATGGCGGGTTCCAGGCCGCTGATCGGGCGCTGTTTGCCCAGTTCAGTGGTCCAGGCGCTCAGCGTCTTGCCGGGCAGGCGGGATTCGGGGCCGCGGTAGCCGTGGCGCTGGTCATAGGTGACGAGGCCATCGCGTACCGAGTTGTTGGCAATTTCCTGCAAGTTGCTGGGAACGGTCGTGGTCACGCGGAAGCCTTCGGTGTAGGCCTCGCTGCCGTAACGGCCGACCATCTCGGCGCGCGCCATTTCAGCGATATACGGTGCGTTCACTTCCGGCGTCGGCACGTGGTAGCTGGCATTCAGGGGCTCGGCCACGGCGCTTTCATAGGCGGCCTGGTCGATCTTGCCCAGCTTGTACATGCGGCCAAGGATCCAGTCGCGGCGCTCTTTGCTGCGCGCCGGGTTGGCCAGCGGGTTAAAGCGCGAAGGGGCCTTGGGCAGGCCGGCAATCATTGCCATTTGCGCCAGGCTGGCATCACGAATCGACTTGCCGTAGTAGACCTGCGACGCCGCTTCGATGCCGTAGGCGCGGTTACCCAGGTAGATCTTGTTCACGTACAGCTCAAGGATCTCGTCCTTGGTCAGCTGGCGTTCGATCTGCAGGGCCAGCAGGATTTCAGTGGCCTTGCGCGAAAAACTGCGCTCGCTGGTGAGGAAGAAGTTCTTCGCCACCTGCATGGTGATGGTGCTGCCACCGGATTGAATGTGTCCGCTTTTTACCAGCTGGGTAGCCGCACGCACCAGACTGCTGGGGTCAACGCCGTAGTGATTGGCGAAATTATCGTCTTCTGCCGACAGCAGGGCATTGATGAAATTGGGTGGAATGTCGGCGAAACGGATCGGTGTGCGGCGCATCTCGCCGAACTCCGCGATCAGTTTCTCGTCGCTGCTGTAGACCCGCAAAGGAATCTGCAACTGGATACTTCTGAGTGCCTCTACGGAAGGCAAACCCGGACTAAGGTAGAGGTAGGCACCGCTGAGTACGAGCAGCAGCCCGCAGACGATCGCGACAATGGAGTACCCGAAAAACTTCAGCAGACGAATCAAGGCTTTTGGATTTCCAGAGAAAAGAATGAGTTAGGCGTCGGGGCATGCATGGCAAACGATGGATCGACCCGAGCAGCAGATAAATAGCGGGAAAAAACGCTGGGCATTAAAGCATTTTTCGGCTTGGGGCGTCATTCACGCCACTCAAACAAGTCGACCGAATGCACGGTGGCCGGTGGTAATCAGGCGGTATGACAGGCAAAGTTTTGGGGAGTTTTATGAGAAAGGGATTTTTCAGGCGCAAAACCGACACCCTGCTGGGTGTCGACATCAATGACACGGGCATCAAGCTGATAGAACTGGGCCGTTCGGCCGCGGGTTACCAGGTGCAGGGCTACAGCACCCAAATGTTGCCGCCGAATGCGATGGTTGATGGCACTTTGTTGGACCTTGAAGAGGCAGGGCGAGCCTTGCACCTGGCGTTATCCCGACTACGCACGTCCGCACGGCAGGCGGCGGTTGCTGTAGCGGGCCCGTCGGTCATCACGCGGGTCATCGACATGGAGGCAGGGCTCAGTGATGAAGAGATGGTGTGGAAGATCCAGATGGAAGCCGACCAGTACATTCCTTACCCGCTGGATGAGGTGGCCATCGATTTTCAGGTGCGTGGCCCTTCGGCCCAGGATCCGGCCCGGGTCGAGGTTTTACTGGCTGCCTGCCTGAGGGAGCAAGTCGAGGCTCGCACTGCGGTTTTGGCCCTGGCGGGGCTCGTGACGCGGGTGGTGGATGTCGAAGGGTTTGCATTGGAGCGCGCTTGCAGTCAGGATTTCGCCAGCTTCACGCCGGGTCATCAAGTCGATGGCACACAATGGGCCGTGGATGCCCACGGGATGGGAATTGCTTGCGGGTTGGCCCTGAGGAGTTTCGCTTGATGACAAGAATCAACCTTTTGCCCTGGCGACAAGCCCTGGCGGACCGGCGTCGCAAATACTTTCTGATGTTTTTGCTGGCGTTTGCCTGTGCGGCCTTCGCGGCGTTATGGCTGGCGGACCAGGTGATCGACCAGGCCATCGACCGGCAGGGCGCACGCAATAACCACCTGAGCAAAGAAGTGACAGTCGTCGATTCGCGCATCAAGACCATCGGTGACTTGCAGGAGCAAAGCCAGCAACTGGCCGCGCGCATGAAAGTCGTGCAGGACCTGCATGATGCCCGCTCTTCCAGCGCCCAGATGTTTGATCAACTGGCCCGCGCGGTGCCCGAGGGTGTCCATCTGCATGAAGTGGTGGCGAACGGCGACACCATCAGCGTCAGCGGCAGTGCCGAGTCCAGCCAGGACATTGCTCAACTGATGCGCCGCCTGGAAGCCTCGCAGGGCACCCACGCCACTCGGCTGCAGCATGTGCGAGCAGAGGGCGAGCGGGGCGGTAACGAATTCCAGTTGATGGTGCGCCAGGGGGAATCCACCGAGGCTCAGCCTTGAGCCTGCCCAGGCTCGACTTTTCCACGTTCTCTCACAACGCTTCGAAATGGCCCTTGCCGGGCAAGCTTCTGCTGGGCTGTGCGCTGGCAGGCTTGGTGCTGGTGGTGGGCGATTGCGTTTATTTGAGCCCGTCACGCGAGCGTTTGCACGAGCGGGAGGCGCAGGAAGAGGTCTTACAACAGGTGCTCGCGCAGAAAGTCGATCTGGCCTCCCGGCTTGAGGGCGGTGCCCACCCGGCTCAGGTGATGCAGGAAAAAACCGGCGGGGCCTTAGGGCATTTGTCTGGCACACCTGACATGCCTGCCCTGCTGGATGAAATTGCGCGGCTGGTGGCTGCCAACGGCGTGGTGGTCGAAGGTATCACGGTGCTGGACGAGCAAACTCGGCCGTTTTACATCGAGGAGCCGGTGCAGGTCGATGTGGTTGGGGCCTACCACGACCTGGCTACCTTCGTGAGTGCGTTGGGCGGCTTGTCCCGGATCGTTACCGTGCATGACATCACGCTTCGTTCTGAAGGGTCGTTGCTGCGCCTCGGCATGTTGGTGAAGACCTACCGCAGCACGTCGCTGCGCGGCGAACCTGACTCGGTTTTCGAGTCGGGGCCAGCATTCGTCTACGACGCATTTTCCCTGCGTGACCCGTTCCAGCCGGTTGCATTGCAGGTTGATCACCTGCCCGGACGCCCGGTGCTGGCGCCCGACCTTGCCCGAGCCCGCGGCGCCCTGGAAAAGGTCGCCATCGACCAGTTCGAGATGGTCGGTACGCTGTCTCGCGGTGAGCAGAACTTTGCGCTGTTGCGTGTGGCCTCCACGGTGCACCGGCTGGCCGTTGGCGACTACCTGGGGCCGAACCACGGCAAGGTCACGGCCATTCATGACGGCTACATCGAGCTGGCAGAGCTGTTCCCCGATAAACAGGGCGCGTGGCTGGAGCGCCCGCGAACCCTCGTGTTGAAACTCAACTCATAACGGAATCAAACAATGAAATGGACTTTCTCGTCCTTCGGTGTGGCGCTATGGATAGCGTTCATGGCACCGACGGCATTCGCTGTGCCCAATCGTGTGGACCTTATCCAGCTGCCGCCGCCTGGCAGCGCGGCGCCAGGCACCTATAACGGCGCCAAACTGAACCTCAACTTCCAGAACATCGATGTGCGCGCGGTATTGCAGCAGATTGCCGATGTCGCCGGGCTCAACCTGGTTGCCAGCGATGAAGTGCAAGGCTCCATTACCTTGCGGCTCAAGGACGTGCCCTGGGACCAGGCGCTGGACCTGGTATTGCAGACCAAGGGGCTGGATAAGCGCGTGAAGGCCGGCGTTTTGCTGGTGGCACCTGCCGATGAGCTGGCGGCGCGTGAATTGCTCACGCTGGAATCGCGCAGGCAGATGGCCGAGCTGGCGCCTTTGCGCCGCGAGCTGTTGCAGGTCAACTACGCCAAGGCGGCGGACCTGGCCAAGCTGTTCCAGTCGGTGACAGGCCTTGAAGGCGCCGGCGATGAGCGCGGTTCCGTGGCAGTGGATGACCGCACCAATAACATCATTGCGTACCAGACTGGCGAGCGCCTCGAAGAGCTGCGCCGAATTGTGGCGCAACTGGACGTCCCGGTGCGCCAAGTGATGATCGAGGCGCGGATCGTCGAGGCCAATGTTGATTATGACAAAAGCCTCGGCGTGCGCTGGGGAGGGCGACTCAACCGTGCCAATTGGGGCGCTGGGGGCATCAGCAAACCCTTGGCCTCCGGTGCCGAGCCACCGCAGAACCCTGTCAGTTCGCCATTTGTCGACATGGGTGCGCTCACCGGTACATCGGGCTTGGGCATCGCCTATATCACCAACAACCTGTTGCTGGACCTTGAATTGACGGCCATGGAGAAAACCGGCAACGGCGAAATCGTCTCACAGCCCAAGGTGGTCACTTCCGACAAGGAGACGGCACGGATCCTCAAGGGCACCGAGATTCCCTATCAGGAATCCAGCTCCAGTGGCGCCACTTCAGTGTCGTTCAAGGAAGCTTCGCTATCGCTGGAAGTGACCCCGCAAATCACCCCTGATGGCTGGGTGATCATGGAGGTCAAGGTTACCAAGGATGAGCCCGACTACCTGAACAAGCTCAACGACGTGCCACCGATCAAGAAAAACGAAGTCAACGCCAAGGTGCTGGTCAAGGATGGCGAGACCATCGTCATCGGTGGCGTTTTCTCCAATACCCAGAGCAAAGTGGTAGATAAAGTGCCATTTTTAGGCGATGTGCCGTATCTTGGCCGCCTTTTCCGGCGCGATGTGATGGCGGAAAGAAAATCCGAGCTGCTGGTATTCCTGACTCCGCGTATTATGAATAACCAGGCGATTGCTGTGAGTCGTTGATTCTGTGCGAAATTTGATTCTTGTAGGACCGATGGGGGCTGGAAAAAGCACCATCGGCCGTTTGCTGGCCAAAGAGCTGCGCCTGCCATTCAAAGATTCCGACAAGGAAATTGAATTGCGCACGGGCGCCAATATCCCATGGATCTTCGATAAGGAAGGCGAACTGGGCTTTCGCGACCGCGAGCAGGCGATGATTGCCGAGCTGTGCGGTTGCGACGGCGTGGTATTGGCCACCGGCGGCGGCGCTGTGATGCGCGATGAAAACCGCCGGGCGCTGCATGCCGGTGGGCGCGTGGTCTACCTGCATGCGTCGGTCGAGCAGCAAGTGGGCCGCACCGCCCGCGACCGGAATCGCCCGTTGTTACGCACTGCCGACCCGGCAAAAACCCTGCGGGATTTGCTGACGCTGCGCGATCCGCTGTATCGGGAAATTGCCGATCTGGTGGTGGAAACCGATGAGCGGCCGCCGCGAATGGTCGTTCTCGACATTCTCGAGCGTTTACAGCAGCTGCCACCCCGTTAAAGCCAGACCCGAAATGCGCTATTCTCGGCGGCGCGCTAACAGCCTTCGAGGTGTGGCGTAGAGCCATCAGGCAGCGTCAGATCTGAGCGTTGCCGATCGTATATCCATCTTCACGCGGGGACACATGCAGACACTTAAGGTCGATCTAGGCGAGCGCAGCTACCCAATCCATATTGGCGAAGGTTTGTTGGACCTGCCCGAGTTGCTTGCCCCGCATATTGCCGGTCGGCAAGTGGCGATCATCTCCAATGAAACGGTCGCGCCGCTGTATCTTGAGCGCCTGAGCCGCAGCCTTGCGGCGTACTCGGTGATTTCGGTGATCCTGCCTGACGGCGAGGCCCACAAGAACTGGGAAACCCTGCAACTGATCTTTGATGGCCTGCTGACTGCGCGTCATGACCGCCGGACCACCGTAGTCGCCCTGGGCGGCGGTGTGATCGGCGACATGGCCGGCTTTGCGGCGGCCTGTTACCAGCGCGGCGTGGACTTTATCCAGGTGCCAACCACCTTGTTGTCCCAGGTCGATTCGTCGGTCGGTGGCAAGACCGGCATCAACCACCCGCTGGGCAAGAACATGGTGGGTGCGTTCTATCAGCCCCAGGCCGTGCTGATCGACACCGCGACGCTGAACACCCTGCCTTCGCGCGAGCTGTCGGCGGGCCTGGCGGAAGTCATCAAGTACGGGCTGATCTGCGACGAGCCGTTCCTGACCTGGCTTGAAGAGCATATGGACGCCCTGCGCGCTCTGGATCAGGTGGCACTGACCAAGGCGATTTCACGCTCCTGCGCCGCCAAGGCGCTGGTGGTAAATGCCGACGAGCGGGAGTCCGGCGTACGCGCCACCTTGAACCTGGGTCACACCTTCGGCCATGCGATCGAAACGCACATGGGCTATGGTGTGTGGTTGCATGGGGAAGCCGTAGCGGCTGGCACAGTGATGGCGTTGGAGATGTCGCACCGCCTGGGCTGGATCAGTGCCCAGGAGCGGGATCGGGGTATTCGCCTGTTCCAGCGCGCCGGTTTGCCGGTTGTTCCTCCTCAGGAGATGACCGAGGCGGATTTCCTCGAACATATGGCAATAGACAAGAAAGTGATCGACGGTCGCCTACGACTGGTGCTGCTGCGCCACATGGGCGAAGCGGTAGTGACCGACGATTATCCGAAAGAGATTTTACAGGCCACGCTGGGAGCGGATTACCGCGCCCTGGCCCAGCTTAAAGGTTAATAAGATCCCGATGACTAGTTTGCATGCCGACGAGGCGTTCCTCGGCCATTACCAGTTAAGCCACGACCCTTTTGCTCCGCGGGTACCTGGCTTCAAATTTTTCCCTGCCCAGCGCAAGCCGGTGCTTGGCCAGTTGCACCATCTGGCGCGCTACAGCCAGCTGTTGCTGGTGGTCACCGGGCCGTTGGGCAGCGGCAAGACCCTGCTGCGCCAGGCACTGGTCGCCAGCACCAACAAACAATCGGTACAGAGCGTGGTGGTGTCGGCCCGTGGTGCCGGTGACGCGGCGGGCGTGTTGCGCCAAGTGGCCCAGGCGCTGAATGTACCCAATGCCGAGCCGAACGCGATTCTCAAGCAAGTGGTGCAACTGGGCCTGACCGGCCAGGAAGTCTACTTGCTGGTAGACGACGCCGAGCAGCTCGACGAATCCGCCCTGGAAGCGCTGCTGGCGCTGGCGGCGGGTACGCCTGAAGGCCGCCCGCACGTGTTCCTGTTTGGCGAGTCGTCGTTGATCGCCGATCTGGAGCAGATCAGCGGTGATCAGGAGCTGTTTCACGTCATCGAATTGCAGCCGTACGAAGAGGAAGAAACCCGCGAATACCTGGCCCAACGCCTTGAGGGCGCCGGGGCCGGTATCGAACTTTTCTCCGCTGCGCAGATCTCTGATATTCACGAAAGCTCCGACGGCTGGCCTGGCACCATCAACCAGGTTGCCCGGGATGCCTTGATCGAAGCCATGATTGCAAGCCGCTCTGCGGTTAAGCGTCCAAAGATGGGGTTTACTATGCCTAAGAAGCACGTATTGGCTATTTCCGCCGTTGTCGTGGTCGCTGTCGCCGCCGCCTGGTTGATCCCAGGTCGTAGCAAGGCTCCCGCCACCGCCGGCGCGCCAACCGAACAGGCGCAGTTGCCACTGGGCAAACCCACGCCAAACGTCGAATTCGCCAACTCCGGCCAACCGACCAACCTGCCGATGGTTGGCCAGCCGGTAATGCGCGGCCCACTCGCCGAAGAAGCCGGTGGCATTTCCGAAGGTGACGACGGTGTGCCGGTGGAGGGCTCCAGCGCCACGCCGCCGACCGTGACCACTACCGCGCCGCCTGCGGGCGTGCCAGCCGGTCAGCCAGCAGCTCCGGCTGCCAAGCCGACCCCTGCACCGACTGTCGCCACTGCCAAGCCAGCGCCAGCGCCGGTGACCAAGCCTGTCGCACCCGCGCCAGCCGCCAAGCCAGCGCCGGCTCCGGCTGCCAAGCCTGCTGAGAAGCCCGCCGCCACCGTCGCCAAGGCCGGCGGCACCGGCAGCAGCTGGTACACCAGCCAGCCAACCGGCAACTTCGTGGTGCAGATCCTCGGCACCAGCTCCGAAGCCAACGCTCAGGCGTTCGTGAAAGAGCAGGGCGGTGAGTACCGTTATTTCAAGAAAGTGCTCAACGGCAAGCCTCTCTACGTGATCACCTACGGCAACTTCTCCAGCCGTGCAGCAGCTGAATCCGCTATCAAGGCCTTGCCAGCGAAGGTTCAGGCTGGTAAACCTTGGCCTCGCACTGTTGCCAGCGTTCAACAAGAACTCGCAACAACTCGCTGAAGATTCGGCGGCCTTACCCAGGCCGCCTCTCCCGGCACCTCAAAAAACTACAAAAGCGTGCAGCCCTGAAGGCCGCGCGCTTTGTGGTGTCTGCGCACGTTGCGTTTGAGTCGTGGCAGTCAAGACTAAAAAAGTTTTGACTAGCACAGCATATCGTTTTAAACCTTTCATAAATGCGACATAGATTTGCGACATTTCGTCGTTAAATTTGTGAGCGTTCGTGTCGGTGTGTACAATGACCTCCCTTTTGCCCCCGCTAAGCCGGCGTACGTTCGGCGTGGAAGGTAACCGGTTGAATTGAAAAGAAATTTGCCTCGATATAAGAGGCAGCCTGGTGAGAAAGTGTCTATGAAAGCAGGTCTGTACCAACCCGATGAATTCAAGGATAACTGCGGTTTCGGCCTGATAGCCCACATGCAGGGCGAGCCCAGTCATACCCTTTTGCAAACGGCCATCGAGGCCCTGACCTGCATGACCCACCGCGGTGGGATCAACGCCGACGGCAAGACCGGTGACGGTTGCGGCTTGCTGATTCAAAAGCCCGACCAGTTCCTGCGCGCTGTCGCAAAAGAGCAATTTGCGGTCGACCTGCCCAAGCAATACGCCGTGGGCATGGTGTTTTTCAACCAGGACCCGGTGAAAGCCGAGGCCGCTCGCGAGAACATGAACCGCGAGATCCTGGCTGCCGGCCTGCAACTGGTTGGCTGGCGCAAAGTGCCAATCGACACCAGCGTGCTCGGCCGCCTGGCCCTGGAGCGCCTGCCGCAGATCGAACAAGTGTTCATCGCAGGCGAAGGCCTGAGCGACCAGGACATGGCGATCAAGCTGTTCACCTCGCGTCGTCGTTCGTCGGTGTCCAACGCCGCCGACACCGACCACTACATCTGCAGCTTTTCGCACAAAACCATCATTTATAAAGGCCTGATGATGCCGGCGGATTTGACCGCCTTCTATCCGGACCTGAGCGATGAGCGCCTGCAAACCGCAATCTGCGTGTTCCACCAGCGCTTCTCCACCAACACCCTGCCGAAATGGCCGCTGGCCCAGCCATTCCGCTTCCTCGCCCACAACGGCGAGATCAACACCATCACCGGCAACCGCAACTGGGCCGTGGCCCGTCGCACCAAGTTCGCCAACGATTTGATGGACCTCGAAGAGCTCGGCCCGCTGGTCAACCGCGTGGGTTCCGACTCCTCCAGCATGGACAACATGCTCGAGTTGATGGTCACCGGCGGCATCGACCTGTTCCGTGGCGTGCGCATGATCATTCCGCCTGCGTGGCAGAACGTCGAGACCATGGACCCGGACCTGCGTGCGTTCTACGAGTACAACTCGATGCACATGGAGCCGTGGGACGGCCCGGCCGGCGTGGTCATGACCGACGGCCGCTACGCGGTGTGCCTGCTCGACCGTAACGGTCTGCGCCCGGCGCGTTGGGTCACCACCACCAACGGTTTCATCACCCTGGCGTCGGAAATCGGCGTGTGGGACTACAAGCCTGAAGACGTGATCGCCAAAGGCCGCGTCGGCCCTGGCCAGATCCTGGCCGTGGACACCGAAACCGGGCAGATCCTCGACACCGATGCCATCGATAACCGCTTGAAGTCGCGTCACCCGTACAAGCAATGGCTGCGCAAGAATGCCCTGCGCATCCAGGCGACCATGGAAGACAACGACCACGGTTCGGCTTTCTACGATGTGGACCAGCTCAAGCAGTACATGAAGATGTACCAGGTCACGTTCGAAGAGCGCGACCAGGTGCTGCGTCCGCTCGGTGAGCAAGGCTATGAGGCTGTCGGCTCCATGGGTGACGACACGCCAATGGCCGTGCTGTCCCAGCGCGTGCGCACGCCGTACGACTACTTCCGCCAGCAGTTCGCGCAGGTGACCAACCCGCCGATCGACCCGCTGCGTGAAGCCATCGTGATGTCGCTGGAAGTGTGCCTCGGGGCCGAGCGCAACATCTTCCAGGAATCGCCTGAGCACGCCTCGCGTGTGATCCTCAGCTCGCCGGTGGTGTCTCCGGCCAAGTGGCGCTCGTTGATGACCCTGGAACGCCCAGGCTTCGACCGCCAGATCATCGACCTGAACTACGACGAGAGCCTCGGCCTTGAAGCCGCGGTGCGTAACGTCGCCGATCAGGCCGAAGAAGCCGTGCGCGCCGGCCGTACCCAGATCGTGCTGACCGACCGCCACATCGCCCCAGGCAAGCTGCCGATCCACGCCTCGCTCGCCACCGGCGCGGTGCACCACCGTCTGACCGAAAAAGGCCTGCGTTGCGACTCCAATATCCTCGTCGAAACCGCCACCGCCCGTGACCCGCACCACTTTGCGGTGTTGATCGGCTTCGGCGCCTCGGCGGTGTACCCGTTCCTGGCGTACGAAGTGCTCGGTGACCTGATCCGCACGGGTGAAGTGCTGGGCGACCTCTATGAGGTGTTCAAGAACTACCGTAAAGGCATCACCAAGGGCCTGCTGAAGATCCTGTCGAAGATGGGCATCTCCACCGTTACGTCCTACCGCGGCGCGCAACTGTTCGAGGCCATCGGCCTGTCCGAAGAAGTCTGCGAGCTTAGCTTCCGTGGCGTGCCGAGCCGCATCAAGGGCGCGCGTTTCGTCGACATCGAAGCTGAACAGAAAGCCTTGGCAGCCGAAGCCTGGAGCGCGCGCAAGCCGATCCAGCAAGGCGGCCTGCTCAAGTTCGTGCACGGTGGCGAATACCACGCCTACAACCCGGACGTGGTCAGCACCCTGCAAGCCGCTGTGCAGCAGGGCGACTACGCCAAGTTCAAGGAATACACCGCGCTGGTGGATAACCGCCCGGTGTCGATGATCCGCGACCTGTTCAAGGTGAAGACCCTGGATACGCCGCTGGCCATCAGCGAGATCGAGCCGCTGGAATCTATCCTCAAGCGTTTCGACTCTGCCGGTATTTCCCTCGGCGCCTTGTCGCCTGAGGCCCACGAAGCCCTCGCCGAAGCCATGAACCGCCTGGGTGCGCGTTCCAACTCCGGCGAAGGCGGTGAAGACCCGGCGCGCTACGGCACCATCAAGAGCTCGAAAATCAAGCAAGTGGCGACCGGTCGTTTCGGTGTGACCCCGGAATACCTGGTCAACGCCGAAGTGCTGCAGATCAAGGTCGCCCAGGGCGCCAAGCCGGGTGAAGGCGGGCAACTGCCCGGCGGCAAGGTCAACGGTCTGATCGCCAAGCTGCGTTACGCAGTGCCCGGCGTGACCCTGATTTCGCCACCGCCGCACCACGACATCTACTCGATTGAAGACTTGTCGCAGCTGATTTTCGACCTGAAACAAGTCAACCCGCAGGCGCTGGTCTCGGTGAAACTGGTCGCGGAAGCCGGCGTGGGTACCATTGCCGCCGGCGTGGCCAAGGCCTATGCCGACCTGATCACCATCTCCGGCTACGACGGCGGCACCGGCGCATCGCCGCTGACCTCCATCAAGTACGCCGGTGCGCCGTGGGAGCTGGGCCTGGCGGAAACCCACCAGACCCTGCGCGGTAACGACCTGCGTGGCAAAGTTCGGGTACAGACCGACGGCGGCCTGAAAACCGGCCTCGACGTGATCAAGGCTGCGATCCTCGGCGCCGAAAGCTTCGGCTTCGGCACTGCGCCGATGATCGCCCTGGGCTGCAAATACCTGCGCATCTGCCACCTGAACAACTGCGCCACCGGCGTCGCCACTCAGAACGAGAAGCTGCGCAAGGATCACTACATCGGCACCGTCGACATGGTGGTGAATTTCTTCACCTACGTCGCCGAAGAAACCCGTGAGTGGCTGGCCAAGCTGGGCGTGCGCTCGCTGGAAGAGCTGATCGGGCGTACCGACCTGCTCGACATCCTCGAAGGCCAGACCGCCAAGCAACAGCACCTGGACCTGACGCCGCTGCTGGGCAGCGACCACATCCCGGCAGACAAGCCACAATTCTGCCAGGTTGACCGCAACCCGCCGTTCGACAAAGGCCTGCTGGCCGAGAAGATGGTCGAAATGGCCAGCTCCTCAATCAACGACGCCAGCGGTGGCGAATTCGCGCTGGATATCTGCAACTGCGACCGTTCCATCGGCGCACGCATCTCCGGCGAAATCGCGCGCAAGCACGGCAACCAGGGCATGGCCAAGGCGCCGATCACCTTCCGCTTCAAGGGTACTGCGGGCCAGAGCTTCGGCGTGTGGAACGCCGGTGGCCTGAACATGTACCTGGAAGGCGACGCCAACGACTACGTGGGCAAAGGCATGACCGGCGGCAAGCTGGTGATCGTTCCGCCCATCGGCAGCGTCTACAAGTCGCAGGAAAGCGCGATCATCGGCAACACCTGCCTGTACGGCGCCACCGGTGGCAAGCTGTTCGCCGCCGGCACGGCCGGTGAGCGTTTCGCCGTGCGTAACTCCGGTGCCCACACCGTGGTGGAAGGCACGGGCGATCACTGCTGCGAGTACATGACCGGGGGCTTTGTCGCGGTACTGGGCAAGACGGGTTACAACTTCGGTTCGGGCATGACCGGCGGTTTCGCCTACGTGCTCGACCAGGACAACACCTTCGTCGACAAGGTCAACCACGAGTTGGTCGAGATCCAGCGGATCAGCGGCGAAGCCATGGAATCCTACCGGAACCACTTGCAGCACGTGCTGGACGAGTACGTCGAGGAGACCGGCAGCGAATGGGGTCGCAACCTCGCCGAAAACCTCGATGATTACCTGCGTCGTTTCTGGCTGGTCAAGCCCAAGGCTGCCAACCTGAAATCGTTGCTTTCCAGCATCCGTGCCAACCCGCAGTGATATGCGCCTGAAGAGTTTGATGAGGTTTTAACATGGCTGAACGTCTGAATAACGACTTCCAGTTCATCGATGTCGGGCGCAAAGATCCGAAGAAGAAACTGTTGCGTCAACGCAAGAAAGAGTTCGTGGAAATCTACGAGCCCTTCAAACCCCAGCACTCGGCCGACCAGGCCCACCGCTGCCTGGGTTGCGGTAACCCGTATTGCGAATGGAAGTGCCCGGTGCACAACTTCATTCCCAACTGGCTCAAATTGGTGGCCGAAGGCAACATCCTCGCCGCCGCCGAGCTGTCGCACCAGACCAACACCTTGCCGGAAGTGTGCGGCCGGGTGTGCCCGCAAGACCGTCTGTGCGAGGGTGCCTGCACCCTCAACGACGGCTTTGGCGCGGTGACCATCGGTTCGGTGGAGAAGTACATCACCGACACCGCGTTCGCCATGGGCTGGCGCCCGGACATGTCCAAGGTCAAGCCAACCGGCAAGCGCGTTGCGATCATCGGCGCGGGCCCGGCGGGCCTGGGCTGTGCCGACGTGCTGGTGCGTGGTGGCGTGACCCCGGTGGTGTTTGACAAGAACCCGGAAATCGGTGGCTTGCTGACCTTCGGCATCCCCGAGTTCAAGCTGGAAAAAACCGTACTGAGCAACCGTCGTGAAGTCTTCACCGGCATGGGTATCGAGTTCCGTCTCAATACCGAAATCGGCAAAGACATCACCATGGAGCAACTGCTCGCCGAATACGATGCCGTGTTCATGGGCATGGGCACCTACACCTACATGAAAGGCGGCTTTGCCGGTGAGGACCTGCCGGGCGTGTATGACGCGCTCGACTTCCTGATCGCCAACGTCAACCGCAACCTGGGCTTTGAAAAGTCGCCGGAAGATTTCGTCGACATGAAAGGCAAGAAAGTTGTGGTGCTGGGTGGTGGCGACACCGCGATGGACTGCAACCGTACCTCGATCCGCCAGGGCGCCAAGTCGGTGACCTGTGCTTATCGCCGTGACGAAGCCAACATGCCCGGCTCGCGCAAAGAGGTGAAGAACGCCAAGGAAGAAGGCGTGAAATTCCTCTACAACCGCCAGCCGATCGCCATTGTGGGCGAGGACCGTGTTGAAGGCGTGAAAGTGGTCGAGACCCGTCTCGGCGAGCCGGATGCCCGTGGCCGTCGCAGCCCTGAGCCGATCCCGGGTTCCGAAGAAATCATCCCGGCCGACGCCGTGGTCATCGCCTTTGGTTTCCGCCCAAGCCCGGCGCCGTGGTTCGAGCAGTTCGAAATCCAGACCGACAGCCAGGGCCGCGTTGTAGCCCCGGAACAAGGCCAGTACAAGCACCAGACCAGCAACCCGAAAATCTTCGCCGGTGGCGATATGGTGCGCGGCTCTGATTTGGTAGTGACGGCCATCTTCGAAGGCCGCAACGCCGCCGAAGGTATCCTGGATTACTTGCAGGTCTGACCCCTGATCCCAGGTTGAAATGGGATCAAAATGTGGGAGGGGGCTTGCTCCCGATAGCGGTGGTTCAGTTACAGATACTGAAATCGACACACTGCAATCGGGGGCAAGCCCCCTCCCACATTGGTTTTGCAGCGCTTTGATATCCGCGACAAATTGACCCGATAGACAAAAGGCACGGCTCACTCCGTGCCTTTTGCGTCGCGCTCTGAGAAAATGCCCGCACTTTTTTTGCGGATGCCGACATGACTGCCCTCAAGAACGACCGTTTCCTTCGTGCCCTGCTCAAGCAACCCGTAGACGTCACGCCCGTGTGGATGATGCGTCAAGCCGGTCGCTACCTGCCGGAATACCGCGCCAGTCGCGCCCACGCCGGCGACTTCATGAGCCTGTGCATGAACCCGGAGTTCGCCTGCGAGGTCACCATGCAGCCGCTGGACCGCTACCCACAACTGGACGCGGCCATCCTGTTCTCCGATATTTTGACCATCCCTGACGCCATGGGCCAAGGCCTGTACTTCGAAACCGGCGAAGGCCCGCGTTTCAAGAAAGTCGTCAGCACCCTGGCCGACATCGAAGCACTGCCGATCCCCGATCCGCACAAAGACCTGGGCTACGTGATGGACGCCGTGAGCACCATCCGCCGCGAGCTGAACGGCCGCGTGCCGCTGATCGGCTTCTCCGGCAGCCCGTGGACACTGGCCACCTACATGGTCGAAGGCGGCTCGTCGAAAGACTTCCGCAAGACCAAAGCCATGCTCTACGACAACCCAAAGGCCATGCACCTGCTGCTGGATAAACTGGCGCAGTCGGTTACCGCCTACCTCAACGGCCAGATCATGGCCGGCGCGCAAGCGGTACAGATTTTCGATACCTGGGGTGGCAACTTGTCGGCGGCGGCGTATCAGGAGTTCTCCCTGGCCTACATGCGCAAGATCGTCAGCGGCCTGATCCGCGAACACGAAGGCCGCAAAGTGCCGGTCATCCTGTTCACAAAAGGCGGCGGCCTGTGGCTGGAAAGCATCGCCGATGCCGGCGCCGATGCACTCGGCCTGGACTGGACCTGCGACATTGGCGAAGCTCGCCGTCGCGTTGGCAACCAAGTCGCGCTGCAAGGCAACATGGACCCGACCGTGCTCTACGCCAAGCCGGAAGCGATCTGCACCGAAGTCGGCCGCATCCTGGCCAGCTACGGCAAGGGCACGGGGCACGTGTTCAACCTCGGCCATGGCATCACCCCGGAAGTGAATCCGGAGCATGCCGGCGCGTTCTTGCGCGCGGTGCACGAGCTGTCGGCGCAGTACCACGAATAACACGCGCAACAAATGTGGGAGGGGGCTTGCCCCCGATAGCGGTGTATCAGTCACCACATTCATTGGCTGACACACTGCAATCGGGGGCAAGCCCCCTCCCACATTAAAAGCCAGAAATCCTCAGGCCTGCACATTCCCCAGCGGTGGCAACTTCGCCAGCTTCAGCGCCACCAGCAGCGCGCCAATCAACAGCGCCACGATAAACCCGCCAATCCCGTTCCACCCGGCAAAGTGCCAGAAGAACCCGCCCGCCGTCCCCGCAATGCTTGAGCCCACGTAGTAGCAGAACAGGTACAGCGACGACGCCTGCCCCTTGGCCTTGACCGCGCGCCGGCCGATCCAGCTGCTGGCCACCGAGTGCGCGCCGAAGAAGCCGAAGGTAAAGATCAGCATGCCCGGCACCACCAGCCACAGCGGGGTGAACAGGGTCAGTAACATGCCCGACAGCATCAATACGATCGTGCCCCACAACACGCGCCGCCGGCCAAGGCGGTCGGCCAGCGAGCCGATTTTCGCCGAGCTGTAGATGCCCGAAAGGTACACCAACGACAGCAGGCCGACCACGGCCTGGCTCAACGCGTAAGGCGACGCCAGCAGGCGATAGCCGATGTAGTTGAACATCGTCACGAACGCGCCCATCAGCAGGAAGGCTTCGAGAAAAAGCCAGGGCAGGCCTGCATCCTTGAAGTGCATCACGAAGCCGTCCACCAGGCTGCGCGGTTTGAGGCTGCTGGCGCGGAAGTTGCGCGATTCGGGGAGGATCTTCCAGAACACCGTGGCAGCGATCAGCGCCAGGGCGCCGATGATCAGCGTGGCGGTGTGCCAACTGACGAAGTCGATCAGCACGCCCATGATCAGGCGCCCGCTCATGCCGCCAATCGCGTTGCCGCCGATGTACAAGCCCATGGCCAGGCCGATGTGTTGCGGGTGGATCTCTTCGCTCAGGTAAGTCATCGCAACGGCGGCCAGGCCGCTCAGGGACAGGCCGACCAGCGCACGCATCAGCAGGATGCCTTCCCAGGACGGCATCAGGCCGCTGGCGATGGTGGCCAGGGCGGCGCAAAACAGCGCGGCGACCATCACCGGTTTACGCCCGAGGGTGTCGGAAATCGGTCCGGTGATCAGCAGGCCAAACGCGAGCATGGCGGTGGCGACTGACAGGATCAGGCTGCTCTGCGCCGCGTTGATGGAAAACTCGTGGGACAGCGCGGGCATCATCGGCTGCACGCAATACAGCAGGGCAAAGGTGGCAAAGCCACCGGAGAACAGCGCCAGCACGGTGCGCATGAACATCGGCGTGCCTTTTTCGATGAACTGTTCGTTGAGCTGGGCCACCACCTCATCCAGGGCGGTAGGCGGGATTTCTTGAGCGGATGAAGCGACAGCAGATTTCACGGGGACCTCGGCGAGGGAAAGCCTGCCAGGACTGGCAATGCAAAAAGAATATAGCTGGCTAATGATTCTTTCCAATATATTGTTCGACCTGTTTGATAGCTTTTACGACCTAATGAGGTTTGCATGGAATTGCGTCACCTGCGGTACTTCATCGCCGTCGCCGAAGAACTGCATTTTGGCCGCGCTGCACAGGTGCTGGGCATCTCACAGCCGCCGCTGAGCCAGCAGATCCAGGCCCTGGAACAAGAGGTGGGCGCGCGCTTGTTTGAGCGCACCAATCGTCGGGTCGAGCTCAGTGAGGCCGGGCGGTTGTTCCTGCAAGAGGCGCGACTGGTGCTGGCGCAGGTCGACAAGGCCGCGGATGTCGCTCGGCGTGCGCAGTTGGGAGAGCTGGGGGAGCTGAAGATTGGTTTCACCTCGTCCGCACCCTTCAATTCGAGCATTCCGCAGGCGATCTTTGCGTTTCGTCAGGCCTTCCCGGCGGTGCACTTGAACCTGCAGGAAATGAGCAGCACCGAAGTGGCCGAATCGTTGGTGGATCAATCGATCCAGGTCGGCCTGATGCGCCCGCTGCCGTTGCCGGATTCGCTGAGTGTCATCGAGCTGATGCGCGAACCGCTGGTTGCCGTACTCAACGCCGGCCACCCGCTGGCGGAAGGCAGCGAACGCGGTTTGCACCTGGCGCAATTGGCGCAGGAGCCGTTTGTATTCTTCCCGCGCAGCTATGGCAGCGGCCTCTACGCGCAGCTGCTGAACCTGGCCCGTGACGCAGGCTTCAGCCCGCACTTCGCCCAGGAAGCGGGGGAGGCGATGACGATTATCGGGTTGGTGGCGGCGGGCTTGGGCGTGTCGGTGCTGCCGGCGTCTTACCAGCGCATACGCATTGATGGCGTGGTGTATCGCACGCTGCTCGATCAGGAGGCGGTCACGGCGGTGTGGCTGGTGCAGCGCAAGGGCGCGCAGTCGCCGAGGGCGAAGGCGTTTGTGGAGTTGTTGACGCGCAAGGCCATGGTGTAGGCGAAGTCACATATCAGGTAACGGAACTGGCTTAGTGATTAGCCAGAAACCTGCGCAGAATCGCTCTTTTTCAAGCGAGTGATATGGATGGCACTGCTCTATCAGCCCAAGGAGGGTAGCGTGTTGATGTGTGATTTTCGAGGCTATGAGGTCCCGGAAATCATCAAGGTTCGACCCGTTATTGTGATACGCAAACACCGAACCAATAAGCTGCTGGTGACGGTCGTGCCTTTGAGTACCACCGCCCCGCAAACGCTGCTGGCGCATCATTTGCAGCTAGACAGTCATCTGCAGGGCGCGAACCCCATCTGCTGGGCGAAGTGCGACATTGTGGCGACCGTAGGCCTGGGGCGACTGGATCGAATTAAAAGCAAAGGCCGTCATGGAAAACGAACTTACACAATCGCGGAGCTCACCAATGATCAGTTTTCAGCGATAAAAGCAGCGGTGCGCAGTGCGCTGGGGTTGCGATGAAGTGGGTAAAGAACAAGCGGCGCTTTGCCACCGATTGCAGCCGAGATGTTTTCAGGCATACTGGCCGAGTTCCCGAAAGGGGCTTGTGAGACTCTGAGGATCCTGGGTAACCAGCCATCGCAGAGCCAGGCAGGAAGCGGCGATGACAAGCCAACCTGTTTGTGAAAAGGGCGCCGAAAGGCGCCCTTTGTCGTTTCTGACGGACCGCGATCCTCAGTTCTGCTTCGACGCCCCTGTCTGCTCAAACGACTGCGCCGCCGATCCGGGTGCGTTACCCACGCCATTGCTGCGCAGCGCCGCCATGATGTCGCGATCGAGCATGCTCACCCAGCGGTTGTAGTTGCGATGGATCTTGCCGTCCTTGTAGCCCAGGTCGCGGCTGTCGCGGTAGGTGATGGCGTAGCTGTTGCGGCTGTAACGGATGTCGATGGCCGCGTAGAACTGGTTGCGCACGGTGATCTCGGCCTGCACGAGTTGTGGGCTGAAACGCTGCACGGTCCACTCGCGTTTTTGCAGGGCCGTGACGATGACCTGCTTCATGGTTTCTTCGCTCACCTGAGTGCCGGCCGGCAGCTCGTGCTGGGTGTTGAGCACGGGTTTGCTGGTGCAACCGCCGGCGGTCAGCAAGGCCAGGGTGATCAGGGTGGCGCGTAGCAAGGAAGACATTCCATTTTCTCCAATCAATTAAAAAATCAGGCCCAGCGACGGAAAATCAGCGAGGTGTTGACGCCGCCAAACGCAAAGTTGTTGTTCATCACGTAATCGTGGTGCATCTCGCGAAAGCCGCCCTGCAGGTAATCCAGCTCGCCACATTGCGGGTCGACCACATCCAGGTTGAAGGTGTGTACGTACTGGTCGCGGTTCATCATTTCGATGCTGAACCACGACTCCAGCGCACCGCATGCGCCCAGGGTGTGGCCAAGAAAGCTTTTCTGCGAACTGATAGGCATGCGGCTGCCGAACAGGCTGCTGGTGGCCAATGTTTCGGCGATGTCGCCTTGGTCGGTGGCGGTACCGTGACCGTTCACGTAGCCAATGGCAGAAGGCTCAAGCCCGGCGTCTTCCAGGGCCAACTCCATCGCGCGGCGCATGGTTTTCTGCTCCGGGCGGGTGGTGTGCTGGCCGTCGGCGTTACTGCCGAAGCCGACCAGTTCGGCGTGGATGTGCGCACCACGCGCCAACGCATGTTCCAGTTCTTCGAGCACCAGCATGCCGCCGCCTTCACCAATCACCAGGCCATCACGGCCGCTGTCGTAAGGACGTGGGCTGGTCTGCGGCGCGTCGTTTTTCAGGCTGGTGGCGTAGAGCGCATCAAACACCATGGCTTCGGTGGGGCACAGCTCTTCGGCGCCGCCGGCGAGCATCAACGGCAGGCGTCCGAACTTGATCGCTTCATACGCATAACCGATGCCCTGGCTGCCGCTGGTGCAGGCGCTGGACGTCGGGATCAGCCGTCCGGTGAGGCCAAAAAAGATGCTGATATTCGCCGCCGTGGTGTGCGGCATCATGCGCACATAGGAGTTGGCATTCAGCCCCTCGGCCACCGAGTTCAGCAGCATGTTGCCGAATGCCTTGATCTCGTCGGTGCTGCCGGTGGACGAGCCACAGGCCACGCCCATGCGCCCGTCCTTGATCGACTCGTCGCCGAGCAAGCCGGCGTCCTGCAACGCCTGTTCCGCCGCCCACACCGCCAGGCGCGACACGCGGCCCATGCTGCGCAGTTGCTTGCGGGTCCAGTGGGCGGGCACCACGAAATCGTCAATCGGCCCGGCCAGGCGCGTGTTCAGTTCGGTGAAGCGGTCCCACTCGTCCATGCGCCGAATGCCGCTGCGGTTGGCGCGAAAGTTGGCGGCGATGGTGTCCCAATCGCTGCCCAGGGAGGTCATGCCGGCCATGCCGGTGACGACGACGCGTTTCATCAGCACAGGCCTCCGTTCACGGCCAGCACCTGGCGCGTGATGTAGCCGGCTTCGGCCGACATCAGGAAATTCACTGCACCGGCCACTTCTTCCGGGGTGCCCATGCGCTGCGCCGGGATCATTTTCATCAGCTCTTCGACCGGCACGTTTTCGTCCAGCATCGCGGTGTCGATCAAGCCGGGCGCTACACAATTGACGGTGATCTTGCGCTTGCCCAGCTCGATGGCCAGCGCCTTGGCCGCGCCAATCAGACCGGCCTTCGACGCGCTGTAATTGACCTGCCCACGGTTGCCGATCAGCCCCGACACCGAGGTGATGCACACAATGCGGCCGGCGGCGCGACGACGAATCATCGGCATCATCACCGGGTGCAGCACGTTGTAGAAACCGTCGAGATTGGTGCGCATCACCACGTCCCAATCGTCTTCGGACAAGGCCGGGAACGCGCCGTCACGGGTCAGGCCGGCATTGAGCACCACGCCGTAGTAGGCGCCATGCTGCTCCACGTCGGCTTCAAGGATTTGCTTGCAGCTGGCGCGATCGGCCACGTCAAACTGCAGCACCCGCGCCTTGCGGCCCAGGGCTTCAATCTCGACCTGCACCGCGTCCGCTTCCGCGCGGCCGCTGCGGCAATGCAGCACGATGTCATGCCCGGCCTGCGCCAGACGCAGGGCAATGGCGCGGCCGATGCCACGGCTGGAGCCGGTGACCAGTACGGATTCAGTCATGGCGTTTCGTCCTTCGGTTCATCTAAATAGGTGGCCGCCTGGGGCGGTCGAAATACGTTCAAGCGCGCGCTGGCCTGGATACCGTCGCCGGTGAGGTGGCATTCGAACACACCCATGCCGTTGTCGTCTTCCAGCGAGCGCAGGCCGTGGATGCGCAGCTCAGCGCCTGCCGGGAAGTGTTCCACGTTGCACTCGAACTTACGCGTGCCGAGCAGGAACCCCAGCTCCACGGCTTCGCCGTTCTGACGCGCGCGGCACCCGGCATACGCGGCGACGCTCTGGGCCATCAGCTCGATGCCGACCCAGGCCGGCAGGCTGCCGTCCGGGCGGTTGAACAGGCCGCCGGGCTTGACGGTAAGGCGTGTGTGAATCTGCTCCTCATCGAACGACAGCACCTGGTCGATCAGGATCATGTCGCCCGCGTGGGGCAGCAATTGGGCGAGTGGCCAATCAATCATGGGGCCTCTGCGATTATCAGGCTGACGTTGTTACCGCCGAAGGCAAACGAGTTGCTCATCAGGCAGCGTTTTTCCAAGGTGTCGCCGGTCTGCGCCCATTGCAGGGCGGGCAGCGCCGGGTCGGCCTGGCCGTCCCACACATGCGGCGGCACGCGGCCGTGCGTCAGGCTCAGCCAGCAGAACGCCGCTTCCAGCGCGCCAGCTGCACCGAGGGTGTGGCCGCTCATGGGTTTGGTCGACGAACAGGCCACGCCGTGGGGAAACAGGCTGGCGACGGCCAGGCTTTCCATGGCGTCGTTGTGCTGGGTCGCGGTGCCGTGCAGGTTCAAGTAACCGATCTGCTCGGGCACCAGCTTCGCGCTGGCCAAGGCCTTGCGCATCGCCTGCAATGCGCCTTTGCCGGTAGGCTCAGGCGCAGAAATATGGTGCGCGTCGCAACTGGCGCCACTGCCCAGCAGGGCAATCGGCGCAGGGTGTTGGGTCATCAGAAACAGCACGGCCGCTTCGCCGATATTGATGCCATTGCGGTTCACTGAAAACGGATTGCAGCGCTCGCTGGAGACCGCCTCCAGCGCGGTAAAACCGTTGAGCGTCAGCTTGCACAGGCTGTCGACGCCGCCGCAGATCACCGCGTCGCACACACCCAGGTCCAACAGGCGTTGGGCGCTCATCAACGCGCGGGCGCTGGAGGTGCAGGCAGTAGAAATCACATAGGCCGGGCCGCTCAGTTGCAGCCAGTCGGCGAGGAAGTTGGCGGGGGCGCTGAGTTCCTGTTGCTGGTAGTCGTAGTCGCCGGGGAACTGCTTGTCGCGCAGGTAATTGGCGATGCCACGGCTGGCCTCGTCGATGCCCGAGGTGCTGGTGCCCAGCACCACGCCGACTCGCGAGGCGCCATAGGTGTGAATGGCGTGGCGGATCTCGCCCTCGATCTGCAACGCTGCTTCCAGCAACAACTGGTTGTTGCGGCTGCTTTGCTGGTTCAGTTCGGCCGGAATAGTCACCAGCTCGCCGCGCACGCCGCCAACCGGCAATACGCGTTCCGGCACCCAGCCGCTCTTGGCGCGCATGCCCGAGCAGTCGCCGGCAAACAGGCTGCGGCTGACCTCGGCCTGGCCGCGCCCCAGGGCGCAAATCACGCCCAGCGCATTCAGATAAGCCGTCATCGAGCGGCCCCCAGCGGGGTGATGCGATAGCTCAGCGGTTGGCCCGTCATGTTCACGCTGAACACCTCTGAAGACTGATAGACGATTTGCCAATGACCCGGCAGCGTGCGCGTGAGGTCCATGGCCTGGGCGCTCGGGTAAAGCGCGCGCACGTCATCCGATGAAGTCAGGGCAAACAGCAAGGCGGCAAACAGTTCCCGCGCCGCCGGGTTGGGCGGCAGCAGACCATCGGCCTGCCACTGGCCATCGAGCAGTTTTTGCCGGGCCTGGGGAATGCCCAGTGGGTCCATCATCGACCAGCGAAGGGCCGCGCCTTCGCGCTGGATCACCAACAGCCAGTCCTGGCTCTGGCCACCCGAAAGGCGCTGCACATGCAATTGCATCGGCAAGGCCAGCGCCGGGGTTTTTGCGGGCAACGGCGGTTGGCTGGCGCAGGCGCTCAGCAGCAACAGGCAACCGATCAACAGCAGGCGGATCATGGTGCGACGCTCGCGAAAGGTTTACGCGCCACACAGTTGACCAGCGTCTCTTCGCGCTGGCCCACCGGTGGCGGGTTGCGCAGGCCCCAGCGCTCAAGCAGGCCAAAATCGCTGGAACGGCTCCACCACAGATACGGGTACGAGACATTCTGCGGGGCGAATTCAAAACCCTGCTCGCGCAGCATCTCCAGGTATTGGTCGGCGCTTTTCTGCACGTGCATCGGGTGGCGGAACAGCCAGCGAATCACCCAGGTATCGATATAGGCTTCGGTGGACTCGGCAAACAGCAGGTAGCCGCCCGGCTTGAGCACGCGGTAGAACTCCTTCAAGGCGCGATGCTGTTCGACCAGATGATGGAAGGTCTGGTGGCAGAACACGATATCGACGCTGGCGTCGGGCACCTCAAGGGTGGCGCAGTCGCTGCCGATCAGCTCGACGGCCAGGCCCTGGCGCGCGGCTTCGGCCTTGCTCAGCGCCAGGCTATGCGGGTCGGCATCCACACCGATCAGGCGCTGCGGCGCGAACACCTGCTGCAAATACTGGAACGACTTGCCCTGGCCGCAACCGGCGTCCAGCAGCACCGGCGCGACCGGCAATGGCTCGGTGAACAGACCGCGCAGGTCGTTGATCGCCACGCGCAACACGTGGTGCTGCCAAGTGTGGCTGCGCAGGAACCAGAAACCGAACCTGGTTTCTTCGACGTAGTTTTTACTCAGGTAGTTTTTTTCCAGCGCTGGACTGCTCATACCGGCTCACCCGCGCAAATCTCCGACAACATCCGCAACCGCCGCTTGGGCTCGCTGACAAACGGGTTGCGCTCATCCCACGCGTAGCCGGCGAGGATCGAGCTGATCATCCGGCGAATGTCCGGCGAGCTGCCCGGATGGAAAATCACATCCTGGAAGGTGCCGGCGTACCAGCCTTCGACGTAGCAGCGGAAGGTGTCGACGCCGCGTTTCAACGGCTCGGCAAACTCGGTTTGCCAGTCCACTGTTTCGCCCTTGAGTTGGCGGTGCAGCAAGCCCGCCGCCATGCTCGCCGAGCGCATGGCGATGGTCACGCCGGAGGAAAATACCGGGTCGAGGAATTCCGCCGCGTTGCCCAGCAGCGCAAAGCCCGGACCGTGCAGGGTTTTGACGTTGGCCGAGTAGCCGCCGATGGTGCGCGCAGGCGTGTCCCATACGGCGTTTTGCAGCACGCCGGCCAGGCTCGGCGTTTCCGCGATAAAGCCGCGCAGGCACGCGTCGAGGTCGCTGTCGCGGCCGTCGAAATGCGCCTTCGCCGCGACCACGCCCACCGAGCAGCGGCCATTGCTGAACGGGATGGTCCAGAACCAGATGTCACGCTGGGTCGGGTGGGTGGTCACGAGGATTTTGGTGCGGTCGAAACCGGCGTGTTCGATGCGGTCTTCGACGTGAGTGAACACTGCCTGGCGCACCGGGAAATCCGATGGCGCCTCAAGGTCCAGCAGGCGCGGCAACACACGGCCGTAGCCGCTGGCGTCGAGGATAAATTTGGCCTTGAGGTGGTACTCGCTGCCATTCTCGCGGCGCACATGCAGGTAGCGGCTGTCGCCGGCAAAATCCACACCGACGACGCTTTCGCCGTAGCGAATGTCGACGCCTTGCAAGGCGGCCTGGTCGGCCAAAAGTTTGTCGAATTCAGCGCGCTGCACCTGGAAGGTGGTGGGTTTGCCGTGGCTGAACGTGTCGCCAAAATCAAACGCGCTGTAGCGCTCGCCCCAGGCAAACGCAGCGCCGGTTTTTACCTGGAAACCCGCTGCCTGCACGGCCTCGAGCATGTCGGCTTCTTCGATAAAATCGATGCAGTGCGACAGCAGGCTTTCGCCAATCGAGAAGCGTGGAAAATGCTGGCGCTCGATAATCAATACATCATGCCCGTTGCGCTTTAACAGCGCGGCGGCGATGGCACCGGACGGGCCGGCACCGATCACCACCACCTGGCGACGTTCCATTTCAACTGTGGGCACGAGGGCTCCTTGCCGCTATGGCGATAATCACATTCATAAGGCGTGCTTCTGATGGCCGGCCCAGGGCGCCAGCATAAAGCTGAAGGCCAGGCCCAGGCTGACCGACAGGCCGAAATTGCTCACGGCCGGTGTACTCGACACCGCCAGCAGGCCGAACGACAACCAGGTCGTCAGCGCCGCCAGCAGCGTACCTAAAAGACTCACGGCAGGGCCGCCGATCTGTTCGCGCATCAAGATCGCGTAGTCAACGCTGATCGCCGTGACCAGTAGCAGGCCGAACAGGCTGAACAAGGTCAGTGGCTGGCCCAGCCAACCCAGGCTGGCCAGGCTGCACAGCGCTGCGAGCAGCGGCAGGGCAACGATGCGCAAGGCGCCGCCGACACCGAACGGCACGATCAGCAACAGCACGATCAGCACGCACGACATCAATTTCAATTCAGCGGCGCTGATCTGCGTGTCGGCGAACACCCGGTTCAAGTCGCCCAGGCGATCCACCAGCTGTACGCCAGGCAAGTCCAGCGCCTGCACCCGTAGCAGCGCCGGGTTGTTCAGGCCTTGCAGGCTGACCATCGCCGCGACGCCGCCGTCCACCGGGCCCAGCCACAGCGTGCGCCAAGGCTCGGCGAGCGGGCCGACCAGCGCCGCGTCGATGTCTTCGGTGGGCAAGCCTTGCAGTTGCGCGATTTCGGCGTGCAGGGCGCTGGCGGGCACGCCCAGGTCCAACAGCGGCTGCCAGTGTTGCGGCAATTGGTTCAGCGCGTCGCGCAGCCGTTGCTGCTCGGCGGGCAGGTTGACCAGTTGGTTAAGCGCCAGGTAGCCCTGCAGCTTGTCCATGTTCACCAGTTGATCCAGGCGTTGGCCCAGGGCTGCCTGACGTTCGAGCAACTGCTGCTGATTGTCGGCGCGCACCAGAAAGAACTGGCTGGTGGGCTGGAACCCGGTGATGCGCGCCACGGCCTGGGCTTCCTGCAGCAATTGCGGCGGGGCGCCGATCCATTGGCGCAGATCGTTCTTGCTGTTCAGGTGCCACAGGCCGCCGGCGCAAAACAGCAGCACCAGCGCCAGGAGCAGCGGGCTCGGTAAGTGTTTGATCAAGGTGGCCCGCAGCACCCACAGGCCTTCAGCGATGCGCAGCGGCCATTGCGCCGGGCGCAGGTCCACGCCTTGGAGCAGCGCGGGCAACAGGCACACGGCCGACAGGTAGGCGCCGACCAGACCGGCGGCAGAGAACACCGCGATCTGGGTGAGCGCCGGGAACGGCGTCCAGGCCAGCGCCAGGTAGCCGATGCAACTGGTCGCCAGGCTCAGGCTCAGCCCCGGCAGGGTCAGGCGCAACGCCGGCCAACTGCGCCACGGCTGCAGGCTCCAGCTTTTGGACAGGTAATGCAGCGGGTAATCCACCGCCACGCCGATCAGGCTGGAGCCGAGCACCAAGGTCATCACATGCATATGGCCGAACAGCGCCACACAGGCCACCGCGCCAAACAACGTGCCCACCAGCACCGGCACAAAGGCCAGCAGCACACGCCAGCGGCGGAAGGCGAGCAACAGCAATAACAGGATGCCCAGCGTGGCGCCGCCGCCCACCCAGGTAATTTCCCGGGTCGCCTGCTGCTGCCCATTGGCCGCGTAGAGCAAGCCACTGGCGGCGAGCAATTGCGCGCCTTGCTCGCCGGCCTGCGCGCGGCTGGCCTGGAGCAGATCCGCCACTTGCACCGGCAGTTTCATATCAAAGGCATTGCCGGTGGTGCGCGCACGCAGCAGCACCCAGCTTTTGCCGTCGGCATCGGCGATCAAGGCGCCGCTGCCGATATCCAATTGCACCGAGCCGTGTTGCGGCTGGCTGTTCTGGATACGCCCGGTCAGGCCCAGCCAGTCGTCCTGGCTCGGCACCAGGCTGAACCCGGTGAAGGGATCGAACAGGGCTTGCACGCGTTGTTGGATGAACGCGTCGGGGTGCTCGATCAGTTGTTCGCGGTCCTTGGCCGAGAGCATCGCCAGGCGCCCGCGCAGCAATTGCTCGCGCAGGGCCGGCAAGTCGGCCTGCAGGTTCCACTGCACTTTTTCGAACAGCCCGCTGGCTTGCCAGCGCTCGCCCAATTGCTGCGCCACCGCCACGGCTTTTTGCCGATCCGCATGCCCGACCAATACCAGCATTTCGCGGTTCAGCGGCTCCTGCATGCGTTGTTCGGCTTTTAGCTCAAGCGCATCCGGCGTGCTGCCCGGCACCAGCTCCATGAGGTTGGCCGACAGCGGCGCGCCATGGCGCCACTGCCAGCCGGCCAGCGCCAGCACGGCCACCAGCAGGATCAGGAACAGGCGCGGCAGCAGGCGCTCACTGGGCAAAGTCGTGTTGCTCCGCATCGCTTAACGGTTGGGCGGCGGTGCTGTCCTGCATGCGCAGCACGGTGCTGTCGCCTTGGGTTTCGAGCAGTTGGATGGTCTGCACCAATTCGCCGCCGTCGATATTGATCTGGGTGAAAACCTGCTTGAGCAGCAATGAGCGCGGGATCAGCGTCAGCTTCCACTGCTTGGCTTCGCCTTGCAGCTGCAATTCGAAATCGCGTTGCAGGCCGCTGCTGTCGCCTTGGAGTACGGCGAGGAACAGGCGGTTCTGCTCGGCCCCGGCGCTCTTGTTCGGCAGCAGTTGCCAGCCATTGGCGTCACGGCGCGCAATGCCTTGGGCGCTGATGCGGTAGTCCTGCTGCAGCGGGGTTTTCAACAGCCACAACAGGCCGTGGTCTTTGGCGAGCACGAAGGTGCCTTTGCTGACCAAGGGTTGGGGCAGGGCGCGCAGGTGTTTTTCCTGGATGAAGTTGCCGTGGATCACCGAGGGCTTGGCCAACTGATCGCTGAGCTGTTGCAGGTCGAAGGCATGGGCGCTGAAGCTCAGCAACAACCCGATCAATGTGGGAGCGGGCTTGCCCGCGAAGAACCTGAGGGCGCTGCGCAGTGTCAGGCGGTTCGCGTTATCGTTAACGTCCTTCGCGGGCAAGCCCGCTCCCACAGGGGTCAGCATTTCAGGGCCCTTTCTACGGCGTCGGTGAAGATGTTGGGGGAGGCCAGCTGCATCTCGCGGCTGGCGATTTCTACCGCCACTTGCACGGTGCTGGCGCGGGTCAGGCGTTCGCCGCTGGCCAGGTCTGTGATCAGGTAATTGACCTTCAAACGGTTCTCCCACTCCACCAAGCTGGCGCGCACATTGATCCTCTGGCCGAACACCGCGCCGCGCACGTAGCGCAGCTGCATGTCGATCACTGGCCACGCGTAGCCGGACTCCAGCATCGCCGTGTAGTTATGGCCGATCTTGTCCAGCAGCGCGCAGCGCGCCACTTCAAGGTACTTCACGTAATGCCCGTGCCACACCACGTGCATGGTGTCGATGTCGAAAAACGGCACGAGGATTTCAGTGTCGCAATGCAACACGCCCTGGCTACGCATGCAGCCTCCAGTGTTGCTCGGCAATACGTTTCAGGCACAGGCGCAGCTCGCCCTCCAGCGCACGGTCTTCGATGACCGGCGGGAAGTCTTTACCCAGCGCTTCATGCATGGCTGCCAGCGCCGGTGGCAGGGGGCGCGCATCGTCCGCCTGGGCGCGCAGCCACACACCCTGGTTGGCCGCGAGCAACGTGGCGGCCGCCACTTGTTCGGTCAATTCCAGCACGCGGATAGCATCACGTGCGGCAATGGTGCCCATGCTGACTTTGTCCTGGTTATGGCACTCGGTGGAGCGCGAGAACACGCTGGCCGGCATGGTGTTTTTCAACGCTTCGGCGGTCCACGCGCTGGTGCCGATCTGCACGGCCTTGAAACCGTGGTTGATCATCGCGCGGTCGGCCGGCGCGCCGGACAGGTTGCTCGGCAGGCCGTGGTTGTAACGCACGTCCACCAGCAGCGCGAGCTGGCGGTCGAGCAGGTCGGCGACATTGGCCACCAGGGTCTTGAGGCTGTCCATGGCAAAGGCGATGTGCCCGCCGTAGAAGTGCCCGCCGTGCAGCACGCGCTCTTCTTCGGCGTCGATGATCGGGTTGTCGTTGGCGCTGTTCAGTTCGATTTCGATAAACGAGCGCAGCCAGTTCAGGCTGTCGGCCAGCACGCCAAGTACGTGCGGTGCGCAGCGCAGCGAGTAGCGGTCCTGCAGGCGGTGCAGCGGCGCGGTCGGCGCATCAATCGCAAGGTCTTTGCGCAGCCACGCAGCGACTTGCATCTGCCCTGGGTGCGGCTTGGCGGCGAACAGGCGCTCGTCGAAGTGTTCCGGGTTGCCTTGCAGCGCCACGACGTTCATTGCAGTAATGCGCGTGGCCAGTTGCAGCAGGTAGTCGGCGCGGGCGAAGGCCAGGCAGGCCAGGCCGGTCATTACGGCAGTGCCGTTCATCAAAGCCAGGGCTTCTTTGGGGCGCAGTACCAGCGGTTCCCACCCGAGTTCGCGGTGCACGTCAGCCGCCTGGCGACGCTCGCCACGGAACATCACTTCACGCTCGCCGGACAAGGTCGCGGCCACGTAGGACAGCGGCGTCAAATCACCGCTGGCGCCTACCGAGCCTTCTTCCGGAATCAGCGGCAGCACATCGTGTTCGAGGAACGCGTGCAGGCGCTCGAGCAATTCCACACGCACCCCGGACACGCCGTGGCACAGCGACTGCAAACGCGCCGCCAGCACCGCGCGGGTGGCTTGGGCGTCGAGCAACTTGCCCAGCCCGCAGCCGTGGAAGGTATACAGGTGACGCGGCAGCGCCTCGACGTGCTGCAACGGCACCGCCACCACGCACGAGTCGCCGTAGCCGGTGGTCACGCCGTAGATCACGCCTTCCTTGTCCAGCAGCGAGTCGAGGAACTGCGCGCCTTTGGCTATGCGCTGGCGATACGCTGCGTCGCCCTGCAACTGCGTGGGCGCCTGACGGTTGGCCAAGGCCAGCACGTCTTCAATGCGCAAAGCGCGTTCGCCAAAGGTTACTGGCTCAAGATGCGTCGTCATCGGTTTTCCAGAAAGGGTAAAAGTTGAACCATTGTTGGGGCGCTTCCAGGCAGAACTGGCCCAGGCGTGCGGCGTAGCGCGCGGTCCACAGGGCGATGACCTGCTCGCGGGTGCTGCGCTTCCATTCGATCAATTGCGCGAACGGCTCGATGGTCAGGCGATAGCGACCGTTGTGTTTCAGGCACATCAGCAGGTTGACCGGGCATTTGAGCAGCCCGGCCAGCAGCCACGGGCCCTGCGGGAACGCCGCGTCAACGCCGAGGAAATCCACGCGCACCTTGCGCCCGCCGTGCAGCGGCACGCGGTCGCCGGCAATCGCCAGCCACTCGCCGTCGTCCAGGCGCTGGCTGAGCAGCAGCATGGTCGCCGGGTCCAGTTCGCTGACCTGGATCAGGCGCAGATGCGTGGCCCCGGCTTCGCCCAGCAGGCGGTTGAAACGCTCGGCGTGCTTGGTGTGCACCAGCACGTTCATGGTGACTTGTTCACCGATCTCGGCCAGCGCGCGGCACACTTCGAGGTTGCCCAAGTGCGCGCCGACCAGCATCTGCCCGCGCTCGCCGCGCAGTTGACCGCGCAATTGCGCCGGGTCGTTGATTTCGATTTGCTCCAGGCGCAGCTTGCCGTTCCACACGTCGAGTTTGTCGAGCAGTGAGTCGGCAAACGCCATGAACTGGCCGAAGACTTTTTTATGCGTGGGCCGCAGCTCATCGCGCCCGCTCCAGTCGGCCAGGCGCTGTTGGTATTCCCACGCGCTGAGGCGGGCGGTGCGGCCGAACAGGAAGAAGTACAGCACGATGCTGTACAGCAACGGGCTCAGCAGGCGGCGGCCGAGGACCCTGGCGGCGACGGCAGTGAGCTTCATCAGCCAGAAACTGCCGCGCTCCTCGCGGTCGGCCCAGTGTTTGGTGCGCTCGCTCATGCCTGCCACCGTCGCCACAGAATCATCGGCGCGCGCACCAACATGCCGAAAAACAGCCGCGTGTGCATGGCCGAGATGCGCACGTTGTCGCGAAACAGGCGGAAGTGCGAAAGGCCATCGGCAGGGTAATGCACCTTTGTCGGCAGCCAGCGCATGGGTTGGTTGCGCCAGGCCAGGCGCACCAGGATGTCGGAGTCAAAATCCATGCGCGTGCCGATGTAGGCCGAGTCCATCAAGGCCAGCGTAGGTGACAGCGGGTACACGCGAAAGCCGCACATCGAGTCGCGAATTTGCAGCGACAAGGTGTTGATCCAGACCCACACGTGGGTCAAGTAGCGCGCGTAGAGGCGACCTTTGGGCACGGTGTCGTCGTATTCGGGGTAGCCGCAGATCACCGCATTTGGGTGCGTGCGTGAGGCGTCGAGGAAACTCTCGACTTCACGCAGGTCGTGCTGGCCGTCGGCGTCCACTTGCAGCGCGTGCGTGAAGCCCAGGCGCGCGGCTTCGCGGAAACCGGCCATGACCGCGCCGCCTTTGCCTTGGTTGTTGGGCAAGGTCAGCAGGGTGACGTTTTCGAGTGTCGCCAATTGCGCCAGTACCGCCGCGCACACCGGGCTGCTGCCGTCGTCGACGAGCAGGCACGGCAGGCCGCTGTTCAACAGGCTGTGGACCACGGCGGGCACGGCGGCTTCATGGTTGTAGACCGGGATCAGGGCGCAGGGGTTATGCATGGCTGACCCAACCGACTGGTAGCGCACTTACTGTGCTGAGCGCGCTTGTTGTGGCGAGCGGGCTTGCCCCGCGTTGGGCTGCGAAGCGGCCCCCGCAAGGTAACCGAGGTGTCTCAGGCATACCGAGTTGGCAGGTTTTGGGGCTGCTGCGCAGCCCAACGCGGGGCAAGCCCGCTCGCCACAGGAAGCCCGCTCGACACACCAGGCCCTCTGGCCATCGACGGTTATGCACTTGGCGCCTCAAGCACTATGCGGCCACTGGAGCAGGCGGCGACGCCATTGCGGTAGGCAAAATACAGCTTGCCGCGTTCCTGGTCGAAGCGCAGGTGCAGTTCAACCCGATCGCCGGGGCGCACCAGTTGCTGGAACTTGAGCACTTCCATGCCGGCAAAAGTCGCGGGCAGGTCGAGCAACTGCTGGCCGAGGTTAAAGGCCCATTCGACCTGCACCACGCCCGGCAACACGGGCGTGACAGGGAAGTGGCCGCTGAAATAGGCCAGGTCTGGCGGGATGCTCAGTTGCACGGTCCATTCGCCGTTGGCTTGCACTTGCGCCAGCACGTCCGGCGCTTTGGGCCGTGGGGCGAGTAACAGCGCTGTGACGTCGGCTTGAGGCAGTTTGCCCTGGGCATTCAGCGGCAACTGGCGCAGCAACCGCCAGCGCCGCGGCAGCGCCAGGGCTTCGCAATGTTGGCTCAGATGCTGGCGCAGGGTTTGGGTAACGGCGCGGCGGCCTTGATTGCGCAGGGCATGCAGGCCGTCGGCGCTCAACACCACCAGCGCGCCGAGCGAGGCGCGGTTTTCCTGCACCACGCCCAGGCGGGTTTCGGCGACCCAGGCGTGGGCCATCAGCGCCTGTTCGAGCATCGGCAGGGAGATGCGTTTCTCTTCCAGCTTGACGATGCGGTCCAGGCGGCCGAGCAGTTCGAAGCGCCCGTCGGAGTGGATGCGGGCAGCGTCGGCGGTCTGTTCAATGTGCCCGGCCGGTAAATAAGGTGAGGCAATGCGCAGCGCGCCGTCGGCATCCTGGCTCAGTTCTACCTCGGCAAACGGCTGCCACGGCTGCGCGCCCTGACGCCAGGCAATGCCGCCGGTTTCCGAGCTGCCAAGGATTTCGGTCGGCCATTGCTGCAGGCGGTCGTACAGGCTGCCGGCAGCCTCGATGGGCAGCGCGCCACCGGACGAAAACACCCGCGACACGTGGCTCAGGGCGGGCCAGTCGAGGTTGTCGCCCATGCGTTTGAGCAGCGCGGGGCTGGCCACCCAGGCAAATGTTGAGTGTTCGCGGCTGGCGCGCTGCAGGTCTTCGGGGAAGGCCAGTTGTTTGCGTACAAACGTGCGCCCGGCGCACAGCGGCCACAACACCCGAAACAGCAACCCGTAGATGTGCTGGGTGGCGACGCTGCCGATGATGCAGGCGTCGTTAAGGTCCGCGCCCCACAAGGCTTCCAGCGCTTCCACTTCGTTGGCAAGTTGGCGCAGGGTCTTGTCGATGCGCTTGGGCTCGCCGCTGGAGCCGGAGGTGCACAGGCTCAAGTGGCAGGCGTCCAGGTCGAGTGCGGCGGCGCTCAACGGCGCCTGGTACAGCGCGTCGAGGTCAGCGGCTTCCACCAGCCAGGCATCTACAGCGTCGTCCCAGCGCTGGCGGGTCTGGGGTTGCAGGTCGGCCGGCAGCAGCACACTGACCCCGGCCCGCCAGGCGCCCAGCAGGGCAATGGCCAACAGGCCGGCGTCTTCCAGGTGCACGGCCAAACGCCGGATGCCGCGCGCTTGCAGGCCCGCCGCCAGGCTCAGTGAGTGCGCCCACAGTTGGGCATGGTTCATTTCAGGCTCGGTAGTGACCAAGCGCTGTTGCAGCGGCTCAAGCAGCAGGTGCTCAAGTTTCAACCCATTCATACGCGGCCTCGAACCCTTTGTCGTACCAGCCATTCCACGGCAAACAACAACCCCATCAGCCCATAGGCGATCAGGCCGTTGTACAACGTCCACCAGCTCAGCGGCGCCCACAGGGTGAGGGCGGCGGCGAGCAGGCCATTACACAGAAAAAACACACTCCACACCACGGTGACCTGGCGCGTATAGCGGATGGCCTCGGGCGGCAGTTGCGGTTCAGTGATGCGTGCCAGGCGCTCGACCATCGGCGGGCCGTATTTCAGGCTCAAGCCGAACAGCGCCAGCATGAATGCGCTGACCAGGCTGGGGTACCAGCGCAGCAGCTGCGGGTTGTCGAACCAGGCCAGCAGCAGGCAAAACACGATCACCGCCATCGCCATCCAGCGGCTGCCCGGGCGGCGTGCGCCGGTCAGCGCGCGCAGCAACCACAGGCTGCCCAGCAGCAGGCCGAATTGCCACGGCGCAAAGTGCTCGGTGCCGTAATACACCGCAAAAGGGTACAACAGCCCCGCCAGCAACAGGCCAAGGCCGATCAGCCGGCTCATGCGGCAGGTGCGACCAGACGGTACACCGCCTCAACCACGTCGTTTACGGTGCGCACTGCCTTGAATTCTTCGGCGGCGATCTTCTTGCCAGTCTGGCGCTTGATGTGATCGATCAAGTCCACGGCGTCGATGCTGTCGATTTCCAGGTCCTGGTACAGGTTGGCGTCGAGGGTGACGCGCGCAGGCTCCAGTTCAAACAGTTCCACCAAGGCGTCGCGCAGGGTGTTGAAAATATCGTCACGAGTTTGCATGGTCCGGTCTCAAGCTGCCTGTCTGGCCGTGACGAACGCCGCAAGGCTGGCCACGTTGGTGAAGTGATTGCGTGTGTCTTTGGCGTCGGCATCGATTTTGATGCCGTACTTTTTCTGGATCGCCAGGCCCAATTCCAGGGCGTCTACCGAATCCAGGCCCAGGCCTTCGCCGAACAGGGTCTGCTCGCTGCCGATGTCGTCGACGCTGATGTCTTCCAGGCCCAGGGCCTCGATGATCAGCATCTTTATGTCGTGCTCAAGGCGGTGTTGGTCGCTCATCTTCGGCGAGCTCCTTAATGAAATAGTGGTGCAGGTAATCGTTGAGCTTGCGTGAAGCCTGGGGCGCGGGCCCGAGTGCGGCAAAGGTGTGTGGTTCTATATCGGCACCCACGCGCAAACTGAAATGAAATCGACGTTTGGGAATGCGGTACCAGGGTTCTGCCTTGGTCAACGTCGTAGGGCTGACCTTGATCACCACGGGGGTGATGATTGTCGCACCGCGCAGCGCAATCGCGGCGCCACCGCGATGAAAGGCGGGTGCCGCGCCGGGTGTGGTGCGGGTGCCCTCGGGGAAAATGATCAGGGTCTGGCCCTGGCGCAACGCCTCGGCGGCGGCGTCGAGCATGTCGGCGCTGCCGTCATTGCTGATATAGCCTGCATCGCGCACCGGCCCACGGGTGAACGGGTTCTGAAACAGGCTCTGCTTGACCACGCAGTTGGTCTGGCGCATCAGGCCGATCAGGAACACCACGTCGATCAGCGACGGGTGGTTGGCAATGATCATCTGGCCTGGGCGACCGAGTTTTTCTGCGCCTTCGACGCTGTAGGTCAGCACGCCGGCGCGCTGCATCAGGCGGATAAAGAACCAGAACAGTTTGCTGATGGTGTGGCGGGCGCGGCGCTGGTGTTTTTCAGCGCTGCCTGGCAGGCAACTGAGCAGCGGAAACACCAGCAATCGCAGGCACAACCCCCCGACACCGAAGAAGAAAAAGCTCGCGGCGGTGGCGAACAGGCGCCAGTAATAGGCGTCCCGGGGTTTTTCGGTCAGGGCTTGCGTTGCCAGTTCCATACACGGTTCTTCCAGGCATGTTGGCAGGCAACCTGTTCGGTGAGCAGGGTGCGTAGCAGGTTCAGGGCGTGGGGCCACTGGGTTTGAGTGAGTTGGACAGCGCCGCTGTTTAGTTCCAATCGCCACTCGTCGCCCGGTGTCAGCAGCAGGCCGAGGGCGTAAGGGAAGGGCACGTCATGAATCCAGCGAGCATAGGCTTCCGGGGGCTGCTCCTCGGTGATCACCAGCAACACCGCCGGGGCACCTTCGTTGAGCAGCGCAGCGGCTTCGAGCATGCCGTGCTCCAGGCCGTCGCCTGCGGCGGCGAGTGCGGTCATTTCGCTGGTTTCATTGCGCAGGATCGACCACAGGCCGATCACCGCGTTATGCACCGATAGGCTGAACTGGGTCGGCGACAGGGGTTGGCCATCGGCCAGATCACTGAGGATGTCGAGGGTGCGCGGGGTTTCGCCGTGCCGGGAAATAAACACCAGCGGCAGGTCTTGCAGGCCTTCGGCCAGGGGCCAACCGACACTGAACGCCATGCGTGCCAGGCGACTCAGGCGTCGGCGCTGCATGGCAGGCAAAAAGGACACGTCAGGCGAAGCATCGCTGCCAGGCAGCGCCACTGGGGCCTGGCACCAGGCGTGCCAGTCGTGCGCACTCTCCAGGCCGGGAGCCCAGGCGCGCCATTGGGCGATGTTGAAAGTGATCACTGAGAAGTTATCCCGCCCCTGCGGGCTTCCATGTGCGGCCGTTGGCCCCGAATACCGGGACAGGGAACACAGGCCGAATGGCGCGCATTATCCCGGTGCTGTGGGCTTCTAGCAAACTTTGGTAAAGAATTGTTCACGGCTGATTACAATTTACTGGGAAAGATTTGCAGATTGTCCTTTACCCGAGGACTGGCGGGGTTGTCGGAGTATTCCTTTTAGTTTGTCAGCGCTGGATTACGCGTATCGCGCATCCGGCCGCGCAATGCGCCAGTGCATGGATGAACGAGGTAGCTAACAGGCGCTTTTGCCCTCTACACTCGGACATTCATTGATACACAGAGGTTTTTCCATGCGGCGTGTGGTGTTCAATCAGAAAGGCGGCGTTGGCAAGTCCAGCATTGCCTGCAACCTGGCGGCGGTCAGCGCCAGTGAAGGCTATCGAACCCTGTTGGTGGACCTCGATGCGCAAGCCAACTCGACTCAGTACCTCACCGGGCTGACCGGCGACGATATCCCGATGGGCATCGCCGAATTCTTCAAGCAAACCCTGTCATCCGGGCCGTTTTCCAAGAAAAACCGCGTGGACATCTACGAAACGCCGTTCGACAACCTGCACGTCATTACCGCGACGGCCGAGCTTGCCGACCTGCAGCCCAAGCTTGAGGCCAAGCACAAGATCAACAAGCTGCGAAAGCTGCTCGATGAACTGAGCGAGGACTACGACCGGATCTACCTGGACACGCCGCCGGCGCTGAATTTTTATGCGGTTTCGGCGCTGATTGCCGCTGATCGTGTATTGATTCCGTTCGATTGCGACAGTTTTTCACGCCAGGCGCTGTATGGCCTGCTGGCGGAAATCGAAGAATTGAAGGAAGACCACAACGAAGGCCTGGAAGTGGAAGGCATCGTGGTCAACCAATTCCAGGCGCGCGCAAGCCTGCCGCAGCAGATGCTCGATGAGCTGATTGCCGAAGGCCTGCCGGTGCTGCCGGTGTACCTGGCCAGCTCCGTGCGCATGCGCGAGTCGCACCAGGAGAGCAAGCCGCTGATCCACCTGGACCCACGGCACAAGCTGACGCAGCAGTTTGTGGAGTTGCATAACTTGCTGGAAAGCGCGTGATCCTTGCCGGCACCGCCTGACCCTGTGGGAGCTGGCTTGCCAGCGATAGCCTCACCTGGGTTTAACTGGCAAACCGAGTTGCCTGCATCGCAGGCAAGCCAGCTCCCACATTTGTTTTGCATTGCTGCAGGGGGAATTGGATTGTTCCCACAGAGGCTGTAGGAAGGGTCTGGCAAGCGGGGTTGCGCCTTGTCTCGCTGCCTACAGATAAGCCAGAATCCGCCGGCTTGTGCGTCTGGATGGGCGTCTCTAAGGTTCTCGGACCGCTGAATTCTCAGTGGTCGGGTTTAGTAGCCCGAGTGTGATCGCCGAACGTACAAGTGTCGTCTATCGGACCTTCTGGTCTGAGCATGATGGTGGCTGTGCGTAGGGCACCCTCGGGTGCGCCGGTCTTCGGCTTTCCACCGGTCTACTAACCTGCGTACAGCTGCCACCCCTCCGTTTAGTAGCGGTGTGATAGCAGCCAAATTCAGGAAAAGTCGATTATGCCAAACGCCACCAACCTGTTCTGCGTATCACCCAACCTCCCCACCGAAACCGTCGTGCTCAACAGCTACGAAACCTTCTCTTCCGTGCGCACGCTATTACTCAAGCTGTCCAACGACCTCACCGGCGAACACCGCGACATCGCCCTGGCCATCCATCAATTAAGCGAACTCGGCGTACAACTCGTAGGCCAGATGATGGACCGCGAAACCCCCGTAGCCCAAGCTTAAAACACGGTCAGTGTGGGAGCTGGCTTGCCTGCGATGCAGACAACTCGGTCTGTCAGGCAAGCCGTGGTGATGCCATCGCAGGCAAGCCAGCTCCCACATTTGACCGAGTTGATATCGGGTTTGGATTACACGCCTTGGCTACGTAACCAACTCATCAACTGCGGCAACGGGAATGCCCCACTCTGGCGCGCTACTTCGCGGCCGTTCTTGAACAGAATCAGGCTGGGAATCGAGCGAATCCCCAATTGCGCCGACAGCTGCTGATTGGCCTCGCTGTCGAGCTTGGCCAACCGGCACTTGCCCTCCAACTGCCCAGCCGCCTGCTCGAACACCGGCGCAAACGACTTGCACGGCCCGCACCACTCAGCCCACACATCCACCAGCAGCGGCAGGTCGCCCTTGATCTGGGTGGCGTAGTCGCCCTGTTTCAACTCAAAGGGCTTGTTCAACAACACCGGCTGTTTACAGCGCCCGCACTTTGGCGCATCACCCAGGCGTTCGCCGGGGATGCGGTTGAGGCCGTTGCAATGGGGGCAGGGAATGACGAGAGGTTCGGACATGGAGGGCTCCTGGAGATGGCCAATAGTTTCTATCTGGAGCCAGCGCCGCTATTTATCAAGGCAAATACATAACTGTGGCGAGCGGGCATGCCCCGCGTTGGGCTGCGGAGCAGCCCCCAGTAAAGTAACCGAGTTGTATCAGGCGGATCTTCATTGCAGATTTTGCGGCTGCTGCGCAGCCCAGTGCGGGGCAAGCCCGCTCGCCACCGTGAACGTATCGCTTTTGCGAACTTACGACGAACAACTGATCTCCAAATGCTTGCCCCAATCCGGCGGCCGCTGGGCGTATTGCTCCATCCCCGCCTGCTCTTCAAACGGATTGCTCAGCACTTCATGCAATCGACGTACTTCGCTGTAGTCGCCTGACTCGGCGGCGGCGATGGCGTTTTGTGCCAGATAGTTGCGCAGGATGTACAGCGGGTTTACCGCGTGCATGCGCTCACGGCGCTGCGCTTCGCTGTAGTCCCCGTCGCGCGCAACTCGGGCTGTGTACAGTTCGGCCCAGGCATCGAACCCTGCAAGGTCGACGAAGTCATCGCGCAGCCGCGCCACAGCTTGCGCTGCGGGCTCATCACCCAGGCGGCGGAAGAACAGCGTGTAGTCCACGCCGCTGTTTTGCATCAGCTTGAGCAACTGCTCCACCAGCTTTTGGTCATCGTCTTCAGCCGTGGTCAACCCAAGCCGACGGCGCATCAGGTCCAGGTAATGGGCCTGGTACAGCGGTAGGTAGAGGCCAAGCGCCTCTTTCAAGGCGTCAACGCTGATAAACGGCGTGAGCGCCTGGGCCAGCGCACTCAGGTTCCACTGCCCAATGGGCACTTGATTGCTGAAGGAATAGCGCCCTTCGTGATCGGAGTGGTTGCAGATGAAGTGCGCGTCAAAGTCATCGAGGAACGCAAACGGCCCGAAGTCGAAGGTGATGCCCAGGATCGACATGTTGTCGGTGTTCATCACGCCGTGACAGAAACCGTAGGCCTGCCATTTGGCGATCATCTCGGCATTGCGCTCGACGATTTCGCGGAACATCGCCAGGTACGGCTCGGGCTGCTCGCGGCACTCGGGGTAGTGCAGGTTCAACACGTGTTCGGCCAGTTCAGCCTGCTGCTCGGGCTTTTTGGTGTAGTAAAAATATTCGAAATGCCCGAAGCGGATATGGCTGTGCGCAAGGCGCAGCACCATGGCGCCGCGCTCCTGTTTCTCGCGCCACACGGGTGTGCTGGAGCCAATCACGCACAAGGCGCGGCTGCTGGGGATGCCCAGCGCATGCAACGCCTCGGAGGCGAGAAACTCACGGATCGAAGAGCGCAGCACCGCGCGGCCGTCGCCCATGCGCGAATAAGGCGTCATCCCGGCGCCTTTGAGGTGCAGGTCCCAGTGTTCGCCGGCCTCGTTGTACACCTCGCCCAGCAGCAGCCCGCGGCCGTCGCCCAGTTGCGGGGTGTAGCCGCCAAACTGGTGCCCGGAATAGACCATTGCCCGCGGCTCCGCTTCGGCCCACAGCTTGTGCCCGCTGAACAGCTCGGCAAACACCGGCGTGTCGGCCACTGCCGGGTCGAGGTCGAGCAGGGCCATGGCGGCATTGCTTGCGACCACAAGGCGCGGCTCGTCGAGCGGCTCAGGCAATACGTGGGTTGAGAACGCGTCGCCCAGGCGTGCGAAGCGGTTGTCGAAGGTCAGTTCGTCGAGGGCTTTCACCGGCCATCTCCAGCAGAATGTCCGAGCATTCTGCTGGGGATAGGCGCGTTAGTCGAGTTTGCTCGGCGGTGGTTCTTGCACGCCGCCGTCGTTGGCGGGTTTGGCCGGGGTGTCGACTTCCACCAGTTTGTATTCCTGGCCGTGGAGGTTCTTGAGGTAAACCTCCATCTGGCGGAACGAGATGTTGATGTGGTGGTTCTTGAACTCGCGGTTGATAAAGCGGTTCACCTCGTCGATCACCGGGTTGCGGTCACCGAGGTCGCGCACGTGCATGCGCAATTCGTGGTCGAGGGTGCTTTCGCCGAAGTTGAGGAAGTACACGTGGGGTTCCGGCTCTTTCAGCACGCGTGGGTTTTCTCGCGCGGCCTTGAGCAGCAGTTCCTTCACCAGGTCCAGGTCGGAGCCGTAGTCCACACCCAGTTTTAGCGTGACGCGGGTGATGGTGTCGGTCAGCGACCAGTTGATCAGTTGCCCGGTAATAAACGTCTTGTTCGGGACAATGATGTCTTTGCGGTCAAAGTCGGTGATGGTCGTCGCACGGATGCGGATCTTGCTGACGGTGCCCGACAGGTTGCCGATGGTGATGGTGTCGCCGATACGCACCGGGCGTTCGAACAGGATCATGATGCCGGAGATAAAGTTGGCGAAGATCTCCTGCATCCCGAAGCCCAACCCCACCGAGAGCGCTGCCACCAGCCATTGCAACTTGTCCCAGCTCACGCCGAGCGTGGACAGGGTGGAGACGAAGCCGACCCCGGCAATCACATAAGACAGCAAGGTGGTTGTGGCGTAGGCGCTGCCTTGAGCCAGGTCCAGCTTGGACAGCACCAGCACTTCCAGCAAACCCGGCAAGTTGCGCGCCAGGGCGAAGGTGATGCCGACGATGATTGACGCACCCAGCAAGTCGCCGAAGCTGATCGGCACCATGCTGATGTTGGCGCCGGTGCCGCTGGTGTACTCGTACAGGGTGATGTTGTCGAGGTAGGAGAACACGGTGATCAGGTCTTTCCACACCCAGTACAGCGCCGCGATAAAGCCGCCGAGCAAGGCCAGGCGAATCAGGCGCATGGACTGTTCGTTGACCTGTTCGATGTCCAGGGTCGGTTCTTCGATCACCGCTTCGCCATCACCGGCTTCCTTGGCGGCCTGGCGTTTGGCCAGTGCACGCGCGTAGGCCAGGCGCCGTGCGGCGACGCCGAGGCCGCGCACGAAGGTGGCTTCGATCACTAGCCAGAACATCAGCAGGTACAGGGTATTGATCAAGCGGTCGCTGAGTTTGAGCGCGGTGTAGTAATAGCCAAAGCACACCGCCAGAAACAGGGCGACGGGCAGGGCGGTGAACACCAGGCCCACGGCTTTACGAAACAGTGAAGCTTTCTCGTGGGTCGGGCTGTTCAGCAGCAGGCGGCCCAGCAGCCAGGCCATCAGCGCGTAGCACGTCAGTACTACACCGATGCCCAGCACGTCGTCGGCCAGCGCCTCGGGTTGGTGCTCGGCGATGGCCACTACGGCCACCAATGCCAGCACTACCAGGCCAAGTTTGCGCACCCAGCCTTGCAGGAATTCAACCTGGGGTTTCTCCCAGCGAAAGTGCAGTTCCGCCACGCCGCCCGGCGCCAGGATGCGGTAGGCGGTGTAGAACACCAGCCACGCTTGGGCGATCTGCAGCAGTGCATCGCCAAGGTTGGCGTTTTGCCCGCGGGCGTCGATCTGCAGCGCGTAGCCGCACAGCGCCAGGCCCAGGGACACCGGCATCGCCAGCAGGATGTTGATCAGGATGGCCTGCGGCGTGTGCCACTGGCTGTCGCGCTTGAAGTGGCCGATGTCCAGGTGAACCTTGTTCAGGCGCTGGTACAGCGCTTTACGCCGCCACAACAATGCACCGATCAACAGCAGCAGTGGCAGGAACAACAGTGGGCGCTGGGTCAGGCCGTCGTAGAGTTCGCTGACGCTGGAGGCCCACGGCAGGGTGGTGATCTGTTTGTTCAGGTGCGCCGGTACGGTTTCCAGCCACTCGGTGTCCAGCGGCTTGTTGCTGGGGATCCAGAACATTTGCTCGTCCAGCGTCGCGCGCAGGGTGGTGGCGGTGCTGAGCAGTTGTTTCTGGTTCAGTTGCAGGGTGATCGATTCGTTCAGCAGTGCACTCAGCTCACGGCTCAGGCGCTCAAGCAAGTCGCTGCGGGTGATCGCCAACTCCAGCAAGGTGCGGCGCAGTTGCGGCGTCACGTCTTCCGGCGGCTGGTTGGCCAGCAAGTTATCCACATACGCACTGGGCGAGTTGATCAGCTCACGCTGCTGGTTGATCTCGAACTGGTACAGGCGAATGTTGGCGATATCGTCTGCCAGGTCGCGGTCGACCGTGAGACGGGGCAGCGCCTGTTTCTGCTTGTAGAGAATCTTGGAGAGCAGCAGGCTGCCCTTGAGCACGTTGATTTGCTCGTCCAGGGCCGAGTCGCTTTGCGTCACTGCGTCCAGTTGCTGCTTGGTCTTGAGGTTGGTCTGGGTCAGCTCGTTGAGGCGGTCGGTACTCTTGAGCAGGTAGTCGGACAGTTTAAGGTTGGCCGCGCTTTCCGAGGCCAGCAGGCTGCTGCCGCCGGCCTTCTGCGCTTCGATGGACTGTTGGGTCACGGTCTGCTGGGACTGGGCCAGGCGTTTCTGGTTGATCAGCGTTTGCAGGTCCTGGATTTCCTGCTCCAGGCGGCTGGTTTTCTCGGTTGCCAGGTCGCGCTGGCTATTGCCCAGGTCTTGCAGTTGGCTGTTGCCGGCCAGTTCCTGGCGGCGCAGTGGAATCAGGGCATTGAGGGCGGCCAGTTCGGCGTTCAGTTGGTTGCGCTGGTCGCCGGTGAGGGTCTTGCCGTTGTCTTTGCCCGCCTTGAGGATCGAGTTGATCTGCTGGATGCGGGTCTGGCTGTTGCTGATTTCGGTCTGGGCGCGTTCGGGACGGGTCTGGGCGGCAACGGACATGCTGTTGGCGTCGGCCACGGTTTTTTGCAGATCGCCTTGCTGGGTGGTGCGTTGCACCAGCAACTGCTCAAGCTGCGGCACCGGCAGGGTGGCGTAGCGCTGCGCCACCGGGATGATTTTGGTGGCCTTGAGTCGTACCAGTTCGCGCTGGTTTTCAGTGGTCTGGCGCGGGGCGTCTTCGAGCTGGCGCTTGAGGTCGACAAGGCGCTGCTCGTAATCCTGCTTGTTGCCCAGGTAGGTCAGGGTCTGTTGCAGGATGGTTTGCAGCGCCTTCATGTCGGCGTCAGGCAGCTTGCGGTCGGGCAGTTTGTCCAGGGTTTGCTGGATGGACTCGGCGCTGGGCGGGTCGGCGGCGTAAACGCTGCCGACACAGAGGGTCAGGCCCAGCAGGGCAGTGGCTAAAAAGGTGCGCAGAGTTGTCATGGATACCGGTCGAGCAAGGTAAAAAAGGTGGGGGCGTGGCGCCGTAGCCCCGCAGTTTAGAGGAAGAGTCCAGGGCCTGGACGACTTCCTTCGGGGAATTTGACGCCGACTTTTCCGATTCTGTTCCCGTCCATGACCGCGACGGTCCACAGCGTGTTGTTCCATTCCACTTGGTCGCCTACCACTGGTGCGCCGCCGACCTTCTGGGTAATGAAGCGACTCAGTGGCATATCCGGGTCGATACCCTCGAGCTTGAGGCCGTAGAGCGCCGACACCGCGCCCAGCTGGGCGTCGCCTTCGAGCACAAAGTCGCCGAAGAAGCGCAGGTCGAGACCGCGTTGCGGCGCCTGGCTGAACAGTTTGCCCAGGGCCGGCAGGTTGTGTTCGTGGCCGATCACACAGAGCAAATCGTCGACTTCAAGCACCGTACTGCCCGACGGATGGAGCAGTTGCTGGCCACGGAACAGCGCGGCGATCCGCGTGCCTTCGGGCATTTTCAGTTCGCGCAGGGCCGCGCCGATGCACCATTTTTCCGCGCCCAGGCGGTAGACGAACAGCTCCCACTCGCTGGTAACGTGCACTTCCAGGGCGGCGCGGGAGATCGGCGCAGGGTCCGGCGGTACGGTCACTTTCAGCAGCTTGGCCACCCACGGCAGGCTTGTGCCCTGCACCAGCAGCGAGACCAGCACGATAAAGAACGCCAGGTTGAAATACAGCTGCGCGTGCGGCAGGCCGGCCATCAGCGGGAACACCGCCAGAATGATCGGTACCGCGCCGCGCAGGCCGACCCAGGCGATAAAGGCTTTTTCGCGCCCGTGGAACGCCTTGAATGGCAGCAGGCCGACCATCACCGACAACGGCCGCGCAAAGAGGATCATCCACAGTGCCAGGCCCAGGGCGGGCAGGGCGATGGGCAGCAAGTCATGCGGCGTGACCAGCAGGCCCAGCACCAGGAACATACCGATCTGTGCCAGCCAGGCCATGCCATCGAGCATATGCAAAATGCCATGGCGGCTGCGCACCGGGCGGTTGCCGATCACCAGACCGCACAGGTACACGGCGAGGAAGCCGCTGCCGTGCAGGGCGTTGGTCAGGGCGAACACCACCAGGCCACCGGCGATCACCAGGATCGGGTACAGGCCGGTGGCCAGGTTGATGCGGTTGACCATCTGCAGCATCAGCCAGCCGCCGCCCAGGCCGACGATGCCGCCAATGCCGAACTCGCGGACCAGATGGGTCAGCAGGCTCCAGTGCAGGCCGGTCTGGCCGGTGGCGAGCATGTCGATCAGGGTCACGGTGAGAAACACCGCCATCGGGTCGTTACTGCCGGATTCGATTTCCAGGCTGGCGGTGACCCGCTCGTTCAAGCCTTTGCCGCCCAGCAGCGAGAACACCGCGGCGGCATCGGTTGAGCCGACGATGGCGCCGATCAGCAAGCCTTGAATGATATTAAGGTTGAACAGCCAGGCCGCGGCCATGCCGGTGAGCCCGGTGGTGATCAATACCCCCACCGTGGCCAGCGACAACGCCGGCCAGAGTGCCACGCGAAAACTCGCCACCCGTGTGCGCAAGCCGCCGTCGAGCAGGATCACTGCCAAGGCAAGGTTGCCCACCAGGTAGGCGGTCGGGTAATTGTCGAAGATGATGCCGCCGCCATCGACGCCGGCGATCATGCCCACGGCCAGGATGATCACCAGAATCGGGATACCCAGGCGGGACGAAAGAGAACTCACCAGAATGCTCGCACCCACCAGCAACGCGCCGATCAAGAACAGGCTGTTGATGGTCGTCGCATTCAAAGGCAGTACTCCAGAACGGGGAAGACAGGGCGCAAACTGACCATGCAGTCTGCGTGCCAGCGATTCTAACCTGTTGAATTGCTGTGCTGTCAAAAAGCTTTTGCCGGCCTACATCAATCCAATGTGGGAGCTGGCTTGCCTGCGATGCAGGCAACTCGGTGGGTCAGGTTCACCGAGGAGATGCTATCGCAGGCAAGCCAGCTCCCACAGGAATCGACTTACAGCCTGAAGCGCCCCACCATCCCATTCAAATCCACTGCCAGGCGCGACAACTCACTGCTCGCCGCACTGGTCTGGCTGGCACCGGTGGCTGACTGCACCGACAGATCACGAATGTTCACCAGGTTGCGGTCCACTTCCCGCGCCACCTGCGCCTGCTCTTCTGCCGCGCTGGCGATCACCAGGTTGCGCTCGTTGATCTCGACAATCGCGGTGTTGATGGTATCCAGCGACAGGCCCGCGCCTTTGGCGATGTTGAGTGTCGACTCCGCGCGTTCGGTGCTGTTACGCATCGAGTCCACCGCGTGCTCGGTGCCGGCCTGAATGCTGCCAATCATCCGCTCGATCTCGCTGGTCGACTGCTGGGTGCGATGGGCCAGGGCGCGCACTTCATCAGCCACCACGGCAAACCCGCGACCGGCTTCACCGGCGCGTGCGGCTTCAATTGCGGCGTTCAGCGCCAGCAGGTTGGTCTGGTCGGCCAGGCCGCGAATCACGTCCAGCACCTTGCCGATGTCACGCGATTCATTGGCCAGGTCGCCAATCAGTGTGGCGGTGGCCTGTACGTCACCGCTCATGCGCTCGATGGCGCTGACGGTTTCCTGCACCAGGTCACGGCCGTCACCCGCTGACGTGGTGGCATTGCGCGAGGCCTCGGAGGTGCTGACCGCATTGCGCGCCACCTCTTCGACGGCGCTGGTCATCTCGTTGACGGCGGTGGCGGCTTGTTCGATTTCGTTGTTTTGCTGGGTCAGACCACGGGCGCTTTCGTCGGTGACGGCATTCAGCTCCTCGGCGGCGGAGGCCAGCTGCGTGGCGGAACCGGCGATGCGTTGCAGCGTGTCGCGCAATTTTTCCTGCATCTTGGCCATGGCGGCCAGCAGGCGGCCGGCTTCGTCGTTGCCGTCGACCTTGATCGGGCGCGTGAGGTTGCCTTCGGCGACTTCTTCGGCCGCTTCCAGTGCCTGGGCGATTGGCAGGGTGATGCTGCGGGTCAGCAGCCACGCAAACAGCAGGGTCAGCGCCGTGGCAATGATCAGCAGGCCCACCACCAGGTCAAAGGCCATGTCGTATTGGTCTTTGGCTTGCTGATTGGTGGCGTTGGCCATCTTGTTGTTGATGTCCAGCAGGCGTGTCAGCACCGCGTTGACTTGCTCGGAGTTGCTCAGCAATTCGGTGTTGAGCAAGTTGCGCAGGTCGTCGATCTGGTTGGCGCGAGACAAACTCTTCATGCGCTCTTCGATCTGGTGGTACTGACCGAGCAAGCGCACGTATTCGTCGTAGGTCGAGCGTTCTTCGCCACTCTCGATGAGTTTTTCGTAGACGCCCTGGGCGGTGCGGATCTGCTGGTTGCGCAGTTCAAAGGCTTCCAGGGTCTTTTGCTGCACGTCTGGCTCACGGTTGGTCAGCAAGCGATACGACAACACCCGCAGGCGCAGGGTCAGCTGGGTGAACTCGTCGAGAGCGCGAATGCTCGGTACGCTGGACAGTGTGATGTCTTCGGTGGCAGCACGGATCTTGCTCATTTGGTTCAGGGCGAACACACCGAGAAACAACATGAGCGCACCAATAAACGCGAAGCCAAGAAAGGCGCGCGGCGCGATATTCATATTACGAAGAGACATGCTGAAGTCCTGGGGAGAAGCGCGATCCGTGCGGCCATGAGACGGGGTGTGCATCAGCTATCGGCCATGCGACTAAAGTCTTAAGGGGGCGCGCGCTTTTGTCGCATCAGACGAGGGGTTGGGCGGATTCAGGAACCAGATGGGGTAAATGCAGTCACTAAGGCTCGAAAGTGCGGCCCGGCCCTTAAATATCGGGCTGCGCGCCTGGGATAACCCTGGCATCCGAGGTGAATTTTCTTTATCGTCACCGCCCTTTGAAAAAGCCCGAGAAATCAAAATGTTAGAAGCATCCCTCAGCCAACTCGAACAACTGGTCAGCGACCTGGTACAGCAAAACCAGGACCTACTGGGCAGCAACGAATCCCTCAAGGCCGAACTGGCCCGCGCCAAGGATGAAAACGACAGCCTGCAACTGAACCTGATGGAACAGGAAGAAAAGCACGGCGCAACCGCCGCGCGCATCCAGGCCTTGGTTGAGCGTGTGAGCGCAGGTCCTGTCGGCGCATGAATGAAGGCATAAAGGTCGTTTCGATTCTCGGAGAGGATTACTCGATCAAGGCGCCGGACGGGGAAGATCAAACCCTGATGCACGCCGTGACCATGCTCAAGGCCTCCCTGGCCACCACCAAGAAAAAGTACCCGACCCTGATCGGTGACAAATTATTGGTACTGGCTGCGCTGAACCTGTGCGCCGAGCAGATCGAAATGCAAAAGCACCACCAGCAGGAACTCGACCGTTACCAAGAGCAAGTCAGCGCCACGGTCGAAGTGATTTCCAAGGCGATCGGAACGCCTTAGAACCACGCATCCTGCATCCCCAGGCACGTGTCATCGCGTGCCTCCAGAATCGCCAGTTCATGATGGCAGCTCGGCACTTCCCAGGTCAGGAAGTACCGAGCGGCCTGGAGCTTGCCTTTATAGAAGGCAGCATCCGCCGCATTGCCCTTGGCCAGGCCTTCCTCGGCGCGAATTGCCTGTTCCAGCCAGCGCCAGCCAATCACCGTGTGCCCGAACACCTTCAAATACAGTGCCGAATTCGCCAGGCTGCTGTTGACCTTGCCTTGGGCGAGATCGGTCAGCAGGCCGAGTGTGACGCGCTGCAGGTTGGTCACTAATTCTTCCAGTGGTTCTCGCAGTGCGGTCAGTGATGGGTATTGCTGTGCGCGTGCGCCTGTCTCGGCGATCAGGCGGATCAGTTGCTTGAGGCCCGCGCCGCCATTCTGCGCCAGCTTGCGCCCGAGCAGGTCCAGGGACTGGATGCCGTGGGTGCCTTCGTGGATAGGGTTCAGGCGGTTGTCGCGGTAGTACTGCTCCACCGGGTATTCGCGAGTGTAGCCGTGGCCGCCGAGAATCTGGATCGCCAGCTCGTTGGCCTTGAGGCAGAACTCCGACGGCCAGGATTTGACGATGGGCGTGAGCAGGTCGAGCAGTTCGTGGGCTTGCTTGCGCTCGGTGTCGGTTTCCAGCGTGGTGGTGTCATCGAACAACCGCGCGGCATACAGGCCGAGGTCGAAAGCGCCTTCGACATAGGCTTTTTGTGTCAGCAGCATGCGTTTGATATCGGCGTGCTGGATGATCGAAACCGGCGCGGTGCCTGGGTCTTTGCTGTCGGGCAGGCGACCTTGTGGGCGTTCGCGGGCATATTCCAGCGAGTAGAGGTAGCCGGCGTAACCGAGCATGACTGCGCCCATGCCCACGCCGATGCGCGCCTCGTTCATCATCTGGAACATGCAGCTCAGACCCTGATGCGGCTTGCCTACCAGATAGCCGACGCAATTGCCGTTATCGCCGAAGTTAAGCGCCGTGGACGTGGTGCCGCGCCAGCCCATCTTGTGAAACAACCCGGCCAGCAGCACATCGTTGCGCGCGCCCAGGCTGCCATCCTCATTGACCAGGAACTTGGGCACGATAAACAGCGAAATGCCCTTCACCCCGGCCGGCGCGTCCGGCAGCTTGGCCAGCACCATGTGCACGATGTTTTCCGACAGCGGGTGGTCGCCCCCGGAGATAAAGATCTTGTTGCCCTTGAGGCGATAACTGCCGTCAGCCGCTGGCTCTGCCCGCGTACGAATATCCGACAGGGATGACCCGGCATGCGGCTCGGTCAGTGCCATGGTGCCGAAAAAGCGGCCCTCGATCATTGGCTGCAGGAAGCGCTGCTTCTGCGCCTCGGTGCCGAAGCTTTCGATCAGGTTGGCGGCGCCCATGGTCAGGAACGGGTAGGAGGTCGAGGCCGCGTTGGCCGACTGGAAGTGCGCAAAGCAGGCTTGCGACAGCAGGGTCGGCAACTGCATGCCGCCGGCGTCGAAACTGCGCGCGGCGTTCAGAAAGCCGGCTTCGAGGAAGGCGTCCACGGCAGGTTTGACGTCCGGGATCAGGATCGCCTTGCCGTCTTCATAGCGCGGTTCGTTTTCGTCGTTCTTGCGGTTGTGCGGCGCGAAATACTTTTCGGCAATGCTGCGCGCGGTGCTGATGGCGGCATCGAACGTTTCGCGGTTGTGCTCGGCAAACCGCTCGCGCTGGGTCAGGCCCTCGGCATCGAGGACTTCGTACAGCTCGAAAGCCAGATTGCGGGAACTGAGCAGCGTCTCGGACATGGCGGCTTACCTTTTAAGGGAATGGCCGGAGTCTAAGTGCGCCAATAGAGGCTGGATAGCAAGATTGATCTAAGTGATGGAAGGGCAGAACAAGGGCCGAAGGTGGGGTGCGGTCAGTGTGGGAGCTGGCTTGCCTGCGATGAGGCCGTGCCAGCCGACATTTCTGTCACTGACTCGCCGCTATCGCAGGCAAGCCAGCTCCCACATTTTTACTGCATTTAGCCAGTTAACCGATGGTCATCAGGCTGGCGTTACCGCCCGCCGCAGCGGTGTTAACACTCAACGCCCGCTCGATCACCAGACGCTCCAGCGCAATCGCCGTCTCACCTTGCGACAAACCATGCACCCCGACAATCGCACCACCACGCTGCGCCACTTGCTGGCACACCGCACGCAATTGGTCGGAATCACCGTGGTGCAGGACGGCGTCGAATACCACCTCATCCTTGGTCCAGTCAGCCACGCGCTTGATCTTCGCCTGAACTTCCCTCGGCAGGCGTGGGAACACAGCTTTAGTCAGGTCAGTTTCCGGCCATACCGCCGAACCGCCGACGGCCAATACTGCCGCCAGTTGCGTCAGCAGATCACCTTCCACGTCCGCCAGACACAGCACGTGCTCGCGGGGCAGGATTGCGTAGCTGTTGCGCTCGCCGGTCGGGCCGGCCAGTTGGCGGGTGATACCGCTTTGCGACTGCGCGGCGAACTGGCTGCACAGGGCGCTCAGTTCGCTGAACTTGCTGCTGTCGGCCCAGGTTTTCAGGGCGGTCAGCGGTTGGCTCATGGCATCGCGCAGACGCACGTCCGGCGCGGTCAGCTTGTCGCCACGCACGAAGGATTGTTCGATCGCATCGGTAGGACGAGTCGACAGCAGACGGTACAGGTACAGCGGCCCACCGGCTTTCGGACCAGTGCCCGACAGGCCTTCGCCGCCGAAGGGCTGCACGCCAACCACGGCGCCCACGATGTTGCGGTTCACATAGACGTTACCGGCGTGAACATTGTCGATCACCTTGGCGATGGTCTCATCGATGCGGGTGTGCACGCCCAGCGTCAGGCCGTAGCCGGAGGCATTGATCTGCGCAATGAGCTGGTCGATCTCTTTACGCTTGTAACGCACCACGTGCAGCACCGGGCCGAAGATCTCGCGTTGCAGTTCGTCGAAGCTTTCGAGTTCGATCAGGGTGGGCATCACGAAGGTGCCGCGCTTGATCTCTTCGCCGTCGGCAATCGCCACTTGGTACACATTGCGGCCTTTATCGCGCATGGCCTGGATGTGTTTTTCGATGCCAGCCTTGGCTTCGGCGTCGATCACCGGGCCGATGTCTACCGACAGGCGCTCCGGGTTGCCCAGACGGCATTCAGCCATGGCGCCCTTGAGCATTTCGATCACACGGTCTGCCGAATCTTCCTGCAGGCACAGAACGCGCAGGGCCGAGCAGCGCTGGCCGGCGCTGTCGAAGGCCGAGGACACAACGTCGATGACCACTTGCTCGGTCAGCGCCGAAGAGTCGACGATCATTGCGTTCTGGCCACCGGTTTCGGCGATCAGCGGAATTGGGCGGCCCTGGGCATCCAGGCGACCGGCGACGCTGCGTTGCAGCAGGCGCGCCACTTCGGTGGAACCGGTGAACATCACGCCTTTGACGCGATCATCACCCACCAGGCGGGCACCGACGCTTTCCCCCTGGCCCGGCAGCAGTTGCAGCACGCCTTCCGGAATACCGGCTTCGAGCAACATGCGCACGGCTTGTGCCGCCACCAGCGGGGTTTGCTCGGCAGGCTTGGCCAATACCGGGTTACCGGCAGCCAGTGCCGCAGCCACTTGACCGCTGAAGATTGCCAGCGGGAAGTTCCACGGGCTGATGCACACCACGGGGCCCAATGGGCGGTGGGCGTCGTTGGTGAAATCGTTACGGGCCTGTACCGCGTAGTAGCGCAGGAAGTCCACGGCTTCGCGCACTTCGGCGATGGCGTTGGCGAAGGTCTTGCCGGCCTCGCGGGCCAGCAGGCCCATCAGCGGCTGGATCTCGCCTTCCATCAAGTCGGCGGCACGCTCCAGGATCGCGGCGCGCTCGGCGGGCGGGGTGGCCTGCCAGATCGGGCCGGCATTGATCGCGCATTGAATGGCGTTGTCGACGTCTTCGACGGTGGCTTCCTGTACATGGCCGACCACGTCACGCAGGTCGGAGGGGTTCAGCACAGGTGCGGCCGGCTCATTGCTGGAGGCGCAGCCCAGCATCGGCGCGGCTTTCCAGTCGTTGTGCGCGGTGGCCAGCAGCGCGCAAGACAGCGACGCCAAGCGGTGTTCGTTGGCCAGGTCGATACCGGCCGAGTTGGCGCGGTCGCTGCCATACAGGTCACGCGGCAGTGGAATACGCGGGTGCGGCAGGCCGAAGCCGCCTTCCAGCGTGGCCATCTGCTCGATGCTGGCCACTGGGTCGGCCACCAGTTCCTGGATCGAAATAGTGTGGTCGGCGATACGGTTGACGAACGAGGTGTTGGCGCCGTTTTCCAGCAGGCGACGCACCAGGTAAGCCAGCAATGTTTCGTGGGTACCGACCGGGGCGTACACGCGGCACGGACGGTTCAGCTTGCCCTCGGAAACTTTGCCTACAACCTGCTCGTACAGCGGCTCGCCCATGCCGTGCAGGCATTGGAACTCGTACTGGCCGGGGTAATAGTTCTGGCCGGCGATGTGGTAAATGGCCGACAGGGTGTGGGCGTTGTGCGTGGCGAACTGCGGGTAGATGGCTTCCGGCACCGACAGCAGTTTGCGTGCGCAGGCAATGTAGGAAACGTCGGTGTACACCTTGCGGGTGTACACCGGGTAGCCTTCCAGGCCTTCAACTTGAGCGCGCTTGATCTCGCTGTCCCAGTACGCGCCTTTTACCAGGCGGATCATCAGGCGATGGCGGCTGCGGCGGGCCAGGTCGATGACGTAGTCGATCACATACGGGCAGCGTTTCTGATAGGCCTGGATCACGAAACCGATGCCGTTCCAACCGGTCAGTTGCGGCTCGAAGCACAGGCGTTCGAGCAGGTCGAGCGACAGCTCCAGGCGGTCGGCTTCTTCGGCGTCGATGTTCAGGCCGATGTCGTATTGCTTGGCCAGCAAGGTCAGCGACAGCAGGCGCGGGTACAGCTCGTCCATCACACGCTCGTATTGCGCACGGCTGTAACGCGGGTGCAGTGCCGAGAGCTTGATGGAAATGCCCGGGCCTTCATAAATCCCACGGCCGTGAGAGGCTTTGCCGATGGAGTGAATGGCTTGTTCGTACGAGGCCAGGTACTTCTGGGCGTCGTGTTCGGTCAGCGCGGCTTCGCCGAGCATGTCGTAGGAATAGCGGAAACCCTTGGCTTCGAACTTGCTCGCATTGGCCAGGGCTTCGGCGATGGTTTCGCCGGTGACGAACTGCTCGCCCATCAGGCGCATGGCCATGTCGACGCCCTTGCGGATCATCGGCTCGCCGCTCTTGCCGATGATGCGGCTCAGGGACGAGGTGAGGCCGGCTTCATTGTGCGTGGCGACCAGTTTGCCGGTCAGCAGCAGGCCCCACGTGGCGGCGTTGACGAACAGCGACGGGCTGTTGCCCAGATGGGGCTGCCAGTTGCCGGTGCTGATTTTGTCGCGGATCAGTGCATCGCGCGTGCCCTTGTCCGGGATGCGCAGCAGCGCTTCGGCCAGGCACATCAGGGCCACGCCTTCCTGGGACGACAGGGAAAATTCTTGCAGCAGGCCTTGAACAATACCGGCACGGCCGCCGGCGCTCTTTTGATTGCGCAACTTCTCGGCAATCGAGGCGGCCAGCTTGTTGGTGGCTTCGGCCATCTGCTGCGGCAGGCGGGCCTGCTCGATCAGCATCGGTACCACTTCCGGTTCCGGGCGGCGGTAGGCGGCGGTGATCGAGGCGCGCAGTACGGACTGCGGCAGGATGCTTTCGGCGAACTCCAGGAAGCACTGGTGGGCGTGGTCTGGCTGAATTTCTCCAGCGTCCTCCGCGTCCTTGCTGCCCAAGCCATTAATCTCGTTCAGGGTTGCACCACCCTCCAGTTTCTCCAGGTAATTGAAAATCGCCTGCTTGATCAGCCAGTGCGGCGTGCGATCAATGGAGGTCGCGGCGGCCTTGAGGCGTTCGCGGGTCGGGTCGTCGAGTTTGACCCCAAGGGTGGTCGTTGCCATCTTTTTATCCTCATGGGTGCCACTACTGCGTGGCATCTGCTGGCGGCAAGATTAGCTTTGCGCATGCAGAGGTGCAACCGGGTGCAACCCAAATTGTTCAGGAAATTTTTGATCGTGATCGGGAAAAAATCCGGCCTTCAACAGAATCCGCTCTCCCTTGGTGCGTTTGCTTCTGAGGTCGGCCGTTCTTGCTCCGAAAAGGAGCAAAAAACCGTTGTTTGAGCGTAAACACGCCCAGGTGCAACTTATTCTCAAGAAACTGGTTGCACCTTATTTGCTTTGTTGAATAGCATTCGCGCCCAAGGTGCAACCGCCTGCAAGGTTCGGTTCATCGGCTGGCGGCTTTCCTGGGGAAACGCCAGTCATAAATGCGCGGCACGCAGTCTCGTCTATCCGCTTATCAACGGGTGGCCGTCTGACACAGACCGTCGCTACATAAAAACAAAGCCAGGGCGTCACTCTTATGAGCGTTAGTAATCCCACCCTGATCACATTTGTGATCTACATCGCAGCAATGGTGTTGATCGGCTTCATGGCCTATCGCTCCACCAACAACCTCTCTGACTACATCCTCGGCGGTCGCAGCCTCGGCAGCGTGGTCACCGCATTGTCCGCCGGTGCTTCCGATATGAGCGGCTGGTTGTTGATGGGCCTGCCGGGCGCCATCTATATGTCCGGTCTGTCGGAAAGCTGGATCGCCATCGGCTTGATCGTCGGCGCGTACCTGAATTGGTTGTTCGTGGCCGGTCGCCTGCGGGTGCAAACCGAACACAACGGCGACGCCCTGACGCTGCCGGATTACTTCTCCAGCCGTTTCGAAGACAAAAGCGGCCTGCTGCGAATCATCTCTGCGGTGGTGATCCTGGTGTTCTTTACCATTTATTGCGCTTCCGGCATCGTGGCCGGCGCCCGTCTGTTTGAAAGCACCTTCGGCATGTCCTACGAGACCGCGCTGTGGGCCGGTGCTGCCGCGACAATTGCCTACACCTTCGTCGGTGGTTTCCTGGCGGTCAGCTGGACAGATACTGTACAAGCCACGCTGATGATCTTTGCGCTGATCCTGACGCCGATCATCGTGTTGCTGGCCACCGGAGGTATCGACACCACGTTCCTGGCGATCGAAGCCAAGAACCCTGACAACTTCAACATGCTGAAAAACACCACCTTCATCGGCATCATTTCGCTGATGGGCTGGGGCCTGGGTTACTTCGGCCAGCCGCACATCCTCGCGCGGTTCATGGCGGCGGATTCGGTGAAGTCGATTGCCAAGGCGCGTCGCATCTCCATGACCTGGATGATCCTGTGCCTGGGCGGCACCGTGGCGGTGGGCTTCTTCGGCATCGCTTACTTCTCGGCGCACCCGGAAGTGGCCGGCCCGGTCAACGAGAACCACGAACGTGTGTTCATCGAACTGGCCAAACTGCTGTTCAATCCATGGATCGCGGGCGTGCTGTTGTCGGCCATTCTGGCTGCCGTCATGAGCACCCTGAGCTGCCAACTGCTGGTGTGCTCGAGCGCGCTGACCGAAGACTTCTACAAAACCTTCCTGCGCAAAAACGCCTCCCAGGTTGAGCTGGTGTGGGTCGGCCGCGCGATGGTGCTGCTGGTTGCCCTGATCGCGATTGCCATGGCAGCCAACCCGAACAACCGCGTACTGGGCCTGGTGAGCTACGCCTGGGCCGGTTTCGGCGCCGCGTTCGGGCCTGTGGTGCTGATCTCGGTGATCTGGAAACAGATGACGCGCAACGGCGCACTGGCCGGCATCCTGGTCGGCGCGGTCACTGTGATTGTGTGGAAGCACTTCGAGTTGCTGGGCCTGTACGAAATCATCCCAGGCTTTATCTTCGCCAGCCTGGCGATCTACTTCGTCAGCAAGCTGGGCGCACCGACTGCCGGTATGGTCGAGCGTTTTGACGCGGCGGAAAAAGACTACAACCTCAACAAATAATTCGTCGGGTGATAAGCGCCCGTTGAATTAGAAAAAGGCCCGCGTCCTACGGATGGCGGGCCTTTTTTTGCGTGTGATTCGGGTTGGTCCGAAGAAGATTCTGATGCGAGCGTGTAGGGATTTACTGATTTGTCTGGGGCGTGCTCAGCAGGGCGCACCCGTAGTGCAGAATCGGCCGCCTACCCTTCGCAGAGAAACACCGGATGTTCGCTCCTGCCAATCAAAGTGCGTTTAACCTGACCCTGGATGGGGTTGCCAGCGACCTCAAGGTCTACAGCTTCCAGGGTGAGGAGGCGCTGAGTCGGCCTTACTGTATCGACCTTGAACTGGTCAGCGAACAGCCCGATCTCGATTTGGAAAGCTTGCTGCATCGCCAGGCCTATCTGGGGTTCGATGAGCAGGGGCATGGTGTGCATGGCCTGGTCTATCGAGTCGGGCAGGGCGAGTCGGGGCGGCGCCTGACGCGTTATCAGATCCGTCTTGTGCCGCATCTGCAGTACCTGGCGCACAGCAGTCATCAGCGTATTTTTCAGCACAAGAGTGTGCCGCAGATTGTGGCGCTGGTGTTGGTCGGGCAAGGCATCCTGAGCGACCGCTTTGAGTTTCGCCTGAGCGGTACTTATCCACTGCGCGAGTACTGCGTGCAGTTCGGCGAGACTGATCTGGCGTTCATTCAACGTCTGTGCGCCGAGGTGGGCATCCACTACCACTTCCAGCATTCGCCCGATGGGCACCTGCTGGTATTCGGTGATGATCAGACGGTGTTCGCCCGGGCCGAACAGCCCACTCCCTACAGCCCCGGTTCCGGGATGGTGGCGGCGACTCCGGCGATCAAGCGCTTTGCGATGCAACTGGAAACCCGCGCAACAGGGATAAACCTGCGCGATTATGATTTTCGTAAGCCGCGCCTGACGCTGGAAAGTGCCGTGGCTGGCGAGCAGCTTCCGAGCCTTGAAATGCAGCAGTATCCCGGCCACTTTTCCGATCGCCCCCATGGCAAATACCTTGCGCAGCGAGGCTTGGAGCGCCTGCGCACGGACTCGAGAGCCGCCCGGGGTGAAGGCGATGATCCTGCCTTGGCCAGTGGTCGGTTCCTCAGGCTTGGCGGGCACCCGCGAGAAAGCTGGAATGATTTGTGGCTGGTCACCCAGGTTTCCCATCAGGGCAAACAACCCCAGGTGCTGGAAGAGGCTGTTACCGAGGCTTCAGGTGAGGGTTTACGTCAGGGTTATCACAACACGTTTATCGCCGTGCCATGGGATGTGATTTTCCGCCCACCCTTGTCTGAATTTCCGCGCCCGAGCATCGGCGGTTATCAACACGCGGTGGTTACCGGGCCTGCCGACAGCGAAATCCATTGCGACGAATACGGTCGGGTCAAGGTGCAACTGGCCTGGGACCGTGACGGGCAACACAACGAGCACTCCAGCTGCTGGCTGCGTGTCGCCAGTGGCTGGGCGCATGATCGTTACGGCTCGGTGCTGATACCCAGAGTCGGTATGGAAGTGCTGGTGGGATTCGCCAATGGTGACCTGGACATGCCACTGGTGATGGGCTGCCTGCCCAACGCGGCAACGCCGGTGCCCCTCGATCTGCCAGCGGACAAGACCCGCAGTATCTTTCGCAGCCAGAGCAGCCCGGGCGGTGGCGGCTACAACGAGCTGCGCATTGAGGACCGCAAAGGCGCCGAGGAAATCTACTTGCGTGCCCAGCGTGACTGGACCCAGCACGTGCTGAATGACCAGCAGGTGCAGGTCGATAACGGGCGCCGGGTGAAGGTGGGCGGCGAGTCGCATCACGAGCTGCAAGGCGCAGAGCAGCGCATTACCCATGGCAATCGCCTCACCGAACTCAAGCAGGATGACCACCTGACGGTTGGCGGTTCGCAGCAGATGCGTGCAGGTCGCACCATCCAGATCGGAGCGGGGCAGAGCATCGTCATCGACGCCGGTGCGAGCGTGACAATCCAGGCCGGAGGGCAGTCGATCACGCTGTCGGCGGGTGGGATTTTCAGCAGCGTGCCGATCCAGCTTGGCGGCGCGCCGGCTGCCGCGACTGCGCCGTTAATGCCGGGAATAAAGGAAAAGCTGCTGGCGGTTGTTCCTGCCCCGTTAAGCCGCGTGCAAGTGGCCAGCCTGAAACGTAGTGCACCTTTTTGCGAAGAGTGCGAGCGCTGCAAGAACGGCCAGTGCGACCTCCCGCAGCATGGGAATAAAGGTCCGGGACCCTCTGCCGGGAAAGCTGCTGGCGTCGAGCCGGGGTTTCATATCGTGCAGCGCGCAATGTCTCGGGATGCCTTGGAAAAGTCGCTGTTCGAATCGCCCAGTGCGATCGTGCTGGAGCGGTTTCGCAGCCTCAATCCACAACTCACGCAGTACGCCAGGCCGGGGCAAATGCTCGTCCTCAGCGACCCGCCTAACAGCCAATGCACGCGTGAAGAGGCATTGCTGATGGAGGCGGCGAAAGAAGTGAACGATGCACTGACGCCGATGAGCGATGACGAGGCGGCGTTTATGGTTGAGCACCAGCAAGAGGTTGGTGCTTTTTTGGCGCAGAGTTGATGGCGTTGGGGGTGGGATCAAGCATGGTGGAAAATCATTTAACGCGGACCACGTCCGTCCTCGTGGATCTTGAAAAGTTGCACGTCAAAACCTTCCAGGCTCAGGGCAATTTGCAAGGTGCAGAATTTTTCGCTAAACGTCAGAAGCTGTTAACTCAACTGGATAACAGCCTCGGGCCTCTGGTACGCAAAGGAGTTGGCATTGCCGATCACCCAAAGCTCAAAAAAGCATTGGGGATTTCCAGTCGTAGTTTGGTTCATCATTGGAGCAAAGCGGGTGTGTCAGGTGGGATTCCTGGATATGCGACACATATTCAAAGTGTCGCGCGGGCGAGTCAGTATATGAAGGTCGGCGGGTTTATCGGTATTGGGCTAGGGGGATCAGCGTCCGCATTGAAGGTGAAGGAAACGTGTCGAGTTGAAAGTAAAGATAATTGTCAAAGAGTGAAATATACAGAAGGAGGGAATTTTGTCGGGAGCGCCGCGGTTGGCTGGTTAGGTGGTGCTTCCGCAGCAGCGGGTGCAGGAACAGTGTGTGTTGCTATAGGTGCAGGTACTGCGGGTTTAGGAGGTATTTTATGTATTTTGGTTATTGTAGGTGCAGGCACTGCTGCCGGTGGCGCCGTTGGTGCGCTTGCTGGAGAGAGGGTCGGAGATTTTATTTATGAGGTGGGGAAGTAATGAAGGGTGAATTTTACGCATTTTATATGTGGTGCTGGTTAGGCGTATTTGTGTTCATTTTTTTTACATTTTTGGTTCAAGTTTATTTTTCTTACTCTAAAGTTAATGAAATATTGGAATGCCTAGGTGAGTCAAATAGTGTATTGGGTCGTCAATTTCTTCTTGGGGACGGGGTTTTCAGTAGGTCTTTTTTTGTACTGTCGATTGCGGGGGTGCTTGTGTTTCCTGAAACGCATATAAAAGACGGCGAGTTTACTCGTGAGGAGTTTGAAAGCGTTCCTTATCGGCTTAGATTTCAACTAAAAGCACTGGTGTACGTTTTGTTTGTTTTGGTTGGGGTTTGCATCGCTTTATTGTGTATGGGTGAGTATATGGGTTGGCTTAATGAACATTCTTAAACGCTCGGTTATTCGCCGCTTGTTTTGCCATATTTTGTGGTGAAGGAGCATTATTTTATGCTAATGCAGTCCATACCCTGCACATGGCTATTCCACTCCCCGATTCAAACAGCCGAAAAACTCTTCGTCATTTTCAGCAGCGCCAGCGCCGCGAGGCCTTTGGACGCTTGGCGAACCCTTTCAGCCGGTCTACCGCCCCATCCCATCTGGGCAGGCACGGTTTACAGCGAATGGAGGGAAGTGGGCCATATGTGTCAGTATTGGCTTTGCTACCGTCGGGGTGGGTGGGGCGGTTTGCGCTGTTGTAGTCGGGGGGTGGGATCTACTGTAGGGGGTAACGCATTTTTAAAAGTGGGTGAAACTATTGGGGAAGTTGTTTATAAGGTTGTCCGATGATAAGTGACTCGGAAATCATTTTTTTGATGTCCTCCTTAGGCTTGTTTTTGTCCGGTATTTTTATTGTTGGTATTTGGTTTTATATGGTTTTTTTTAGAATGTCAGAAATTGTCAGATGTTTGGGGCGATCATTAGTTGTTCAAAATAGGAGCTCGCTTTTGAACGCTGGCCTGGTCGGTAAGTTTCATATTCTAAGTGGTGTCTCGGGTGTGTTGGTTTTTCCTCAAAAATCAATTGAAAGAGGTGAACTTGACCCGGATGACTATGGGCGGTTTCCGAAGCTCTTAAAGTTTTGGATTGTATCCTCTGCGACAGCAGCAATTGTGCTCACATTAGGTGGTGTGCTGATGGCCTTGGTAATTAATTTTCTAGGGTGGCCTACCTAGAGTACTTAAAATTTTATCGCGTAGCGATAAAATTTACTGAGTCAATTGAATAACTGTCTCGGACCTCTCGTGCGTAAAGGCGTTGGCAAGTGTAAGTGCATTGTCTGGCAATGGGGGCGAAAAGTTAGGCGAAAATATCTATGAGGTTGTACATTGGCTCATGGGGGGTTGTGACATGTTTAGCTTTGTTGCCTCAACTTTGTCCTTTGAAGGTGCAAGAATTATTTGCTGAAGCTTAATGGTTGCGTGTTTTTTTATTTATTTTGACTGTTTCTGTGTGGGCTTTGTAACTTTCTTATTTTAAAAAGGGAAAGATACGGAAGAACTTAAGGCGTAGTTGGTATGTTATAAGTTCGGATGGAAGTGTCGGTTGGGATCCTATAAGTAGATCGTGGGCGATAAGGGCTGTGATCGGTGCTTTCGCATTTCCCGCACACTCTATAAAACACGGATGTCTTAGTGCTGAGGACTACGCTGAGTTTCCGAAGATGCTCAAATTTATTTTGAAAAGTCTAGGTGTCTGTTCAGTGGCCTCCGTCCTTGGCATTTTTATTCTGCTTGTAATAGGAGAGCTTGTGGGGTGGGAGGATGTTGATTGGCTCTAGATTAGGCGAGAGCTTTTCAAAATGAAATTGTTGACGCTTTGTTTGTGGCAGAAATTGTTTTGAACGACGAATCATTGCTTGCGTCCTCCTTTGAATGGAATGTATCTAATGCCGAATCAGTTGTTACCAAAAACTTGGTTAACCCATTGTCCCCTTCGGACGACTGAGAATGCGTTCGTCATTCTTAGTAACGCCAGCGACGCAAAGCCGGTAGATGTCTGGCGAAAAATGGCAGCTGGCATGCCGCCCCAGCCCGTCTGGGCAAGCACGGCCTATGCTGAGTGGACTGAGGTCATGCCTTACGTCGCCATCATCGAGCCCGAAAGCCCATTCCTCGACTGGATAGCAACCACCGAATCTACGGACTGGGGTTGGCTGGCCGTATCGTCCAGCCCACTGGAAACAGTGGTCGCGCACCTGCGAAGCTTGACCAAGGTGCTGTTGCCCGAGGGGCAGGAAGTGTTTTTGCGCTTCTGGGATGGCGGTCAATTTCTGCCGATTGTGCAAAACATCGGCGATGAGGCGGGGAAGGTGTTGCCGGTATTTCAGCGTTACCTGATCAACGGCCAACCGCTAACGGTTGCGACTGGCCCGGTCACTGCCGCCAACACCAGCCCATGGTGGCAAGTGACTGCCTCGTTGCTGGAGCATCTGGCAGAGCAGTCCCCCCACGTGCTGATCGACAACTTGCTGCAATGGCTCGAAGAGCAGCGCCCCGACCTGCAGACCGCTTTCAAGCCTGCGATCTTGCGCCACAAGGTAGCCTGCTTTGCGCGCGGGGCGGATGTCAGCCATGGGGCGCTTGCCGACTATCTGGCCTCAGAGTTGAGTTGACGCAGCGCCTGCTGGAAACAGTCATCGGTGTGAGGGGTGGTTGTGGCGAGCAGGCTTGCCCTGCGTCGGGCTGCGTAGCGGCCCCAAAACCTGTCAATGAGTTCTGGCAAAAAAAGAACGCGGTGATCGTATCAGGGCTGCTGCGCAGCCCAACGCGAGGCGAGCCCGCTCGCCACACTCTGCCCCTTTGCGCCTGTAGAAGGTAAACTTCGCCCCCTGCGCAGGAGCAACCATGAATTATCGTCACGCCTTTCACGCCGGCAACCACGCCGATGTCTTCAAACACCTGACCTTGACCCGCCTCATCGCCCTGATGTCGCGCAAGGAGCAGCCGTTCGCCTACCTCGACACCCACGCCGGGATCGGGCTGTACGACCTGCAAGGTGATCAGGCCAACCGCACCGGTGAATACCTGGAAGGCATTGCGCGCCTGTGGGGCGAGAGCGACCTGCCGCCGCTGACCGACGACTACATGCGCGTGTTGCATGAGATGAACCCGGATGGCCAGTTGCGCTACTACCCGGGCTCGCCGGAGCTGGCGCGCCGCCTTACGCGGCTTCAGGACCGTGTGCTGCTGAATGAAAAACACCCGGAAGATGGCGTGCTGCTCAAGGACAACATGAAGGGCGATCGCCGCGTCAAAGTGCACTTGGGCGAAGGCTGGCATGTGCCACGCGCCTTGCTGCCGGTGCCGGAAAAACGTGCGTTGATGCTGATCGATCCGCCGTTCGAAAAGCTCGACGAGATGCAGCGCTGCGCAGCGTCCCTCAAGGAGGCGGTCAGCCGCATGCGCCAGACCGTTGCGGCGATCTGGTACCCGGTGAAAGACCAGCGCATGTTGCGCCGCTTCTACCAGGACCTGGCCGGCACGGGTGCGCCGAAGTTGCTGCGGGTGGAGTTGCTGGTGCATCCGCTGGACACGCCCAACACCCTGACCGGCTCGGGCCTGGCGATTGCCAATCCGCCGTGGGGTTTGGAAGAGGAGTTGCGTGAGCTGCTGCCGTGGCTGTCCAAGAAACTTGGCCAGACCCAGGGTGGGTGGCAGATGGATTGGCTCATCGCTGAGTAATCAGATCTCAAGCCAAGCACAAAACTAAATGTGGGTGCGGGCTTGCTCGCGAAAGCGGAGTGTCAGTTAACAGATATGTCGACTGGTATACCGCATTCGCGAGCAAGCCCGCTCCCACATTTTTTGATCTGCGTTGTGCTTAGATCGGGCAGGTCACGCCTGTGCCGCCGATCCCGCAATAGCCCTGCGGGTTCTTCGCCAGGTATTGCTGGTGATACGCCTCGGCGAAGTACACCGTCGGTGCCTCTTCGATTTCTGTGGTGATGGTGCCCAGGCCGGCCTTGGTCAGTTCGCCCTGATACGCCTCGGCGCTGGCCTTGGCCGCTTCCAGGTGCTCAGGCTTCACCGCGTAGATCACCGAACGGTACTGGCTGCCGATGTCGTTGCCCTGGCGCATGCCCTGGGTCGGGTTGTGCAGCTCCCAGAACATTTTCAGCAGCTCTTCGTAGCTGATCTTGTCTTGGTCGAACACCACCAGTACCACTTCGCTATGGCCGGTCAGGCCCGAGCAAACTTCTTCGTAAGTTGGGTTCGGCGTGTAGCCGCCGGCGTAGCCGACCACGGTGCTGACCACACCGTCGCGCTGCCAGAACCGGCGTTCGGCACCCCAGAAACAACCGAGACCGAAGATCGCGAACTCGACGTTGTCGACAAAGGGGCCGAGCAGCGGGTTGCCGTTGACGAAATGCGTCTCTGGCAGTGCCATCGGGGTTTCACGGCCAGGCAAAGCTTGTTCTTGAGTGGGCAACACGTTTTTGTTCACCAGAATTTCCGAGCGCAAGACCATGATCAGTCCTCTCGTCAGGTTGAGTTAGCGGTAAAGATTCAGACAGCCAGTGTGCCCGAGTGTTACAGCGCTGTCAGGCGATTGGCCCGCGCGGGTAACGTTTAAGCTTCTCGAGCAGCTCTGAACCGGGGATCGGCCGGTCGAACAAATAGCCCTGGCCCACATCGCAACGATGCCGGCGCAGGAAGGCCAGTTGCTCGGAGGTTTCGACGCCCTCGGCCACCACTTTGAGCTTGAGGTTGTGGGCCATGGCGATCACTGCCGAGGTGATTTCCATGTCGTCCTGGTTGTCCGGGATTTCGTGGATAAAGCTGCGATCGATCTTGATGATGTCGATGGGGAATTTCTTCAGGTAGCTCAGCGACGAATAGCCGGTGCCGAAGTCATCCATGGCCAGGGTCAGCCCAAAGCTCTTCAGCTGGTCCAGCTGAAGGCGCGTGTCTTCGGTGGCTTCCAGCAGCAAACCTTCGGTCAGCTCCAGCTCCAGCAGGTTCGCGGGCAACTGTTCTTCCTTGAGGATGGTGGCAATCGAGGCCACCAGGTCCGGATCGGAGAATTGCTTGGGCGACAGGTTGATCGCCACCTGCAAATTGCCCATGCCGGCGGCGCTCAATTGCTTGCTCATGCGGCAGGCCTGGCGCGCGATCCATTTGCCGATGGGGATGATCAGCCCGGTTTCTTCCGCCACGCTGATGAACTGGTCGGGACGGATCATGCCCTTTTCCGGGTGGTTCCAGCGCAACAGTGCTTCCATGCCCAGCAGCCGGCCGCTGCGCAGGCACAGCTTGGGCTGGTAGAACACGTCCAACTCGTTTTGGGTCAGGGCGCGGCGCAGGTTGTTTTCCACGAACAGTTTGTAACTGGCCTCGGCGTTCAGCGCCTCGGTAAACACCTGTACCTGGTGTTTGCCGTTGGCCTTGGCCTTGTGCAGGGCCAGCCCGGCGTTACGCATCAGGGTTTGCGGGTCGCGACCGTGCAGCGGCGCACAGGCCAGGCCCACGGAGCCGGTGACGCTGATCAGTTGGTTGTCGACAAACATCGGTTTGTCGAGGGTTGCCAGCAACTGGCTGGCAACCTGTTGGCCACTCTCCAGGTCGGTGTCGTCGAGCAACACCGCGAACTCGTTACTGGCAAACCGCGCCAGGCTGCCACTGGCACTCAGGCTGTTGCGCAGGCGCCGGGCCAGGCTGATCAGCAACTTGTCGCCGGTCTGGTGGCCGAGGCTGTCGTTGATCCGCTTGAAATTGTCGATGTCCACCAGCAACAGGCTGATCGGGCTGTCGCTGTCGCGCGCGAAGCGCTCATCCAGGTTGCGGATAAACGCCGGGCGGTTGCCCAGGTTGGTCAAGTTGTCGGTGTAGGCCAGGCGCTCGATGCGCTGCTGGGCCAGCTTGGTCTGGGTGATGTCTTCGTAGATGCCGATGTAGTGCGTCAACTCACGGTTGTCGCCATACACCTTGGAAATCGACAGCTGGCCCCAGTAGGGTTCGAGGTTTTTGCGTCGGCTCTTGAACTCACCCTGCCAGCTGTTGCTTTTGGCCAGGCTCGACGGTGCATCGAAGAGCAACTCGCTGAGGTTTTCCAGGGCCGGCAACTGTGCCAGTCGATGGCCGTGGACTTCTTCGGCGCTGTACTGGGTGATCGCGGTAAAGCTTGGGTTGACGTACTCGACCACGCCGTCGCAATTGACCAGCAAAAACGCGTTGGCGCTTTGCTCCACAGCCCGCTGGAACAAGTGCAGCGCGCTGGTGGCGGTGCGCCGGTTGTGGTTGTTGATCACTTGCGCGAACTGGTCCGCCAGCTCGCCGGCGAAGGCGATCTCATCCGCCTGCCAGGCACGCGAGCTGCCGCTTTGTTCCAGGCACAGCACACCGATGACTTGGCCGTCCACACGGATGCTCGCGTCGAGCATCGCGTGCACGTCCTTGGCGCGCAGGCTTTCGGCCATTTCCCGGGTGCGCGGGTCGCGCAACGCGTGGGTGGCGTCGATCGCGCGGCTCGAGTGCAGGGCTTCCAGGTAGTCCGGGAAGCCGCTGGCGTCGATCGCTTCAGGCAAGTGATGCTGTTGGTCGTCGCGGTGGTACGCCGAAATCGGCACCAGGCGCTGGCCTTCAAGGTTCCAGATGCTCGCGCAATCGATCTGGTAGATGTCGCACGCGCTGCGGGTGATCAGCTCGGCGGCTTCCTGCAGCGAGTTGGGCGTGGTGTAGCGCTGGCGTGCCAGCAGCAGGATCAGCTCCTGTTGGGCGCGCACACGCTCCAGATGCTGCAACTGTTCCTGCTGGGCACGCTGGTTGAGTTCCAGGGCGATCTGCAGGCGGCTGTTCTGGTTTTCCAGGTCTGCGGTCGGGGCGGCAGTGGGGATTTCGCTGAACAGCCCGTCAACCACCATCAGGTAGCCGCGCAGCAGGTGACGATTGTGTTGTTTGTAGGCCTCGCCCATCTCCAGCAGGCTCAAAGGCCCGTCGCTGGTATGCAAGGTGTAGCGCACCAGGTAATGCGGGCTCTGGGTCAGTTGTTGCTGGATGGCGTCGTGCAGTTGGTAGCGCGCCTGCGGTTCCATCAGGCTCGCATAGGGCGTGCCGACCAGGGCGCACAGCTCAACCGCCGGCAGACCAAATTGGCGCTCGCAATTGGGGTCGAGGTACAGCAGCGCCCAGCTTGCCTCATTAAGCCGTTCGAAACGCAGCATGCCGAGGCGCGAAGGCACCGGTAACTGCGTCACTACCTCGGCCGCCATACGGGCGACATCGGGTTGGCTTTTCATGGGGAAACTCGCTTGGAAAAATGCGCACGGCGCCGGGCTCACGCCCTCTTTACTGTCGCCTGCGGCAAGGTTGCATCATGCAGCACGCACTGACAAGAGAGGATGAAGGCTAAGTGCTATATGGCTGTTATCGGCCGCGGGAGCGGTTTCTACAATCCAGGTGATGGGTGGCGCATTGACGCAGGCGCTACGCCCCTTGCCCCGACAAAAAAGCAGGCCAAAAAAAGCCCCGCCAGTTGGCGGGGTTGAGGTACGAGCGTGGCGCTCGGAAATCGGTGCAGCCGGGCCTCCCCGGTGAAAGGGAGGCCCGTTTGAGGCTTACAGCAGGATGGTGCGGATGTCGTTCAGCAGTTGGCTCAGACGCTGCGTGAAGCGTGCAGCGGCGGCGCCGTTGATCACACGGTGATCGTAGGACAACGACAGCGGCAGCATCAGCTTCGGCTGGAACGCTTTACCGTCCCACACAGGCTGGATAGTGGCCTTGGACACACCCAGGATCGCCACTTCCGGCGCGTTGACGATTGGCGTGAAGCCAGTGCCGCCAATGTGCCCGAGGCTGGAGATGGTGAAGCAGGCGCCCTGCATATCGTCTGCGGTCAGCTTCTTGTCACGGGCCTTGGCGGCCAGTGCAGCAGCTTCAGCAGCCAGTTGCAGCAGGCTCTTCTGATCAACGTTCTTGATCACAGGCACCAGCAGGCCGTCCGGGGTATCAACTGCAAAACCGATGTGCACGTATTTCTTGCGAATAATCGCTTTACCGCTTGGCGCCAGCGAACTGTTGAAGTCCGGCAGTTCCTTGAGCAGGTGCGCGCAGGCCTTGAGCAGCAGAGGCAGCACGGTCAGTTTCACGCCAGCTTTCTCGGCCACGGCTTTCTGCGCAACGCGGAAAGCTTCCAGGTCGGTGATGTCGGCCTGGTCGAACTGGGTCACGTGCGGAATGTTCAGCCAGCTGCGGTGCAGGCTCGACGCGCCGATTTGCATCAGGCGAGTCATCGGCACTTCTTCGGTTTCGCCGAAGCGGCTGAAGTCCACGACCGGGATCGGCGGAATACCAGCGCCACCGGTAGCAGCGCCGGCAGCCGGAGCTTCCTTGGCCTTCTGCATCATGGCCTTGACGTAAACCTGCACGTCTTCCTTGAGCACGCGACCGTGCGGGCCGGTGGCCGACACAGCGTTCAACTCAACGCCGAACTCACGGGCCAGCTGACGCACGGCTGGGCCGGCGTGAACCTTAGCACCGCTTGGCGCAGGTGCGGCAGCAGCAGGGGCCGGAGCGGCCTCGGCTTTTGCAGCAGGTGCAGGGGCGGCAGCAGCCGGAGCCGGAGCCGCGTCAGCTTTTGCAGCAGGAGCGGCCGCAGCCGGTGCTGGAGCAGCAGCCGGCGCAGCGCCTTGTACTTTCAGCTTGAGGATGAAGTCGCCAGTGCCGACTTCGTCTTCGAGCTTGACCGCGATGCTTTCCACCACGCCGGCCGCCGGCGATGGGATTTCCATGGAGGCCTTGTCGGACTCCAGGGTGATCAGCGACTGGTCGGCTTCGACGGTGTCGCCGACTTTGACCAGCAGCTCGATGATCTTGGCCTTGCCCGACGAGCCGATGTCCGGGACGTGAATGTCCTGAACAGAGGCCTCAGCCGGAGCAGCGGCCGGGGCTGCAGGCGCCTCGGCAGCGGCGGCAGGCTTTTCAGCAGCCGGTGCGGGTGCTGCAGCGGCAGCAGGCGCTGGCGCAGGGGCCGCGTCAGCGGCACCTTCGATTTCCAGTTCCAGCAGTTCGTCGCCTTCTTTCAGGCGGTCGCCCAGCTTCACTTTCAGGCTTTTGACCACGCCGGCCTTGGGAGCAGGGATTTCCATGCTCGCCTTGTCCGATTCCAGGGTCAGGATGCTCTGGTCGGCTTCGACGGTGTCGCCGACCTTCACAAACAGCTCGATTACTTCACCTTCACCGCTGCCGATGTCAGGTACGCGAATGAGTTCGCTCACAAAAAATCTCCTCAGCAGTCCAGTGGGTTGCGTTTTTCCGGGTTGATCCCGAACTTGACGATAGCGTCAGCCACCACCTTAGGTTCGATCTCACCACGGTCAGCCAAGGCTTCCAGGGCTGCCAACACCACGAAGTGACGGTCAACTTCGAAGAAGTGACGCAGCTTCTTGCGGCTGTCACTGCGGCCGAAACCGTCGGTGCCCAGGACTTTGAATTCCTTGGACGGGACCCACTGGCGAATCTGTTCAGCAAACAGCTTCATGTAGTCGGTAGAGGCAATGACTGGACCTTTACGGCCGGCCAGGCACTCTTCGACGTAGCTTTTCGCTGGCTTCTGACCTGGGTGCAGGCGGTTGTTACGCTCCACTGCCAGGCCGTCGCGACGCAGTTCGTTGAAGCTGGTAACGCTCCACACGTCAGCGCCGACGTTGAACTCTTCACGCAGGATCTTGGCCGCTTCACGCACTTCGCGCAGGATGGTGCCGGAGCCCATCAGCTGTACGTGGTGCGCCGCTTCCTTGGTGTCTTCTTCGAGCAGGTACATGCCCTTGATGATGCCTTCCTCGACACCGGCCGGCATGGCTGGCTGCTGGTAGGACTCGTTCATCACGGTGATGTAGTAGAAAACGTCCTGCTGCTCTTCGGTCATCTTCTTCATGCCGTCCTGGATGATCACCGCCAGCTCATAGCCGTAGGTTGGATCAAAGGTGCGGCAGTTCGGGATGGTGGCAGCCAGGATGTGGCTGTGACCGTCTTCGTGTTGCAGGCCTTCGCCGTTCAGCGTGGTCCGCCCGGCAGTACCGCCGATCAGGAAGCCACGGGTACGGCTGTCGCCTGCTGCCCACGCCAGGTCGCCGATACGCTGGAAGCCGAACATCGAGTAGAAGATGTAGAACGGCAGCATCGGCTGGTTGTGGCTGGAGTACGAAGTACCGGCAGCGATGAAGGAGCTCATGGCGCCCGCTTCGTTGATGCCTTCTTCGAGGATCTGGCCCTTTTTGTCTTCCTTGTAGAACATCACCTGGTCTTTATCGACTGGCTCGTAGAGCTGGCCGACGGAGGAGTAGATGCCCAACTGACGGAACATGCCTTCCATACCGAAGGTACGGGCTTCGTCCGGGATGATCGGGACGATACGCGAGCCGATTTCCTTGTCCTTGACCAGCTGCGCCAGGATGCGCACGAAGGCCATGGTGGTGGAGATTTCACGGTCGCCCGAGCCGTCCAGGATAGCCTTGAGGGTATCGAGTGGCGGCGTCGGAATGTTGAAGCTCTTGGCGCGGCGCTGTGGCACGAAACCGCCCAGTGCAGTGCGACGCTCGCTGAGGTAGCGGGCTTCGGCGCTGTTTGGCTCCGGCTTGAAGAACGGCAGGTTCTCCAGCTCTTCGTCCTTGACCGGGATGTCGAAGCGGTCGCGGAACAGCTTCAGGCTTTCAACATCAACCTTCTTGGTGTTGTGCGCGGTGTTTTTCGCTTCGCCGGCACCAGTGCCATAACCCTTGATGGTCTTGGCCAGGATGACGGTCGGTTGTTCTTTGTGGTTGACCGCTTCGTGGTACGCCGCGTAGACCTTGTACGGGTCGTGGCCGCCACGGTTGAGTTTCCAGATCTCGTCGTCGGACAGGTCTGCAACCATTGCCTTGAGTTCAGGCGTGTTGAAGAAGTGTTCACGGACGAACGCGCCGTCTTTGGCTTTGTAGTTCTGGTACTCGCCGTCGATGACTTCGTCCATGCGACGTTGCAGGATACCGTCGACGTCTTTGGCCAGCAGTGGGTCCCAGAAACGGCCCCAGATCACTTTGGTCACGTTCCACTGAGCACCGCGGAACACGCCTTCGAGTTCCTGGATGATCTTGCCGTTGCCGCGAACCGGGCCGTCGAGGCGCTGCAGGTTGCAGTTGATGACGAAGATCAGGTTGTCGAGCTTCTCGCGGCCGGCCAGGGAGATGGCGCCCAGGGATTCCGGCTCGTCACACTCGCCGTCGCCCAGGAAGCACCAGACTTTCTGCTTGCCTTCAGGGATGAAGCCACGCGCTTCCAGGTACTTCATGAAACGTGCCTGGTAGATCGCCTGGATCGGGCCAAGGCCCATCGACACAGTCGGGAACTGCCAGAAATCAGGCATCAGCCAAGGGTGCGGGTACGACGACAGGCCGTTACCGTCCACTTCCTGGCGGAAGTTGTTCATGTGTTCTTCGGTGATGCGGCCTTCCATGAACGCACGGGCGTAAACGCCTGGAGAAGTGTGGCCCTGGAAGTAGATCAGGTCGCCGCCGTGTTCGTCGGTCGGGGCCTGGAAGAAGTAGTTGAAGCCGATGTCATACAGGGTTGCGCTGGAAGCGAAGCTGGAGATGTGACCGCCCAGGTCAGAATCTTTCAAGTTCGTGCGCATCACCATCGCCATGGCGTTCCAACGTACCAGCGAGCGAATGCGGCGTTCCATGAACAGGTCGCCAGGCATGCGTGCTTCGTGGGTAACGGGGATGGTGTTGCGGTATGGCGTGGTGATGGCGTAAGGCAATTGCGAGCCGCTGCGGGTCGCGAGTTCGCCCATACGGGTCATCAGGTAGTGAGCACGGTCTTCGCCTTCTTTGTCGAGAACCGATTCCAGGGCGTCCAGCCATTCCTGGGTTTCGACGGGATCGAGGTCTTGCATGGCTTGCTCCAGGGCGGAAAGGCTACCAGAATCGGTTGCCTGAAGTTTGCGACTGGCCTTGTGGGCAGACGACATAAATTCTTGGATGGCCGAAGGTTGCTTCGGCGTCCTGTAGTTTTACTACAAATCGTCGGCCATTTCAGCCTTTCGAATGTATATACGAGTAGTAAAACTACACAAGACCGAGTGGATTGCTCGGTCTGGCTGGTGAGCATAATCGTTATTGTTGATCTTTTGCGAACAAGAAAAGGTGAAAGTTTGATGTTGCCTGCCAAGATTAATTTAATTTCAGCTATTTATAACCTTTGTTCGACAGTCCTTCACCGAGCGTGGTTCTTGCGTTCACAGCAACAAGCCTTTTACGCGCCGATCAAGGATAGACCATGAGCCTTCCAACACTGGCCCCATTACCGGCCATTCTCTCGCCTTTTGCCCAGCGGGCCGAGCAGTCATTTCGTGACGCAGTGGCCGCGCTGGACGACGATCATGGACTTTCTGCATGGACGCCGCAACGGTGGGCTGACTTCGCCCGCGTGTGCGCCGCCAGTGATTTTGTCATTGAACAGAGCCTGCGTGACCCTTTGATGTTGCTCGAACTGGTGGCCTGGGGCGAGCTGGACCGCGGCTTTGCACCCGGCGAGCTGTGCGGTCAGATCGCCGGCGCCGTGCAACAGGCCGAAACAGAAGATGAGCTGGGTCGCGTGCTGCGCCGCCAGCGCACCCGCCAGCAAGTGCGCATCATCTGGCGCGACCTGACGCGCCAGGCCGACCTGGTGCAAACCTGTCGCGACCTTTCCGACATGGCCGACGCCAGCATCGACCAAGCCTACCAGTGGCTGTACCAACGCCATTGCGTGCAATTCGGCACCCCCACCGGCCGACGCAGCGGCGAAGCCCAGCACATGGTCATCCTCGGCATGGGCAAACTCGGCGCCGTGGAGCTGAACCTGTCCTCTGATATCGACCTGATCTTCGCCTATCCCGAGGGCGGCGAGACGGTGGGCGTGAAGCGCGCGCTGGATAACCAGGAGTTTTTTATCCGGCTTGGTCAAAAACTGATCAAGGCGCTCGACCCGATGACGGTCGACGGGTTTGTGTTCCGCGTCGACATGCGCCTGCGCCCCTACGGTTCGGCTGGCGCCCTGGTGCTCAGCTTCAACGCGCTGGAACAGTACTACCAGGACCAGGGCCGTGATTGGGAACGCTACGCCATGATCAAGGCGCGCGTGGTTGCCGGTGATCAGGTGGCCGGTGCGCAACTGCTGGATATGCTGCGCCCGTTCGTCTATCGGCGTTACCTGGACTTTTCGGCCATCGAAGCGCTGCGCACCATGAAGCAGCTGATCCAGCAGGAAGTGCGGCGCAAAGGCATGGCCGACAACATCAAGCTGGGCTCGGGCGGCATCCGCGAAGTGGAATTTATCGCCCAGGCGTTCCAGCTGATCCACGGCGGCCGCGACCTGAGCCTGCAACAACGGCCATTGCTCAAGGTGCTCGGCACGCTCGAAGGGCAGGGTTATTTGCCTGCGGCAGTGATTGCCGAGTTACGCAACGGCTACGAATTCTTGCGTTACACCGAGCATGCGATCCAGGCGATCGCCGACCGCCAGACGCAAATGCTCCCGGACACCCCGGAAGATCAGGCGCGTATTGCCTTTATGCTGGGCTTTGCCGATTGGTCCGCGTTCCATGAGCGCCTGATGTATTGGCGTGGTCGGGTGGACTGGCACTTCCGCCAGGTCATCGCCGACCCCGACGAAGAAGAAGGCGCAGAGAGTGAGCTGGTCGTAGGCGGCGAGTGGCTGCCACTGTGGGAAGAGTCTCAGGACGAAGACGCCGCTCGCCTGCAATTGCAGGAAGGTGGCTTTACCGACGCGCTCAAAGCCCTCAAAGCCCTGGCCGGCTTGCGCGGCAGCCCGCAATTGCGCGCCATGCAGCGCCTGGGGCGGGAGCGGCTGGATGCCTTTATTCCGCGTCTGCTGGCCCAGGCGGTCGAACATGCCAACCCGGATTTGGTGCTTGAACGTGTACTGCCGCTGGTCGAAGCCGTCGCCCGCCGTTCCGCTTATTTGGTGCTGCTCACGGAAAACCCCGACGCTTTGCGCCGTCTGCTCACGCTGTGCGCCGCCAGCCCGTGGATCGCCGAACAGATCACGCGCTTCCCGCTGTTGCTCGACGAACTGCTTAACGAAGGCCGCCTGTTCAAACCGCCGTTGGCGCCGGAACTCGCCGCCGAGCTGCGCGAGCGCCTCACGCGCATTCCCGAGGATGACCTAGAGCAGCAGATGGAGGCGCTGCGCCACTTCAAGCTGGCTCACCGTCTGCGCGTGGCCGCTTCGGAAATCGCCGGCAGCCTGCCATTGATGAAAGTCAGCGATTACCTGACCTGGCTTGCCGAAGCCATTCTCGAACAAGTACTAGCCCTGGCGTGGCGCCAGACCGTGGCCCGCCACGGCTCGCCGCAGCGGCTTGACGGTACGCTGTGCGACCCGGGGTTCATCATTGTCGGTTATGGCAAGGTGGGTGGCATCGAGCTGGGGCATGGTTCCGACCTGGACCTGGTGTTTATCCACGACGGTGACCCGCAGGCCGAGACTGACGGCGCCAAGCCGATCGACGGCGCGCAGTTCTTCACGCGCCTGGGCCAGCGCATCATCCACTTGCTGACCACCCAGACCAACTCCGGCCAGCTGTATGAGGTCGACATGCGCCTGCGCCCATCCGGCGCGTCCGGCTTGCTGGTGAGTTCACTCGGAGCCTTCGAGCGCTATCAGCAAAATGAGGCCTGGACCTGGGAACATCAGGCGCTGATCCGCGCGCGGGTGCTGGTGGGCAGTCAGGATGTGGGCCAGGCGTTCGAGCACGTACGCGCCAGGGTATTGGGGCGTGAGCGTGACCTGGCCAAGCTGCGCCAGGAGGTCAGCGAGATGCGCGCCAAGATGCGCGACAACCTGGGCACCCGGTCTACGGCGGCCGGCACCGGCGCCAATGCCTTTGAGCCCACGGTGGTGTTCGACCTCAAGCAGGACGCCGGAGGTATCGTCGATATTGAATTTATGGTGCAATACGCGGCTTTGGCGTGGTCTGCGCAACATCCATCGTTGCTGCGCTACACCGACAATATTCGCATTCTGGAGGGCCTGGAGCAGGTCGGGCTGATGCCCGCCGCCGATGCCCATCTGCTGCGCGAGGTGTATAAAGCCTACCGTTCCGCCGCGCACCGCCAGGCCTTGCAAAATGAGGCTGGCACGGTAGCCGGGGATCAGTTCGCCGACGAACGGCGCCAGGTGATGCGAATCTGGCAGGCGCTGGGGTTAAGCTGATACTCGATTAATTGAGCGATGCCAATCTAATGTGGAAACCAGCCTTGTGTGGGAGCGGGCTTGCTCGCGAAGCAGACGCTGCGGTCTGTCTGGCGGACCGCGGTGATGCTTTCGCGAGCAAGCCCGCTCTCACACAAAGCGGTTCCGTGGCTACCGCAACCTGGGATAATTATCGATGCGGGGAGGCATAAGCCTCCCCGCATCGTTTGTGGAAACTACATGAATATTCTGATCGTTGGGCCCAGTTGGGTCGGTGACATGGTGATGGCGCAGACACTGTTCCAGTGCCTGAAACAGCGTCATCCCGACTGCCAAATCGACGTGCTCGCCCCCGAGTGGAGCCGGCCGATCCTCGAGCGCATGCCCCAGGTGCGCAAGGCCTTGAGCTTCCCGCTCGGCCACGGTGCCCTCGAATTGGCGACGCGCCGGCGCATCGGCAAATCCATGGTCGGCCAGTACGACCAGGCGATCCTGTTGCCCAACTCGCTCAAGTCGGCGCTGGTGCCGTATTTCGCCGGCATCCCTAAACGCACCGGCTGGCGCGGCGAGTTTCGCTACGTCTTGCTCAACGATGTGCGCACCCTCGACAAAGCACGCTACCCGCTGATGATCGAGCGCTTCATGGCCCTGGCCTACGAGCCAGGTGCCGACCTGCCGACGCCGTACCCGCGCCCCAGCTTGCAGATCGACCCGGTGACCCGTGACGCGGCCCTGGCCAAGTTCGGCCTGATGCTCGACCGTCCGGTGCTGGCGCTGTGCCCAGGCGCGGAGTTTGGCGAGTCCAAGCGCTGGCCGTCGGAGCATTACGCCAAAGTCGCCGAGATGAAGATTCGCGAAGGCTGGCAGGTGTGGTTGTTCGGTTCGAAAAACGATCACTCGGTGGGCGAGGACATCCGCCAGCGCCTGATCCCTGGGCTGCGCGAAGAAGCAGTGAACCTCAGCGGCGACACGTCACTGGCCGAAGCCATCGACCTGCTGTCCTGCGCCGACTCGGTGGTGTCCAACGACTCCGGCCTGATGCACGTGGCTGCCGCGTTGAATCGCCCACTGGTGGCGGTGTACGGCTCGACCTCGCCTGGCTTCACACCGCCGTTGGCCGACAAGGTCGAAGTGGTGCGCCTGGGCCTGGATTGCAGCCCGTGTTTTGAGCGTACCTGCCGTTTCGGCCACTACAATTGCCTTCGCCAACTGCTGCCGCAACCGGTCAGCGACGCGTTGCAGCGGTTGCAAGGCTCTGTGGTCGAGGTCCGTTAGTTTGCGAGTACTGGTAGTCAAGACCTCATCCCTGGGCGACGTGATCCACGCCTTGCCGGCACTGACCGACGCGGCGCGGGCGATCCCCGGCATTCGCTTTGACTGGGTGGTGGAAGAAGGCTTTGCCGAGATCCCCACCTGGCACCCGGCGGTGGACCAGGTGATTCCGGTGGCGATTCGTCGCTGGCGCAAAAACATCTGGCAAACCATCAAGAGCGGCGAGTGGCGACGGTTCAAGCAGCGTGTTCAGTCGACCAAATATGACTTGGTGATTGACGCCCAAGGCCTGCTGAAAAGTGCCTGGCTGACGCGCTACGTGCGCGCTCCGGTAGCGGGTTTCGACAAGCATTCTGCACGCGAACCCATCGCTGCGCGTTTCTACTCGCGCCGGCTGGCCGTGGCCCGTGGGCAGCATGCGGTAGAGCGTTTGCGCCAGCTGTTCGCCGTTGCGCTGGGCTACGACCTGCCCAAGGGGTTGGGCGACTACGGCCTGAGCACCGACAAGCTGCTCGGCCTGCCGCCGAAAAAACCTTTTGTGCTGCTGCTGCACGGCACCACCTGGGACACCAAGCACTGGCCCGAAGCCTATTGGCGCGAGCTGGCCGAGCGCATGGGCCGCCTGGGCGTGGACGTGAAGTTGCCGTGGGGCAATGCCGACGAAAAAGCCCGTGCCGAGCGCCTGGCCCATGGCCTGCAAAACGCCGAAGTGCTGCCCAAGCTCAACCTGGCCGGCGTGGCCCGCGTGCTGGCCGGCGCCCGTGCCTGCGTGGCGGTGGACACTGGCCTTGGCCATCTGGCCGCTGCGTTGGATGTGCCGACCATTTCCCTGTTCGGCCCCACCAACCCCGGCCTGACCGGCGCCTATGGCAAGGGCCAGATTCACCTGGCCAGCGACTTCCCGTGCGCGCCGTGCCTGCAAAAACACTGTACCTATCAACCAACGGCCGACGACCTGCGTCGGTTCGACATCAAGCGCGAGTCGCCCCTGTGCTTCACGCGCCTGAACCCTGAGCGTGTGGCAAGCCGACTGAGCACGTTGTTACTGGCTGAGGAGCTGCACTGATGCAACTGGCTTTTGTTCTGTACAAATATTTCCCCTTCGGTGGCCTGCAGCGCGACTTCATGCGCATCGCCCTGGAGTGCCAGCAGCGCGGCCATCAGATTCGTGTCTACACGCTGATCTGGGAAGGCGACATTCCGCCGGGCTTCGAAGTGCTGGTGGCGCCGGTCAAGGCGTTCTTCAACCATCGGCGCAATGAAAAGCTCAGCGCCTGGATGGAAGCCGACCTGGCCGAACGCCCGGTGGACCGTCTGATCGGCTTCAACAAAATGCCCGGCCTGGACGTGTACTACGCCGCCGATGGCTGCTTTGAAGACAAGGCGCAAAACCTGCGCCACTCGCTGTACAAAAGCTTTGGCCGTTACCGCCACTTTGCCGAGTACGAGCGCGCGGTGTTCGCCAAGGACGCCAAGACTGAAATCCTGATGATCTCTGAAGTGCAGCAACCGCTGTTCATCAAGCATTACGACACCCCGCTGGAACGTTTCCACCTGCTGCCGCCGGGCATCGCCCAGGACCGCCGCGCGCCGCCGAATGCCGCCGAAATCCGCGAAGGTTTCCGCCAGGAATTCAAGCTCGCCGACGACGACTTGCTGCTGGTGCAAATCGGTTCGGGCTTCAAGACCAAGGGGGTTGATCGCAGCCTCAAGGCCCTGGCCGCCTTACCGGCGGAACTGAAAAAACGCACGCGTCTGTTTGTAATTGGCCAGGACGACCCCAAAGTATTCCAATTGCAGAGTGCTACGTTGGGGCTGGGCGATAACGTGCAGTTCCTCAAAGGGCGCAGCGATATTCCGCGTTTCCTGCTGGGCGCCGACCTGTTGATCCACCCGGCGTACAACGAAAACACCGGCACCGTGTTGCTCGAAGCCCTGGTGGCTGGGTTGCCGGTGCTGGTCTCGGCGGTGTGTGGTTACGCCCATTATATCAGCGAGGCCGACAGTGGGTTGGTGCTGGACGAGCCGTTCGATCAAACGCAGCTCAACCACTACCTGACACGCATGCTTACCGACACTGCACAGCGTGCGGCCTGGGGCCGCAATGGGTTGGCGTACGCCGAGACGGCCGACCTCTACAGCATGCCGCAGCACGCGGCGGATGTGATTCTGGCGGAGCCAAAACGATGAAGTTGATGCTTGCCGAACCGTTCAAGACCCTCTGGGCCGGGCGTGATGCCTTCGCCGAAGTCGAGCGGCTGGAAGGCGAGGTGTACCGCGAACTTGAAGCCCGGCGCACCTTGCGCACCGAGGTGGATGGGCGTGGCTATTTCGTGAAAATCCACCGTGGCATCGGCTGGGGCGAGATCGTCAAGAATCTGGTCACCGCCAAGCTGCCGGTGCTCGGTGCGGGCCAGGAGTGGCAGGCCATCCAGCGCTTGCAGGAGATCGGCGTGCCGACCATGACCGCGGTGGCGTACGGCGAGCGCGGCAGCAACCCGGCTGACCAGCACTCGTTCATCATCACTGAAGAACTGGCGCCGACTGTCAGCCTGGAAGATTTCAGCATCGACTGGCTCAAGCAGCCGCCCGCGCCGCGCCTCAAGCACGCGCTGATCGCCGAAGTGGCGCGCATGACCGGCATGATGCATCGCGGTGGGGTCAACCATCGCGATTGCTACATCTGCCACTTCCTGTTGCACACCGATACGCCGGTGACGGCTGACACCTTCAAGTTGTCGGTGATCGACCTGCACCGCGCCCAGACCCGCGACAAAATCAGTCATCGCTGGCGCGACAAAGACCTGGCCGCGTTGTACTTCTCGGCGCTGGACATTGGCTTGACGCGTCGTGACAAGCTGCGCTTCCTCAAAGGCTACTTCCAGCAGCCGTTGCGCCAGATCCTCGCTGAAGAAAATGCTTTGTTGCAGTGGCTGCAAACCAAGGCCGACAAGCTGTATGCACGTAAACAACGCTACGGGGATGCGCTCTGATGGCGGGTTGGAACCTGGAACCTGCTTACGCCGCCCTGGCGGATGATTTCGGCAGCCTTGAAGCGGTCTTCGCCCTGCAAGGCGAGCGCCTGACCCGCGACCCATTGTCGGAAGTGATTCGAGTGGCGCGCGGCGGGATCAATTACTACGTCAAGCGCTACGTCGGTGCCGGCAAGGGGCTGCGCCGCTACTTGGGCAAACCTCGGGTGAAGTCCGAATGGCAGAACCTCAAGCGTTTTGCCAAGTGGGGCATTCCCACCGCCGACGTGGTGGCCTGGGGGCTGGAACGCAAAGGCCTGGCCTACGCGCGGGGCGCGATGATCACCCGCGAATTGCCCAAGACTGAAGACTTGTCGGTGCTGGCTGATCGCAAAGATCCGCGCTTGAAAGACCCCAACTGGGTCAGCGTGATCAGTCGCCAGCTCGCCGAATACACGCGCACCATGCATGAGCACCGCTTCACCCATAACGATTTGAAGTGGCGCAACCTGCTGGTCGACGACCAGCAGACCCTGTACCTCATCGATTGCCCCAACGGTGATTTCTGGCGCGGTTTCTGGCTCAAGTACCGAATTACCAAGGACCTGGCCTGCCTGGACAAGGTCGCCAAGTATCACTTGTCGGCCACGCAGCGCCTGCGCTTCTACATGCAATACCGCCAACGCACGCACCTGACGGCGTCAGACAAACAGCGAATTCGCCACGTGGTGAAGTTTTTCGAGGGACGCGAATGAGTGATTTCCTGGCGGCCGAAGACCGCGCTTTGCTGGAGCGCCACGGTCTGGCAACCTTTGACGCCCTGTGGGCCAGGCAACTGGACGCGGTGGATGAGCCCAATACCAGCAAGGGTGGCTGGAGCAGCGTGTTTCGCCTGGAGCTTGAAGGGCAGGGTTACTACCTCAAGCGCCAGAGCAACTACCGGACACGCACGTTGCACAAGCCGTTTGGCGAGCCCACCTTTGCGCGCGAATTTCGCAATATCAGCCGTTATCAGAAACTCGGTATTCCGGCGTTGCAGGCCGCTTTTTTCGGTGAGCGCAAGGTCAACGGCGAGCACCGCGCGATGTTGCTGACCCGTGCCCTGGACGGTTGGAACGACCTGGATTCGTTGTTGGAGCAGTGGTCGCAACTGACTGACGCCCAGCACCGCGCGATTCTGCTGGCCTGCGGTCAATTGGCCCGTCATCTGCACAGCGTAGGCCAGGTACATGGCTGTTTTTATCCCAAGCATATTTTTCTGCAGACCCTGGGCGACGGTTACGCCGCGCAGCTGATCGACCTGGAGAAAACCCGCCCGCTGTTGTTCGGCCAGCGTGACCGGGTCAAAGACCTGGAGCCGCTGCTGCGCCGCGCGCCGCAGTGGACGGACGCGCAGGTGCGGCAGTTGCTGGCGGCCTACCTGGCAGAGCCTGAAAACAGCGCAAAGGTGGGTGCCTGGTTTGAGCGGCTGACGGCGCGTCGCAGCCACAAGGAGAACCGCTGATGCGTTTGTCCGAGCTGAAAAAAGCCGGCCGCACGCCCAGCCTGCCGCTGACCATCGAACTGGCAGATGCCGCCGGCCCGGGGCAGTTGCAACTGCTCAGTCTGCTGCGTGTGTTGCCGGGCGAGCGTTATGTGGGCGCCGGCGTCTGGCGCGGGCGTACGGTGCTGGCCAAGTTATTGGTGGGCAGCAAGGCGGCACGGCATTTTCAGCGCGAGCTCAGCGGCGTACGCTTGCTCGCCCAGCAAGGCCTGACCACGCCGCAGCTGTTGGCCGATGGCTTGCAGGAAGGCGAGGGCGGCTGGCTGCTGTTCGACTTCATTGAAGGCGCCCAGAGCCTCGCCGATGCCTGGCAAGCAGTTGAAGGCTTGCCGCCGCTGGCGGACGAACAAACAGCCGTGCTCGCCGAGGCGCTGGGGGCGATTGCCCACATGCATGCCAAAGGGCTGTGGCAGGAAGACCTGCACCTGGACAACCTGCTGCGTCAGGACGGCAAGCTGTACCTGATTGACGGCGCCGGCATTCGTGTCGAAGCCGCAGGCAAGCCGCTGTCGCGCAACCGGGTACTGGAAAACCTCGGGGTGTTTTTTGCGCAGTTGCCGAAAAACCTCGAACCCTTTACCGAAGAATTATTGGTCTATTACCTGCTGAGCAATGGCGAGCACGCCGTGCCGCTGGAAGCGCTCGAAAAGCAGGTGCGCAAGGTCAGCGCCTGGCGCTTGAAGGACTTTTTGAACAAGGTTGGCCGCGACTGCACGCTGTTCAGTGTCGTGCGTGGCGCCTTTGCCTTGCGCGCCATTCGCCGTGAGGAAGAGGCCGCCTTGCTGCCGGTGCTGGAGCAGGCCGATGCATTGCTGGATCAGGGCCACCTGTACAAAACCGGCGGGGCCGCCAGCGTGGGCAAGGTCGAGGTGGGCGGTCGGCCGCTGGTGATCAAGCGCTACAACATCAAGGGTTTTGCCCATTGGCTCAAGCGCTTCTGGCGCCCGAGTCGCGCCTGGCATTCGTGGCGCGAAGGCAACCGTCTGGCGTTTCTGGGGATTGCTACGCCCAAGCCGCTGGCGGTGCTGGAGAAGCGGTTTTTGTGGCTGCGCAGCCGGGCGTACCTGGTGACTGAATACTTGCCGGGGCCGGACATCATCGAGCGTTTTGCGCCGTACGTTGAGCGCGGTGATGCGCCAGAAAATGAGCTGCTGGCGCTGGATCATCTGTTTGCCGAGCTGATTCGTGAGCGCATCAGTCATGGTGACTTCAAAGGCCATAACCTGTTCTGGCATGCAGACCGCTGGGCCTTGATCGACCTGGACGCCATGTGTCAGCACAGTTCACTCGCCAGCTTCGCGCCGGCTTATGCCAAGGACCGCGCGCGGTTTATGCGCAACTGGCCCGAGAGCAGCGCGCTGTACCAGCTGATCGATCAGCGTTTGCCCAAAGCGATCGGCGCCGCCGGTTAAGACGGGCCTTCAGCTCTAGCGCGGGCAAGCCCGCTCCTACAGGTTAATGTGGGAGCGGGCTGGCCCGCGATGACGGGCGCCCAGCCGCCGCGCTGGCTGATCAAAACTGATATTCAGCCCCCGCCCCCGCGTACCACGACCTTCCCGGCGCCGCTTCGTAATAGCGGAAGTTGCCGTCCCCGACGATCACCGAACCCACGTACTGGCGATCCAGCAAGTTATCCAGGCGCAGGGTCTGGTGGAAGGTCCAGTGCTCGACCTTCTGCTCGAAGCGCGCACGCCAGTTGAACACGCTGTAGGCCGGCGCGGCGCGTTGCTGGTTGGTGTCTTCCACGTAGACTTTGCTGCGGTACATGCCTTCGAGGGCCGTGCTGACCCAGTCGCGTGGTTTCCAGTTCAGCTCGGCGAAGAGCGTGGTCTGGGGGACGCCGGGCAGGTAGTTGCCTTTGTCGACCGCCGTGCTGGCGCCGCTGACGAAGTCGCTGTCATAGGTGGCTTGCAGGCGGGTGTAGGCGAGGTGGGTGCTCCACTGTTCGGTCAATTGGCTTTCCAGGCCCAGTTCGAAACCACGGCGCAAGGTGCGACCGGCGTTCTGGTAGGTGGTGCGACCGCCGCTGGATTGCTGCACGACCAGTTCGTCATCGGTGGTGATCTGGAACACCGCAGCATTCACGCGTGTGTCCTGGCCAATCCGGGCCTTGAGCCCCATTTCATACTGCTTGCTGACCGACGGCTTGAGCGCGAAATTGAAGCCGTTCGAGCTGCTGGAATACGCCGACTCCGCCTGGGTCGGGGTTTCAAACCCTCTGCCTGCGCTCACATAGCCATGCAGGTCCGGCGTGAACGCATACATCACGCTCACTGACGGGGTGTTCTTCTGGTAGGTCTTGTTGCCGCTGTCGTTGCCGTCGCTGAGGAAGTGGTCGTCCACGTCCATCTTCATGGTGCTGTGACGCAGGCCGGCTTGCAGGGTCCAGTCGCCCAGCAGCCAGTTGGCCTGCACGAACGGGTCGAGGCTGGTGGCGGTGTCGATTTCATCGCGGCCCAGCGCGCCTTTGACGCCGTGCACGCCGTTGAGGGTGTTGGAGTAGCCTTGGCGATCATCCTGGCTGCGGTCGTAGTCGAGGCCGGTGATCAGGGTCAGGTCGCCGGGAACGCTGGTGATCGGCTGCAGCCAGTGGACGGAGCCGCCGTAGAATGTGCGGTCGAAGTTCACCACGCCGCCGCGTTTGTCTGACGCCGTTCCGCCGGGAATCGACAGGTACTGAATCACACTGCGCCGCCCTGTATACGCATTCACCTGCAGCGTGGCATCACCGATATAGCGCTCGTAATTCAGGCCCAATTGCTGATGATCGATGCTTTTTCGCGTGTTGTACTGCAGCGCGGCCGGTGCTACCGAGCGCGGGTCCGCCTTGTACGCGGCCCAGGTCTGGCCCAGCGGGTCTTGCGTGCCGTTTTGCTCCAGGCTGCTGTAGATCAGTGCCAGTTTGCTGTCGTCATCGGGTTGGACATTCAGCTTGGCAAAGGTCTGGTCACGACGGGCACTGCTGTGGTCGCGGTAGCCGTCGGTGTCCATGCGCGAGGCGTCGAGTACAAAACCGGCGCCATTCGCCGCGCCTTCGGCCGTCAGGTGGTTCTTGTTCAGGCCGTCACTGCCCACCAGCGTTTCGGCGCCGATGCGCGGCGGGCCTTCGCCATCGCGCGAGAACATCTGGATCACGCCGCCGGCATTGCTGCCATACAGCGTGGCGGCCGGGCCGCGCAGCACTTCGATGCGTTCGGCGGTGTCGAGGTTGAACGTGGCGGCCTGGCCCTGGCCATCCGGAGTGCTGGCGGGGATGCCGTCGGCGATCAGCTTGATGCCGCGCACGCCAAACGCCGAGCGCGCACCGAAGCCGCGTGAGGAGATCTGCAGGTCCTGCGCGTAGTTCTGACGGTTCTGCACCACCAGGCCAGGCACGCGGGACAGGGCTTCGGAGGCATTGATGCCGAGTTGGCCCTCGCTGATCTGCTCACGGCTGATGCTGTCGACCGAATACGGAAGGTCGAACGTTGGGCTGGCGCTGCGTGAACCGGTTACCACGCTGGGGTCGAGGACCAGCGCTGCGTCTTCAGCCCGGGCGGTGTCGCACAAGGTGAACAGGCTTGGCAGCAATAGGGTGAGGCGAGCAAGGGTTTTCATGGGGCAGCCCGAATCCGTGGCGCATAAGACATAAACGCGCAAAAGGGCGCGAGTTTAGTGAAATGCTGAGTTTTTGCCATTTCGGATTTTTCGCACGCAATTTGGCGATGCGCTTGGGTGGGGGATCCGACCTTTCGCTGATAGCGTGGCCGGCCGTTGGCGATCACAGGACAAACACAATGAAAATCACGGCTGCAATGGGTATTGCCGCACTGCTGGTGGGCGGTTGTGGGACCGTCAACAGCGTCATCCGCAAAGACGGCGACACCGCGCGTGAGCTGCGGCTTATCAAAACGTACTGCCAGTCCATACCCCGCGTTTACAGTGGCGTGGCCTTTGATTTCTGCGCGCTGCACGCGGCTCCCGATCCGACCGGCATACTGATACCCTTCGTGCTGCTGGACATTGCAGCGTCCGGCGTTGCCGATACCGTTGTGTTGCCCTACACGATTTATCGCCAGGCAAACGACGGCAACATCAGCGTCTATTGGCGCCCTGGCGGTTCTTGAGCGAGGCTGTGCATAAGCTGGCCATGACAAATGGAGTTGTCTATGAATCGTGGTTTCACCCTTCCATGGATGCTGACGCTCGCACTGCTCACCGGCTGCGGCACCATCAATACCGTGTTTCGCCCGGACGCTGTGGCCAGCCAGAGCCTCAAGGATGCGCACAGCCACTGCGAAAGCGTGCCGCGTATCTACAGCGGCGTGATCTACGGGTTTTGTTACTTGAACAGCGAGCCCCAGCCTGAAAAAGGCATCAACAACCCAACCTTTCCACCGCGCGAAAGCAATGCGTTCCCGGTCATTGCCATTGAGGCGATTGCCTCCGGTGTAATGGACACGCTGGTGCTGCCCTACACGATCTACCGCCAGAACAAGGACGGCAGCATTGAGATCTACCGCTAGGCGCAGTGACAACCGGTCGCCACATTCCCTAGATCATCACGTGGCGTGTTTACGCTATAATCCCGCCCTTTAGCTGTTTCTCGTCCAGGCGAGAGGCACACTTTTTTCAGGCGCAACCCGCCTGCATGCAGACTAAAAGAGGCTAGACCCCTGTGGCATTGACGATTCTTGGCCTGTCCGGCGCCCTTAGCCATGATCCTTCCGCAGCCTTGTATATCGACGGCAAGCTGATCGCGGCCGCCGAAGAAGAGCGCTTCGTACGCGACAAACATGCAAAGAACCGCATGCCCTACGAATCGGCGAAGTTCTGCCTGGAACAAGCCGGTATCAAGCCTTCCGACGTTGACGTGGTGGCGATTCCGTTCGCCCCGATCAGCCTGTTCGGCGAGGCGCGCTGGCACTATGCCAAGCGTTACTGGTACGCCCCGGACCGCGCCCTTGACGCGATCCTGATGGGCAACCGTCGCTACAAGCGCTACCGCAACAAGATCGTCTGGTGCCTGGAGCAACTGGGCTTCGATCCGAAGAAAATCAAGATCGAACCGGTTGAACACCACCTGGCCCACGCCTCCAGCGCTTACCACTGCTCCGGCTTCCAGGAGAAAACCGCGATTCTCGGGATCGACGGCAAGGGCGAGTACGCCACCACCTTCTTCGGCTACGGCGAAAACGGCAAGATCCACAAGATCAAGGAATTCTACGATCCGGACTCCCTCGGCGGCCTGTATGGCGCGATCACCGAGTTCCTCGGTTTCGAGATGCTCGACGGCGAGTTCAAGGTCATGGGCATGGCGCCGTATGGCGATGCCAGCAAGTACGATTTCTCGCGTCTGGCCTCGTTTGAGAACGGCGAGCTGGTGATCAACACCGACTACGCCAACGTCATCGGCCTGCGTCGCTACAAAGAGAAGGGCAAGGGGTTCTACTTCTCGCCAAAACTGATCGAGTGGCTGGGTCCCAAGCGCGAAGGCGATATCGCCGACGAGCCGTACATCCACTACGCGGCCAGCATGCAAGCGCTGTTCGAGAAGCTGGCCCTGCAGATGATCGACCACTACCTGGGCGACATCCTCAAAGACACCGGCAAGCTGGCCTTCGCCGGCGGCTGCGCGCTGAACGTCAAGCTGAACCAGAAGATCATTGCCCGCGATGACGTCAAGGAGCTGTTCGTGCAGCCGGCGTCCGGCGATGCCGGCACCGCGGTGGGTGCCGCCGCCTACGTGTCCCACGCCCGTGGTGTACCGGTCGAGAAGATGGAACACGTCTACCTCGGCCCGTCCTACAGCAACGAAGACGTGATCGCCGCGTGCGCCAAGCACGCAAGCAAACCGGTGTGGCGCAAGATCGAGAACATGCCCAAGCGCATCGCCAAGATCATGGTCGACGGTAACCCGGTGGCCTGGTTCCAGGGCCGCATGGAGTTTGGCCCGCGCGCGTTGGGCGGTCGTTCGATCATTGGTTGCCCAAGCGCCACCGGCGTGGCGGATCGCATCAACCACCAGATCAAGTTCCGCGAGCGCTGGAGGCCTTTCTGCCCGTCGATGCTCGACACCGTTGCGCCACAGATGATCAAGGTCGATCACCCGGCGCCGTTCATGACCTTCACCTTTGAAGTGTCGGAAGAATGGAAAACCCGTGTGCCGGAAGTGGTGCACGAAGACGGCACTTCCCGTGCCCAGGTGCTCAAGCGCGAATACAACCCGCGTTACTACGACATGATGAAAGAGCTGGAAGTACTGACCGGCAACGGCGTGTCCCTGAACACCTCGCTCAACCGTCGCGGCGAAGCAATGATCTGCTCGCCGACCGACGCGCTGAACATGTTCTTCGGCTCCGACCTGCAGTACCTGATCATGGAAGACATCCTGGTCGTCAAAGACGGCGTGGACCCTTATGACTCGGTCGGCTGATCGCCACGTCCTGCAGTTCTGCCACGGCTATGACGGGCCGTTCCTCGATTGCGCGCGGCAGTACGCCAGCCTGTTTGCAGGCTCGGGCTACAAGGTGACCACGGTGTTTCTCACCGGGGTCGCCGACCCCGATGTGGCGGCCGGTTGTGCCTCTGATGAAGTGTTGTTCATGGAATTCAGCTCCAAGGCCATTCGTGGCCTGAAGCTGGGCGCCATCGGTGAGCTGCGCAAGATCGCGGCGTCACGCAATTTCAGTTTCTGCATTGCTCACCGGTTCAAGCCGATCTATATCGCCTTGCTCGGCACGCGCTTGCCGGTGATCGGTGTGCATCACGCTTTTGGTGATTATCAGCGCCGCAGCCGCAAGCTGTTTGCGTCGATTTTCCGCAAGCGTTTGAGCCTGCTTGGTGTGTCCGATGCGGTGCGTGACGACATACGCCGTTGCTTGCCGGCCTGGCCGGCAGCGCGGATTCAAACGCTGTACAACCGCATCGACGTCGACGCCATGCAGGCCCTGCAGGTTCCGGCCGAAGCGGCGCGTGATGCGTTGGGGCTGTCGCCGGATGAGTGGGTGGTCGGCAACGTTGGCCGCCTGCACCCGGACAAGGACCAGGCGACCTTGCTCAAAGGGTTTGCCCTGGCGCTGCCGCATTTGCCGGCACAAAGTCGTCTGGCCATCCTCGGCACCGGCCGCTTGGAGAAAGACCTCAAGGCCTTGGCCCGTGAGCTTGGGATTGCCGAGCAGGTGCTGTTCCTTGGCCAGGTGCCGGATGCGCGCCGTTACTTCCGAGCCTTCGACGCCTTTGCCCTGAGTTCCGATCACGAGCCTTTCGGCATGGTACTGCTGGAGGCGATGGCCGCCGGCGTGCCGCTGTTGGCAACAGCGTGTGGTGGCGCCCGGGAAGTGGTCGAAGGCGTGGGGATCCTGTTTCCCTTCGGCGATGCCGAACACTTGGGTCAGGGGCTTCGGCACCTGGCGGCAATGGATCGTCAGCAGCACGCGCAATGCGCCCAGATGATGCTGGAGCGCTTGCACGAGCAGTTCTCGGACCAGGCGGTTCGCGCTGCCTTCTGGCAGCTGCCGCACGTTACTGAACTGACCGCGAGGGCGTGATGCTCAATCGATTCCAAGGCTGGCGCGAGCGTGGCTGGTCCGTCGTTGACGCGTCCACCTACAGCGACGCCTGGCAGCGTTATGGTGGCAGTGTTGCCACCCATCCGCAGGTGGTTGAGCGTCTTGCCGGGCTGGCCGAGATTCCTGTGCGCTACCTGGCGTGGGAACACGGCGGCGAACTCAAGGCCTGTATTGCGACCTGGGGCCAGGACTTGGCGTTATCCAAGGATGTGCTCAAGCGCAAAGGCAAGAAGGGCTTGTTCGACCTGGGCAATGCCGAGTTGATTCTGCCGGCCGCCGCCGATGCTCAAGCCCCTTTGCGTCATCGCGCGCGCTACCTGTCGGCGCTGAATGAAGGCCGTTTTGCCGGCATCAAGCTGCAGACCGAGCAGTTGGCCATGGCGCGTACCCCGGAAGAACTCTCGAAGAAATTTCGCTATAACCAGCGCCGCGAGTTGCGTCTGCTGGAAGAGGCGGGCGGTGTTGTGCGTGCGGTCCAGACGTTCACCAGTGCCGAGCTGGCGGCAATTTACTGTGATTTGTTCCAACGCCGCTGGGGCTTTCCCGCCACCGGCGCCGAGCGCATGGCGCAGGTGATCGAACTGCTGCGTGAATGGCTGATCGGTTCGGTGATTTTCCTCAACGATGCGCCGATCGCGATTCAGCTGGTTTACCGCGTTGAAGCGCCAGAGTGGGTCAGCGTCGAGTACGTCAATGGCGGCGTAGACCCTCAGACGCGTGAGTTCAGCCCCGGCAGCGTGCTGAGTTTCCTCAACACGCAAAGTGCCTGGGAACAGGCGCGGGAAGCCGGCAAGCCGCTGCGATTTTCGTTTGGCCGGGCAGACCGCGAGTATAAAGACCGTTGGTGCAACCCGGTGCCGGTGTTCAAGGTATGAGTGATTCTCCCAGCCGCAAGCAAGCCCTGCTCAAACGCCATCGCCGCAACAAGCGTACGGCGCTGCTGGTCGGTTTGCTGGTGTTGATCGGCGTCGGCGTGGCGGTGGCCTGGTGGCTGCCGCTGCTGCTGGCAATTCTGGCCTGGGTGGCCCATGAAGCCTGGTTTGCCGATCATCTGTTTTACTCGCCCGGCGACGACTATCAGTACGCCTTTGCGGCCGAGACCGAGCAACCCAAGGTTGTTCTGGATAACGGCCGATTGCTGCTGGAGCAGGCGCTGGAGCTGTCGGGCGACGAGACGCTGATCCTTGCGCTGCGGCTCAAGAGCGGCTTGCTGGGGCGCTTTATTGATCCGTTTATCGCCTTGCCACAGGGCGATCGGCAGGTGTTCGAGCGCGGCGTCAACGGCTTGCGCTACTTGAACCTCACCGGCCAGGCGCAAGCGCTGCTCGCTGGGCAACTGCGCCTGAGCGGCCGGTTCTGCCGTGTGCAAGGCACGCCGGTGTTGTCGGTATTTCGCCAGCCCGACGTGCGTCAGCAGCGGGTGATGGTGATTGCGCCCCATGCCGATGATGCCGAGCTTGCCGCCTTTGGCCTGTACAGTCAGGCGGCGCAGCCCTGGATCGTGACGTTGACGGCCGGCGAAATCGAAGCCGAGCATTATCAACAGATGGGCCTGGGCAAGCCCGAGGCTGCACGCCTCAAGGGCCGGTTGCGCGCCTGGGACAGTGTCGCCGTACCGCGTTGGGCGGGTGTGCCGCAGGAAAACTGCGTGCAGCTGGGGTACTTCTGCCTGCAGCTGGCGGCGATGAGGGCCGAGCCTGATCGCGCGGTGGCGTCACGAGAAGCCGAGTTGAGCGACATTCGCGTGTTTCGCCAATTCAACCCGCTCCCCTTGCCTGCGGATGCCGATGGCCGGCCGACCTGGAACAATCTGCTGGCAGATCTGCGCGCGGTGCTGCTGATGGCGCGTCCTGACGTTATCGTGCTGCCGCATCCGGTGCTCGACCCGCACCCTGACCATGTCTGCGCACAGCACGCCGTGCTGCAAGCCCTGCAAGGGCTGGAGTGGCAGCCGACCACGCTGCTCGGCTATGCCAATCACCTGCATGACAACGACCGCTGGCCGATGGGCGATTCGGGCAACGGCATCGCGTTGCCGCCCTGTTTTGATTCGACCATCACCTTGCAGCCTTTTTGCGTGCCGGTGTCTGCCGAACAACAGCGTGACAAGGCCATGTCGCTGGGCATGATGCATGACTTGCAGCCCAGGATGCCGTTCAAGCGGCGCGTGCGGCGTGCGATTCAACGGTTGCTGGCCGCAAGGGCCATTTCACCCTGGGGGGAAAATGAGTTTTACCGCAAGGCTGTAAGGCGACATGAACTTTTTTGGTTCATCAAGCACAAGTAAGGTTACGTAACGTGGAGGGGCGCAGTGCGCTCCCGCAAAAAATGACAGTGAGTCCGTTTTGATCAATCAGTGCCCCCGCATCCTCTTCCTCATTCCTTACTTTGGCCGCTGGCCATTCTGGATGCCGTTTTTTCTCGAAAGCTGCCGACACAATGCCGATATTGACTGGCTGTTATTCAGCGACTGCCCGATACCGAGCAACGTGCCGGACAACGTCAGGATTGAAAGCATTACCTTCGCCGATTACTGCGCGTTGGTTTCGCAACGGTTGAACATCCCGTTTGCCCCGCAAGCGGCTTACAAGTTGTGTGACATCAAGCCTGCGCTGGGGCATATCCATGCTGATCGCCTCCAAAGTTATGACTTCTGGGCGTTTGGCGACCTGGACCTTGTTTACGGCAATCTGCGTCGCTATTTCACGCCCGATCGACTGGCTGGCTATGATTTGTTTTCGACCCACGAACGACGGGTCGCCGGCCATTTGTGCCTGATGCGCAACACGGCCAGAAAGCGCCAGGTGTTCATGCAGATCAAGGATTGGGAGGCGCGTTTCACTGATCAGGCGCATCATGCGCTGGATGAAGGCGCGTTCAGCAGGATTTTCCTGTGGCGCAAGAATTTTCCGAAACCGTTGTTCGAGTTGGTCGGCAAGCTCAATTCCTGGCGCCGCCGCAGTGAGTTCACCGAGGCGTTCAGTACGCCGGGCGGTGTGATCAAATGGCACGACGGCAGTGATCGCTTCCCGCATCAGTGGTTCTGGAATAACGGTCGCCTGACCAATGACAGGGATGGCGAGCGCGAATTTCCCTATTTCCATTTTGTCTGCTGGAAGCGTAATCAGTGGCCACGGTTACCGGAGCCCGACAGCGAGTACGTCGAGGCGCTGGCGGCTGAACCGTCGTGGGTCGTTGATGCCACAGGTTTCCATCGAGGAGAGTTATGAGTCGGCGTTTCAAGGTCCTGCAATTGCAGCCTGACTACAATGTTAAATCCCATGATTTTGCCGACCTGGCCGAACAGATCGTCAAGGCATTGCCTGCGGACCGCTATGAAGTCACCGCCGCGTTTTTGCGTGGCCGACCCGGGCCCGCGGACCCGGTCAGCCGGGCGGCAACGTCGGTCTACTTCGATTTCTCCGACAAGGCGCTCAAGGGCTTGAGGCTGCGCGCCATGTGGCAGATGTATAAGTTCTGTCGCAAGGAACAGTTTGACGTGGTGGTGTGCAACCGCTTCAAGCCGGTCAACATGATGTTGCAACTGAACCGCTGGTTGAAGATTCCACTGTGTATCGGGATCTCCCACGGCTTTGGCGAGTATGACCGTCTCTACCGCCGTAAACAGGCGCAGCGCTGGATCGACGAGCATTGGCGGTTTGTCGGGGTTTCGCCGGCGGTCAAACAGTACTTGCTGGACTGCAAGTGCGGGTTTACCGACAGCAATACCTACGCGATTACCAACGCCATCGACATCGAGCAGGCCGAAGGCTTGCAGCATTCGCGCGAACGCGCGCGTGAGTTACTGGGCATCGACCCTTCGGTGCGGTTGATCGGCGCCCTGGGCCGTCTGGTTCCGGTCAAGGGGCACACCTATTTGCTGCAGGCGTTTGCAGCGCTCAAGGATAAATACCCTGCGGCGCAACTCGCCATCATTGGCGCGGGGCGTGAGCAGGCCAACCTGGCCGCGCAGATCCAGAGCCTTGGCCTTGATGGGCGGGTGCACTTGCTGGGCTTCAAGGAAAACGCCCTGCAGTACGTGCGCGCTTTCGATATCTGGGCCATGCCCTCGCTGGCAGAAGGCTTGGGCCTGGCGCTGCTCGAAGGCATGAGCGGTCGCCTGCCGGTGATCGCCTCCAGTGTGCCGGCCATGCTGCCACTGATTGAAGGCGCCGGTGGCCTGGCGGTGGAGCCGGCCAACGTGCCCGCATTGACCCAGGCGCTGGACACGTATCTGGCGCTGTCCGATGAAGCGCTCGCGCAAAAGGGCGAGCAGGCTTACCAATACCTTCAGGCGCAACATGACATTGAGGTGTTCCGCCAGCAATACCTGGAGTTGATCGAATCCGGGTTGGCCCAAGCACGCAGGAACAATGTATGAACCCAAGTCAGCCCTTGGTCACGGTGATCATTGCCTCGTACAACCACGGCCCGTACATCGAGGAAAGCATCCTCAGTGTGCTGAACCAGACCTACCCCAACATCGAACTGCTGGTGATTGATGACGGCTCGACAGACGACAGTGTCGAGCGCATCCGCCGCCTGCAGGAGCGCCACACCTTCGACTTTCGCGTCCAGCAGAATCAAGGCCTGACGAATACGCTCAATGGCGCTATTGCACGCTCTCAAGGCCCGCTGATCGTGCCGTTTGGCTCCGACGACATCATGAAGCCAGAGCGCATTGCGATTCAGGTGGCTTACATGGACGGCAAGCCGGAAGTGGGTATCTGTGCGGGTAACATCGAGCTGATCGATTCGCGAGGCGAACTGCTTCCGGAGAAGCGCCAGCGCCGCGACGTGCCGTTTCGGCGCCTGGACTTCGACGACATGTTCCTGGAGCGCAAACCCTATCCGCCGGCACCCACGCTGATGATTCGGCGTGAGGCGCTGGAAAAGGTCGGTGGGTTTGACCCCGAGATTCGCCTGGAAGACTTGTTGATCGAGTTGAAGATTACCCATGCCGGGTACTTCATCGATGGCCTGAACGTGGTCATGGCCCGCTACCGCAAGCACGCCACCAACTCGTACAAGAACCACCGATTCATGATCGACAATATCCTGCGCTCTTACGCGTTGTTCAGTGACCACCCGCTCTATGACGAGGTGCGTTACAAGTTTCTCAGCTCCATGTTCCTCAAGACCTCCAACCGCAATCGCGCGTTGGCGCGAGAGTTGTTGGCGCAGATCCCGTTTCGGGCCTGGAACAAGAAAACCTGGCGGGGTTTGGCGCGGCTGTATTTTTCGCCGCTGGAAAAAGACTGACACGCCAGTGTGCGCCCCTCGCCGGGGCGCACTTGGCGAGTGTCAAGCGGCGGGGCGTGCCAGGGTCAGCACGTGCTCACGGAGTTTGACCGTGGCTTGCGGCGACGCAACCAGCGCATAGCCACTGGCCAACTGTTCAAAGTGAGCTTCGAACAACCAGTTGCGGTCCTGCGTGTAGCGTTGCATGTGCTTCACGTTGCGCTGGCGCAGCGTGTTGCGCAGCGGCGACGGATAAATGCGCATGTCGGCCACGTCGATCAGGCCGAACTCACCATCGTCCATCAGCAGAACGTTGCCCAAGTGCAGCGAGCGGAAGTACACGCCGCGCTCATGCAGCTGGGCCATGAACCTGCCAAAGCGTTCGATCAGCGATTCTCGCAGGCTGCTGTCCAGGCTTTGCAGCGCCTGGCGCAGTGTCAGGCCGGGGAGTGGCTGATAGCGCACGGCACTGCTGCCATCGCGCAAACTGTACACATCCAGAATCCGCGGTGACGCGATACCCAGTTGCTGCAGGTGTTCGCTGTTGCTGGCAAAGCGTTCCGAATACGGATTGAAACCCCCGGAGGTGTACCAGCGGCGCGCCCTGAACAGCTTGAGGAAGCTGCCGTCCTCAAGGCGCAGGACCTTGGGCCCAAGACCATCTTCCTCGATGACGGCAGCGCCTTTACGCAGGGCGTCGAACGCCAGCGGTGCGGGCGTTTGCACACGCATGCCGAGCAGGCTGCGACGGCGCTTGGCGATACTCAGGCCGGCGATCAGCGCCAGCGGAATCCACAGCAGGAACCAATGCTCTTTAGGGCGCGACAGGATCCCGCCGCCTTCAGTCAGGCCGGCGCCGATGCCATAGGCCAGCAGGGCGGACGCCAGCAGAAACAGCGGTTGTGCGCGCTCTTTGAAACCTTTGTACAGGCCCCAGCCGAGCATGAAGATCCACGGGATAAAGCCGATGATGCCGACGTAATAGAGCACGCCGAGAGCAAAGCTGTGCGGTTCCATCAGTTCGTAACCGTCCACGATCAAGGACAGTTCGGAGTCGTAGCTATGGCCGATCAGCGGATGGTCGGCGATACGCTGCAGGGTCATGCCCCACAATTCAAAACGGTACGAACTGCCACGCTCGGTAATCGCTTCAGGATAAAACAGCAGCAGCGCTGCAGCGCCAAGCACCAGGGCCGCGATCATCAGTGCTGAACGGCGATTGCGGCTGACAAAGGCGATCCACACGGCGGCCAGCGTCAGCGCAACCAGCGGCGTGCGAGAGCCGGTGGCCAGGACCGCGAGCGTCATGATCGCCAGCGCAGGCGCGCTGAACAACAACACCTGCAAGCGCTGGGTGGTGATGCAGACATAGAGCCAATAGATGCAGAAAAAGCCGAACAGATGGGAGCTCAGCAGTGGGTTATCGAGAGCACCCAGGCCGCCGATCATGCGCATGCTCACGCCGGGCACGAAGCCTTTGGCGAACGCCACCAGGTTGAACAGGCACACCACCAGGGCAATGACGGCGGCGCTGAAAAAGATCGGTTTGAACAGCTCGCTGCGGTAGTGCAGCAACAGCCCACAGCCGGCAAACAGCATGAAGGTTTGCAGCGGCACCTTGAACAGGTTGGAGTCGCCGGTGGGTTGCGGGCTCCACAGCACGGTGATCAGCGCCCAGGCGCAAAATGCCAGAAGCGCAATGATCAAAGGTTCGCGCAGCAGTTCTTTGATTTCCCGCGGGCGCAGGCACAGCAGGAACAAGGTCGGCACACTGAAAAAGCCGTAGTAGAGACGGTGCATGACGTTGCGGTTGGTGACGTAGAACAATGAACTCAGAAGCAACAACAAGCCAATGGGCAAAATCCATAGGACCAAGAAGTCGAAAACGCGATTTGAGCCATAAATAAGGCGCTTGGAGTGCATACAGAAAAGCCATTCCAGAATAGAGAAAGCCGACCATCTTAAAGTAGTGGCTATATAATGTCGTCGGCTGGATCCAACCAGGCCGAGGGTCATACCGGGTGCAAGTACAACAGAGAAGCTGTGCTAAAGTCAGCCTCCTTTTTCAAAACGCCGCGTGATATGACCGACTCCAGTCCGAGCGCAAGCCCTTCGAGCTTGAAAATATACTTCCGCCTGCTCATGTACGTTAAGCCCTACGCCGGCTTGTTCGCATTGAGTATTGTCGGATTTCTGATTTTCGCGTCGACCCAGCCCATGCTGGGGTACATCCTCAAGTACTTCGTCGACGGTTTGTCCAACCCTGAAGCGGTGCTGTTTCCCAGCGTACCGTTCCTGCGTGACCTGCAATTGCTGCAAGCTGTGCCGTTGTTGATCATTCTGATCGCAGCCTGGCAGGGCCTGGGTTCGTTCCTGGGCAACTACCTGTTGGCCAAGGTTTCCCTGGGCCTGGTCCACGACCTGCGCGTGCAGTTGTTCAACAACCTGCTGACGCTGCCCAACCGCTACTTCGACAACCACAACTCCGGGCACCTGATTTCGCGCATCACCTTTAACGTGACCATGGTCACGGGTGCGGCGACCGATGCCATTAAAGTGGTGATCCGCGAAGGCATGACGGTGATCTTCCTGTTCGCCTCGCTGCTGTTCATGAACTGGCGCCTGACGCTGGTGATGATCGCCATCCTGCCGTTGATTGCGGTGATGGTCAGCACGGCCAGCAAGAAATTCCGCAAGCAGAGCAAGAAGATCCAGGTTGCCATGGGTGACGTGACCCACGTGGCCTCGGAAACCATTCAGGGTTACCGCGTGGTGCGCAGCTTCGGCGGCGAAGTCTACGAGGAGAAGCGTTTCCTCAAGGCCAGCCAGGGCAACACCGACAAGCAACTGCGCATGACCCGCACCGGGGCGATCTACACCCCGTTGCTGCAACTGGTGATCTACACCGCCATGGCGGTGCTGATGTTCCTGGTGCTTTACCTTCGCGGTGATGCGTCGGCGGGTGACATGGTGGCCTACATCACATTGGCCGGGCTGTTGCCCAAGCCGATCCGTCAATTGTCGGAAGTCAGCTCGACCATCCAGAAAGGTGTGGCCGGCGCCGAGAGCATTTTCGAGCAGTTGGACGAAGAGCAGGAAATCGACCGCGGCACCGTTGAGCGCGACAAGGTCAGCGGCCGCCTGGAAGTGCGTCACCTGAACTTCACCTACCCAGGCACTGAGCGCCATGTGCTCAAGGACATCAGCTTCACCGCCGAGCCTGGGCAGATGATCGCGCTGGTGGGGCGTTCCGGCAGCGGCAAGTCGACCCTGGCCAGCCTGATTCCGCGTTTCTACCACCACGAGAGCGGTGAAATCCTGCTCGACGGCGTAGAGATCGAAGATTACAAACTGCTTAACCTGCGCCGGCACATCGCCCAGGTGACCCAGCATGTGACCTTGTTCAGCGACACCGTCACCAACAACATCGCCTACGGCGACCTGGCCGGCGCGCCACGTGCGGACGTTGAAGCGGCGGCGGCGGATGCCTATGCCAAGGACTTCATCGACCAATTGCCGAAGGGTTTCGACACCCAGGTTGGCGAGAACGGCGTGCTGTTGTCCGGCGGCCAGCGTCAGCGCCTGGCGATCGCGCGGGCGTTGCTCAAGAACGCGCCGTTGCTGATTCTCGACGAGGCCACCTCGGCCCTCGACACCGAATCCGAGCGGCACATCCAGGCCGCACTGGACAAAGTCATGCAGGGCCGCACGACGTTAGTGATTGCGCATCGCCTCTCTACCATTGAGAAAGCCGACCTGATCCTGGTGATGGACGACGGCCGGATTGTCGAGCGCGGCACTCACGCCGAGCTGCTGGCCCAGAACGGCTATTACGCCCGTCTGCATGCCATGGGCCTGGATGCGCCGGTACCGGCTGACATCACCTGAGTCAGGGGCCACCGGCCCAGTGTGGGAGCGGGCTTGCTCGCGAATGCGGTAGATCAGTCATAGAGATGTCGACTGACACGCCGTCTTCGCGGGCAAGCCCGCTCCCACATTTGTTTCATCGGCGGATTCGCTCTCCGTCTCCCGTACCATCTTCTGTCACGCCCTCCACAAGCCTCCTGTAACCCTGTGCTAATATCGCGCCCCTGTTCATTTTGTATGTGGGTTGCTCCATGAAGTTGTCCATGCCGCGATTCGATCAAGCCCCTGTCTTGGTGGTCGGCGATGTCATGCTCGACCGTTACTGGCATGGCGGTACCTCACGGATTTCCCCTGAGGCACCGGTACCGGTAGTCAAGGTCGAGCAAATCGAAGACCGTCCAGGTGGCGCTGCCAACGTTGCCCTCAATATTGCCGCGCTCGGCGCCCCGGCCTCCCTGGTGGGTGTGACCGGCGACGACGAAGCCGCCGACAGCCTGGCCAACAGCCTGCGCGGTGCCGGCGTGCGCGCACTGTTCCAGCGCATCGCCCATCAGCCGACCACCGTCAAGCTGCGGGTCATGAGCCGTCACCAGCAATTGCTGCGTATTGATTTTGAAGAACCCTTCGCCACCGACGCCTTGGCGCTGAGCGAGCAAGTCGACACGTTGCTCGAAGGCATCAAGGTGCTGGTCTTGTCCGACTACGGCAAAGGCGCCCTGAAGAACCACCAGATGCTGATCCAGGCCGCCAAGGCCCGCAACATTCCGGTACTGGCCGACCCCAAGGGCAAGGACTTCTCGATTTATCGGGGCGCCAGCCTGATCACGCCAAACCTCAGCGAGTTCGAAGCCATCGTCGGCGGTTGCGCCGACGAGCACGAGCTGGTGACCAAGGGCGCCACGTTGATGGCCGACCTCGACCTGGGCGCCTTGCTGGTGACCCGTGGCGAGCATGGCATGACGCTGCTGCGTCCGGGCCACCCGGCGATGCACTTGCCGGCGCGTGCACGTGAAGTGTTCGACGTTACCGGCGCTGGCGACACCGTGATCTCCACCCTGGCTGCCTCGATTGCAGCCGGTGAGGAATTGCCCCACGCCGTGGCCCTGGCCAATCTGGCGGCAGGCATTGTGGTCGGCAAGCTGGGCACCGCGGCCATCAGCGCGCCGGAATTGCGCCGGGCTATCCAGCGCTCCGAAGGCTCCGAGCGTGGTGTGCTGACCATTGAGCAATTGCTGCTGGCGATTGACGATGCGCGGGCCCACAACGAAAGCATTGTGTTTACCAACGGCTGTTTCGACATCCTGCACGCCGGTCACGTGACCTATCTTGAGCAGGCGCGAGCCCAAGGCGATCGCCTGATCGTTGCGGTCAACGACGACGCTTCGGTCAGCCGCCTGAAAGGCCCTGGCCGTCCGATCAACAGTGTTGATCGGCGCATGGCGGTATTGGCCGGTCTGGGCGCGGTGGACTGGGTGATCAGCTTCTCTGAAGGGACTCCGGAAAACCTGTTGGCCCAGGTCAAGCCCGATGTATTGGTCAAGGGCGGCGACTACTCCGTCGATCAGGTCGTGGGTGCCGATATCGTCGGCGCTTACGGCGGCACGGTGAAGGTGCTGGGCCTGGTCGAGAACAGCTCGACCACCGCCATTGTCGAGAAGATCCGCAACAATGAGTAACGCTGATAAGTGGGTCCTGATCACCGGCGGTGCCGGTTTTATCGGTTCGCATCTGGTTGATGCGTTGCTTGCCAAAGGCTATGCCGTGCGGGTGCTGGATGACCTGTCCACCGGCAAGCGCAGCAACCTGGCGTTGGGCAACCCGCGTGTGCAACTGATTGAGGGTGATGTGGCCAATGCCGAGCTGGTGGCGCAAGCCGCCGTTGGCGTGAGCGCCGTGGTGCACCTGGCCGCAGTGGCCTCGGTGCAGGCGTCGGTGGATGACCCGGTGAGCACTCACCAGAGCAACTTCGTCGGTACCCTGAATGTCTGCGAAGCGATGCGCAAGGCCGGGGTCAAGCGCGTGGTGTTTGCGTCCAGCGCGGCGGTGTATGGCAACAATGGTGAGGGCGCGTCGATTGACGAAGAGACCACCAAGGCGCCGCTGACACCTTATGCCTCGGACAAATTGGCCGGTGAGCATTACTTCGATTTCTACCGCCGCCAGCATGGCCTTGAGCCGGTGATCTTCCGCTTCTTCAACATCTTCGGGCCACGCCAGGATCCGTCCTCGCCGTATTCCGGGGTGATCAGTATTTTCAGCGAGCGTGTGCAGCAGGGTGTGCCGATCAGCGTGTTTGGTGATGGCGAGCAAACCCGCGATTTCATGTACGTGGAAGATTTGGTCGATGTGCTGGTACAGGCCATCGAAGCGCCTGACGCGCCGCTGGGTGCGATCAACGTAGGCTGGAACCGCACCACCACGCTCAAGCAGGTGTTGCAGGCGCTGGAAGAAGTGGTGGGTCAGTTGCCGACGATCACTTACGGCCCGGCACGCTCGGGGGATATTCGGCATTCGCGGGCCAATAACCAGCGGCTGTTGGCGAGTTTCACGCTGCCTGAGCCCACGCCGTTGAAGGTGGGCCTGGAGCGGTTGCTCACGGGCTGAACACCGTCAACTGTAGGAGCCGCTTTATCTGGGAGCCGGGCAAGCCAGCGCCCAGATCAGAGCGGTTTCACCCCTTGGCTTTTTTCTTCGGCACAATCTTGCGCAGCATCTGCCGCGCCTTGCCGGTCAATCGCTCCAGTTTTGACTCTTTTTCAGGCTGGGCCAGGCCTTGCTGCCTGAGCCAATCCTTCCAGCGAATCCGCTCATCACGTACCAACCAGCCGTCTTGCTGAGCAAAGCTTTCGGCCAGGTATAAACCGCGTGTGCTGGCGGGATACAGCTGGTCTTTCTTGACGGTGTACAGCTCTGCTACAGGCTGGCCATCTTTGAGCGGCATCAGGTACAAGTCCGGGCGCTTGCGGTCCAGCCGGGCTACCAACTGGTCGCCTTCAAGTCGCTCATCCACATGAAACAGGCTGAGGGATTTGGCTTCCTTCGGCACCTCAAGGCGCAAGTCATAAATCAATTGCAGCGACGCCGTCGGCAGGTGCACGTAGGCCCGTGGGCGCTCGATCAATTGCGTGGTCGCGCAGCGAACCGGGCGGGCGGCGCCCGACAAAGGGCTCAACCGAAACGGCAGTGCTTCACGGTAATGCAGGGCGGTGGAGTAGGGCGCCGGCAGCCAGGTGTCGTTGAAGCGTCCGCCGAGCCAGCCTTCAGGCGTCTCCAGCAGGCATTCTTCGGCAATTTCCTGGATGGCGGTGTGCAGCGGCAGGTTCAGTTCGTGGGCCGGCACATAGCCCGAGATCAGCTTGAGCACCACGTCGCCACGGTCCTGGCGGCGTTGGCGGACCAATACCCAGTAATCCTTGTTTTGCCAGTGCAGGGTCAGTCGCACCGACACACCGAGATTCGCCAGTTCCAGGGCGAAACGCTCCGGGTCCGCCACCTCCACCGGCTTGCGCCGTTGCAGGGTCTGGGCGAAGTTGAGCGGCATGCCCACGCTCTGGTAACTCAGGCCTTCGGGGGTGGCTTCGACGTGCAGCGGCAGTGTTTTAAAGTTGCTGGGGTTTTTTCTAATAAGCGTGCGCGGCATGTCGGCTCCTTCTTGCGACGGGGTCGGCCGCGTCGGCGGCATCAGAGTTGACGAATGACCTTGGCAGCGGTCGCCACGTTATGGGCCAGGTGCAGCGGATTAATGGTCCCGACAATAGCACTGGCGACGCCCGTTTGCGCAAACAACAACATGAAACTGGCGTGAATTGGATCCATTCCAGGCTCCAGGCACACGTGGCCGCTGGCCAGGGCTTTTTTCACCAGGATGCCTTTGCCATGGGCAGCGGCGTAATCAATGACGGGTTTCTCGCTCTGTTCGTTCAGATTGTAGGTGACCATTGCGCAATCACCTTGTTCCAGAGCCTTCACGCCGCCTTCGACGGTTTTGCCGGAGAAGCCGAAACCGCGAATCTTGCCCTCTTTTTTCAGCGCTGCCAGGGCCTGGTACACCTCGCAATCATTGAGGATATGCAGGTCATTGCCATCGGAGTGCACCAGCACCAGGTCGATAAAATCCGTTTCAAGTCGTTTCAAGCTGCGCTCGATCGACATCCGCGTATGGGCCGCACTGAAATCATGCTGCGACACGCCATCGGCAAACTCTTCACCCACCTTGCTGACAATCACCCAGTCATTGCGTTGGCCGCGTAACAGCGGCCCCAGGCGTTCTTCGCTGCGGCCGTAAGCCGGCGCGGTGTCGATCAGGTTGATGCCCAGCTGGCGTGCCTGGCGCAGCAGCATGCGCGCCTCGTCATCATCAGGAATCTGGAAGCCGTTGGGGTATTTCACCCCTTGGTCGCGGCCCAGTTTTACTGTGCCCAGGCCCAGTGGCGACACCAGCAGGCCGGTGCTGCCCAAGGGGCGATGCAGATCGTGCAGGGTGGGCAGGCTCATGGCAACAGGTGCTCCCAGGCAGGCTGGCCGAGGGCTGGTTTTGGCAGCTCGGGCAGGGCGTCTTTGTTGGCGCTGGGCTGGATGCCGTCGCGTTGCAGGGCGTTGAGTACGCGGTCAGCGAAGTCTGGCGCCAGCGCCAGTTTGGTCGGCCAACCCACCAGCAGGCGGCCCTCTTCGGCAAGGAACGCATTGTCGGGGCGGGTCAGGCCCGATTGCAGCGGCTCGGCGCGGTCCACGCGCAAGGTCGCCCATTGCGTCTGGCTCATGTCGATCCACGGCAGCAATTGCGCCAGCTCTTTTTGCGCAGTGGCGATCTGTTCTTCAGGTGTGCGCGCCACGCCATCGGCCTCGGCGATATCGCCGCCCATGTACCACACCCAGTTGCCATCGGCGGCCGGGTGGGTGGTGATGGTCAGGCGTGGCTTGGTGCCGCCGCCCAGGCAGTGCGCATACAGCGGCTTCAAGCCCGGGCCCTTGGCGATGATCATATGCAGCGGGCGCTTTTGCATGGCGGGCTGGCTCAGGCCCAGGGCGCTGAGCAAATCAGCCGTGCCGCCACCGGCACTGAGCACGATGCGCTGGGCGCGAATCTCACGGCCGTCAACCTTCAAACCCACCAGGCTATTGCCATCGCGCAGCGGTTCGATGTGCTGGCCGGCGAGCAAACCGTCACCCGCCAGTTGGGCCAGACGCTCGATCAGGCTCGGCACGTCGACCACCAGCTCGGCCAGGCGGTAGACCTTGCCCTTGAAGCGACGGTCCTGCAGGGCCGGCGGCAATTCGTCGCCCTTGACCTGGTCGACACGGCCACGCACGGCCTTGCTGGCGAAGAAGCTGGTGAGGTTGCCGGCGAGTGTGCCGGGCGACCACAGGTAATGGGCTTCGGACAGCAGGCGCACGCCGGACAGGTCGAGTTCGCCATCACCCGCCAACGCCTCGCGCCAGCGGCGCGGCATGTCGGCAATCGCTTCGGACGCGCCGGTGAGCGCGCCGTGCAGGGCGTATTTCGCGCCGCCGTGGATGATCCCCTGGGACTTCACGCTTTGCCCGCCGCCCAGCGTGGCGCTTTCCACCAACACCGTGGAAAACCCCTGGCGGCGCAGGCGCGCGTTAAGCCAGAGGCCAGCAACCCCGGCGCCGACAATCAGAACGTCGGTGGAAATAACGGATGGCATCGGCGACCTCAGTGTTCAAGACAAGAGGCGCAGTATACAGGCTGTTGAGTGGCGGTCAGTGCCCGGCGGTTTTCGAGAACAGCTGAATCACCACCACGCCCAGCACAATCAGGCCCATGCCCAGCATCGCCGGCAGGTCGAGCTTTTGCCCATAGATGAACAGCGCGGCGACACTGACCATCACGATGCCCATGCCGGCCCACACCGCATACGCCACGCCCACCGGCACGGTGCGCACCACCAGGGTCAACATCCAGAACGCAATGCCGTAGCCGACGATGACCAGCGCCAGTGGAAGCGGTGTGCTCCAGCCCTTGACGGCTTTCATGGACACGGTTGCGATCACTTCCGAGCAAATGGCGATGGCCAGGTAGAGGTAGGCGGCATTCATGGGGTAATCCTCGGTGTGTGACGTACTTGAATAAGGTCAGCATTCTAACGCTTCGGCAGATGGGATAAAGTCATTACCTATCCGAATTCAAGATGGGTTAAACCATGAGCGTGCAGTGGAACCTGGACCAGATGCGCCTGTTTGTCAGCGTTGCCGAACAGCGTTCGTTTTCGGCGGTGGCCCGCGACCAGCGCAAGGCGCAATCGGCGGTGAGCAACGGTATCGCCCTGCTGGAAGCGGACCTGGGGCTGAGCCTGTTTGAGCGTAGCAGTGGCCGCCAGCCGCGCCTGACCGAAGCCGGCAGTGTGTTGCTGGAGGAAGCCCGTGAGGTATTGCGCCAGTGTGAACGGCTCAATGGCCGCGCGCTGTCACTGACGCGTGGCGAGGAAGCCTGCCTGCGCCTGGCCCAGGACGAGGCCATGTTGTTTCAGCCGGTACTCGACAGCCTTGAGGCGCTGGCCGGGCAATACCCGCAGCTGGAGGTGCAGCTTTCCAGCGCCGCTCAAGGCGATGTGGCGCGCAAGTTGGTGGAGCGCAAGGCCGACCTGGGCCTGTTGTTTTACCACGACCAAATCCCTGAGGCGCTTGAGCGGCGGGTGGTGGGCAGTGTGGAAATGGTCACCGTGTGCGGTGTGAATCATCCGCTGGCCAAGCAACCGTACGTGACCTGCCAGCATCTGGCGCAGTTTCGCCAACTGTTGATGTCGACCCAGACCAGCGTCTACCCCGGCAGCGAAGCCGCCAGCCCTCTGGTGTGGCGCGCCGACAGTTTCTACGTGTTGGCCGAATGGCTGATGAGTGGCCTGGGCTGGGCCTGGCTGCCGCGGCACATCGTGCAGTACCCGACTTATCAACAACAAATGGTTGAGCTGGACAGCGAATGGACACCGCCCGCGCTGGTGGTGGAACTGGTTTGGCGCCGTGACGAGCACCTCGGTCCCGCAGCGCGCTTCCTGGCCGCACGATTTGCCGAGTGCTTGCAGGCGATCGACTGAAAAAGCCGATAAACTCCGCCGCCATGAATAGAACTCTCTACAGCTGTCTGTTTTACCTGGCGCTGCCGTTGGTGGCTTTACGTCTGTGGCTGCGTGCGCGCAAGGCGCCGGCCTACGCCAAGCGCGTCGGCGAGCGGTTCTCCTATGGCCTGCCGGTGATGCAGCCGGGCGGGATCTGGGTGCATGCGGTATCGGTAGGTGAAAGCATCGCCGCCGCGCCGATGATTCGCGGGTTGATGGCGCGGCATCCGACGCTGCCGATCACCGTCACCTGCATGACGCCCACCGGTTCCGAGCGCATCCAGGCGCTGTTCGCCAATGAACCGCGCGTACAGCATTGCTACTTGCCGTATGACTTGCCGTGCGCGGCCAAGCGTTTTCTAGATCGCGTGCAGCCTAAGCTCGCCGTGATCATGGAAACCGAGTTGTGGCCCAACCATATTCACGCCTGTGCCCAGCGCGGTATTCCGGTGGCGTTGGCCAATGCGCGGTTGTCGGCGCGTTCGGCCAAGGGCTACGCACGATTCGCCAAGCTCACCGCACCGATGCTGGCGCAAATGAGCCTGTTCGCCGTGCAGACACACACCGAAGCCCAGCGCTTCCTGAGCCTGGGCGCGCGCCCGGAAACCGTCGAGGTGACCGGCTCGATCAAGTTCGACCTGACCATCAACCCCGAGCTGCCGGCGCGCGCTGCCGCTTTGCGCGAGCAATGGGGCGCCAGCGAACGCCCGGTGTGGATCGCCGCCAGCACACACGAAGGCGAAGACGACGTGGTCCTGGCTGCGCATCGCCAGCTGCTCGAAAGTTATCCCAATGCATTGTTGATTCTGGTGCCGCGTCATCAGGAGCGCTTCGGCCCGATGTTCGAGCTGTGCGGGCAGCAAGGATTCACCACGGTGCGCCGCTCCAGTGGCGAGCCTGTGACGGCGCAAACGTCGGTACTGCTCGGCGACACCATGGGCGAGTTGCTGTTTCTCTACGCCCTGGCCGACAGCGCGTTTGTCGGCGGCAGCCTGGTGCCGACGGGCGGGCATAACCCGCTGGAGCCGGCAGCGCTGGCCAAGCCTGTGATCATGGGGCCGCACCTGTTCAACTTCCTTGAAATCAGCGCAATGATGCGCGAGGCCGGGGCGTTGCGGGAGGTGGATGACGCCCAGGGCTTGGCCGAGGCGGTACGGCAGCTGTTCGAGCTGCCGCAGGATGCGCGCAAGATGGCGCAGGCGGGGCTGGCAGTGATGCAGGCCAACCAGGGCGCACTGAAGCGCCTGCTGGATGGGTTGGACAGGCTGATTCAACGCTGACCCAAAGGTGGGAGCTGGCTTGCCTGCGATGCAAACGCCTCGGTCCATCAGGTAGACCGAGGTGATGCTATCGCAGGCAAGCCAGCGCCCACATTGGTTTTGTGGTGTGCTCAGTAACCGGGGCGAGCCTTGAGCTGTTCGGCAGCGGCCTTGGCCAGGTCCGGTGGCAGGAAGTCTTTGTCCGGGTTGTAGTCAGCCTTGAGGTAGCGCGTCAGGTCCTGCAAATCGCCGGGGCTCAGCGTGCCCGCCGCCTGCTTCAAGCGCAGGTTGTCGAGGATGTAGTCGTAGCGGCTGTTGTTGTAGTTGCGCACCGACGAGTAGAGCTGGCGCTGTGCATCCAGCACGTCGACGATGTTGCGCGTGCCCACCTGATACCCGATTTCCGTGGCTTCCACCGCGCTCTGGTTGGAGATGATCGACTGGCGGCGTGCCTGCACCTGTTCCACGTCGGTGTTCACCGCGCGGTGCAGGTTGCGGGTGTTTTCCACCACTTGGCGGCGCAGGCCTTCGCGTTGTTGCTCGCTTTGGTCGAGGCGTGAATAGGATTCGCGCACTTGCGAGCTGGTGAGGCCGCCGCTGTAGATCGGGATGTTCAGGCGCAGGCCGATGGTGCGTTGCGACACATCACCGCCGTAAGGGATGGGCAGTTGATTCGGGTTGCTGAAACCCAGCGCGTCGTTGTCACCCTTTTCGTATTGCGCCACGGCGTCGAGGGTCGGCAAGTGGCCGGCCTTGCGCTGGCGCAGGGTTTCTTCGGCGGCGGTGACCGCGTAGTTGCTGGCCAGCAGGTTGAGGTTCTGGCGGCCGGCCGTTTCGACCCAGGCCTTGGCGTCATTCGGCGCCGGTGGCAGCACCGGCAGCGTGTGCACGATGCCCTGGATCGCGTTGTACTCGCGGTTGGTCAGGGTGATCAGCGCTTCGAAGGCGTCATCCACCTGGCGCTGGGCGACGATGCGGTTGGCGCGGGCGGTGTCGTAGCTGGCCTGGGATTGCAGCACGTCGGTCTTGTCCGACAGGCCCACGTCAAAGCGTTCGTTGGACTGATCGAGCTGGCGCTTGAAGGCATTTTCTTCAGCCTTGGTCGACGCCAGGTTGTCCTGGGCGCGCAGCACGGCGAAGTAGTTCTCGGCGCTTTGCAGGATCAGGTTCTGTTCGGTGGCCGAGAGCTGCAGCGAGGCCTGCTCGTTGACGGCTTCGGCGGCTTGCAGCTGGAACCAGCGGTCGGCACGGAACAGCGGCTGACTCAAGGTTGCGCGCCAGGAGTGCGCATCACGGTTGGCGGTGGCCGCCGGCTGGTCGATCTGGGTGCGCACGTTATTGCTGTCGGCACCGGCCGACAGGTTCGGCAGCAAGCCGGCACGGGCCTGGGGCACCACTTCTTTCTGCGCGCCGTATTGGGCGCGGGCGGCGGCCAGGTCGGCGTTGTTGTTCACCGCTTCCTGGTAGACGCTGACCAAATCGGTTTTGGCGGACAAGGGCGCTTCAGCTGCCCAGACCATTCCATTGGTCGCACAAGACACGGCAAGAGCCAGTGAGAGTTTGCGCAGCATGAGGCGATCCCTAGTGTGAATATTACGGCGATAATTTAGCGCCCAAGGCTAAGGCTGGCCATTTCTGGCGTCAAGCCATTGTGGCGGCAACCGAGTGTAGTGTTGCTGACCCGGCGCAACAATCCCGCAATCACGCCATTCATCACGCTGAATGCACCGCCATTGGCAATTTGCCCACGCCATGGTCTAGACTGGCCGCGTTCTTGTCGGGGTGCCTTGTTGGAAGGCTGAGATCGGTAAATACCGGATCCCGTTGAACCTGATCAGGTTAGCGCCTGCGTAGGGAACAAGATTTCTCGTCACCCGGCGAGTCCTCTTGTGCTTCGTCCGGGATGTTGTTCGACAATCGAACAGCCCTCGTGCCTTGCACAGCACTGGTTTCAGTGCGTCCATCCGTCACAGGTTCGCTCCGACAAAAATCCACCGCCTGGATAGTTGGAGAGCCCGTGATGAGCACAGATATAAAAAGTACAAAACTGAAAAACACCGTGCACTTGAGTGAATCGGCCAAGGTCGACTCCGGCTCCGTGCAGCCGTTTACCCGCTCACAAAAAATCTACGTGCAAGGCACTCGTCCGGACATTCGTGTGCCGATGCGCGAGGTCAGCCTGGACGTGACCCCCACCGACTTCGGCGGCGAAATCAACGCGCCCGTGGTGGTCTACGACACCTCCGGCCCGTACACCGACCCGAATGTGATCATCGACGTGCGCAAAGGCCTGGGCGATGTGCGCTCGCCGTGGATCGAGTCGCGTGGCGACACCGAGCGCCTGTCGGGCTTGAGCTCGCACTTCGGCCAACAGCGCCTGAGCGACGCCGAACTCACCGCGTTGCGTTTTGCCCACGTGAAAAACCCGCGCCGCGCCAAGGCCGGCGCCAACGTCACGCAGATGCACTACGCGCGCAAAGGCATCATCACCGCCGAGATGGAATACGTCGCCATCCGCGAAAACATGAAGCTTGAAGAAGCCCGCGCCAGCGGCCTGCTCGATCAGCAACACGCCGGCCACAGCTTCGGCGCCAGCGTGCCGAAAATCATCACCCCCGAATTTGTGCGCGAAGAAATCGCCCGTGGCCGCGCGATCATCCCGGCCAACATCAACCACACCGAACTGGAACCGATGATCATCGGCCGTAACTTCCTGGTGAAGATCAACGGCAATATCGGCAACAGCGCATTGGGTTCGTCCATCGAAGAAGAAGTGGCGAAACTGACCTGGGGCATTCGCTGGGGTTCGGACACCGTCATGGACTTGTCCACCGGCAAACACATTCACGAAACCCGCGAATGGATCATCCGCAACTCGCCGGTGCCGATCGGTACCGTGCCAATCTACCAGGCCCTGGAAAAAGTCGGCGGCGCCGCTGAAGACCTGACCTGGGAGCTGTTCCGCGACACCCTGATCGAACAGGCCGAGCAGGGCGTCGACTACTTCACCATCCACGCCGGCGTGCTGCTGCGCTACGTGCCGCTGACGGCCAAGCGCGTCACCGGCATCGTCTCGCGTGGCGGTTCGATCATGGCCAAGTGGTGCTTGGCGCACCACAAAGAGAACTTCACCTACACGCATTTCGATGAAATTTGCGAAATCATGAAGGCCTATGACGTCAGCTTCTCCCTTGGCGACGGCCTGCGTCCTGGCTCGATTGCCGACGCCAACGACGCCGCGCAATTCGGTGAGCTGGAAACATTGGGCGAACTGACCAAGATCGCCTGGAAGCACGACGTGCAAACCATGATCGAAGGCCCCGGCCACGTGCCGATGCAACTGATCAAAGAGAACATGGACAAGCAGCTCGAGTGCTGCGACGAGGCGCCGTTCTACACCCTCGGCCCGCTGACTACAGACATTGCACCAGGCTACGACCACATCACCTCGGGCATCGGCGCGGCGATGATCGGCTGGTTCGGTTGCGCGATGCTTTGCTATGTCACGCCCAAGGAACACTTGGGGCTGCCGAACAAGGATGACGTGAAGACCGGGATCATCACTTACAAGATCGCGGCGCATGCTGCGGATTTGGCCAAGGGCCATCCGGGGGCGCAGATCCGCGATAACGCCTTGAGCAAGGCGCGGTTCGAGTTCCGCTGGGAAGACCAGTTCAACCTCGGCCTGGACCCGGACACCGCGCGCTCGTATCACGACGAAACCTTGCCGAAAGACTCGGCCAAGGTCGCGCACTTCTGCTCGATGTGCGGGCCGAAATTCTGCTCGATGAAGATCACCCAGGAAGTGCGTGAGTACGCCGCCAACCAGCGCATTGAAGCGGTGGATGTGGACGTGGCCAAGGGCTTGGCCGAGCAGGCAGAGCGGTTCAAGCAGGAAGGCAGTCAGCTGTACAAAAAGGTCTGATCCAGAGACGGTGGTGCCTGCACTGCCGTCATCGCGGGCAAGCCCGGCTCCCACATTTGATCGGGTTCCGCCTTTGGAATGCGGTCGGATGTGGGAGGTAGTCAGCTGTACAAAAAAGGTCTGATCCGGGATTGCGGGCGCCTGTAAGGGCCTCTTCGCGGGCAAGCCCGCTCCCACATTGATCGGGTTTCACCTTTGGAATGCAGTCGAATGTGGGAGGTAGTCAGCTGTACAACAAGGTCTGATCCGGGATTGCGGGCGCCTGTAAGGGCCTCTTCGCGGGCAAGCCCGGCTCCCACATTGATCGGGTTCCACCTTTGGAGTGCGGTCGAATGTGGGAGGGAGTCAGTTGTACAAAAAGGTCTGATCCGGGGTTGCGGGCGCCTGTAAGGGCCTCTTCGCGGGCAAGCCCGCTCCCACATTGATCGGGTTCCACCTTTGGAGTGCGGTCGGATGTGGGAGGCGGTCAGCTGTACAAAAAGGTCTGATCCGGGGTTGCGGGCGCCTGTATGGGCCTCTTCGCGGGCAAGCCCGCTCCCACATTTGACCGGGTTCCACCTTTGGAATGCGGTCGAATGTGGGAGGCAGTCAGCTGTACAAGAAAGGTCTGATCCGGGGTTGCGGGCGCCTGTAAGGGCCTCTTCGCGGGCAAGCCCGCTCCCACATTGATCGGGTTCCACCTTTGGAGTGCGGTCGGATGTGGGAGGTAGTCAGCTGTACAACAAGGTCTGATCCGGGATTGCGGGCGCCTGTAAGGGCCTCTTCGCGGGCAAGCCCGGCTCCCACATTTGACCGGGTTCCACCTTTGGAATGCGGTCGAATGTGGGAGCGGGCTTGCCCGCGAATGCAATCTCTCAAACAACACATGTCCCTCAGAGATAACACCCTTGAGCATTCAACCGAGTACCTACTCCCCTGATATCGCGGTGCCGAGCGACAAACGCGTCTTCGGCGCCCGCGACCTGTTTTCCCTGTGGTTTTCCCTCGGCATCGGCCTGATGGTCCTGCAAACCGGCGCGTTGCTCGCTCCGGGCCTGGGCTTGTCCGGTTCGCTGTTGGCGATTTTTCTCGGCACGCTGGTGGGCGTGCTGTTGCTGGCCGCCGTCGGCGTGATCGGCAGCGACACTGGCCTGTCCGCCATGGCCGCGCTCAAACTCAGTCTCGGCGCCAAGGGCGCCAGCCTGCCGGCATTGCTGAACCTGCTGCAGCTGGTCGGCTGGGGCTCATTCGAAATCATCGTGATGCGCGATGCCGCCAGTTTGCTGGGCACGCGAGCATTCAGCGAGGGTAGCCTGCTGGCGAGTCCTTTGCTGTGGACGCTGTTTTTCGGTGGTTTGGCGACGTTACTGGCCGTCAGTGGCCCGCTGACTTTTGTGCGCCAGATCCTGCGCAAGTGGGGCATCTGGCTGCTGCTGGCCGCCTGCCTGTGGCTGACCTGGAACCTGTTCGCCAAGGCCGACCTCGCCGCGTTGTGGGCAACACCCGGTGACGGCTCGATGCCGTTCGCGGTGGGTTTTGATATCGCCATCGCCATGCCGCTGTCGTGGCTGCCGTTGATTGCCGATTACTCGCGCTTCGGCAAACGCGCAAAAAATGTATTCGGCGGGACGGCGCTGGGCTTTTTTATCGGCAATTTCTGGCTGATGAGTTTGGGGGTGGCCTATACCCTGGCGTTTGCGCCCAGTGGAGAGGTGAATGCGCTGTTGCTGGCGCTGGCCGGTGCGGGTCTGGGCATTCCGCTTTTGCTGATCCTGTTGGACGAGTCGGAAAACGCCTTTGCCGATATTCACTCGGCGGCAGTCTCCAGCGGGATTTTGCTGCGTTGGAAGGTCGAACACCTGGCGTTGGCCATCGGCGTTATCTGCACGCTGATCGCCTGCTTCGCGCCGTTGGCGCAATACCAGAACTTCCTGTTGCTGATCGGCTCGGTGTTCGCGCCGCTGTTCGGCGTGGTGCTGGTGGATCACTTTATCCTGCGCCGCCGTGGCCAGGGTTCAGTTGGCAACCTGCACTGGGCGGCGCTGGTGGCCTGGCTGGGTGGCATTGCCACGTATCACGTGCTGGCCAACCTGTATCCGGATATCGGCGCGACCCTGCCGGCACTGGTGCTGGCAGGGCTGTTGCAGTTGATATTGGGCCGGGTCTTCAGTGGCGCGCGGGCATCAGTTCAGGCTTGAGCACGCCCGTCAGACGCGCATAGGGGATGGTCATTTCGATCAGCCCCAATGCGTAAGGGCCGATGGTGGCCACGTTGTACTTGAGCACCACGCCGTCGCTGGTCAAGGCCACGTTCGGGGTTTTCTGGAACGGCCAGTTCTTGACGAACTCCGGGTCGCGGTCCATCTGCGAATTGATCAGCCAGCTATTGTGGGCGACTTTCGCGGTGTTCCAGAACGCCTGTTCCTGGCCCGGCAGCAGCATGTCGGTCAGGCTCAGCTCTTTGTGCTGCAGGCGTGAATAGTTGATGAAGCCACGGCCGGGCTCACCGTGGGCGGCTCCGGTGTCCAGGTAGCTCGAAACTTCAATGATCACCAGTCCGTCATGCTGGTCACGTACCTTGGCCTGCAAGTACATGCTGTTGCGGTCCGGCGATTCGCGCAGGAACTTGTCCCGGTAGGCATTCAGCGTCGGCGGCACGCTGGCGCCGGGCGTGGTGCGGGTCATTTGCAGCAGGCGTTGCTCCACAATCGTGTCGAGCTGCGGCTCGCTGGGGAAGTGCACGGTATCAATGTTCACCAGCGGGCAGTCAGGGCTGCCGCAGCCGGGTTTGATCTGTTCGGAGGCGTCCGATTTGGTGTCCAGCGGCTTCAGGTAGCTGGGCTGGAACAGGCTCTGGCAGGCACCCAGGGTCAAGGCAATACAAGCCACGGAGGCGATTTTTAAAAGCGACATGTGCGTCCTTCGGAAATCGATGGAAAGCGAAAAAGAGTAGCGCTTCGACTGCGAACAGAGCCGTCAGTTCGCCACTAAGCTGATTAGAGTGAGTTTGACCTCCGCCGTCTATCCCGGCAACTGGAAAGGGGCTGCATCAAGTGGCAAGGGCGCGTTAGGATGGCGCGAATTGCACCCGCGTAAACGAGGAAGAATATGACGGACATTGCCAAATCGACGCCGAACAAAATCGAAATTGTTCAGCGCGACAATGCCTACAAGGGCTTCTACAAGCTTGATCGCGTGCAGCTGCGCCATGAGAAATTCGACGGCGGCATGAGCCGGGTGATCAACCGTGAAGTCTTTGTTCGGCACGACGCGGTGTGCGTGTTGCCATATGACCCGCAGCGCGATGAAGTGGTGCTGATCGAGCAGTTCCGCGTGGGCGCCATGGGCCGTACCGACAACCCGTGGCTGATAGAAATGGTTGCCGGCCTGATCGACAAGGATGAAGCGCCGGAGGAGGTTGCACACCGAGAAGCCGAGGAGGAAGCTGGGCTGACATTCTCTGCGCTGTGGCCAATCACCCAATATTTCCCATCGCCCGGTGGCAGTACCGAATTTGTCCACTTGTACCTGGGCCGTTGCGACAGCACCGGGGCCGGTGGCGTCCATGGACTGGAAGAAGAGGCAGAAGATATCCGCGTCACCACCTGGGCCTTTGAAGATGCCTTGCAAGCGGTGCGTGACGGCAAAATTTCCAACGCAGCCAGCATTATCGCCCTGCAATGGCTTGCGCTTAATCGCGCGGAAGTGAGGGGGTTATGGCAGTAAAGGCACGGGAACGATATCGCGTTGACTTGATCGGGTTGCAAGCCGCCTGTGAGGCCAACTATGCGCGGCTGATGCGCTTGCTGCCCGACATGCGCCACACCCCCGAGGCACGGCGTATTGCCGTGACCCACGGCGACCAGATGCTTGGCGTGCTGACCCTTGAAGTCATCGTCAACTGCCCGTACACCACCACCCTGCGCGTGCGCCAGGAGCACAGCCTGCCGTGGCTGCCGGTGCCGCAGTTGGAGGTGCAGGTCTACCACGATGCGCGCATGGCCGAAGTGATCAGCGCCGAACATGCACGACGCTTTCGCAGCATCTATCCTTACCCGAACGTGTTCATGCACCAACCCGATGAGAAAGCACAGCTCAATGTGTTCCTCGGTGAATGGCTGAGCCACTGCCTGGCCCTGGGCCATGAGTTTGAAGTCGTGCGGTAGATGTGAACTGCGTCTTTCCTCTTTGCGTCCTGCCCTAGCATAATCGCCCACATGTCCTTTTCTGTGATTGCCTTGGGAGAGCGCCTTGCCGAGCGTATCCACCGTGAACCCTGACGCGCCAGCGCTGCTGGTGCAGCTGTCCGACAGCCACCTGTATGCCGAGGCCGACGGGGCGCTGCTGGGCATGAACACCCGCGAAAGCCTGCAGCGAGTGATCGGGTTGGTGCGCTCGCAACAGCCGCAGATCGATTTGCTGCTGGCCACCGGCGACCTGTCCCAGGACGGCACGCTTGAGTCCTATCAACAGTTTCGCGACCTGACCCGACAGATCGACGCTCCGGCGCGCTGGATTCCCGGCAATCACGACGAGCCGCAGATCATGGCCCACGCCGCCGAACACAGTGATTTGCTGGAGCCGGTCGTCGACATTGGCAACTGGCGCGTCACCTTGCTGGATTCGGCTGTTCCAGGCTCGGTGCCCGGTTACTTGCAAGATCAGCAACTGCAATTGCTTGCCCAGGCCTTGAGTGAGGCGCCTTCCCGTCATCATCTGGTGTGTTTTCACCATCATCCGGTGCCCATTGGCTGTGCGTGGATGGAGCCCATCGGCCTGCGCAACCCGGAGGCTTTGTTTGCGGTGCTCGACCGCTTTCCGCAGGTCAAGGCGCTGCTCTGGGGCCATGTGCATCAGGAAATCGACCGCGATCGCAACGGCGTGCGCTTGCTGGCGTCGCCGTCTACCTGCATTCAGTTCGCGCCGGGCAGCGAAGACTTCAAGGTCAGCGAGCAAGCGCCGGGTTACCGCTGGCTGCGCCTGCACGCCGACGGGCGGTTGGAGACCGGCGTAGAGCGGGTCGAAGGTTTCGCGTTTACCATCGATTACGGCAGCAACGGCTACTAAAAGCTGCAAACACTGGTTAAAAGTGTGGGAGCTGGCTTGCCTGCGATAGCGGTATACCGGTTGATAAATGTGTGACTGATACACCGTCATCGCAGGCAAGCCAGCTCCCACAGTGGATCTTCTGTGTCCTTTGGATAGAGGGCCTCACACACCACCCCGATCCCTGTAAACTGCGCCTCTTTGGCTGACGCACGGAGAGCCCGGCATGTCTGCTTCGATCTTGTATATCCACGGTTTCAACAGTGCGCCGGCCTCCAACAAGGCCAGTCAGTTGATGACCGTGATGAACAGCCTCGGCCTGGCTGACCAATTGCGCGTGCCGGCCCTGCATCACCACCCGCGCCAGGCAATTGTTCAATTGGAAGAAGCGATTGCGCAGCTGGGGCGGCCGCTGCTGGTCGGCAGCTCACTCGGCGGCTACTATGCAACCCATCTTGCCGAACGCCATGGCCTCAAGGCGCTGCTGGTCAACCCGGCGGTCAGCCCGCATCGGATGTTTGACGGTTACCTGGGGACCCAGAAGAACCTCTACACCGATGAAACCTGGGAGCTGACCCACGACCACGTCGCGGCCCTGGACGAACTGGAAGTGCCAGCCCCGCAGGACGCCGCGCGTTATCAGGTGTGGTTGCAGACCGGGGATGAAACCCTGGATTATCGCCTCGCCCAACAGTATTACCGGGCCTGTGCCTTGCGCATCCAGGCCGGTGGCGACCATGGCTACCAAGGGTTCGCCCAGCAACTGCCGGCGATGTTGAGCTTTGCCGGCATTGGTGCAGATCAGTATCAATCCTTCGACTTTGCAGCCCTGTAAAGCCGCAGGTTACTTTTTAATCGAACGACTCACGACGAGACCCCATGGCCACTCCCAGCGCTAGCTCTTATAACGCCGACGCCATCGAAGTCCTCTCGGGCCTCGACCCGGTGCGTAAACGCCCAGGCATGTACACCGACACCAGCCGGCCGAACCACCTTGCCCAGGAAGTCATCGACAACAGCGTCGACGAAGCCTTGGCGGGGCATGCCAAGTCGGTACAAGTCATCTTGCACGCCGACCATTCCCTGGAAGTGTCCGACGATGGTCGCGGCATGCCGGTGGACATCCACCCCGAAGAGGGGGTGTCGGGCGTCGAGCTGATCCTCACCAAGCTGCACGCCGGCGGCAAGTTCTCCAACAAGAACTACCAGTTTTCCGGTGGCTTGCACGGTGTGGGTATTTCCGTGGTCAACGCCCTGTCCACGCAGGTCAGGGTCAAGGTCAAGCGCGACGGAAACGAGTACCAGATGACCTTCGCCGATGGCTACAAAGCCACCGACCTGGAAGTGATCGGCAGCGTTGGCAAGCGCAACACCGGCACCAGCGTGTACTTCGCGCCGGACCCGAAATACTTCGATTCACCCAAATTCTCCATCAGCCGCCTCAAGCATGTGCTCAAGGCCAAGGCCGTTCTGTGCCCGGGTTTGCTGGTCAGCTTTGAAGACAAAGGCACCGGCGAGAAGGTCGAGTGGCATTACGAAGACGGCCTGCGTTCCTACCTCGAAGACTCTGTCAGCGACTTCGAACGCCTGCCCAACGAGCCGTTCTGCGGCAGCCTGGCCGGTAATAAAGAAGCCGTTGACTGGGCACTGCTGTGGTTGCCTGAAGGCGGCGACAGCGTGCAGGAAAGCTACGTCAACCTGATCCCCACCGCCCAGGGCGGCACCCACGTCAACGGTTTGCGCCAGGGTTTGCTGGACGCCATGCGCGAATTCTGCGAATACCGCAGCCTGTTGCCACGTGGCGTGAAGCTGGCGCCGGAAGACGTGTGGGAGCGCATCGCGTTCGTGCTGTCGATGAAGATGCAGGAGCCGCAATTCTCCGGTCAGACCAAGGAACGCCTGTCGTCGCGTGAAGCGGCGGCGTTTGTCTCCGGCGTGGTCAAAGATGCGTTCAGCCTGTGGCTCAACGAGCACCCGGAACTGGGCCTGGCCCTGGCGGAGTTGGCGATCAATAACGCCGGCCGCCGTTTGAAGGCCAGCAAAAAGGTCGAGCGCAAGCGCATTACCCAAGGGCCGGCACTGCCGGGCAAGCTGGCCGACTGCGCCGGGCAAGACCCGATGCGTTCCGAGCTGTTTCTGGTCGAAGGTGACTCCGCCGGCGGTTCTGCCAAGCAAGCGCGAGACAAGGAGTTCCAGGCGATCCTGCCGTTGCGCGGCAAGATCCTCAACACCTGGGAGGTCGATGGCAGCGAAGTCCTTGCCAGCCAAGAAGTGCACAACATCGCCGTGGCCATCGGCGTCGACCCGGGCGCGGCAGACATGAGCCAGCTGCGCTACGGCAAGATCTGTATCCTCGCCGACGCCGACTCCGACGGTTTGCACATCGCCACGCTGCTGTGCGCGCTGTTCGTCCAGCACTTCCGCCCATTGGTGGATGCCGGTCACGTCTACGTTGCCATGCCGCCGCTGTACCGTATCGATTTGGGCAAAGAGATTTTCTACGCGCTCGACGAAGCCGAGCGCGATGGCATCCTCGACCGCCTGGTCGCCGAGAAGAAACGCGGCAAGCCACAGGTCACGCGATTCAAAGGCCTGGGTGAGATGAACCCACCGCAGCTGCGCGAAACCACCATGGACCCGAACACGCGGCGCCTGGTGCAGTTGACCCTGGAAGACTTCGCCGGCACCTCGGAAATGATGGACATGTTGCTGGCGAAAAAGCGTGCACCGGATCGCAAGGCCTGGCTGGAGTCCAAAGGCAACCTGGCCGAGGTTCTGGGCTGATGCGCACAGGTTTCGCCCTGGCGATCCTGATGTTGAGCGGGTTGGCGGCGGCCCAAGTGGTCGCCGAGCCCGTGGCTGAGCTAAAGCTGATATCCGAGCATCCGGTGGACGGCATGCGCGGCGGTAACCTCTCGGGCCTGGCGGTATGTGGTCAGGAGCTGTGGACGGTGTCCGATCGCGATGACGACCAGATTTACCGACTCGACATCAGTGCGCCGACCTGGCAGGCCGAAACCGTGAAAATTGACGTGCCGCCGGTGCCCGAGTCCGGGTTGCCCTGGGGGTTGCGCTCGCGCACCAAGGCAGCGTCGTTCATCCGCGGTGGCGACCTGGATTTTGAAGGCATTACCTGCGATGCCGCCGGCAATCGCTACATTGTCAGCGAAGCGCATGCTGCGGTGCTGCAAGTGCCGATGGCGGGCGCCCCAGAATGGTTGAAAATCGCCCCTGGCATGGTGCGTGAAGCCCGCGCCAGTGGCATGTTGCTGCACTTCAACGCTTTGTTCGAAGGCCTGGCGGTGAATCCTGCCGGTAATCAGATTTGGCTGGCGGCCGAGCGTGAGCGGCGTGGCTTAATCTCGATCAAGCGCGGGCAGAGCGTATGGGACTGTGACGGTCCCTGTGTGTTATTGAGCGAGGCTGGCCAGGAAGTGCAACCGGCGCAGTTCACCAACGCCAAGGCTGTGTCCAAGGATTTTGCCGACCTGGCGCTGTTTGACGGCAAGCTGTTTACCCTGGAGCGCAATGCGTTCCAGATTTGCCGGCGCGATGCGGTCACCGCCAAAGTCGAGCTGTGCTGGTCGTTTGCCGACGAAACCCTGATGCCGAAACGGCGCTATGCCCAGCCCTACGGTCTGGCCGAAGCCCTGGTGGTGGATGCAGACGGCGCCTGGCTGGGGATCGACAACAATTTTGGCCCGCGTGCCGATGGTGAAAAACGCCCTGTGGTCTATCGTTTCGCCGCGCCTGCCGGCGGCTGGAGCGCCCAGCCATGAGCGGGCAGCCGCCTGGCAAGCGCGCCGGACGTGTGCTGATGTTTGTGGCATGGGGCGCCGGGCTGTTTTTGGCCACACGGTTTTTTGGGCAGTGGGAAGCACGTCAGGAAAATCCCAATGCGGTGGTGACCTCGCAGCAACACGAGGGGTACATCGAGGTGAAATTGCTGGGCAACGGCCAAGGGCATTTTGTTGCCAGTGGCCAGATCAATGGTCAGCCGGTGGAGTTTATGCTCGATACCGGCGCGACCGATGTGGCGGTGCCGGCCGAATTGGCCGACCGCCTCGGGCTTAAACGTGGCCTGCCGGTGACCTTGAGCACCGCCAACGGCCGTGTTCAGGGCTACCGCACCCACCTTGACCGCCTGAAGCTGGGCGATATCGTCCTGCAGGACGTCCGCGCGATCGTGGCGCCGGGCTTGGACGGGGAACAGGTGCTGCTGGGCATGAGCGCATTGAAACAACTTGAATTTACCCAGCGCAGCGGCACATTGCTGCTGCGCCAGACCAAACAATGATGAGGCCCGCATGAGTGACATCCTCGCAGACAGCTTAGATGGCGTAGAACGCCGGTCGCTGGCTGACTTCACCGAAAATGCCTACCTCAACTACTCCATGTACGTGATCATGGACCGTGCCTTGCCGCATATCGGCGACGGCCTGAAACCGGTACAACGGCGCATCATCTACGCCATGAGTGAGTTGGGGCTGGACGCTGATTCCAAGCACAAGAAGTCGGCGCGTACCGTCGGTGACGTGCTCGGCAAGTTCCACCCGCACGGCGACTCGGCGTGCTACGAAGCCATGGTGCTGATGGCCCAGCCGTTCAGCTACCGCTACACGCTGGTAGACGGCCAGGGTAACTGGGGTGCGCCGGATGATCCCAAGTCCTTCGCCGCCATGCGATACACCGAGGCACGCCTGTCGCGTTACTCCGAAGTGCTGCTCAGCGAGTTGGGCCAGGGTACCGCGAACTGGGGCCCGAACTTCGACGGCACCCTGGACGAACCCTTGGTGTTGCCGGCACGTTTGCCGAATATCCTGCTCAATGGCACCACCGGCATCGCGGTCGGCATGGCCACCGACGTGCCGCCGCATAACCTGCGCGAAGTGGCCACCGCTTGCGTACGCTTGCTGGATGAACCCAAGGCCACGGTCGAGCAGCTCTGCGAACATATCCAGGGCCCGGACTACCCGACCGAAGCGGAAATCATCACGCCGCGCGCCGACCTGCTGAAAATGTACGAAACCGGCAAGGGCTCGGTGCGCATGCGCGCCGTGTACCACATCGAAGACGGCGACATTATTGTCACCGCGCTGCCGCACCAGGTGTCCGGCGCCAAGGTGCTGGAACAGATCGCCGCGCTGATGCAGGCCAAACCGTCGAAACTGCCGCAAGTCGCTGACCTGCGTGACGAGTCCGACCACGAGAACCCATGCCGCATCGTGATCATCCCGACCAACAGCCGGGTCGACCACGAGGTGCTGATGCAGCACCTGTTTGCCAGTACCGACTTGGAGTCGAGCTACCGGGTCAACGTCAACATCATCGGCCTGGACGGCAAGCCGCAGCTGAAAAACCTGCGCAACTTGCTGGTGGAGTGGCTGGAGTTCCGCATACAAACCGTACGCCGCCGCCTGCAATTTCGCCTCGACAAGGTCGAGCGTCGCTTGCACCTGTTGGACGGCTTGCTGATTGCTTATCTCAACCTGGACGAAGTGATCCACATCATTCGTACCGCCGAGCACCCGAAAGCCGAGCTGATCGCGCGTTTCGAGCTGAGCGAGATCCAGGCCGACTACATTCTCGACACCCGCCTGCGTCAGTTGGCGCGCCTGGAAGAGATGAAGTTGCGCGACGAGCAGGATGCATTGCTCAAGGAACAAGCCAAGCTGCAAGCGCTGCTGGGCAGCGAAGCCAAGCTCAAGAAGCTGGTGCGCAGCGAACTGATCAAAGATGCCGAAACCTATGGTGATGACCGTCGCTCGCCAATCGTCGAGCGCGCAGAAGCGAAAGCTCTGACAGAAACCGAGCTGTTGCCTAACGAGAAAATTACCGTCGTTCTGTCGGAAAAGGGTTGGGTTCGCTCCGCCAAAGGGCATGATATTGACGCTACCGGCCTCTCGTACAAGGCCGGTGATGGCTTCAAGACCGCGGCTGCCGGGCGTTCCAACCAATTTGCAGTGTTTATCGATTCCACCGGGCGCAGTTACTCGGTGCCGGCGCACACGTTGCCTTCAGCGCGTGGCCAGGGCGAGCCGCTGACCGGGCGACTCACACCGCCACCGGGGGCGAGTTTCGAATGCGTGCTGCTGCCCGATGATGATTCGCTGTATGTGATCGCGTCCGACGCGGGTTACGGTTTTGTGGTCAAGGGTGAAGACCTGCAGGCCAAGAACAAGGCGGGCAAGGCGTTGCTGAGCTTGCCCAACAACGCCAAGGTGATCCTGCCGCGCACAGTGGAAGACCGCGAGAGCAACTGGCTGGCGTCGGTGACCACCGAAGGGCGTCTGCTGGTGTTCAAGATCAGTGACTTGCCGCAGCTGGGTAAAGGCAAGGGCAACAAGATTATTGGGATTCCCGGGGAGCGGGTGGCCAGTCGCGAAGAGTACGTGACCGACATTGCAGTGATCCCGGAAGGCTCAACCCTGGTACTTCAGGCTGGCAAACGCACGCTGTCGCTGCGCGCTGACGACCTGGAACATTACAAGGGTGAGCGTGGGCGGCGCGGTAACAAACTGCCGCGGGGCTTCCAGCGAGTGGATGCTTTGTTGGTCGAAACGCCGGTTTAAGGCGTATTAGAGCCCTCGATCTACGATTTAACGCGTAGATCGACGCTTTCGCGCTGGAGTCATGGCGCATATTCACGGATGATATGGCCTTTCCAGCGCCGGCGTGGCCGAGCGTGTTTAGGTTATTTTTAGTATTACATTGTGGTTCGCCTTGTGGCAGCCACCTGGATGGGATGATGACTGCTCCACGCCTTCCTTTATTTTTGATGCTCGCTGGCCTTTTGGGGCTGGCGGGTTGCAGCACGCACCAGCCGGTGTCGCTGTACCAGCTGGACAGCGGAAGTCCAGCTCAGCCAGCGCAAACCGCTGGCATGGCCGTATTGCTTGGCCCGGTAGTCGTTGCCGATTACCTGCAACGCGAAACCCTGCTGCAACGTCAGAACGACGGCAGCCTGCAAGGTTCCACTGACGGCCGTTGGGCGGGCAGTTTGTCGTCCGACATCAACCAGTTGATGTTGCGCCAAGTGGCCGGTCATCTGGACAGTCAGCGTGTGGTGCTCGCGCCTGCGCCAACCGGCTTTACTCCGGATGTGCAGGTGTTACTGACCATTACGCGGCTTGACTCGGGCGCCTCGCAGCCGGCCATCCTCGACGCGCAGTGGCGTCTGATCGACCGCCGTGGCCAGGTGCGCGATAACCGCATCGTGCATTTGCAGGAAGAACACAGCGGCACCACCGCGTCCCAGGTCCAGGCCCAGGGCGTGTTGTTGCAGCATCTGGCGCAGCAGTTGTCGGTGGCGCTCAAGCCATTGGCCAACCAGCCGCCGGTTGCCGAGGCACCGCGCAAGCAAGCCCCGGCTCAGGCCAAGCCCGCAGCGCCGGAAAAGCCGAAGATGCCGATGGCTACGCCGATTCGTACGGACATGGAAGTGTTCAGGTTCTGATCTGAATCGCAGACAAACAAAAGGCCCGCTTATTCAGCAGGCCTTTTTTGTTTGTCCGGGATTTGAGTTGCGCTGCAGATTAATGTGGGAGCGGGCTTGCCCGCGAATGCGTTGGATCAGTCGATAAGCCTGGCCACTGACACGCCGCCTTCGCGAGCAAGCCCGCTCCCTCACGAGCCCACTTCTCAGTGGGCTGGGCGGTGTCTTCAGGACTTGGTACGGGTCTCATGCATCCGCGCCAACTGCCGCTCCAGCATCGACGGATACGGCTCCATCAAGCGTTCCACACAGCTGGCGCCTTCAGGGCTGGCAATCGGGCGGATACGCGCGCGTTGGCGAATCAATGCGTCTTCGCTGATCTTGCGCTCCACCAGCAGCAGGTTGCGGCTGTGTTGCGACAAGGCCAGCGCATCCTGGGCGATTTCAGTCAGCAGCAGATCGATCTGGCTCATGCCAAACAGATCATCGCCCACGGTCAAACCAAGCTGCAGTTGCAAGGTGATGCCGCTGTCGGCCACTTCGATCTGCAGGGCATGGCCCAGGGCGCGCAACAACTCGCCGCAGCAAATAGCATTGGTCAGGTAATCTTCGCCGCTGTCTTCGCTGTGGAACAGCATCAGCGTGCTGCCGTCGTTCAGGGTGTGCAGTTCGCTCTGATACAGCGAGGCGGCCTGATCCAGGCAGTCGCGGTAGCGTTCCAGCAATTCCGTCAGGCGGGCGCGGGGCAGGCGGCGCAGTTGGTCCTGGGCGCCCAGTTGCACGGCCAATACGGCGCTGTGCTGGGGCTCGGTGTTCTTCACCGGCGCAGGCTTAGGCGCGACGGCCGCGGTGGCGGCCGAGGTATCGCGCAGGTCGGAGAACGGGTCTTCGTCATCCAGTTCATCTTCCTCAGCCTTGATGACCTGGCGGGGCGCGGGCTTGAGGCCTGCCACCGGCGCACTTTCGTCAAAGCCTGGATCACGCAGGTCGCGCACTTCAAACTCGGGTTCGTCGTCGTAATCGGTGTCGTCGTACTCGGGTTCTGGCTCGACCTCGGGCACTACCGGCTCGGGTGCGAAGCTGGCGTGAAGCTGGCGGGCGAGGTCGCCGATCTCATCCTGGCGATCAGTGGCCGGGGTGTGTTCGTCAATATCGCGCAGCCAGATGCGCAGCTGCATCAGCGGCGTGGAGATATGCCGCCCCAGGCGCAAGCTCAAGGCCAGGGCCAATGCCAACAGGATCGCGCTGAGGATACCCATGCTTTGCAGGCTGATGGTCATCGGCTGCTGGAATTGCTGCATGTCCAGGCTGATGCGCAGTTGGCCGGCCTTCACATCCTGAAACGTGATGTTGCTCGAATACAAACCTTCGGCTTCACCCAGCAGGCCGTTTTTCGGGCGTTGCCCGGCTTCGGCCATGATCCGGTTGTCCACGCTGTAGATCGCGGCGTGGGCCACCAACGGGTTCTTGGTCAGGTTGTTGAGCAGCACGTTGAGGCTGAGAATGTCGTTAGACACCAGCAGCTCAGTCGCCGACGTGGCGGTCTGAGTGGTCAGGCTCTCGCCCAGGGCGTCGGCTTGCTCGTGCATGGCCTGCTTGAACTGCAAGCCCATCACGCAGGCATAGATCACCAGGGCCAGAGCGACCAGGATCACGTTATGGCTGGCGATGCGTAATGCGATCGGTACACGGCGGTGGCGCAGTGCCCGGAAGATCAGCAGGAAGAAGTTATCGGTTTTTACTGGCGTAGGCCGGTTCACTTGAGCTCGGCTCTTTAGTCCGTGAAGTTGACGCGCAGTATAGCGACAGGCCTGGGACCGGCAAAGCGCTGGCTGTGCCCGATGGTCACTGAAAGTGGGTAGAATGCGGTTTTTTTCCAGCCTGGGGGTGCGCTTTGCGCGAAATTGTCCTGATAAACATCACAGGTGTTGACCGACCGGGTCTCACCGCAGCCATTACCGGTGTGCTGGCCCAGGGTGGTGTGAACATTCTCGACATCGGCCAGGCGGTGATCCACGACACCCTCTCGTTCGGCATCCTCGTGGAAATCCCGAGTACCGAACAGGCTTCTTCGGTGCTCAAGGACATCCTGTTTACGGCGTATAAGCTCGATCAGCAGGTGCGTTTCACGCCGGTGTCCGAAGCCGATTACCAGCATTGGGTGGAAGGCCAGGGCAAAAAACGCCACATCGTTACGCTGCTGACCCGCAAGGTCACCGCCGAGCAATTGCAACGTGTCAGCTCGATTACCGCCCAGTACGGTTTGAATATTGATCATATCGACCGTTTGTCGGGTCGCATGCCGCTTGATACGCCAGCCGACAAAGGCAAGGGCTGCATCGAGTTTTCCGTGCGCGGCGAACCGGCGGATCCGCAAGCCCTGCGCGCCGAGTTCTTGAGCGTGGCTCAGGAACTGAATGTCGACATCGCCTTCCAGGAAGACTCGCTGTTCCGCCGCAACCGCCGCCTGGCGGTGTTCGACATGGACTCCACGCTGATTGAAGCCGAAGTCATCGACGAGCTGGCCAAGGCTGCCGGTGTGGGCGAGCAAGTGTCTGAAATTACCGAGCGCGCCATGGCCGGTGAGCTGGATTTCCGTGCCAGCTTCAAGGAGCGCCTGGCGCTGCTCAAAGGCCTGGATGTGAGCGTGCTGGACTCGATCGGCGCCTCGCTGCGCCTGACCGAAGGCGCCGAAACCCTGTTCGCCGAGCTCAAGCGCCTGGGCTACAAGACCGCGATTCTATCGGGCGGCTTTACCTACTTCGCCAAGCAACTGCAGGCCAAGCTGGGCATCGATTATGTGTTCGCCAACGAGCTGGAAGTGGTGGATGGCAAGGTGACGGGCGTGGCGGTGGAGCCGATTGTCGACGCGCAGCGCAAAGCGGATTTGCTGAGGGAATTGGCGCATAAGGAAGGTTTGCGTCTGGAACAGACCATTGCGGTCGGTGACGGCGCCAATGATTTGCCGATGCTGGCAATCGCCGGGTTGGGTGTGGCGTTCCGCGCCAAGCCGCTGGTCAAGCAATCGGCCAAGCAGGCGATCTCGACGTTGGGGCTGGATGGCGTGTTGTACCTGCTGGGCTTGCGCGACCGCGACGGTCAGTTGTAACTGGCAAAACGCAGTTGAAAATGTGGGAGGGGGCTTGCCCCCGATTGCGATGAGTCAGTCACCCGATGAGGTGACTGAAACACAGCTTTCGGGGGGCAAGCCCCCTCCCACATTGGGTTTGGTGTCAGGCTTTAGGAGCGGCGATGCCCTGGCCCATCTGTACCGGCGTGCCTGCCACCAGTTCTTCGGCCCACTTAACCTGGTCCGGCCCGAACAGCACAATTGCAGTCGAACCCAGCTTGAAGCGGCCCAGTTCTGCGCCTTTCTCCAAGTGAATCGGTGCGCGTGCAGCCTCGTCGTAGCGGAAGGTTTTCAGCTCGCGTTTTGGCGGCGTCACCAGCCCGGCCCATACGGTTTCAATCGACGCGACGATCATCGCACCCACCAACACCACCGCCATCGGGCCGCGTTCGGTGTCGAACAGGCAGACAACACGTTCGTTACGGGCAAACAGTTCAGGCACGTTTTCGGCGGTGGTCTGGTTGACCGAGAAAATTCGACCTGGCACGTAGACCATCTCGCGAAGCGTACCGGCCAGCGGCATATGCACGCGGTGGTAGTCCTTGGGCGACAGGTAAATAGTGGCGAAATCACCGCCCATAAACGGTGCAGCCAATGCGGCATCGCCGCCCAGCAATTCCAGCACGCTGAAGCTGTGGCCCTTGGCCTGGAACACGCGGCCGTGTTCGATTGGGCCAAGCTGGCTGACGGCGCCGTCGGCCGGGCTGAGTACCGCGCCTGGGGTTTGATCCAGCGGGCGCGCGCCGTCTTTCAAGGCGCGGGTGAAGAAGGCGTTGAAATGCTCGTAGGCGGTCAAGTCTTCAACCAGGGCTTGGGACATGTCCACCTGATAGCGCTTGGCGAACCAGGCGGTGAAGGCGTTCTTGAACCAGCGCACGCGGCACTCGGCGATGCAGCCGGCCAGTCGCGAGAGCAAGTGGTGCGGCAGCAAGTACTGGCTGAGGATAAACAACTGCTTTTTCATTAACTGTCCTTAAACCTTAAATCTCAACGGGGGTGTCGGGGTGGTTGCCCCATTCGCCCCAGGAACCGGCATAACCTTTGACTCGCGGATAACCGAGCGCCTTGGCCACCAGGTAGGTGAAGCCAGAGCGGTGGTGAGTCTGGCAGTGGGTGATGATTTCTTTGTCTTTGGTCAACCCGAGGTCTTCCAGAATCTGCGGCATGTCGCGGCGGATACGCAGGCTGCGCGCCTTGTCCATGCCGGCGGTCCATTCGAAGTTCACCGCGCCGGGGATGTGTCCGCCCTTGGCTGCGAGCACTTTCTCGCCGGAGTATTCCAGGGGGCCGCGTGCGTCCCAGATACCCAGGTCGGCCGCGCCGAGTCGGCTGTGCAGGTATTCGCGGGTGGCGGTAGGGCCGTCGTGCAAGGTCAGGCTCACCGGCCCGCCGACGGGGGCGGGCACCTCGGTGGATAGCGGGTGCTGACCGTCCAGCCATGCCAGCAGGCCGCCGTCCAGGTAGTGGTATTTCTGGTGGCCGATCACGTCGAGCAACCAGATGAAGCGCCCGGCCCAGCCGCCGCCTTCGTCGTCGTAGACCACGTAGGTGGCATCCGGGGTGTGGCCCAGTTCGCCGAACAATTTTTCGAGGTCGGCCTTGTGCGGCAGCAAACCGGGTGCGGGCGCCTGGCCCAGTTGGGTGCGCTTGGGGTCAACGAAATGCGCGCCGGGGATATGCCCTTCGGCGTAGCGGGCGGCACTGGTGAGGTCCACCAGAATCAGGTGTTCGGCATCCAGTTGACCGAGCAGGTCGCTGGACTCGATCACCAGCGGCAAGCCAGAGAAGTCAGGCATGTGAGGTCTCCTGGGCACAATTGTTGGCGATAAAAGAGGGCGATTGTAGCGCAAGCATCAAGCGCTGCGGTTGGTAAAGCTGTGCAGCGCTTTCTCGATGCATTGAGCGGTTTTGCCGAAGGCCTGCACGGTGGTTTCCGAGAAGGGGCCACCGCCCTGATCGGCGACCATCAGCATCACGACCTTGCCGTTGCAGCTCAACGAACGCAGCAACATGTGTTCGCCATTGAACAGGCGGCGCAGGATCGGCGGCAGCAAGGCCGAGAACTGTGCGTGGTTGTCTGGCGTGAGGCGTACCTGGGCAGATTTTTCCAGCAGGCGCTGCAGCAGCGTGCTGTTGACCACGTCCAGGCTCAGGTTCGCCGCGTCCCTGGGCAAGCCGTCGGCCTGGTGCACGCGCAAGGTGCTCAAGGCGCGGTCCGCCATGAACAGCAAGACGCGCTGCATGCCGCTGGCAACCAGGGCTTCTCGGGCGCAGGTGGTCAGGTGCATGGCATTGGCAAAACGGCTCGGTTCGACCAGCAGCTCGGTGCAACGCTTGCGCCACACGGCGAGTGCCTCGGCAGTGGGCGGCGGCGCCGGCAACAGGCCGCGATGGATTTTCTGCACATGCCACGGCCAGATCAGCGACAACGCCGGGTGCCAGAGGTCAGGCATCAAGGTTGTGCGTGCGCTGGTCACCGCTTGCTGGTGAACCTGTTGCTGCACGTCACTCAGCGGCTCTTGCAGGTACAGCGCGGTGAGGTACTGCCAGCGCTCGGTGTGCGGGCAAGTCCAGGATTCCTGCGCCGACATCGCCAGGCCGTTGGCCAGCAGCACAGTGTTGGCCGGCTGGTTCAGCCAGCGGCGCAGGTTGGGTTCGGCGTCGAGCAATTGCTGTTGGCGCAGCGCGTCGTCTTCACGGGCGATGCGCAGCGCCTTGACCAGCAAGCGCTGTTCAGTCAGCAGCAGGTTGTAGCCTTGGGAGACCCAGATTGGCAGGTGCCAGGCTTCGGTCAAACCGCGGCACAAGTCCAGCAGGCGCACACCGAACAGTGCCTGTTCGACCTTGTGTGCCGACTGGCCTTTGTGGATCACCCGCAGTTCCCATTCTTCCAGAAGCTTGGGGTACGCGACGGCCATCGGCCACAGCGGCGACAGAAACAGCAGGCTGCCCCAATGAATGTCTTGCCACAACCGCGCAAGGCGGCTGGCGAACAAACCGTTGGCTTGCTGGGAGGCGTGCTGGCTCACCAGCAGCAGTTGGCGCAGGGCCACCGGAATGTCTTTTTCCGGCACCGAGGGCAGGCGCGCCAGCAACTCCTCGGCGCGTTTGAGGCCGAGGCGGTTGAGCGCCACTTCGAGGTTTTCCGCCGGCCCCGACAGGCTGCCATGGGCCTGGCCGTTAGCCTCGCGCATCACGCTGAGCACCAGCGCCGGGCTGTGTTGCATCAGCTCGGCAATATCCCGTAAAGAACTACGGCTATCGCGGATGGCCTTGCACACGCGTTCGTGACTAGCCTGAGGAACAGGCAGCAGCACATCGTCCAGGCGCTTTATCCAAGCCGCGAGGGTAGTAGGTTTTGTCGTTGGAGCTGTCGTTTCATTAGCCATGATTGGGGCGCGATCATCACTTGCGTTCTACACGCCCGGAACGGGCCGAATTGGCTTTTCGCCTTAACGGGCTATAGTCTGGCGCAGTTTTGCCGATAAGTAGAACAAGAGTTTTCAGCTTCACCCAATATGTCCATGAACCCGACGGCGCAAGTACCAATCTCCTATGGCTAAAATTATCGGCATCATCGTCGTCATCGCAAGTGTGCTCGGTGGGTACGTCCTGTCCCACGGTAAAATTGCCGCGCTGATCCAGCCCTTCGAAGTGTTGATCATCGGCGGTGCCGCGTTTGGCGCATTCCTGCAGGCCAACCCCGGCTACATGACCATGCACGTGATCAAAAAGTCGCTGGGCATGTTCAGCTCGCGCTTCTCCCACACCTTTTATTTGGAAGTGCTGGGGCTGATCTACGAGATCCTCAACAAGAGTCGCCGCGAAGGCATGATGGCTATCGAAGGCGACATTGAAGACGCCGCCGCCAGCCCGATTTTCGCCAAGTACCCGGCGGTGCTCAAAGACGAGCGCATGACCGCCTACATCTGCGATTACCTGCGCATCATGTCCTCCGGCAACATGGCGCCGCACGAGCTGGAAGGCTTGTTCGACATGGAGTTGTTCAGCCTCAAAGAAGAGCTGGAACACCCATCCCACGCCGTGACCGGCATCGCCGACGGCATGCCCGGTTTCGGTATCGTCGCGGCGGTACTCGGCATCGTGGTGACCATGGCGTCCCTGGGCGAAGGCGACCAGAAGGCCATCGGTATGCACGTGGGCGCGGCCCTGGTGGGTACCTTCTTCGGTATTCTCGCGGCCTATGGTTTCTTCGGCCCTCTGGCGACCTCCCTGGCGCACGATGCCAAGGAAGAAGTGAATTTGTACGAAGCAATCAAGGCCTGTCTGGTGGCTTCGGCGTCCGGCATGCCGCCATCGCTGGCGGTGGAGTTCGGGCGCAAGGTGCTGTACCCGAAACATCGCCCAAGTTTTGCCGAGCTGGAACAAGCGGTTCGCGGTCGCTAAGTCATGGAAAACAACCAGCCGATAATCATCAAGCGCGTCAAGCGCTTCGCTGCGGGGCACCATGGCGGCGCCTGGAAAATCGCCTTCGCCGACTTTGCGACGGCGATGATGGCGTTCTTCCTGGTGCTGTGGCTGATGTCCACCGCCACGCCCGAACAGAAGATCGCCATCGCCGGTTACTTCAAAGACCCGATTGGCTTTTCGGAAAGCGGCACACCGTTTGTCATCGACCTGGGCGGCTCGCCGCAGTTGGCGCCCGAGCGCACCATCAACCCGGAGGTCAAGACCGAATCGCCGCAGGAAAACATTCCAATCGAGCGCGATACCGTCGAGGCCATGGCCGAGCAGGTCGAGCAGGAACGTCTGGAATTGTTGCTGCAGGAACTGCAGACCAAGGTTGAAGAGAATCCGCAGCTGCTCAAATTCAAGGATCAGATTTCTTTCGAGATCACGCCGGAAGGCTTGCGCATCCAGATCACCGACGCCGCCAACCGGCCGATGTTCGACTCTGGCAGCGCGCGTCTGAAACCCTATTTTGAAGACATCCTGCTGGCCATGGCTGACACCATCAAGGCGGTGCCGAACAAGATCAGCATCAGCGGCCACACCGACGCCAAGCCGTATGCGGGCCAGGGTGACTTCGGCAACTGGGAACTCTCGGCCAACCGCGCCAACGCCGCCCGCCGTGCGCTGGTCGCGGGCAGCTACCCGGACCCGCAAGTGGCGCGTGTGGTGGGTTTTGCGTCGTCGCAGCTATTTGATCCTAAAGATCCGTTCAACCCGATCAACCGTCGGATTGATATTGTCGTGCTGACCAAAAAGGCCCAGCGTGCGATCGAAGGCGATCAGGGCGCAGCGCCGGCGGCACCGACCCAAGGCGAGGGCGCACCGGGCGAAGTGCCGGCCGACCCGAACGCGATTCCGCCAGGGCAGGAACCGCTGCCGGCCCACGAGCTGCGGCAGAAGCTGAACCTGTTTGATGATGGTGGGGTGAAAGATCCTACGGCGCCTGGGTCGTAACAGAGCGATTGTGGCGAGCGGGCTCGCCACAACGGTTCAGTAACTGCTCTCGGGCAAGCTCGCAATAATCGACCGGTAGCTGTTCATGCGCTGCTGCTGAACGCGACCGTCTTCCAGCGCCTTGAGCAGTGCACAACCGGGCTCGCGGTCGTGTTTGCAGTCGCGGAAGCGGCAGGTGCCGATCAGGTCGTTGAACTCGATGAAGCCCGCTTCCACATCGCTGCGGCTGACGTGGCCCAAGCCAAATTCACGAATACCCGGGGAGTCGATCAGCTCACCGCCGCCCGGGAAGTGGAACAACCGCGCGGTGGTGGTGGTGTGGGTGCCCTGGCCGGACAGTTCCGACAGCGGGCCGACACGGGTGTCGACTTCCGGCAGCAGGCTGTTGACCAGCGACGACTTGCCCACGCCCGACTGGCCGACGAACACACTGATGCGCCCGTCCAACTGCTGTTGCAGCTGTTCCATGCCATTGCCGTGATGCGCCGAGACTTCCAGCACCGGGTAACCCAGCGTGCGGTAGACCGCCAGTAGCGCGTTGAGCGCCGGGGCGTTCTGCTCGTCGATCAGGTCGAATTTGTTCAGCAGCAACAGCGGGCGAATGCCGGCATGCTCGGCTGCGACCAGGTAGCGGTCGATCAGGTTGGCATGCGGCTCGGGCAGCGGCGCGAACACGATCACGATCATGTCGACGTTGGCGGCCACCGGCTTGAGCTGGCCGCGGCTGTCAGGGCGGCGCAATTCGGTGGTGCGCGGCAACTGGGCGACGATCACGCCGATCCCCTGGTTGCCGGCGCGCCACACGACCTTGTCGCCGGTCACCAGCGCAGGCAGGTTGGCGCGCAAGTGGCAGCGGGAAACAGAGCCTGCGAGTTCGCCTTCCAGCGCCTCGACTTCGACCTGCACACCAAAGTGCGCGATCACCAGACCCGTCTGTTCGGGGCCCAGGTCGCCGCCCTCGAGCGCCTCTACGGCGGAGGATTCACGTTTGGCGGCGCGAGCAGCGCGTTCACCTTGGATCTTTTCGATGCGCCAGTTTTGGCGACGATTGAGCTGGCGTTTGGCCATGGGTGTTCCGTGTCGATAATGCAAAAGTTAGGTAAAACGGTCGCGAGTCTAGCACGCCCCTGCCTGCTAAACTGCGCAGCTACGCCAAGGTGCCAAGAGAATCAAGCCATGCAAAACCCACAGAACCTGATTTGGATCGATCTGGAAATGACCGGTCTGAACCCCGACACCGACGTCATCATCGAGATGGCGACGATTGTCACCGACAGCAACCTCAACACCTTGGCCGAAGGTCCGGTGATCGCCATTCACCACAGCGACGCCGTCCTCGCCACCATGGATGAGTGGAATACGCGCACCCACGGCAACTCCGGCCTGACCCAGCGCGTGCGTGACAGCCGCATCAGCATGCGCGACGCCGAAGCTGAAACCATCGCCTTCCTTGAAAAGTGGGTGCCCAAGGGCAAGTCACCGATCTGCGGCAACAGCATATGCCAGGATCGTCGCTTCCTTTATACGCACATGAAAGCGCTGGAAAGCTACTTCCACTACCGCAACCTGGATGTGTCCACCTTGAAAGAGCTGGCCGCACGCTGGGCGCCGGAAGTAAAAGACAGCTTCCATAAAGGCAGCACGCATTTGGCGTTGGATGATATTCGCGAGTCGATTGCTGAGTTGCAGCATTACCGCAAGCATTTCATCAAGGCTTAAAGATTCGGCGCCTGGCCTGTCGCCTTCGCGAGCAAGCCCGCGCCCACATTTAACCAAGTTCCACCTTTGGAATGCGGTCGAATGTGGGAGCGGGCTTGCTCGCGAAGGGCGCGACGCGGTCTTTCGCCTGGCGCCCCCTTTTGGTGCCATCACCAAATGATTAGACTGCGCGCCTCATTGCAAGGATCGCCATCATGCTGTTGATGCTCTACCTCATCGCCATCACCGCCGAAGCCATGACCGGCGCGCTGTCCGCCGGGCGGCGGGGCATGGACTGGTTTGGGGTGGTGCTGATTGCCTGCGTCACGGCATTGGGCGGTGGTTCGGTACGCGATGTATTGCTTGGGCATTACCCGCTGACCTGGGTCAAACACCCGGAATACCTGGTGTTGACCTCCATCGCTGCGTTGGTGACGATCTTTATCGCACCGTTGATGCGCCATCTGCGGTCACTGTTCCTGGCGCTGGACGCCGTGGGCCTGGTGGCGTTCACTTTGATCGGCTGCATGACCGCCCTGGAAATGGGCCACGGCATGTTGGTGGCGTCAGTCAGCGGGGTGATTACTGGCGTATTCGGCGGCATCCTGCGGGATATTTTCTGCAACGACATCCCGCTGATCTTCCGCCGTGAGCTGTACGCCAGCGTGTCGTTCCTTGCCGCCTGGTTCTACATGCTGTGCCTTTATCTGCAGTTGCCCAGCGAGCAAGCGATCCTGCTGACCTTGTTCAGCGGCTTTCTGTTGCGCCTGCTGGCCATCCGTTTTCACTGGGAAATGCCCAAATTCGTCTACAACGACGACGTGCACTAGCGTGCAGCGTGCTGGTTGAGCGCCCACTCGACGTGTTCGCGCACCAAGTCCGATGGGTAATCCCGACGCGCCTTTAAAGCTTCCAGCACTGGAATGCTCGATGGCGCATTGCCCAGCCCAACGGCCAGGTTGCGCAGCCAGCGTTCATAACCGGCGCGGCGTAGCGGCGAACCTTCGGTGCTGCTGAGGAATTTATCCTCGTCCCACATAAACAGTTCGGCCAGCTCGGCGTTGTCCAGGTTGTGCCGAGGCTTGAAATCGCCTTCGGCGGTAGGTCGGGCGAAACGATTCCACGGGCAAACGATCTGACAGTCATCGCAACCGAACACGCGATTGCCGATCAGCGGGCGCAAGTCTTCAGGAATTGAGCTTTTGAGCTCGATGGTGAGGTAGGAAATGCAGCGTCGCGCGTCCAGTACATAGGGGCCGACAAACGCGTTGGTGGGGCAGATGTCCAGGCAAGCGGTGCAGCGGCCGCAGTGCTCGGTGGCGTGAGGCGGATCTACCGGCAGTGGCAAATCGACAAACAGCTCGCTCAGGAAGAAATAGCTGCCGGCCTTGCGATTGAGCACCAGGGTGTTTTTGCCGATCCAGCCGAGACCGGCCTGCTCGGCGATGGCTTTTTCCAGCACCGGCGCGCTGTCGACAAACGCGCGAAAGCCAAACGGGCCGATCTGGGCCTGAATGCGATCGGCCAGTTGCTGCACGCGCTTGCGGATGAGCTTGTGGTAATCGCGGCCAAGGGCGTAACGGGAGATGTAGGCTTTTTCTGGCTTGGCCAGCAACTGCGCCATTTGGGTGTCGCCTGGCAGATAATCCATGCGCAGCGAGACCACGCGCAGAGTGCCCGGCACCAGTTCATCGGGATGCGAGCGTTTGCTGCCATGGGCGCCCATGTAGTCCATCTCGCCGTGGTAGCCCGCGTCGAGCCAGCGTTGCAGGTGCTGCTCATGTTCGGCCAGGTCCAGGCCGCTGATGCCGACTTGTTGAAAGCCCAGCTCGCGGCCCCAGTCTTTGATCGATTGGGCGAGGGCGGGCAGATCGGTGGTGATGGCAGGCATGAGACAAGGGAAACCGCAGGTTAGATAGGTATAATTCTGCCAGACATCGGAGCTTGAAGACGCATGCCGCAGACAAAACACGCAATAACCGACGTACAGCCTCTATTGCACGGCCATTTGCCGCAACTGGCTGCACGCTCCCCGGACGCCCATAAAGGCCAGTTCGGTCACCTGCTGGTTATCGGCGGCGACCACGGCTTTGGCGGCGCCGCGCTGCTGAGCGCCGAAAGCGCCTTGCGCAGTGGCGCGGGCATGGTCTCGCTGGCCACGCGCCCTGAACACATTCCCGCCGCCCTGGCGCGCCTGCCGGAAGTCATGACCGTTGGCGTGAGTTCGGCCAATCAGTTGATGGGGCTGCTGGAAAAAATCTCGGTGATCGTCATCGGTCCAGGCCTCGGTGAGGCGTCCTGGGGCAAAAGTTTGTTATCCGTCGCCGCCAACGCCAAACAGGCGCAAGTCTGGGATGCGGATGCCTTGAATCAACTGGCTACCGGTAGCGTCAGCCTGCCGGCCAACTCGGTGATCACGCCACATCCTGGCGAAGCAGCGCGCTTGATGGGCATGAAGACAGCCGAGGTTCAGGCCGATCGCCTTAAGGTGGCGCGCGCGTTGAGCCAGAAATTCAATGCAGTGGCTATTCTCAAGGGTGCTGGCAGTTTGATTGCCAGCCCGGACGGGCGTGTTTCGCGCTGTGACCAGGGCCATCCGGCGATGGCCACGGCGGGTCTGGGGGATGTGTTGAGTGGTCTGGTCGGCGCGTTGCTGGCCCAGGGCATGCCGGCTTATGAAGCCAGCTGCCTGGCGGTGTGGTTGCACGCCACGGCGGGGGATCGCCAAGGCACTTTCGGTCGCGGGCTGGCTGCCAGCGACCTGATACCTGCCATTCGTCAATTGCTGGAGGAGCAGTCACCGTGTCTGAAGTAACGCTTTTTCTGGGCGATGAAGACGCCATGGTTGCGTTCGGAAATCGCATCGCCCACGTCACAAACGGCGCGGGGCTGATCTTTCTCGAAGGCGACCTGGGGGCGGGCAAGACTACGCTGTCACGCGGCATTATTCGCGGGTTGGGCCACACGGGCGCGGTAAAAAGCCCGACGTTCACCCTGGTCGAACCCTACGAGATCGGTAAAGTTCGCGCCTTCCATTTTGACCTGTATCGTCTGGTCGACCCGGAAGAACTGGAATACATGGGCATCCGTGATTACTTCGACGAAGACGCGTTGTGCCTGATCGAGTGGCCAGATAAAGGCACAGGCTTTTTGCCAAAGCCGGACCTGACCATTACCATTACGCCGCATGACCACGGACGTCAGCTGAAGTTGTTGCCCCAGAGCGCGCGCGGTGAGTCGTGGTGCGCCGCTCTGGCACTGGAATTCAAATAAAATTGGTGGGGTTAGGTATGCGCTTTCGCGCGATGGTTGCTGTCGTAGGGGTGTTGCTTGCGGCAATGACTTTCAATGCTCTGGCTGCTTCACAGGTGAAAAGTGTTCGCCTGTGGCGAGCGCCGGATAACACGCGACTGGTGTTTGACCTGTCTGGCCCGGTCCAGCACAGCGTCTTTACCCTCACGGCGCCTGATCGCCTGGTGATCGACATCAACGGTGCGACCCTGGCCGCGCCGTTGAAAGTCTCCACCGCCAACACGCCGATTACCTCGATGCGCTCGGCGCAGCGCACGCCGACCGACCTGCGGGTGGTGATCGACCTGAAAAAGGCGGTGACCCCGAAAAGCTTTGTGCTGGCGCCGAACGCCCAATACGGCAACCGCCTGGTGGTCGACCTGTTCGACAATGCCGCCGATGCCGCGCCGCCGCCTGCGCCGACGCCAAGCGTGGCGACTGTGCCGGCCGTGCCGGTCAATCCGTCGCAGCCTCAGGTCAAGCTGCCACCGCCGCCGCCCGCACCTGCGGGCAAGCGCGACATTATTGTGGTGATCGACGCCGGTCACGGCGGTGAAGACCCGGGCGCCTCCGGCTCGCGCGGCCAGCATGAAAAAGACGTGGTGCTGGCCATCGCCCGTGAACTGCAACGTCAGGTCAGTGGCATGAAAGGCTATCGCGCCGAGCTGACCCGTACCGGCGACTACTTCATTCCTTTGCGTGGCCGTACCGAGATCGCTCGCAAGAAGGGCGCCGACCTGTTCGTGTCGATCCACGCCGACGCCGCGCCATCGGCCGCCGCCTTTGGTGCTTCGGTGTTTGCGTTGTCGGATCGCGGCGCCACGTCCGAGACCGCGCGCTGGCTGGCCGACAGCGAAAACCGTTCCGACTTGATCGGCGGGGCTGGCAACGTGTCCCTCGACGACAAAGACAAAATGCTCGCTGGCGTACTGCTCGACCTGTCAATGACCGCCTCGTTGACCTCCAGCTTGAACGTTGGCCAGAAGGTCCTGAGCAACATCGGTCGCGTCACCTCGCTGCACAAACAGCGCGTGGAGCAGGCCGGGTTCATGGTGTTGAAGTCGCCGGATATTCCGTCGATCCTGGTCGAAACCGGGTTTATCTCCAACTCCAACGAGGCCTCGAAGCTGGCCAGTGCGAGCCACCAGCAGGCGTTGGCGCGCTCGATCAGCGCCGGCATTCGCCAGTTCTTCCAACAGAACCCGCCGCCGGGCACCTACATCGCCTGGCTGCGTGACTCCGGGAAAATCGCCCAGGGCCCACGTGATCATCGCGTGCAGCCTGGCGACACCCTGGCGATGCTGGCCGTGCGTTTTCAGGTGTCGGCCGCTACCTTGCGCAGCGCCAACAACCTGAAGACCGATGAGTTGAAAGTCGGCCAGGTGTTGACCATCCCTGGCACCGAATTGGCGGCGCAGTAATGAGCGAATCAGTCTTGAACAGTGGCTCGCGCATCGAGCTGCTCAGCCCACGCCTGGCCAACCAGATTGCCGCGGGCGAGGTGGTTGAGCGCCCGGCGTCGGTGATCAAGGAGCTGCTGGAAAACAGCATCGACTCCGGCGCCAAGCGCATTGATGTGGACGTGGAACAGGGCGGCGTCAAGCTGCTGCGCGTTCGCGACGACGGCAGCGGCATCTCCTCCGATGACCTGCCGCTGGCCCTGGCGCGTCACGCCACCAGCAAGATTCGCGACCTGGAAGACCTTGAGCGGGTCATGAGCCTGGGTTTTCGCGGTGAGGCCCTGGCGTCTATCAGCTCGGTGGCGCGCCTGACCCTGACTTCGCGCACCCGCAGCGCCGAGCAGGCCTGGCAGGTGGAAACCGAAGGCCGCGACATGGCGCCCAGGGTTCAGCCAGCGGCGCACCCGGTGGGCACTTCGGTGGAAGTGCGCGACCTGTTCTTTAATACCCCGGCGCGGCGCAAATTCCTCAAGGCCGAAAAAACCGAATTCGATCATCTGCAAGAAGTCATCAAGCGCCTGGCCTTGGCGCGTTTCGACGTGGCGTTTCACTTGCGCCATAACGGCAAGACCATCCTCAGCCTGCACGAAGCCCATGACGACGCGGCGCGCGCTCGGCGTGTGTCGGCAATCTGCGGCGCGGGTTTCCTGGAGCAGGCGTTGCCGATCGAGATCGAGCGCAATGGCTTGCGGCTGTGGGGCTGGGTGGGTTTGCCAACCTTTTCCCGTAGCCAGGCGGACTTGCAGTATTTCTTTGTGAATGGCCGCGCGGTACGCGACAAATTGGTGGCCCACGCTGTGCGTCAGGCCTACCGCGACGTGCTGTTCAACGGGCGGCATCCTACGTTTGTGCTATTTTTTGAGGTCGATCCTTCGGTGGTCGACGTCAACGTGCACCCGACCAAACACGAAGTGCGCTTCCGTGACGGGCGCATGGTGCATGACTTCCTTTATGGCACTTTGCACCGCGCCCTGGGCGATGTGCGCCCGGATGATCAGCTGTCTGCGCCGATCGTGACGGCGGTGGTGCGGCCGAGCGGCCCGGAAGCCGGTGAGTTTGGCCCTCAAGGCGAAATGAGCCTGGCGGCCAACCTGCTGCAATCGCCGCAGCCGCAGCCGAGCTATACCGCACCGGGTTCCGGCTCCGGTGCGGGCTATCAGTATCAATACACACCGCGTCCGCAGTCGGCAGTGCCGGTGGCAGAGGTCCAGGCGGCCTATCGCGAGTTTTTTGCGCCGCTGCCGGGTGCCGAGCCCAATGCTGTCGCGTTGCCAGAAGGCGGCGGTGATATCCCGCCGCTGGGCTATGCGCTGGCGCAACTCAAAGGCATCTACATCCTCGCGGAAAACGCCCACGGCCTGGTGCTGGTGGACATGCACGCTGCCCACGAGCGGATCATGTACGAGCGCTTGAAGATCGCCATGGCCAGCGAAGGCCTCAGCGGCCAGCCATTGCTGGTGCCGGAGTCCCTGGCCGTCAGCCAGCGTGAAGCCGATTGCGCTGAAGAGCACCACGGCGTGTTCCAGAAACTGGGCTTCGAATTGCAGCGCCTGGGCCCGGAAACCCTGGCGATCCGCCAGATTCCTGCGCTGCTCAAGCAAGCTGAAGCTAACCGTCTGGTCGCCGACGTGCTGGCTGACTTGATGGAGTACGGCACCAGTGACCGCATCCAGGCCCACATCAACGAACTGCTCGGCACCATGGCCTGCCACGGCGCGATCCGCGCCAATCGGCGCCTGGCCTTGCCAGAAATGAACGGCTTGCTGCGCGACATGGAAAACACCGAGCGCAGCGGCCAGTGCAACCACGGCCGACCGACCTGGACCCAAATGGGCCTGGACGATCTGGACAAACTGTTCTTGCGCGGCCGTTGATGAGCGCCTTGCCCCCCGCAATCTTCCTGATGGGCCCCACGGCTGCCGGCAAGACTGACCTGGCCATTGAGCTGACCAAGGTGTTGCCGTGCGAGCTGATCAGTGTCGACTCTGCCCTGGTTTACCGGGACATGGACATCGGTACGGCCAAGCCTTCAAAAGCGCTGCTCGCTGAATATCCGCATAAGCTGATCGACATCATCGACCCGGCCGAGAGCTATTCTGCGGCAGATTTTCGCACCGATGCCTTGGCCGCCATGGCCGAAATCACCGCGCGGGGCAATATTCCGCTGCTGGTGGGCGGCACGATGCTCTACTACAAGGCGTTGCAGGAAGGCCTGGCGGATATGCCGCCGGCTGACGCTCAAGTGCGCGCTGAACTCGAGGAAGAGGCTGTACGCCTTGGCTGGCAAGCCCTGCACGACCAATTGGCGGCGGTTGACCCGGTGTCGGCGGCGCGCATTCATCCCAATGACCCGCAGCGCCTCACTCGCGCCCTGGAAGTCTGGCGCGTCAGCGGCCAGACCATGACTGAACATCGGCTGAAACAAACTGCGCAAAGTGCTGACGCAGGCGCGTCTGGACAGGCAGTATTGCCCTATACTGTGGCGAATCTGGCCATTGCTCCGGCAAATCGTCAGGTGCTGCATGAACGAATTGCACAAAGATTCACAATTATGTTGGAACAGGGGTTTGTGGATGAGGTCGTAGCACTGCGTTCCCGAGGTGACCTGCATGCTGGGTTGCCGTCGATACGTGCTGTTGGCTACCGCCAAGTCTGGGATCATCTGGATGGCAAGCTGACGTCAGCCGAAATGCAGGAACGCGGCATCATTGCCACGCGCCAATTGGCGAAACGCCAGTTCACCTGGTTGCGCAGCTGGAGCGATTTGCACTGGCTGGACAGCCTGGACAGCGACAATCTGTCACGCGCCTTGAAATACTTGGGAACGGTCTCCATATTGAGCTGAGTCCTTGCAATTGCCGTCTATCCTTGGGGGTGTGACGGCCATAAGCTATCTATTTTCCGAATTTTATTATTGATCCTTAAAGGAGTGCGGCACATGTCAAAAGGGCATTCGCTACAAGACCCTTACTTGAATACTTTACGTAAAGAGAAAGTGGGGGTTTCCATCTATCTGGTCAACGGGATCAAGCTGCAAGGCACGATCGAGTCGTTCGACCAATTCGTGATCCTGCTGAAAAACACCGTCAGCCAGATGGTTTACAAGCACGCTATCTCGACAGTCGTTCCCGTTCGTCCTATCCGTCTGCCTAGCGCAACTGATACCGAACAGGGTGACGCTGAGCCAGGTAACGCCTGATAGGAGTCTCCTTTGTTCTTTGAGCGCCACGGTGGTGGTGAGCGAGTAATCCTCGTTCACTTGGATGGACAGGACCCTGAGGCGCGCGAAGATCCGCAGGAGTTTCAGGAGTTGGCAAATTCGGCCGGCGCCGAGACCGTTGCGTTTTTTAACGTACCGCGTCATCGGCCAACCGCCAAATTCCTGATCGGCAGCGGCAAGGTCGAGGAACTGCGCGACCTGGTCCATGCTGAAGAAGCCGATCTGGTGATCTTCAATCACACCCTCACGCCCAGTCAGGAACGCAACCTCGAACGTGTTTTCGAGTGTCGCGTGATCGACCGCACCGGTCTGATTCTCGATATTTTCGCCCAACGCGCCCGTACCCATGAAGGCAAGCTCCAGGTCGAACTGGCCCAGCTTGACCACATGAGCACCCGGCTGGTTCGCGGCTGGACTCACCTTGAGCGTCAGGGTGGCGGTATCGGCATGCGCGGTCCGGGTGAAACCCAGCTGGAAACCGACCGCCGTCTGCTGCGGGTTCGCCTGCGTCAGATCAAGGGCCGTCTGGAAAAAGTGCGCAGCCAGCGTGAGCAATCGCGTCGCGGCCGCATGCGGGCGGACATCCCTACCGTTTCCCTGGTGGGCTACACCAACGCCGGCAAATCCACCCTGTTCAATAACGTGACGAAATCGGACGTGTACGCGGCCGACCAACTGTTCGCCACCCTCGACCCGACCTTGCGCCGTCTGGAACTGGACGACCTGGGGCCGATTGTCCTGGCCGACACCGTGGGGTTCATTCGTCACTTGCCTCACAAGCTGGTCGAGGCGTTTCGGTCTACGCTCGAAGAGTCGAGCAATTCCGACCTGCTGTTGCACGTGATCGATGCGGCCGAACCGGATCGCATGTTGCAAATCGAGCAGGTGATGGTGGTGCTGGGCGAGATTGGTGCACAGGACTTGCCGATCCTCGAGGTCTATAACAAACTCGATTTGCTTGAAGGCGTTGAGCCGCAAATTCAGCGTGATGAAGACGGCAAGCCCCAGCGGGTCTGGCTGTCGGCGCGCGATGGCAGTGGTTTGGAGTTGCTTGAACAAGCCATTGCCGAGTTGCTGGGCAGCGATTTGTTTGTCGGCACCTTGCGCTTGCCTCAGCGTTTTGCTCGACTGCGTGCACAGTTTTTCGAGCTAGGCGCCGTACAGAAAGAAGAATACGACGAAGAAGGTGTCAGCTTGCTGGCCGTTCGATTGCCGCGCTCGGAGCTGAATCGGCTGGTCAGCCGTGAAGGTGTGGTGCCGACGGAGTTCATCGAACAACACACTTTGCAATAAAAGCCTCCGAAAGCGGTTGTGCCGCAGTAGCAGGCATTCTGTAGCATTGGTCGGCGCGCCGTGGGTGCGTCTTTGCTTTATCAGATGGAGAGCGCTATGGCTTGGAATGAGCCGGGTGGCAACTCGAATAATCAGGATCCTTGGGGTGGTAAGCGCCGCAATAATGGCGACCGCAAGGGGCCACCGGATCTCGACGAGGCCTTCCGAAAGCTGCAGGAAAGCCTGAATGGGTTGTTCGGTGGTGGGAAAAAACGTGGTGGTGACGACGGCGGTCGCACAAGCAAGGGCGGTGGCTATGGCCTGCTGGGCCTGGGTCTTGTCGTGCTCGCAGCCGTGTGGCTGTACAGCGCGGTTTACGTCGTGGACGAGCAGGAGCAGGCCGTGGTGCTGCGCTTCGGCAAGTACTACGAGACTGTCGGCCCGGGCCTGAATATCTACTTCCCCCCGATCGACAAGAAGTACATGGAAAACGTCACGCGTGAGCGTGCCTATACCAAGCAGGGCCAGATGCTGACCGAAGACGAGAACATCGTCGAAGTGCCGCTGACCGTGCAGTACAAGATCAGCAACCTGCAGGACTTCGTGCTGAACGTTGATCAGCCGGAAATCAGCCTGCAACACGCAACCGAAAGTGCACTGCGTCACGTGGTCGGTTCTACCGCCATGGACCAGGTGCTGACTGAAGGTCGTGAATTGATGGCCAGCGAGATCAAGGAGCGCCTGCAGCGGTTCCTCGACACTTATCGCACCGGTATCACCGTCACCCAGGTGAACGTACAGAGCGCTGCTGCACCGCGCGAAGTGCAGGAAGCCTTTGACGACGTGATCCGCGCCCGTGAAGACGAGCAGCGTTCGCGCAACCAGGCTGAGACCTATGCCAACGGCGTCGTGCCGGAAGCGCGCGGTCAGGCCCAGCGTATCCTCGAGGATGCCAATGGTTACCGCGACGAAGTGGTTTCCCGCGCCAAGGGTGAGGCGGATCGCTTCACCAAGCTGGTCGCCGAGTACCGCAAGGCTCCGGAAGTCACGCGTGAGCGTCTGTACCTGGACACCATGCAGGAAGTCTTCAGCAACACCAGCAAGGTTCTCGTGACCGGTAGCAAAGGTGGGCAGAACAACCTGCTGTACCTGCCGCTGGACAAGATGATCGAAGGTGGTCGTAGCAGCACCAGCGCACCGGCTACCGGTTCGACCGCTGCTGCCAACGAAGCGAGCGCCCGTGCGGCCGCTGACTTGCTGCAACAGCAAACACGTACCAGGGAGAGTCGTTGATGAGCAATAAATCGCTGACCGCCCTGATTGTGGGCGTCGTCGTGGTCATCGCTGCCTGGAACTGCTTCTACATCGTGTCTCAGACCGAGCGCGCGGTGTTGCTGCAATTCGGTCGTGTGGTCCAGGCGGATGTCCAGCCGGGCCTGCATGTGAAAGTCCCCTACGTGAACCAGGTGCGCAAGTTTGACGGCCGCCTGATGACCCTGGATGCACCGACACAGCGCTTCCTGACCCTGGAAAAGAAAGCCGTGATGGTTGACGCCTACGCCAAGTGGCGCGTCAAGGATGCCGAGCGCTTCTACACCGCGACATCCGGCCTCAAGCAGATTGCCGACGAGCGTTTGTCGCGCCGTCTGGAATCGGGCCTGCGTGACCAGTTCGGTAAACGCACCCTGCACGAGGTGGTATCCGGTGAGCGTGATGCGCTGATGGCTGACATCACGCGTTCGCTGAACACCATGGCTGAGAAAGAACTGGGCATCGAGGTTGTTGATGTCCGGGTCAAGGCGATCGACCTGCCCAAGGAAGTGAACCGCAGCGTGTTCGAGCGTATGAGCACCGAACGTGAGCGTGAAGCCCGTGAGCACCGCGCCAAAGGTAACGAGTTGGCAGAAGGTATCCGTGCGGATGCCGACCGTCAGCGCCGTGTATTGCTGGCAGAAGCCTATCGCGAGTCTGAAGAGGCCCGTGGTGATGGCGATGCTCAAGCTGCGGCGATCTACGCCAAGGCTTACGGTCAGGATCAGGAGTTCTACGCGTTCTACCGTAGCCTGCGCGCCTACCGTGAAAGCTTCGCGAACAAAACCGACGTCATGGTGCTGGACCCAAGCAGCGACTTCTTCCGCTACCTGGAAAAGTCCAAGTAACCAGCCGGTGATTCTGTAGGGCACACTCCGTCGGGCGGCTAAAATGCCTGGCGGGGTGATCCTTTCAGAAAACGGGTGTATGATGCGGCAGCCGGGAAATTCCCGGCTTTTTTGCGTCTGCATGTTTGATTGTTGTGCTGCGTTGCAGGCGCCACAGGTTTTTCGAGGAAAGTGCCCGACGAGGCCGCTAGCAGGCCATTTCGTCACGTCGTTCTTGCGCGTTGTTTATGCAGGGACCGGGCATTTTCTGCTTCACTCAGGGCTCGGCCGAGGGCTGGCCGCCCGGATCATAGGGGAATGGCGTAATGGCAACGGTAGACCGCTGGCTGCTGCCAGATGGCATCGAAGAAGTACTGCCACCAGAAGCTGCGCGCATTGAAGTAGCGCGTCGCCAGGTGTTGGATCTGTTCCAGAGCTGGGGTTACGAGTTTGTCGTGACCCCCCATATCGAGTACCTGGAATCCCTGCTGACCGGCGCGGGCCAGGACCTGGATCTGCGCACCTTCAAGGTCATCGACCCGCAATCGGGTCGGCAAATGGGCTTTCGCGCCGACATCACGCCGCAAGTGGCGCGGATCGATGCGCACACCCTGCGCCGCGAAGGTCCCAGCCGTCTTTGCTATGCCGGCAGCGTGCTGCATGCGCAGCCGCGTGCCTTGTCGTCTTCGCGTAGCCCGATTCAATTGGGCGCCGAGTTGTACGGTGATGCCAGCCCGAGCAGCGACGTTGAAGTGATCAGCTTGATGTTGGCCATGCTGCAACTGGCTGACGTGCCGGATGTGCACATGGACCTGGGCCACGTCGGTATCTACCGTGGCTTGGCCCGCGCGGCCGGCTTGTCTGGTGAAGTTGAGCAGCAGTTGTTCGATGCTCTGCAACGCAAGGCAATCGATGAAGTGATCGCCCTTACCGAGGGTGTACCTGCAGACCTCGCCGGCATGCTGCGCGCGTTGGTTGATCTGTGCGGTGGTCGTGAAGTGCTGGCGGCTGCACGCGAGCGCCTGGCCAATGCGCCGGCGCCCGTGTTGGCGGCGCTCGATGACGTGCTGGCGATTGCCGAGCGTTTGTCGGCGCGCTTCCCGCAACTGCCTCTGTATTTTGACCTGGGCGAATTGCGCGGCTACCACTACCACACCGGTGTGGTGTTTGCCGTGTTTGTACCGGGTGTTGGCCAGGCTATCGCCCAAGGCGGTCGCTATGACGACATCGGCGCCGACTTCGGTCGCGCCCGTCCGGCGACCGGCTTTTCCACTGATTTGAAAACCCTGGTGACCCTGGGGCGTGCTGAGGTCGAGCTGCCGTCTGGTGGCGTCTGGATGCCCGACAGCACGGACGCAGCACTCTGGCAGCAGGTTTGCCAGTTGCGCAGTGAGGGTCAGCGTGTCGTCCAGGCTTTGCCTGGGCAGCCATTGGCCGCCGCCCGTGAAGCGGACTGCGACCGGCAATTGATTCTGCAGAACGGGCTTTGGCAAGTATCGCCACTGGCTTCTTGAGTTTTCCTGCCGGCCATCGCCGGCACCAAGTTTGCGCGAATGAGGACAAGTGTTATGGGTAAGAATGTCGTAGTCCTGGGCACCCAATGGGGTGATGAGGGCAAAGGCAAGATCGTTGATCTGCTGACCGAACATGCTGCCGCCGTAGTGCGCTACCAAGGTGGCCACAACGCTGGCCACACCCTGGTCATCGATGGCGAAAAAACCGTCTTGCACCTGATCCCGTCGGGCGTATTGCGCGAAGGCGTGCAGTGCCTGATCGGCAACGGCGTGGTGGTTGCACCTGACGCCCTGCTGCGCGAGATCACCAAGCTGGAAGAGAAGGGTGTACCGGTGCGCGAGCGCCTGCGTATCAGCCCGTCCTGCCCGCTGATCCTGTCCTTCCACGTTGCGCTGGACCAGGCCCGTGAAAAGGCCCGTGGCGAGCTGAAGATCGGTACTACCGGTCGCGGCATCGGCCCAGCCTACGAAGACAAGGTTGCACGTCGTGGCCTGCGTGTGGGCGACCTGCTCAACATGCCGCGCTTTGAAGACAAGCTGCGTGAACTGGTGGATTACCACAACTTCATGCTCGTTGGTTACTACAAAGAGCCGGCTATTGAATTCGAAAAGACCCTGGCCGAGTGCAAAGAGTACGCCGAGCTGCTGAAGCCGCTGATGCTCGACGTGACGGCTGAGCTGCACGACCTGCGCCGCGCCGGCAAAGACATCATGTTCGAAGGCGCCCAGGGTTCGTTGCTCGACATCGACCACGGCACCTACCCGTACGTGACCAGCTCCAACACCACCGCTGGCGGCGTTGCTACCGGTTCGGGTGTCGGCCCGATGTTCCTGGACTACATCCTGGGTATCACCAAGGCTTACACCACGCGCGTAGGTTCGGGCCCGTTCCCGACTGAGCTGTTCGACGAAGTCGGTGCGCACCTGGCCAAGCAAGGTCATGAGTTTGGCGCCACCACCGGCCGTGCTCGTCGTTGCGGCTGGTTCGACGCGGTTATCCTGCGTCGCGCTATCGATGTGAACAGCATTTCGGGCATCTGCCTGACCAAGCTGGACGTGCTCGACGGTCTGGAAACCATCAACATCTGCATCGGCTACAAAGATGCAGACGGTAAGGACGTTGCGCCGACCGACGCTGACAGCTACGTGGGCCTGCAGCCTGTGTACGAAGAAGTGCCGGGTTGGACCGAGTCCACCGTGGGTGCCAAAACCCTCGAAGAGCTGCCAGCCAACGCTCGTGCTTACATCAAGCGCGTTGAAGAGCTGATCGGCGCGCCAATCGACATTATTTCGACGGGCCCGGACCGCAACGAGACCATCGTTCTGCGTCACCCGTTCGCTTAATAAGCTGTTGATGTAAAAAGCAAAGGGCTCCTTCGGGAGCCCTTTGTCGTATCTGTCTGGTAAACGGCACGACCCTTGCTATGGTTCTTTCTTTCGCGGTGCTATCAAATTAATGGCACCCGTGGTGGAGGGATTCCCAGTGTCTGCCGTTCTCTCATTGTTACAAAGCCGGCTGTTGCGGCCGGTGTTCGTTACCCTTGGTATCGCTCTTTTGGTGCAAGTGCTGGTCGCCGTCGCTCTGACGCGGAGCACGGTCACTGCATTGGAAGCTGATCTGGGCAACCGCCTGGGTATCGACAGCCAGAAACTCTCCGGCGAGCTGGCGCAAGCCGGCAAGGAAGTCACCTCCAGTCTGGACAGTCTGTCTTCGAGCACGCGCCAGCGTCTGACGGCGGGGCTATCCACGCGCTTGCAGGATGAGCAGAAGCAACTGCGTGCGACCCTGGAAAAAGACCTGCAAGACTCTGCCAACGACATGGCGCAACTGCTGGCCTCAGTGGCGCCGCGCGCCATGTGGGACAGCGACGTGCCGACGCTGTCGGAGTTTGCCCGTCGTGCTCAGCGCAATCCCAACGTGCTGTTCGTGGTCTACGACGATGCGGCCGGCGAGCATCTGACCCGTTATCTGAACCGTGACAACCCGATCAACCAGGCGTTACTGGCAAAAGGTCAGGGCGACCGTGCGCTGGATAAGGTCCTGGACGCGGCGAAAAACGACCCTTCCGTGTTCTACGTCGAAGCGTCGATCAGCCCCAATGGCGTAGAGATTGGCAAGGTCCGCATGGGGGTATCGACCGCGGCGGTGGAGACCGACCTGGCAGCGCTGGACAAACGTTTTGCCGCACTGATCGCCAGCAGTGATCAACTGGTGGGCGACAGCCTCAAGGGCGCTGCCGCAGACAGCGCAGCTGCCATGGGCGCGCGCCTGCAATCGGCGCAAGCCACCGCCACGCAAATGACCGCCAACACCACCAGCGCCGTGCAGGAGGCTGCAGGCACCTTGCGTTGGCGCATCGGCATGGGGCTGGCGATTGTGGGGTTTGGCGTGTTGCTGCTGATCGCTGTTGTGCTTGGGCGTCGCGTGGTCAATCGTCTGAAGCTGCTGATTGCGGCCATGGATGACCTGGCGGCGGGCGAGGGCGACCTCACCAAACGCGTGCAAATCAGTAGCAAGGACGAGATCGGCGACATGGCTTCGGCGGTCAATCGCTTTGTGGATAAGTTGCAGCCCATCGTGCGCGAGGCCGGCGATGTGGCCCAGCGCACCGGCGTGGAAATCGGCGCGATGACGTTGCGCAATGCCGGCGCCGATGCGGCGGCCGGTTTGCAGCGCGATGAAGTGGCGGAGAGCTTGCGGGCACTGTCGCAAATGGCCGATGAGGCCCAGGCCGAAAGCCATGCGATGCAGGCGGCGTTGCAGCAGGTGGTGGATATTCGCCAGGCCACGGACGAAAACTCGCGTACTTCGGCGGAAGTCGGCAGTTTGATCGAAGCGTTGGCCGGGCAGGTGCAGGCCGGCTCCCAGGTCATTGAGCGGCTGGCCCAGCAAAGCGAGCAGATTGAAGTGGTGCTCACGGTGATTCACGGCATTGCCGAGCAGACCAACCTATTAGCGCTCAACGCCGCCATCGAAGCTGCGCGTGCCGGTGAGACCGGGCGTGGTTTTGCGGTGGTCGCGGATGAGGTGCGGGCGCTGGCGAGTAAAACCCAAAGCTCAACCGGGGATATCCAGGCGCACATCGTGGCATTGCAGCAAGGCGCGCGCGAGGCGGTAGAAACCATCAGCAAGGCCGGGCGTCAGGCCAATGAAGGTTTGCTGGTGCTACGCGACAGCGTGCGCTTGCAGCAGACGGTGCAGGCTTCGGTGGAGCAGGTGCACGCAGCGATTGGGTTGGCGACGCGCGCGGCTGAGCATCAGGCGCAGGGTGCGCACGCGGTGCGTGGGCGGGTCGAGGTGATTCATGCTCAGGCCGAGCGTGCTGCGCAGGCGGTGGTTGAGACTACCGCCAGTGGCAAGGTGCTGGATGGGTTGGCGGCGCAGTTGAAGGCGAGCCTGGGGCAGTTCAGGGCTTGATGTCGCCTGGGAGGGCCCTTTCGCGAGCAAGCCCACTCCCACATTGGAATGCGTTTCAAGTGGGAGCGGGCTTGCTCGCGAAAGCTATTTCAGCGGCTCAGATACATCCGAGTCGTGAGCAGATACACCGGCAACCCCGACACCAGAATCAGCAACGCCGCATAGGGCGCCGCCGCCGCGAACTCCACATTCGAGGTGTGCGCCCACACGGCCGTCGCCAGGGTGTTCAACCCCGTCGGACTGAGCAGCAGCGTGGCGGTCAATTCCTTCATCGCATCCAGAAACACCAGCGCAAATGCCGCGCCCAATGCCGGGAAAATGATCGGCAAGGTCACCCGGCAAAACGCGCTGAACGACGAGGCGCCCAGCGTGCGCGCTGCCTCTTCCAGTTGCGGCGCCGCCTTGTTCAAAGCCGTGCGGATCGGCGCCTGTGCCAGTGGCAAAAACAGCAATGCATAGGCAATCAAAAGCAGCGCGGAAGTCTGGTACAGCACCGGCACGTAATGCAGTGCGAAATACACCAGCGTCAATGCAATCACCAAGCCGGGCAGGGCATGCAGCAGGTAGGGCAGGCGCTCGGCCCAGATCGCCAATTGGCCTTTGTAGCGCACCACCAGCAGCCCCACTGGCACGGCCAGCACCAGGCAAAGCGCGGCGCCGCCCAGCGACAGCGCAAGGGAGGACAGCAATGCTTCGCCAATCTGGGCCACGGGGAAGGCTGCCGATGAGCCCACCGCCAGCCAGTACCCGAGCATTCCCAGTGGAATGCCGCTGCCAATGATCGCCAGCGCCAGGCAATACACCTGGCCCAAGGCCGCCCACTTCCCCAGCTTGAGCTGTTCCGCATGCCGCGCCGCGCCCTGGCCGATGCGCACGTGCCGGCCCTTGCCGCGCACGCGCAACTCCAGCCACAGCAGCGTCAGGCACATCACCAGCAACACTGCCGAGAGCATCGCGGCATTCGCATTGCTGAACTCCAGCTCGAACTGTTGGTAGATCGCGGTGGTAAACGTCTGCAGGCCGATGATCGAAAGCGCGCCGAATTCCACCAGCATATGCAGCGCAATTAACAGTGCCCCGGCCAATAGCGATGGCCACAGCAAGGGCAGGGTGACACGCAAAAACACGCCCCAGCGATTCAGCCCCAGGGTGCGGGCTGATTCTTCCAGAGAGGGATCAAGATTGCGCAGCGTCGCCGCCACCGGCAGAAACACCAGCGGGTATTTGGACAGGGTCATCACCAGGATCGCCCCGCCCAGCCCTTCGAAGTTGGCGCTCAGTGACACCCAGGTAAAGCTGCTGACAAACGCCGGCACTGCAAACGGCAGGCACAGGATCACGCCCCAGATGCGTCGGCCCGGCAGGTTGCTGCGTTCCAGTAGCCAGGCCAGCGACAGGCCGATCACGCCGCAGGCCACCGTCACGCCAATCATCAGCGCCAGGGTGTTGCGCAGCAGCCCGAACACATAGGGGCGCCATAACAGGTGCATCGCTTGTGCCCAGCCCGCCTGCCAGGCCTTTGTGCCGACATACACCAACGGCAACAGGCTCAGGCCAACCAGGAATAGGACGGGAATCAGCAGCCAGATCGACGGGCGCTTGCGTCGCGGGCTGAAACCCCCGCGCAAGGCGGGGGCGGGTAGCGATGGGTTCATCAGTTCAAGCCAACGTCACGTTCCAGGTCCAGGGCTTCTTCGGCGTTGCCAAGGTCCGCAGGGGTGACTTTCGGCGGCTGCAGCTCGCTGAAAGGCTTAAGGCCACGGTTGGATTCCATGCCCTTGCGCAGCGGGTATTCGGCCGAGGTGTTGGTGATCACGCGCTGGCCTTCTTCGCTGGCCATGAAGGCGAGCAACTGTTGGGCTTCTTTGGGGTGTTTGCTGGATTTCAGCGCGGCGGCGGAAGACACAGTGATCAGGCCGCCGGCGTCGCCATCGGTAAAGTAGTGGAGTTGGGAATCCAGGTTGGTTTTTTCTTTCTTCAGGGCGAACCAGTAGTAGTTATTCACCAGCACGGTGGCGACTTCGCCGTTTTCCACAGCCTTGAGGGCGACCATGTTGTTGCTGTAGACCTTGCCGAAGGCGCGCAAACCGGTCAGCCATTCTTCAGCGGCTTCGCGGCCGTGCAGTTTGATGATTGCCACAGCTTGTTCCTGGAACGCGCCGCTGGTGGGTACGAAACCGACTTTGCCTTGCCACTCGGGGCCGGCGAAATCCAGCACCGACTTGGGCAGGTCTTTTTCGGCGATCAGCTTTGGGTTGAACGCCACGACACGGGTGCGTGCGGTGACGCCCATCCAGTCGCCGTTGCTGCCGACATAATCCTTGGGCAATACGTCGAGCGTACTGGCATCGATCTTGGCCAGCAGGCCCTGTTCGCCAAGCTTGTTCAGTGGCGGCGACTCTTCGGTGTAGATCACGTCGGCAGGGGAGCGGTCGCCTTCTTCGACGACCTGGCTGGCCAGCTGGTTGCTGCTGCCCTTGCGCACATTGACGTGAATGCCGGTCTTGGCTTCGAAGGCTTTGGCGAGTTCATCGCCGACCTCCTTGTGTTGGCCGTTGTACAAGGTCAGTGCAACCTTGTCGGCAGAATAGGCAGCGGGCGAGAGCAGGGTCAGGCCGAGCAGAGTGATGGTCAGGCCACGCAGAAGGGATGTCTTGAGACGGGTATCGCGGATCATCATCCGGGGTTTTCCTCACTTGAGTGCAACAAATCCTTACAAGGATAAACGATAAAACTTCTCAAGTGCGGACAAGCGGGGGAAATCGCCAGGCAGGTTTTCAAACCCCGGAAACGAAAAAACCCGCTTTCGCGGGTTTGATCTGAATTTGGTGCCCAGGAGAAGACTCGAACTTCCACGACCTTGCGATCACCAGCACCTGAAGCTGGCGTGTCTACCAATTTCACCACCTGGGCTTATCAACAACGCTTGCGCCGTTGATGGAGCGAACTATACGGAGGGCTTTTTGATCTGTAAACCCCTGATTCAAAAATATAAATCGAGATTCTCGTTAAAAATCAAAGGCCTGAAACGCAAAAACCCGCTTTCGCGGGTTTTTGGAGACTCGAGGCAGAACCTTGAGTTTGAAATTGGTGCCCAGGAGAAGACTCGAACTTCCACGACCTTGCGATCACCAGCACCTGAAGCTGGCGTGTCTACCAATTTCACCACCTGGGCAGCATCAACAACGTTGCCGTCGTCGATGGCGCGCACTATACGGAGGCGATTTTGAGCTGTAAAGCCCTGCTATGAAAAAATCCTGGAAAATTTCGCCAAAGGTCGTGCAAGGTGCGTTCTGAGGGCGACAAAGGTCTTTAAAACGCTTGTTGATGCCTGAAATTTCCCGTTTCAATACGCGTATGCCAAACTAACCCGCATATAGACAAGGTGAAAACTCTCTAATGGCCGATTGGCAGTCCCTCGATCCCGAGGCCGCTCGTGAAGCGGAAAAATATGAAAACCCTATTCCTAGCCGCGAACTGATCCTGGCGCATCTCGCTGATCGTGGTTCGCCTGCTAGCCGCGAGCAGTTGGTTGAAGAATTCGGTCTGACCACCGAAGACCAGCTCGAAGCCCTGCGCCGCCGTTTGCGTGCCATGGAGCGCGATGCCCAACTGATCTACACCCGCCGAGGCACTTACGCGCCTGTGGACAAGCTCGATCTGATCCTTGGCCGCATCGCCGGCCACCGTGACGGCTTCGGCTTCCTGATCCCGGACGACGGCAGTGACGACCTGTTCATGAGCCCTGCGCAAATGCGTCTGGTGTTCGATGGCGACCGTGCTCTGGCGCGCGTTTCCGGCCTCGACCGTCGCGGTCGCCGTGAAGGCGTGATCGTCGAAGTGGTGTCGCGTGCCCACGAGTCCATCGTCGGCCGTTACTTCGAAGAAGGCGGCATCGGCTTTGTCGTGCCGGATAACCCAAAGGTCCAGCAGGAAGTGCTGATCACCCCGGGCCGCAATGGCGCTGCCAAAGTCGGTCAGTTCGTCGAGGTGAAAATCACTCACTGGCCAACTGCGCGCTTCCAGCCGCAGGGCGACATCGTTGAAGTGGTCGGCAACTACATGGCGCCGGGCATGGAAATCGACGTTGCGTTGCGCACCTACGATATCCCTCACGTCTGGCCAGAGGCTGTGCTCAAAGAAGCCGCCAAGCTCAAGCCGGAAGTCGAAGAAAAAGACAAAGAAAAACGCATCGACCTGCGCCATCTGCCGTTCGTCACCATTGACGGCGAAGATGCCCGCGACTTCGACGATGCGGTTTACTGCGAAGCCAAGCCTGGCAAGCTGCGTCTGTTCTCCGGTGGCTGGAAGCTGTTCGTCGCGATTGCCGACGTGTCCAGCTACGTGAAGATCGGTTCGGCCCTGGATAACGAAGCCCAGGTGCGCGGCAACTCTGTGTACTTCCCGGAGCGCGTGATTCCGATGCTGCCTGAGCAGCTGTCCAACGGCCTGTGCTCGCTGAACCCGAAAGTCGACCGTTTGGCCATGGTGTGCGAGATGACTATCTCGAAAACCGGCGAAATGACTGACTACCAGTTCTACGAGGCGGTGATTCACTCCCAGGCGCGCCTGACCTACAACAAGGTCAGCACCATTCTGGAACAGCCGAAAACCAGCGAAGCCAAAGCCTTGCGCGGTGAGTACGGTCATGTCGTGCCGCACCTCAAGCAGCTGTATTCGCTGTACAAGGTGTTGCTGGGCGCTCGTCATGTGCGTGGCGCGATCGATTTTGAAACCCAGGAAACCCGGATTGTCTTCGGCTCCGAGCGCAAAATCGCGGCGATCACCCCGACCACGCGCAACGATGCTCACAAGCTGATCGAGGAATGCATGCTGGCCGCCAACGTGGCCACTGCCGAATTCCTGAAAAAGCACGAGATTCCTGCACTGTACCGCGTGCACGACGGCCCGCCGCCGGAGCGTCTGGAGAAGCTGCGCGCGTTCCTCGGTGAACTCGGCCTGTCCCTGCACAAAGGCAAGGACGGCCCGACGCCGAAGGACTACCAGGCACTGCTGGCAAGTATCAAGGACCGTCCGGATTACCACGTGATCCAGACCGTCATGCTGCGCTCTCTGAGCCAGGCGGTGTACAGCGCGGATAACCAGGGCCACTTCGGCCTGAATTACGAGGCGTACACTCACTTCACCTCGCCGATTCGTCGTTACCCGGACTTGCTCACGCACCGCGCGATCCGCAGCGTGATCCATTCCAAGCAAAACACCCCGCACGTCAAGCGCGCCGGTGCCATGACCATTCCCAAAGCACGGATTTATCCGTACGACGAAGCGGCCCTGGAACAGTTGGGCGAGCAGTGCTCCATGAGCGAGCGCCGTGCCGACGAAGCCACCCGCGACGTAGTGAACTGGCTCAAGTGCGAGTTCATGAAGGACCGTGTGGGCGAATCGTTCCCGGGTGTGATCACCGCCGTGACCGGCTTTGGCCTGTTCGTCGAGCTGACCGACATCTACGTCGAAGGCTTGGTGCACGTTACCGCGTTGCCGGGCGACTATTACCACTTCGACCCTGTGCATCACCGCCTGGCGGGCGAGCGCACCGGTCGCAGCTTCCGTTTGGGCGACACGGTGGAAGTGCAGGTCATGCGCGTCGACCTCGACGAGCGCAAGATCGACTTCGGCATGCCTGATAAACCAGCCGAGCCGACTGGCCGCAAAAAACGTGGCGCCGAGACGACTGCGCCGGCCAGCAAAGGCAAAGGTGCTCCTGCTAAAGCAGCGGTCGCCGAGCCTGCGTCAGCCAAACCTGCTCGTCGTTCGTCTGCCAAGGACAAGGCCCCCGAAGCCTACCGCCCTAGCGATGCTGCGGCCAAGAATGCCGAGCTGCGCAAGAGCCGCGAGTTGAAGCAGCAGTTGCTCAACGAAGCCAAAAGCGGTGGTAAAGCGGCGTCTGGGGGAAAGTCCCGCGAGGCGGAAAAACCGTCGAGCAAGCCGAGCAAACATCGTAAAGGCCCGCCCAAAGCGGGTTCGGCCCCCGCGAAAAGCGGCGGGTCGCGCAAACCTAAGGCCAAGTCATGAGTCTGGAAAAAATCTACGGCGTGCACGCCGTAGAAGCACTGCTTCGTCATCACCCTAAGCGCGTCAAGCAGGTGTGGTTGGCCGAAGGTCGCAGCGAGCCGCGCGTGCAAGCGCTGGTCGAGCTGGCGACCCAGAATAAAGTTGCCATCGGCCAGGCCGAGCGTCGTGAAATGGACGTGTGGGTAGAAGGCGTTCACCAAGGCGTGGTGGCGGACGTCAGTCCGAGCCAGGTTTGGGGCGAGGCGATGCTCGACGAGCTGCTCGACCGTACCGAAGGTGCACCGCTGCTGCTGGTGCTGGACGGCGTGACCGACCCGCACAACCTCGGCGCCTGCCTGCGTTCGGCGGATGCTGCCGGCGCGTTGGCGGTGATCGTGCCCAAAGACAAGTCGGCCACCCTGACGCCGGTCGTGCGTAAAGTGGCCTGCGGCGCGGCGGAAGTGATTCCGCTGGTGGCCGTGACCAACCTGGCGCGCACACTGGAGAAACTCCAGCAGCGCGGCTTGTGGGTCGTGGGCACGGCAGGCGAGGCTGAGGTCAGCATTTACGACCAGGACCTTACCGGCCCGACCATCCTGATCATGGGCGCCGAAGGCAAAGGCATGCGTCGCCTGACCCGTGAGCATTGCGACTACCTGGTGCACCTGCCGATGGCCGGTAGCGTCAGCAGCCTCAACGTTTCAGTCGCAACGGGCGTCTGCCTGTTCGAAGCCCAGCGCCAGCGTGGCGCCAAGGCTAAAGCCAAGAAATAAGGCTTGAGAGCGACGCAAGACCCTGTGGGAGCCGGGCTTGCCCGCGATGACGGTGTGTCAGTCAGCACAGATGCTGCCTGAGCCATTGTCATCGCAGGCAAGCCAGCTCCCACAGTTGCTTTGGGTTTGCCTGGATTGCGTGTTGTTCAAATAATCACCAATCACCTTGCGCCGTTTCTCCCCCTTCTCTACAATTGCGCCCCTTGCCTTCCTGGCAGGCATCTATGTGCCTCCCTGCGGCAAGATCCATAAGTGTCATTCACTCCTTGTCTGACCGTTTTTGAGCGGCAGGCTACAACCCGTAAGGAGCATTCATGCGTCATTACGAAATCATCTTTTTGGTCCACCCGGATCAAAGCGAGCAAGTCGGCGGCATGGTTGAGCGTTACACCAAGCTGATCGAAGAAGACGGCGGCAAAATCCACCGTCTGGAAGATTGGGGCCGTCGTCAACTGGCCTACGCAATCAACAATGTTCACAAGGCTCACTACGTGATGCTGAACGTTGAGTGCACTGGCAAGGCCCTGGCCGAGCTGGAAGACAACTTCCGCTACAACGATGCAGTGATCCGTAACCTGGTCATCCGTCGCGAAGAAGCCGTTACCGGCCAATCCGAGATGCTCAAGGCTGAAGAAAACCGCAGTGAGCGCCGTGAGCGTCGCGACCGTCCTGAGCACGAAGGCGCCGAAAGCGCTGATAGTGATGACAGCGACAACAGCGATAACGCTGACGAGTAATCCACGGACCTTTTAAGGAGCCTATCAAATGGCACGTTTCTTCCGTCGTCGTAAATTCTGCCGCTTCACCGCTGAAGACGTGAAAGAGATCGATTACAAAGATCTCAACACTCTGAAAGCTTACGTATCCGAGACCGGCAAAATCGTTCCAAGCCGTATCACCGGTACCAAAGCACGTTATCAGCGTCAGCTGGCCACCGCTATCAAGCGCGCCCGCTTCCTGGCCCTGCTGGCCTACACCGACAGCCACGGCCGCTGAGACCGGGCAGTCGACAAGTAGTAAGGGATTGAATGCATGCGCGCCTTAGCTGAGTTCATCATGCGCGGTCGCGTGCAGGCCACTCTGGTAGTGGCTGGATGTGCGGCATTGCCGCTGCTTTATTGGTTGGGTGCTGCCGCCGGTTGCCTTGTGCTGCTGCGGCGCGGTTTGAAGGACGCCCTTGGCGTTTTTGCCCTGGGTTTGTTGCCGGCCTTGATCTGGTGGCTGCAAATGGGTGATCCACGGGTACTTCTGGTACTGCTGGGGTCATCGAGCCTTGCGTTGGTTTTACGCGCAAGTGAGTCCTGGGTCCGTACGCTGCTGGTCAGCGTGGCATTGGGGTTGGTTTACTCAGTGATGCTTGGCGCGGCTTTCCGCCCGCAAATCGAGGCGCTGTCGCAGGAAATCGTCAAGATCCTGCCGTTGGCCCTCGGGGATCTCTACCAGCATTTGTCGGTAGATGAGCGAGCGCGGTTTGTGTCACTGATTGCTCCGGTCCTGACCGGCCTGATTGCGGCATTGTTGCAGGTCGTCAGCGTGCTGAGCCTGATTCTTGGGCGTTATTGGCAGGCGTTGTTGTACAACCCGGGTGGTTTTGGTCGCGAGTTTCGCAGTATCAGAATTCCCGCGGGACCGGCGATGTTGTTGCTGGCGTGCATGGTTGTCGGGCCGAACTTCGGTCCACAGATAGCCTTGCTGGCGCCGATTTGCAGCGTACCGCTGGTGTTTGCCGGGCTGGCCCTGATTCATGGGTTGGTTGCGCGAAAGCGCCTGGCCAAGTTTTGGCTGGTGGGGTTGTACGTGACGCTGTTGCTGTTCATGCAGCTGATCTATCCGTTACTCGTGGTTTTGGCCATTGTCGACGGCCTGATTGATTTTCGCGGTCGTCTGGCGTCGAAAGATGCTGATAACGCGAACGGTGAAGGTTAAAAGTTAGAGGATTTTCACATGCAACTGATCCTTCTGGAAAAAGTCGCCAACCTGGGCAACCTGGGCGACAAAGTGAACGTTAAGGCCGGCTACGGTCGTAACTACCTGCTGCCATACGGCAAAGCCACCGCTGCAACCGCTGCCAACCTGGCTGCGTTTGAAGAGCGTCGTGCTGAGCTGGAAAAAGCAGCAGCAGACAAAAAAGCTTCGGCCGAAACTCGCGCTGCCCAACTGGCTGAGCTGGAAGTGACTATCACTGCCACCGCCGGTGACGAAGGCAAGCTGTTCGGTTCGATCGGCACCCACGACATCGCTGATGCACTGACCGCCTCCGGCGTTGAAGTGCAGAAGAGCGAAGTTCGTCTGCCGAACGGCACCATCCGCAACGTAGGCGAATTCGACGTAGCCGTGCACCTGCACGCCGAAGTTGAAGCCACCGTACGCGTTGTCGTGGTAGCAGCTTAAGCAGCACCTAACTGACTGGCACCTAGCGTGTCAGCCAGTTAACATCGGGCACGATCCTGTTTACAGGTCGTGCCTTTTGTTTTTCTACAATCCCCTAATTCCAAGTGGCCATGAACGATATTTCAGCTCCTGAGCAATACGATCTGCAAACCGCTGCCCTGAAGGTGCCGCCGCATTCCATCGAGGCCGAACAGGCCGTGCTCGGTGGCTTGATGCTGGACAACAACGCCTGGGAACGCGTGTTGGATCAAGTCTCGGACGGTGATTTCTATCGCCATGACCACCGGCTGATCTTCCGCGCCATCGCCAAGCTGGCCGACCAGAACTCACCGATCGACGTGGTGACCCTGGCCGAACAGCTGGACAAGGAAGGCCAGACCTCCCAGGTCGGCGGCCTGGGTTACCTGGGCGAACTGGCGAAAAACACGCCGTCCGTCGCCAACATCAAGGCGTACGCCCAGATCGTTCGCGAGCGCGCCACCCTGCGCCAGTTGATCGGCATCAGCACCGAAATCGCCGACAGCGCCTTCAACCCCGAAGGCCGCACTGCCGCCGAGATCCTCGACGAAGCCGAGCGCCAGATCTTCCAGATCGCCGAGGCGCGGCCTAAAACCGGCGGCCCGGTCAGCGTCAACGACCTGTTGACCAAGGCCATCGACCGTATCGACACGCTGTTCAATACCGACAACGCCATCACCGGTATTTCCACCGGTTACACCGACCTCGACGAGAAGACCAGCGGCCTGCAGCCGTCCGACTTGATCATCGTCGCCGGCCGTCCATCCATGGGTAAAACCACCTTTGCGATGAACCTGGTGGAAAACGCCGTGTTGCGCAGCGACAAGACCGTGCTGGTGTACTCCCTCGAGATGCCAGGCGAATCGCTGATCATGCGTATGCTTTCATCGCTCGGGCGGATCGACCAGACCAAAGTACGTGCCGGTCGCCTGGAAGACGACGATTGGCCGCGCCTGACCTCGGCGGTCAACCTGCTCAATGACCGCAAGCTGTTCATCGATGACACTGCGGGTATCAGCCCCTCGGAGATGCGTGCGCGTACTCGCCGCCTGGTGCGTGAGCACGGCGACATCGCCCTGATCATGATCGACTACCTGCAGCTCATGCAGATCCCGGGTTCCAGTGGCGACAACCGGACCAACGAAATTTCCGAAATCTCCCGGTCCCTCAAAGCCCTGGCCAAGGAATTCAACTGCCCGGTGGTGGCGCTGTCGCAGCTCAACCGTTCCCTGGAACAACGTCCCAACAAGCGCCCGGTGAACTCCGACTTGCGCGAATCCGGAGCGATCGAGCAGGATGCTGACGTGATCATGTTTGTGTACCGGGACGAGGTGTACCACCCCGAAACGGAGCATAAAGGCATTGCCGAGATCATCATCGGCAAGCAGCGGAACGGGCCGATCGGCTTTATCCGCCTGGCGTTCATCGGTAAGTACACGCGCTTCGAGAACCTCGCGCCGGGCAGTTACAACTTCGACGACGACGAATAATTCTCCCGCGCCTGTAGAGGCCTCATCACGGGCAAGCCCGCTCCCACACTTGAACGGTGAACACCTTCAAATGTAGGAGTGGGCTTGCCCGCGATAGCGTCACCACAATTCCGACCATTACCGTCGGAATTGGTCAAAATTTGTGCTATATTCCGCGCCCGCGATTTTTCATCTCAACACCGGTCACCGTCATGCAAACAGCCAAGCCGTTATTTGACTATCCCAAGTACTGGGCCGAATGTTTCGGTCCTGCGCCATTCCTGCCGATGAGCAGGGAGGAGATGGATCAGCTTGGCTGGGATTCCTGCGACATCATCATCGTCACCGGTGATGCGTACGTGGATCACCCGTCGTTCGGCATGGCCATCATCGGCCGGCTGCTGGAGTCTCAGGGCTTCCGCGTCGGGATCATTGCCCAGCCGAACTGGCAGTCCAAAGACGACTTCATGAAGCTCGGCGAGCCGAACCTGTTCTTCGGCGTCGCGGCCGGCAACATGGACTCGATGATCAACCGCTACACCGCCGACAAGAAAATCCGCTCCGACGACGCCTACACCCCAGGCGGCATGGCCGGCAAACGCCCGGACCGCGCGAGCCTGGTGTACAGCCAGCGTTGCAAGGAAGCCTACAAGAACGTGCCGATCGTACTCGGCGGCATCGAAGCCTCCCTGCGCCGCATCGCCCACTACGATTACTGGCAGGACCGCGTGCGCAACTCGATCCTGATCGACGCCGCCGCCGACATCCTGCTGTACGGCAACGCCGAGCGCGCGATTGTCGAGGTTGCCCAGCGCCTGTCGTGGGGCCACAAGATCGAAGACATCACCGACGTGCGCGGCACCGCGTTCATTCGCCGTGACACGCCGGAAGGCTGGTACGAAGTGGACTCCACGCGTATCGACCGTCCGGGCAAGGTCGACAAGATCATCAACCCGTACGTGAACACCCAGGACACCCAGGCCTGCGCCATCGAGCAGGAAAAAGGCCCGGTTGAAGACCCGGAAGAAGCCAAGGTCGTACAGATCCTGGCCAGCCCGCGCATGACCCGCGACAAGACCGTGATCCGCCTGCCATCGGTAGAAAAAGTCCGTGGCGACGCGGTGCTCTATGCCCACGCCAACCGCGTGTTGCACTTGGAAACCAACCCAGGCAACGCCCGCGCCCTGGTGCAGAAGCATGGAGAAGTGGACGTGTGGTTCAACCCGCCGCCCATTCCGATGACCACCGAAGAAATGGACTACGTGTTCGGCATGCCTTACGCACGTGTTCCGCACCCGGTGTACGGCAAGGAAAAGATCCCGGCCTACGACATGATTCGCTTCTCGGTGAACATCATGCGTGGCTGCTTCGGTGGCTGCACCTTCTGCTCGATCACCGAGCACGAAGGCCGCATCATCCAGAACCGTTCCGAAGAGTCGATCATTCGCGAGATCGAAGAGATCCGCGACAAAGTGCCAGGCTTCACCGGGGTGATCTCCGACCTCGGCGGCCCGACCGCGAACATGTACCGCATCGCCTGCAAGAGCCCGGAAATTGAATCCGCGTGCCGTAAGCCATCGTGTGTGTTCCCTGGCATCTGCCCGAACCTGAACACCGACCACTCCTCGTTGATCCAGCTGTACCGCAGCGCCCGTGCGTTGCCGGGTGTGAAGAAGATTCTGATTGCTTCCGGCCTGCGCTACGACCTCGCGGTCGAGTCGCCGGAATACGTCAAAGAGCTGGTCACCCACCACGTCGGTGGCTACCTCAAGATCGCCCCGGAACACACCGAGGAAGGTCCGCTCAACCAGATGATGAAGCCGGGCATTGGCAGCTATGACAAGTTCAAGCGCATGTTCGAGAAGTACACCAAGGAAGCGGGCAAGGAGCAGTACCTGATTCCTTACTTCATCGCGGCCCACCCGGGCACCACCGATGAAGACATGATGAACCTGGCCCTGTGGCTCAAGGGCAACGGCTTCCGCGCCGACCAGGTGCAGGCGTTCTACCCCTCGCCAATGGCCACCGCCACCGCGATGTACCACTCGGGCAAGAACCCGCTGCGCAAGGTCACCTATAAGAGTGACGCGGTGACCATCGTCAAGAGCGAGGAGCAGCGCCGTCTGCACAAGGCCTTCTTGCGCTATCACGATCCGAAGGGCTGGCCAATGCTGCGTGAAGCGCTGACCCGCATGGGCCGTGCCGACCTGATCGGGCCGGGCAAGGACCAGTTGATCCCGCTGCACCAGCCGGCCACCGACAGCTACCAGAGCGCGCGTCGCAAGAACTCGACGCCGGCCGGCAGCCACAAGGTCGCCAAGGAAACCACCACCAGGATCCTCACCCAGCACACCGGCCTGCCGCCACGTGGCAGCGACGGCAGCAACCCGTGGGACAAGCGCGAACAAGCCAAGGCGGCGGCCATGGCGCGCAACAAGCAGGCGGCCAAGGAACGCGCCGACGCGGCCAAGGGCAAAGGCGGCAAGCCTGCGCGCAAGCCGGTCGTGCCGCGTTGATCGCAGCCTGAATATGCAAAACGCCAGCCTCGTGCTGGCGTTTTGCTTTCTAGTCGGTGGGTAGTCTGTTTGTTAAGGTGGCGCCCATTGAATCGCCTTCGCGAGCAAGCCCGCTCCCACATTCGAGCGCATTCTCATGCTGGAACTCGGTCAACTGTGGGAGCGGGCTTGCTCGCGAAGGTGTCAGTTCAGTCATCACCCATTTCAAGGAAGATCACCCCCCATGGGCAACCCCCTGGCCGGTATCGGCATGGACTCCAACCGCTCGCAATTCATGGCGCGCCAGCGCATCGAAAGCGAACTCAACCTGCCGCGGATATTTGCTGCCATCGACGCCGACCCCAACATCGTTGGTGCAGGCGTGGTGTATATCGACGCCGACTTCAATGTCGTCACCCTGCGTGAGTTCAAGCCCATCTGCAGCATTCAGCCCAAGCGCATCATTGTGCGTGAGGCGCAGAAATACGTCGCGCCAGCGCAGTTTGCTGACCAAGTGATGAATAACGCGCGCGAGTCGCGGTTGATCAGCGAAGCCTTCAACACCACCTTGTCCTGCGGCGGCGCGGTGCTGGGTTGGCTGGTGATGTTAAGCGGCACCATCGCGGTGCCGTTCAGCGGTGGTGCCAGCTCGGTCATCACCGTCATTGGCTACACCAGCGCCACCGCCAGTACGGCGTCCTGCTTGATGGGGGCTTTTCGCACCCGCAATGAGATCGTCAACCCTGGCATGAATGACTATCTGGATAGCGAGGAGTGGTACCAGACCGCTACCAAGATCATGGATGGCGCTGCCTTGGTGGGCGTGGGTGCGTCTGCGCTGACCACGGTCAAATTGGTCAATGTGGCCCGTGCATCCACCGGCAAAACCCTGCGCCAAGTGCTCAAAGGCCTGAACGGTCAGGAGCGGGAAAAGCTGACAAAAGAGCTGCTGAAAATCGCCGACCCACAGATGTCGACCAAAATGCGCAAGCTGCTGCAATTGCGCGGCGATTTGCCCAAGCGCTTTACCCACACTCAGCTCAAGCACGCCACCATCGTCCAGCTCGGCGATGCTTTCAGTGCAGGGCTGAGCGTCTGGGGGCTGGCGCGCTCGGACAACCCCAAACAGCTCAAAACCTTGGCGATAGGGTTGTACGAGGAGCTTGAATAATGAATGGCGTCCCGTCATTGAAACCCTTTTTGCTGGAACATTTTCCCTCGTTCATCGGCGTGATTCTCGCCGGTTGCCTGGGCGGTTCCGGCGCAATTTCCCTGGCGGCCGCCACCTATTTTGCCGACGTGCCCATGGCCACCAATGCCACCGTCTCGTGGTTCGTGGTGATCTTCGCGGCCTTGTTCGTGGTCAACAGCAACTTCCTGGTCGTGCGCGGGCACGCCTGGGCGGTGTGGGGCATGGTCGGCTTTTTTGTGGTGTGCTTGCTGGTGGTGCTTCCGACGCTGCAGTTTCACCCGCACTGGTTTATCTACAGTGAAAGCCTGTTCTGGCCATTGCTCGGGTTGTTGCTGATCAACAGCAAGGGCTATCGGGCGATGGTCAGGAAATTGGTTGAGGTACGGCGCCTGCGCAACGCGTCCAAGGCTGCTTGACTGGGTAGATTCACCACCCCAACCGCGCGCGCACGCCACAAAGATGTGCAGCGTATGCACCATCGCACTGACGACGGCGCTGTTTTGGTGCTGTACTGCAGCGGGTCTTACGATAAAGCGCAATGACGGCCGCTCTGGCATAAGTCTTGCGCGCTTTGTGTCCATGCCCTGGCTCGCAGGAGGCCGCCGTGTCGATTCATGTCGCGTTGCACCACGTTACGCATTACCGCTACGACCGCGCTGTCGAACTCGGCCCACAGATCGTGCGTTTGCGCCCGGCTGCCCATAGCCGCACGCGGATTTTGTCCTACGCACTCAAAGTGCTGCCCGAGCAGCACTTCATCAATTGGCAGCAGGACCCGCAGGGTAATTACCTGGCGCGCCTGGTGTTCCCGGAAAAGACTGACCAGCTGCGCATTGAAGTCGACCTTGTCGCTGAGATGGCGGTATTCAATCCGTTCGACTTTTTCCTTGAGCCCTACGCCGAAAAGATCCCTTTCAGCTACGCCGCCGATGAGCAGCGCGAGCTGGCGCCGTACCTGGAAACCCTGCCGCTGACGCCGAAGTTTGCCGCCTACCTGGCCGGCATCGACCGCACGCCCTTGCCGGCCGTGGACTTTCTGGTCGGCCTCAACCAGCGCCTGGCGGCTGATATCGGCTACCTGATCCGCATGGAGCCGGGTGTGCAAACCCCGGAGTTCACCCTGCAAAACGCTTCTGGCTCCTGCCGCGATTCGGCCTGGCTGTTGGTGCAGTTGCTGCGCAATCTGGGGTTGGCGGCGCGTTTTGTGTCGGGCTACCTGATCCAACTGACCGCCGATGTCAAAGCCCTCGACGGTCCTTCCGGCACCGACGTCGACTTCACCGACCTGCACGCCTGGTGCGAAGTGTATTTGCCCGGCGCCGGCTGGATCGGCCTGGATGCGACCTCCGGGTTGTTCGCCGGTGAAGGTCATATCCCGTTGGCCTGTAGTCCCGATCCGTCGTCCGCTGCGCCGATCAGCGGGCTGGTGGAGCCTTGCGAGTGCGAATTTACCCACGAGATGTCGGTTGAACGCATCTGGGAAGCGCCTCGGGTTACCAAGCCCTACACCGAAGAGCAGTGGCTGGCGATCCAGGCGCTGGGCCGGCAGATCGACGGCGACCTGCTCAAGGACGATGTACGCCTGACCATGGGCGGCGAGCCGACCTTTGTTTCCATCGACGACCCCGATGGCGCCGAGTGGAACACCGCTGCGCTGGGGCCGGACAAGCGTCGCCTGTCTGCCGAGTTGTTCCAGCGCATGCGCAAACACTACGCGCCCACGGGGCTGGTGCACTTCGGCCAGGGCAAGTGGTACCCCGGCGAGCAACTGCCGCGCTGGTCGCTCAATTGTTACTGGCGCCGCGACGGCGTGCCAATCTGGCACAACAGCGCGCTGATCGCCGATGAACAGCAGGATTACGGCGCCGACGGCGTGATGGCCGGGCGCTTCCTGGCCAGCGTCGCCGAGCGCCTGAAGTTGCCGGCGCGCTTCGTGTTTCCGGCCTTCGAAGACAATTTCTATTACCTGTGGCGCGAAGGCGCGCTGCCGCAGAATGTCACCGCCCAAGACCCACGGCTGAGCGACGACCTGGAGCGCGAACGCCTGCGCAAAGTCTTCAGCCAGGGCCTGGATAAAGTCATCGGCCTAGTGTTGCCGCTGGCGCGCACGGCCGCCAATGACCGCTGGCAGAGTGGGCGCTGGTACCTGCGCGACAACCACTGCCGCCTGGTGCCGGGCGATTCGCCGCTGGGCTATCGCCTGCCGTTGGCCTCGCAGCCTTGGGTGACGGCGGCGGAGTACCCGTTTGTGCACCCGACCGACCCGAACCAGGATCAGCCGGCGCTGCCGAGCGCTTCACACTTGCAAAGCCACGGCGAACCCGCGCCCAGCGATGAGCGCGTGCCGAAGGTGGACGAGTCCGCCGATTGGCTGACCCGCACTGCCTTGTGCGCTGAAGCGCGCGAAGGGCGGCTGTATCTGTTTATGCCGCCGCTGGAACGCGTCGAGGACTACCTCGAACTGGTGGCCGCCATCGAAGCCACCGCCGAGGAGCTGCATTGCCCGGTGTTGCTGGAAGGTTACGAGCCGCCGTTCGACACACGCCTGAGCAACTTCCGGGTCACGCCGGACCCGGGTGTGATCGAGGTCAACGTGCAGCCGTCCGCCACGTGGGACGAGTTGGTCGAGCGCACCGAATTTCTCTACGAAGAGGCGCGGCAAACCCGCCTCACCACAGAGAAATTCATGATCGACGGTCGCCACACCGGCACCGGCGGTGGTAACCACTTTGTGCTCGGCGGCGCCACGCCCAAGGATTCGCCGTTCCTGCGCCGCCCGGACTTGCTGCGCAGTTTGATCAGCTACTGGCATAACCACCCGTCGCTGTCGTACCTGTTTTCCGGGCTGTTTATCGGCCCGACCTCCCAGGCACCCCGAGTGGATGAGGCGCGAAACGACGCGCTGTACGAGCTGGAAATTGCCTTCGCGCAGATGCCCGAGCCCGGCGAAGAATGCCCGCCGTGGTTGGTCGACCGCCTGCTGCGCAACCTGCTGATCGACGTGACGGGCAACACCCACCGCGCCGAGTTCTGCATCGATAAGCTTTACTCACCGGACGGCGCCACCGGGCGCCTGGGTTTGCTGGAGCTGCGCGCGTTTGAAATGCCGCCGCATGCGCGCATGAGCCTGACCCAGCAATTGCTGCTGCGCGCTTTGGTCGCGCGTTTCTGGCGTGAGCCGTACGCGCCGCCAAAACTGGCGCGTTGGGGCACCGAGCTGCATGACCGCTTCTTGTTGCCGCACTTCATCGAGCAGGATTTCGCCGACGTGATCGTCGAACTGAACGCCGCCGGTTACCCGCTGCGAGCCGAATGGTTTGCCGCGCACCTGGAGTTTCGTTTCCCCAAGGTCGGCGACTACGCCGTCAGCGGCATCGAACTGGAACTGCGCCAGGCTCTGGAGCCTTGGCACGTACTGGGCGAGGAGGGCGCGGTGGGCGGCACGGTGCGCTATGTGGATTCGTCGCTTGAGCGCTTGCAGGTGAAGTTGAGCGGGCTGCCGCCACAACGCTATTTGCTGACGTGCAATGGCATTCCGGTGCCCCTGCAGCCGACCGGGCGCGTGGGTGAGTTTGTCGCCGGCGTGCGCTACCGCGCCTGGCAACCGGCCAACTGCCTGCAGCCGACCATCGCGGTGCACGCGCCGCTGGTGTTCGACCTGCTCGACACCTGGATGCAACGCTCGCTGGGCGGCTGCCAGTATCATGTCGCCCATCCTGGCGGGCGCAATTACGACAGCTTGCCGGTGAACGCCAATGAGGCAGAGAGCCGGCGTATGGCGCGGTTTTTCCGCTTGGGGCATAGCCCTGGCAAGTTGCCTGTGCCTCCTTTGGTTATCAATGACGAACTACCGATGACCCTGGATTTGCGGCGTTTCCCCAATAAAAATGACTGAATGCGATTTAAATGTGGGAGCAGGCTTGCCTGCGATAGCGATATATCAACCAGCCAATAAGGTGGCTGGAAATCGCAATCGCAGGCAAGCCAGCTCCCACAATAGATTGCAGTGAATGTGAGTTAACCTGACTTCCCTTGCCTCTGCCGAGCGTTCCATGTCCGACTTGCTCGACCGTTACCCGCTGACCGCGGGCACTTACCACGAACTGCTGGACGACAGTGGCGCGGTGCGTGCCCATTGGCAGCGCTTGCTTGATCACCTGCAACGCAGCACGCCCGCGCAACTGGCCCAGCGCCAGGCGCTGCTGACCCGGCAGATCCAGGAAAACGGCGTGACCTACAACGTCTACGCCGACCCCAAGGGCGCCGATCGCCCGTGGGAGCTGGACCTGCTCCCGCATGTACTGGCCGCCGATGAATGGCGGCACTTGTCGGCCGGTATCGCCCAGCGTGCGCGCCTGCTCAATGCCGTGTTGGCCGACCTGTATGGCCCGCAGCGCCTGATCAAAGAAGGCCTGCTGCCGGCTGAGCTGGTGTTCGGGCATAACAACTTCCTCTGGCCGTGCCAGGGCATCCAGCCGCCGGACGGTACCTTTCTGCACCTGTACGCCGTGGACCTGGCGCGCACCCCGGATGGCCGCTGGTGGGTCACCGCCGACCGTACCCAGGCGCCTTCGGGCGCGGGTTATGCGTTGGAAAACCGCACCATCGTGTCCCGCGCCTTTCCGGATTTGTACCGTGACCTGCAGGTTCAGCACCTCACCGGTTTTTTCCGCACGCTGCAGGAAACCCTGGCCCGCCAGGCTTCCTGCGACGACCAATCACCGCTGATCGTGCTGCTCACGCCGGGGCGTTTCAACGAGAGCTATTTCGAACACCTGTACCTGGCGCGACAGCTCGGTTACCCGTTGGTGGAAGGCGGCGACCTCACCGTGCGTGACAGCACCGTGTTCCTGAAAACCCTCAGCGGCCTGCGCCGGGTGCACGCGATCATGCGCCGTCTGGACGACGACTTCTGCGACCCGCTGGAGCTGCGCACCGACTCTGCCCTGGGCGTGCCCGGCCTGCTGGATGCCGTGCGCCAAGGCAATGTGTTGGTGGCCAATGCCCTGGGCAGCGGCGTGCTGGAGTCGCCGGGCTTGCTCGGCTTTTTGCCGAAGATCAACCAGTTCCTGTTTGGCGAAGAATTGATCCTGCCGTCCATCGCCACCTGGTGGTGCGGTGAGGCGCCGGTGCTCGCTGAGGCCTTGGAGAAACTGCCCGAGCTGCTGATCAAACCGGCGTTTCCATCGCAAAGTTTCGCCCCGGTATTTGGCCGCGACTTGAACGACGAACAACGCCAGGCGCTGGCCGAACGCATGCGTGCGCGACCTTATGCGTATGTCGCCCAGGAATTGGCGCAACTGTCCCAGGCGCCGGTGTGGCATACCGTGGATGACCATTTGCAGCACCGCGCCATCGGCATGCGCGTGTACGCGGTGGCCAGCGACGAAGGTTATCGCGTGCTGCCCGGCGGCCTCACCCGTGTGGCGGCCGAGGCCGACGCCGAGGTGGTATCGATGCAACGCGGCGGCGCGAGCAAAGACACGTGGGTGCTGGGCGAACGCGCTGCCGGTAGTGAGCAGTGGCGCGCGCAGCGGCCAATTGGCGCCCACGATCTGGTGCGCCGCGACCCCTACCTGCCGTCACGCGTGGTGGAAAACCTGTTTTGGTTCGGCCGTTACTGCGAGCGCTGTGATGACAGTGCGCGCTGGTTGCGGATTGTGCTGGCGCGGTATGTGGACGGTGACGATCCGCTGGCCTTGCAGGCGGCGGTCGAGCTGGGCGAGACCCTGCGCATGCTGCCCGAAGAAGGGGAATTGCCCGAGCGGCTGCTTGCCGCCTTGCTTGGCGATGACTGGCCATCGAGCCTGCGCGCCAACCTGCAGCGTCTGCAGTGGGCGGCGTCGCAGGTGCGCGGCAAGCTGTCCCGGGAGAACTGGCAGGCCCTGGTCGAACTGCAGCGCGAAGCCCTGGAGCTGGAAAGCCAGACCCCGGACTTCGGCGAGCTGCTGGATTTCCTCAACCGTCTGGTGATGTCCCTGGCGGCGCTGTCCGGCTTTGCCCTGGATGACATGACCCGTGATGAAGGCTGGCGCTTCTTGATGATGGGCCGGCGTATCGAGCGCCTGCAGTTCCTGAGCAGCAGCCTGGCGGCGTTCCTGCGTGGCGTGGCGGTGTTTGATCAGGCCGGGCTTGAGTGGCTGCTGGAGTTGGGTAACAGCAGCATCACCTATCGCTCGCGCTACCTGGCGGTGCCGCAGTTGATCCCGGTACTCGACCTGTTGTTGCTGGATGAGCAGAACCCGCATGCGGTGCTGTTCCAGCTGAAACTGGTCAGCCGCACGTTACGTCGTCTTAACGATGACTTCGGTGTGCCTCGGGAAACCGGGCTGGCGCCGCTGGTGGAGCGCCTGGCACGTTTTGACCTGGGTTGCCTGGAGAACCCGCTGTTCGGCGAGTCCAGCGTGCGTGCCGCGTTGGGTGGCCTGGCTGACCTGCTGCAAGCGGTGGCCGATGAGAGTGGGCAAGTGTCGGATCGCCTGGCGTTGCGCCATTTTGCCCATGTGGATGATGTCAGCCAGCAGACGGTGTCGGTGTGATGAGTGCGCGCTACCAGATTTTTCACGATACCCACTACCACTACGACAGCCCGGTGTCGCTGGCGCAACAGCTGGCGCACTTGTGGCCACGGCCGTGCGCGTGGCAGCGTTGCAGTTCGCAGCAACTGGACATCAGCCCGGAGCCGACGGCGCGGCGCGATGAGCTGGACGTGTTCGGCAATCCGATCACTCGGCTGGCGTTCGAACGGCCCCATGATGAGCTGCTGGTGAATGCAGGGCTGACCGTCGAAGTGCTGGCGCGACCTGCGCTGGATTTTCAGCAGTCGCCGGCCTGGGATCAAACCCGCGACAGCCTGACTTACAGCAGCCAGCCGCTGTCAGCCGAACTGATCGAAGCCTGCCGCTATCGCTTCGAGTCGCCCTACGTGCACCTGAAAAAAACCTTCGTCGAGTTTTCCGAAAGCTGTTTTCCGCCCGGCGAGCCGTTGCTGCTCGGCGTGCAGGCGTTGATGGAGAAGATTTTCAGCGAGTTCACCTTCGATGCCGAAGCCACTCAGGTCGCCACGCCGCTGGTGGAAGTGCTGGAGCGCCGACGCGGCGTGTGCCAGGACTTCGCCCACCTGATGCTAGCGTGCCTGCGCTCGCGTGGCCTGGCAGCGCGGTACATCAGTGGCTATCTGCTTACGCAGCCACCGCCCGGCCAGCCACGGCTGATCGGCGCCGATGCGTCGCACGCGTGGGTTTCGGTGTTTTGCCCGGTGTCGGGCTGGGTAGATTTTGATCCGACTAACAATGTGCAGCCGGCACTGGAGCACATCACCTTGGCCTGGGGCCGGGATTTCTCGGATGTGTCGCCGTTGCGGGGGGTGATTCTGGGAGGAGGGAACCACGACCCGGAGGTGCGGGTGACGGTGATGCCGCTGCAATAACAGTGGATTGAGGCGAGCAGGGAAGGCCTGCTCACCTCAACAGAATTTATTCAGCCGGGTCTTTCGGTGTCTCGGTTTCGTCGGTTGCCACTTCACCTTCGGCATCCGGGTTCAGTGCACTTGCTTCTTCATCTGCAGCGGCTTTCTTGCGTTGCAGCTTTTCCTCTTTCTTCTGCTCCTTGGCCAAGTCTCTCTGACGTTTGGCGAAGGAGTAATTAGGTTTGGCCATGGGCGATCCTCTAGGGTCGAAGGTGAGGGTGGCGGCGCGCAGCTGCCTTGGGTCGCTATGGTAGCAGCTTAGCGGCGCGGTTGGCCTTCACTTACCGCAGGCGTACGCGGCCAGCAGACCGTTGAACAGTTGATTCAGATGCATGGCGCGGGCTCCAAGGGGGATGAGCCGATCATAGGCAGGTGGTCGAACTTTGGCTGGTAGATTGTGTTGATCAGTCTGATAGCCTAAAGTTGTATACAATCTGTTGATGCAGATCATAAGAATTCAAGCCTGCTTGAGGCACCCTTGTCGCAATACGCGTTTTTTAAACCCTGCCATGGAGATTCACATGTTTGCCAAAATCGTTGCTGTTTCCCTGCTGACACTGGCGAGCGGCCAGTTGCTTGCTGCAGAGTGCGCGGTCACTGTTGATTCCACCGACCAGATGTCCTTCAACACCAAAGAAATCACCATCGACAAGAGCTGCAAGACGTTCACCGTAAACCTGGAACACTCCGGCAGCTTGCCGAAGAACGTCATGGGCCATAACTGGGTGCTGAGCTCCGCCGCCGACATGCCTGGCATCGCCAGCGACGGCATGGCCGCCGGCATTGAAAAGAATTACCTCAAAGACGGCGACACGCGCATCATCGCCCACACCAAGATCATTGGTGCTGGCGAGAAAGACGCCGTGACCTTCGATGTGTCGAAACTGGCCGCCGGTACGGATTACGCGTTCTTCTGCTCGTTCCCAGGCCACATCTCGATGATGAAAGGCACTGTGACCGTCAAGTAAGCCGATTCCGGTCGAAAAAAAGCGCCTTGCGGGGCGCTTTTTTGTGGGCGGTCTGTAGTACCGCGTTATCGTTCTTCGCGAGCAAGCCCGCTCCCACACTTGACCGAGTTCCAGCATGAGGATGCGTTCAAATGTGGGAGCGGGCTTGCTCGCGAAGGCGATCTAACAATCAGTACAAAACTATCTGGCTCACCTCACGGCGCGAATGGCATGACCCGCTTGTGCTCGGTCTTGCGATACGTGTCGCAAATGATCTTGAACGCCTCTTCACGCACTGGCTCGCCGTGCAGGAAGGCATCAATCTCGGCGTACGTCACGCCGTGGGATGCTTCGTCCGGCTTGCCTGGCGACAAGTCTTCGAGGTCGGCCGTCGGGATCTTCTCCACCAGCGATTCCGGCGCACCAAAGTGCCGAGCAATCGCACGTACCTGGTTTTTCACCAGCCCGCTCAATGGCGCCAGGTCGCAGGCACCATCACCAAACTTGGTGAAAAAGCCCATGACCGCTTCCGCCGCATGGTCGGTGCCGATCACCAGGCCACCGGCCGCGCCAGCGATGGTGTACTGCGCCACCATGCGCATGCGCGCCTTGGTGTTGCCCAATACAAAATCACGCGACACCGCCGCCTTGCCTTCAAAGGCCGCCACTTCATTGGCCAGGGATTTGACCGCCGGGCCGATGTTCACAGTGTGGCGCTCGTCCGGTTCGATGAAGTCCACCGAAGCCTGAGCGTCGATTTCGTCGAACTGGGTTTCGTAAGGCAGGCGCACGGCGATGAAACGGTAGGCCTCGTCGCCGCTGCTGGCCCGCAGTTCGTGCATCGCACGTTGGGCCAGCAGGCCGGCGGTCAGGGAGTCGACGCCACCGCTGATGCCCAGCACCAAGGTCTTGAGCCCGGAATTGCGCAGGCAATCCTGGATAAAGGTCACGCGGCGGGCAACTTCGGCCTCCAGGGCGGCCTGGTCCTTGAACGGGGCTTGGACCTTGAGCTGCTGCGCAATCTCACGCTGTACGGCTTGCATGATTCACTCCTTGCTGGAAAGGGCAGGTACTTTGAAAACGTGACGCAAATAGGCGACGAAATTCGGATCGGTGCAGTGGGTCTTGCCCGCTTCATCGGAGATTTTCGCGACGGGCTGGCCATTGCAGGCCGTCATTTTAAGCACGATGCTCATCGGCTCAACCCCTGGAATGTCACAGGTCAGGTTGGTGCCGATGCCGAAGCTGACATTAATGCGACCGCGCAACGCGCGGAAAATCTCCAGGGCCTTGGGCAGCGACAGGCTGTCAGAGAACACCAGCGTCTTGCTCATCGGCTCGATGCCGAGCTTGTGGTAGTGGGCGATGGCCTTTTCTGCCCACTGCACCGGGTCACCGGAATCGTGGCGCAGGCCGTCGAACAGCTTGGCGAAGTACAAGTCGAAGTCGCCGAGGAAAGCATCGGTGGTGATGCAGTCGGTCAGCGCGATGCCCAGCAGGCCTCGGTATTCGCGGACCCAGCAGTCGAGCGCGGCGATCTGGCTGTCGATCAGGCGCGGCCCGAGTTGCTGGTGGGCCATGATCCATTCGTGGGCCATGGTGCCGAGCGGCTTCATGTCGAATTCGCGGGCCAGGTGCACGTTGCTGGTGCCGACGAAGCGGCCTGGGAAGTCGTGCTTGAGCACGCTGACCACTTCTTCCTGCACCCGGTACGAGAAGCGCCGGCGCGTGCCGAAGTCGGCTACTTGCAGTTCCGACAGCTCGTCGCTGCTGGCGTTGGCGGTCAGCCAGTCGAATTTGCGGTACAGCTGCTCGCGGGCCTGTTCGAGGATCACGGTCTGATAGCGGTAGCGGTTACGCACTTCGCTGACGATGGCCAGCATCGGTACTTCAAACAGGATCACATGCAGCCACGGCCCGCGCAGGCGGATAAACAGCTCGCCGTTCTCGATGCCGGTTTGCACATAGCGCAGGTTGAAGCGGAACAGCCCCAGAAAGCGCAAAAAGTCCGGCTTCATGAAGCTGATGCGCTCCAGAAAGCCCAATTGATCCGGGCTCAGGCTCAGCTCGGCGAGGCGCTCGATCTGGTAGCGGATTTCCGCCAGGTACGGGCGCAGGTCTTCGCTGTTGCGGCAACGGAACTCCCATTCAACTTCCACATTCGGGTAGTTGTGCAGCACCGCCTGCATCATGGTCAGCTTGTAGAAGTCGGTGTCGAGCAAGTTCTGCACGATGCGATCGGCAAACACACTCTCGCTCATAACGGGAATCTCCAGACGGGTCGACGATGGGCGCCGACCTTTACGCACTATTAAGGAATGGCGCTAGTGGCGCATAGACCCGTGGGGTTTTGCCAGTGTTTTTTCAGCTTGGCACTGTTGTTGTGGCCATTGGCGCCTTCGCGAGCGAGCCCGCTCCCACAGTTGGAATGCATTTCAAGTGTGAGAGCGGGCTTGCTCGCGAAGGCGGTATTGCAGGCGACGCACCTCAAACAGGCTTTACCTGTTCCATCATCCACTTCACAAAATCGCGCACCTTGGGCACCTCCGCCGAATGCTCCGGATACGCCAGGTAATACGCATCCTGGCTGGGCAACGCGTGCTGCCAGGGAATCACCAGCTTGCCCTCGGCCAATTCTTCTTCCACCAGAAAGCGCGGCAGCAAGGCCACGCCGCAGCCCACTTGCGCCGCGCGAATGCACATATAGAAGGTGTCGAAGCGAGGCCCGTGGTAGCTGTGCTCGGTGTGGAAACCCTGGCTGGCGAACCAGTCATGCCAGCCTTGGGGCCGCGAGGCGTTCTGCAGCAGTACCAGGTCGCTGAGTTGCGTGGGGTCGGTGAACGGCTGCGCAGGGAGGCTTTCCGGCGCACACACCGCCACCAATGCTTCGCTGAACAGTTTCAGGCTCTCGGTGCCGGGCCGTGAGCCCTGGCCGAAGTAAAAAGCCATGTCGGCCTTGCCTTGCAGCAGTTCGTCCGGCTCCTGCTCGTTGCACAGGTCCAAATGGATGTGCGGATGGCGCAAACGCCAGCCTTTGAGGCGCGGCACCAGCCAGCGCGCGCCGAAGGTGTAGGGCGTGGACACCCGCAGCACTTCGGTCTCGCCGCCGTAGGAGCGCAGGTAATGGGTGGACATCTCCACCTGCGTGAGGATTTTTCGCACCTCCACCAAGTACAAATCACCCGCCGGGGTCATCTGCAAGCGGCGGCGCACCCGGCGAAACAGCAGGTGTTGCAGCAACTCTTCCAACTGCGCGACCTGTTTGCTTACCGCGCTTTGCGTGAGGTTCAGTTCCTCGGCGGCCCGGGTAAAGCTCAGGTGGCGGGTGGCGGCTTCGAAACACTGCAGGGCGGTGATCGAGGGCAAATGTCTTTTGTTCAGCACGGCACGCCTCTTTTTATTCTTTGCATGAATAAACGGAATGATATCTCGCCTAATCGTCGTTTGTTGGCAAGTCTTGGGCCAGCTACAAATAAGGCCAGGATCGCCGTGTCTGTGGCGGCGCGAATTTTCTGTTTGAAATTGAAGGAGTGACCCATGGTTGCCGCATTGCTTGATCGTCTCGGGGTGAACCCGGCGCTGTACCAGTCGGGAAAACAACCCGTGCATTCGCCGATCGACGGCAGCCGTATCGGCAGTGTGCACTGGGAAGGCGCCGCCGAGGTGGAGCAACAGGTCAGTCGCGCCGAGCATGCATTCGAGGCTTGGCGCAAGGTGCCGGCACCGCGCCGTGGCGAGCTGGTGCGCCAGTTCGGCGACGTATTGCGCGAATACAAGGCAGACCTGGGCGAGCTGGTGTCCTTGGAAGCCGGCAAGATCACTCAGGAAGGCCTGGGTGAAGTGCAGGAAATGATCGACATCTGCGACTTCGCCGTCGGCCTGTCGCGCCAGTTGTACGGCTTGACCATCGCCTCTGAGCGCCCGGGCCACCATATGCGTGAAACCTGGCACCCGCTGGGCGTGGTCGGCGTGATCAGCGCCTTTAACTTCCCGGTGGCCGTATGGGCGTGGAACACCACGCTGGCGCTGGTGTGCGGTAACGCCGTGATCTGGAAACCGTCGGAAAAGACCCCGCTCACCGCGCTGGCTTGCCAGGCGCTGTTCGAGCGTGTGCTGAAAACATTCACCGATGCGCCCGAGTACCTGAGCCAAGTGATCATCGGTGGCCGCGACGCCGGCGCCGCGCTGGTGGATGACCCGCGCGTGGCACTGATCAGCGCCACCGGCAGTACCCGCATGGGCCGCGAAGTGGCGCCCAAAGTCGCCGCCCGCTTCGCCCGCAGCATTCTCGAGCTGGGCGGCAACAACGCAATGATCCTCGGCCCAAGCGCCGACCTGGACATGGCCGTACGCGCCATCCTGTTCAGCGCCGTCGGCACCGCCGGCCAGCGTTGCACCAGCCTGCGCCGCCTGATCGCGCATGAGTCGGTCAAAGAAGAAATCGTCACCCGCCTCAAGGCGGCGTATTCCAAGGTGCGCATCGGCCACCCGCTGGAAGGCAACCTGATCGGTCCGCTGATCGACAAACACGGCTTCGAAAACATGCAGGACGCCCTGGAGCAGGCCTTGAGCGAAGGCGGCAAGGTGTTCGGCGGCAAGCGTCAGCTGGAAGATAAATTCCCGAATGCCTACTACGTGTCGCCGGCGATTGTGGAAATGCCCGAGCAAAGCGACGTGGTGTGCACCGAAACCTTCGCGCCGATTCTGTATGTGATCGGCTACAGCGACTTTGCCGAAGCCCTGCGTTTGAATAACGCCGTGCCGCAGGGCCTGTCGTCGTGCATCTTCACTACCGATGTGCGTGAAGCCGAGCAGTTCATGTCGGCGGTAGGCAGTGATTGCGGGATCGCCAACGTCAACATCGGCCCGAGCGGTGCGGAAATCGGTGGCGCGTTTGGCGGTGAGAAAGAGACTGGCGGCGGGCGCGAGTCGGGTTCGGATGCATGGCGCGGCTACATGCGTCGCCAGACCAATACCGTTAACTACTCGCTGGAATTGCCGCTGGCGCAGGGTATTACCTTCGACTAAATCCCTGTCGAAACGCGGTTGAAAATGTGGGAGCGGGCTTGCTCGCGAATGCGGTGGATCAGCTGTATATCTGTTGACTGACACACCGCTTTCGCGAGCAAGCCCGCTCCCACATTTGACTTCATTTGCAGTTCGGAAAAGTGGTTTGTTGGGTCTCATCGGAGTCTGGCAATGGCATTACGCGAAGCATGTTTGTGGGAGCACTTGACCCCTGGCCGCCCGGACCGGGCCGCGCTCAAGGGCGAGGTCAAGGTGGATGTGTGCGTGATCGGCGCCGGGATCACCGGGTTGTCGGCAGCCGTTCATTTGCTGGAGCAAGGTAAAAGCGTCGCCGTGCTGGAGGCCCATCGCACCGGCCACGGCGGTTCGGGGCGTAACGTCGGGCTAGTCAACGCCGGCATGTGGATTCCACCGGACGAGATCGAAGCCGGTTTTGGCGAGGCGGTGGGCAGCCAGCTCAACCGCATGTTGGGCGCAGCGCCATCGTTGGTGTTCAGCTTGATCGACAAGTACGGCATCGACTGCCAACTGCGCCGCGAGGGCACTTTGCACATGGCGCACAATGCACGTGGCGAGGCGGATTTACGCAGTCGTGAAGCACAATGGAAGCGCCGTGGCGCGCCGGTTGAGTTGCTGACCGGGCAAGCCTGCGAACACGCAACCGGCACTAAAAAGATCGCCGCCGCGCTGCTGGATCGACGCGCGGGCACTTTGAACCCGATGGCCTACACCAGTGGTTTGGCGAATGCGGCGGTTGGCCTGGGTGGGCAGCTTTTCGACCATTCCCCGGTCACCCAACTGGAGCGCCAGGGCGCAAACTGGTCGGTGCAAACCGCGCAGGGGTCGGTGCAGGCTGCACAAGTGGTGATTGCTTCCAATGCCTACACCGAAGGCGAATGGACCGAGCTGCGGCGCAACTTCTTCCCAGGCTATTACTACCAGGTCGCCTCGGCGCCGCTGACGGACGAGGCTGCCAAACAGATCCTGCCTGGCGGGCAGGGTTCGTGGGACACGCGCCAAGTGTTGAGCAGCATCCGCCGCGATGCGGACGGCCGCCTGTTGCTCGGCAGCCTGGGCAACGGTCATCAGAAACCTGCGTGGTTCCTCAAGGCGTGGGCCGATCGGGTGCAGCAGCATTACTTCCCGTACCTCAAATCGGTGCAATGGGAATACACCTGGACCGGCTGCATCGCCTTCACCCCGGACCACCTGATGCGTCTGTTCGAACCCGCGCCGGGCCTGGTGGCGGTGACCGGCTATAACGGGCGGGGCGTGACCACCGGCAGCGTGGTGGGCAAGGCATTTGCCGACTATTTGTGTCACCAGAATTTCCAAGCCTTGCCAATTCCTTTCGCACCGATGCAACCGCTGGCCGGGGTGGGTCTGCGCAGCTGCCTGTATGAAGCCGGATTTTCGCTGTACCACGCGGGCCAATGCCTGCGGATCGTGATCTGATCAGCGAAATACCTGTCAGAAGCCTGCATTTTCTTAGCAGGCTACTAATCTGTATTGGTGCAAGTCGTAGCAATCACGCACTGTAAATGTGCAGTTCCGTTACGCACATTGTTACAGGCGTAGGAACTGTCGTTTATCCGTCTGGTTGCAGGTGCGACCTGCAAGGGTTGTACTTTTTCGCGCCATCGGTTGCACCTCTCGATGCTAGACGGTTGCACGTCCTGGCAAAAGGAGTCGAAACGCCTGTAATAACAATGACACCGTGTCTTTTTGAAGAATAAAAACGTAATGGCACGCGGCTTGCTCTGGGCTTTCCCTGAAAGTTTCAGTTGAAGGTTCGCAGTGAAATCGTAGTGCCAATAAACAAAAACCTCGGAGCACCACTCATGTCCCAGACGTTTTACAAGAAAGGTTTTCTGGCCCTCGCCGTTGCAGCGGCGCTGGGTGTTTCTGCGTTTGTTCAAGCTGATGTGAAGATTGGCGTAGCGGGGCCGATGACGGGCGCCAACGCAGCTTTCGGTGAGCAGTACATGAAGGGTGCCCAAGCGGCAGCCGATGTGATCAACAAGGCCGGCGGGATCAACGGCGAGCAACTCAAGCTGGTGGCCGGCGATGACGCCTGTGAGCCGAAGCAGGCCGTGGCCGTAGCCAACCGCCTGGCGGACCAGGACAAAGTGATCGGCGTGGTCGGGCACTTCTGCTCCTCCAACACCATCCCGGCCTCCGAGGTGTACGACGAAGCCGGCATCATCATGATCACCCCGGGCTCCACCAACCCACAGGTGACCGAACGTGGCCTGGGCGCGGTGTTCCGTATGTGCGGGCGTGATGACCAGCAAGGCATCGTCGCCGGCGACTACATCGTCGACGTGCTCAAGGGCAAGAAAGTCGCGGTCATCAACGACAAAGACACCTACGGCAAAGGCCTGGCCGACGCCACCGCTCAGCAGTTGACCAAGCGTGGCGTCAAGCCGGTGCTGGAAGAAGGCCTGACCCGTGGCGAGAAAGACTTCAGCGCCCTGGTCACCAAAATCCGCTCCACCGGTGCCGATGTGGTGTACTTCGGCGGCCTGCACCCTGAAGCCGGTCCACTGGTGCGCCAGATCCGTGAAGCGGGCCTCAAGGACGTCAAGTTCATGTCCGATGACGGCGTCGTCACCGACGAACTGGTCGCCACCGCAGGCGGCGCGCAATACGTCGACGGCGTTTACATGACCTTCGGCGCCGACCCGCGCCTGCTGCCAGACAGCAAGACCGTCGTGGAAGAGTTCCGCAAAAACGGCACCGAGCCTGAAGGCTACACCCTGTACGCCTATGCCTCGATCCAGGCCCTGGCCGCTGGCTTCAACGGCGCCAAGTCCAATAAAGGCGAAGACGCCGCCAAGTGGCTGAAATCGCACCCGGTCAAAACCGTGATGGGCGAGAAAAACTGGGACGCCAAGGGCGACCTGAAAATCTCCGACTACGTGGTTTACCAGTGGGATAAAGACGGCAAATACCACCAGCTGGAAAAGCAGAAGTAAGAACAAACACGATCGTTTAAGCGCCTCGATCCCCTGTGGGAGCTGGCTTGCCTGCGATAGCGGTTTCACCTTCAACACAGGTGTTGGTTGTCAGTCCGTCATCGCGGGCAAGCCCGGCTCCCACAGGGAGCGCGGTTGCTCGCACCATCGTGTCAGGCGACAAGTCTGTCTTTTCCTCCAGAAGCGCCGCACACCCACCGGTGTGCAGGTGCTCACCGCGTGAGATTGCGTTATGGATGGTATTTTCCTGCAGCAACTGGTCAACGGCCTGACCCTCGGGTCGGTCTATGGCCTGATCGCCATCGGCTACACAATGGTCTACGGCATCATTGGCATGATCAACTTCGCCCATGGCGAGGTTTATATGATTTCCGCTTACCTCGCGGCGATCAGTCTGGCACTGCTGGCTTACTTCGGCATCGAATCCTTCCCGCTGCTCATTCTCGGCACCCTGATATTCACCGTGGTCGTCACCGGCGTTTACGGTTGGGTCATCGAGCGTGTCGCCTACAAACCGCTGCGCAACTCCACCCGACTGGCACCGCTGATCAGCGCCATCGGCATCTCCCTGATCCTGCAAAACTATGCGCAGATCGCTCAGGGCGCGAAACAACAAGGCATTCCTACCCTGCTGGCCGGCGCCTGGCGCGTCGATATCGGCAGTGGGTTCGTGCAGTTGACCTACACCAAGGTGTTCATCCTGGTGGCCGCGTTTCTGGGCATGGGGCTGCTGACCTACATCATCAAGTACACCAAGCTGGGCCGCATGTGCCGCGCGACCCAGCAAGACCGCAAGATGGCGTCGATCCTCGGCATCAACACCGACCGGGTGATCTCTTATGTGTTCGTGATTGGTGCAGCGATGGCGGCCCTGGCTGGCGTGCTGATTACCCTCAACTACGGCACGTTCGACTTCTACGCCGGCTTCATCATCGGCATCAAGGCGTTTACCGCAGCGGTACTCGGCGGCATCGGTTCCCTGCCTGGGGCCATGCTCGGCGGGATCATCCTGGGTATCTCCGAGTCGCTGTTCTCGGGGTTGATCAACTCTGACTACAAAGACGTGTTCAGTTTCTCCCTGCTGGTGGTGATTCTGATTTTCCGTCCTCAGGGCCTGCTTGGTCGTCCGCTCGTGGCGAAGGTGTAAACATGTCTGCTGCCAAATCTATCGATATCAAGAAAAGTGTGGTCGATACGGTCCTCGCCGGGCTGATTTCGTTGATCGTCTTCGGTCCGATTGTCGGCGTGGTGCTCGACGGCTACAGCTTCAACCTGGAACCGGCGCGCGTGGCGATCCTGGTCGCCATTGTGATGGCTGGCCGTTTTGCCCTCAGCCTGTTCCTGCAAACCCCCAAGGGCCTGAAGATTCTGCAGGGTTTCGAGAGCAGTGGCTCCGGCGTGCACGTGTTGCCGCCCGACTACAAATCACGCCTGCGCTGGATCATCCCGGCGCTGATCGTGATCGCCATCGTGTTCCCGATCTTCGCCAACAAGTACCTGCTGACCGTGGTCATTCTCGGGCTGATCTACGTGTTGCTCGGCCTGGGCCTGAACATCGTGGTGGGCCTGGCCGGCCTGCTCGACCTGGGTTACGTGGCGTTCTACGCCATCGGTGCCTACGGCCTGGCGCTGGGTTATCAATACCTGGGCCTGGGCTTTTGGAGCGTGCTGCCACTGGCGGCCATTGCCGCCGCGTTAGCGGGCTGCATACTCGGCTTCCCGGTACTGCGAATGCACGGTGACTATCTGGCCATCGTGACCTTGGGCTTCGGTGAAATCATCCGCCTGGTGCTGAACAACTGGCTGTCGTTTACCGGCGGCCCGAACGGCATGCCGGTGCCTTCGCCGACCTTCCTGGGCCTTGAGTTCGGGCGCAAGGCGAAGGACGGTGGAATACCGTTCCATGAGTTCTTCGGCATCGATTACAACCCCAATATCAAGTTCATGTTCATCTACATCGTGCTGTTCCTGGTGGTGCTGGCTGTTCTGTACATCAAGCACCGCCTGACCCGCATGCCGGTCGGCCGCGCCTGGGAAGCCTTGCGCGAAGATGAAATCGCCTGCCGTTCCATGGGCCTGAACCACGTGTTGGTCAAGCTCTCGGCGTTCACCATCGGCGCATCGACTGCTGGTTTGGCCGGGGTGTTTTTTGCCAGCTATCAAGGCTTCGTCAACCCGTCGTCGTTCACCTTCTTCGAATCGGCTCTGATCCTGGCCATCGTGGTGTTGGGCGGCATGGGCTCGACGGTCGGCGTGGTGATTGCGGCGTTTGTATTGACCGTCGCGCCGGAGTTGCTGCGCAGCTTCTCGGAGTACCGAGTGCTGCTGTTTGGCGTGTTGATGGTGGTGATGATGATCTGGCGGCCACGCGGCCTGATTCGCATCAGCCGTACCGGTGTGACCCCACGTAAAGGAGTGGCGCCATGAGCAAGGAAGTCGTCCTGTCCGTGGAACATTTGATGATGCACTTCGGTGGCATCAAGGCCTTGAGCGATGTGAGCCTCAAGGTCGAACGCAACTCGATCTTCGCCCTGATCGGCCCCAACGGCGCCGGCAAGACCACGGTGTTCAACTGCCTGACCGGTTTCTACAAGGCCAGTGGCGGCAAGATCCAACTCAACATCCGCGGCAAGCAGACCAACGTGATCCAGTTGTTGGGCGAGCGCTTCAAGGTCACCGACTTTGTGTCGCCGAAAAGCTTCTTCAGCCGCGTTTACTACAAGATGTTTGGCGGCACTCACCTGGTCAACCGTGCCGGGCTGGCGCGCACCTTCCAGAACATTCGCCTGTTCAAGGAAATGTCGGTGCTGGAGAACCTGCTGGTGGCCCAGCACATGTGGGTCAACCGCAACATGCTCGCCGGCATCCTCAACACCAAGGGCTACCGCAAGGCCGAGAGCGATGCGCTCGACCACGCCTTCTACTGGCTGGAGGTGGTCGACCTGGTGGACTGCGCCAACCGCCTGGCCGGCGAGCTTTCCTACGGCCAGCAGCGCCGCCTGGAAATCGCCCGTGCCATGTGCACCCGGCCGCAGATCATCTGCCTGGACGAACCGGCAGCCGGCCTTAACCCGCAGGAAACCGAAGCGCTCAGCGCGATGATTCGCCTGCTGCGCGACGAACACGACCTCACGGTGGTGCTGATCGAACACGACATGGGCATGGTGATGAGTATTTCCGACCACATTGTGGTGCTCGACCACGGCAACGTGATCGCCGAGGGCGGCCCCGAAGCGATCCGCAACGACCCGAAAGTGATTGCCGCCTACCTGGGCGCCGACGAAGAGGAGCTGGTATGAGTGCACCTATCCTCGAAATGAAGGACCTGGACGTGTTTTACGGCCCGATCCAGGCCCTGAAAAAAGTCTCGCTGCACATCAACGAAGGCGAAACCGTCAGCCTGATCGGCTCCAACGGCGCGGGTAAATCCACGCTGCTGATGTCGATTTTCGGCCAACCGCGCGCCGAGTCCGGGCAGATCCTCTACAACGGCGTCGACATTACCCATAAGTCGTCCCACTACATCGCCTCCAACGGCATTGCGCAGTCGCCCGAAGGGCGGCGGGTGTTCCCCGACATGACCGTCGAGGAAAACCTGCTGATGGGCACCATCCCGATCGGCGACAAGTACGCGCAGGAAGACATGCAGCGCATGTTCGAGTTGTTCCCGCGGCTCAAGGAGCGGCGCACCCAGCGCGCCATGACCATGTCCGGTGGCGAGCAGCAAATGCTCGCCATCGCCCGCGCGCTGATGAGCCGGCCCAAGCTGTTGCTGCTCGACGAGCCGAGCCTGGGCCTGGCGCCGATTGTGGTGAAGCAGATCTTTGCGACCTTGCGTGAACTGGCGGCGACCGGGATGACTATCTTCCTGGTGGAGCAGAACGCCAACCATGCGTTGCGCTTGTCGGACCGGGCGTATGTGATGGTCAACGGTGAGATTCGCCTGACCGGCACTGGGAAGGAGCTGCTGGTGAACGAGGAAGTGCGTAATGCCTACTTGGGCGGGCACTGATCTGAAGGCTTGATGCAATAACCCCTGTGGGAACCAGCTTTATGTGGGAGCTGGCTTGCCTGCGATGCGAACACTTCGGTCTGTCAGGCAAACCGAGGTGATGCTATCGCGGGCAAGCCCGACTCCCACATAAGGCCGGTTCCCACATTTGTTTTTGGGGTGTTCACAGGCTCCCCGCCAAATTGTGGAAAACAAATCCAGCCACCCTCCAAAGCGCGACATATAGCCGCCGCAAATCCCTGTTTTGTCACAGTTTTGACTTGTCCCCATCCGCTGTGGAACCGGCTGTGGGTAACGTGGGAGTAGCTGGCTGGACGCCTTTAAAACCGTGGCTTGCAGGGCGGTGGTTGTTTATTGATCAGCGGTTTTTTCGGGACCTGTCGAGCGCTTTGTCAACCTGTTTAAAGACACAGGTATATGACCGATTTATGTCGTCTTGGCCTGTGGATAAGTCTGTGACTAAACTCTGGAAAGACGGCCGCAGAGGCCGGAATGACTGGCCTGGAGCCATCGTTCGAGTTTGCCTTTGTTAACCGGGCCTACATACGGCCCGTCCAAGGTCAAGCAAAAAACTTTCTAAAACTGCCTGCAGGCCTTGTACACAGCGGCTTTTGGCTTTTTGCACTTGCCCCCAAAGACTGTGGGCGCAGTTGTGGATAACCTGCGCGCATATGGCTGCAGGCCACGGTCTATAAGGCCTCGCTCGCGATGGTTAAAAATTGACCAGCATGGCATGAAGGTGTGTGCACAGCGGTTGCCGCAATCGCGGCGTAAGGGCATTCTGCTGGCAACTTTTTCCCAGATGCCCGCAAGGAGAACACCATGTCCGACACGCTGTTTATTACTGGCGCAACCTCAGGTTTCGGCGAAGCCTGCGCCCGCCGCTTTGCCGACGCCGGTTGGAAACTGGTGCTCACCGGCCGTCGTGCCGACCGTTTGAATGCACTGGTCGAAGAGCTTTCCAAGCAAACCGAAGTGCACGGGCTGGTCGTGGACGTTCGTGACCGCAAGGGCATGGAAGACGCCATCGCCAACCTGCCGCCATCGTTCGCCACGCTGCGCGGGCTGATCAACAACGCCGGCCTGGCCGTGGGCACTGACCCTGCGCCCAAATGCAGCCTCGACGATTGGGAAACCATGGTCGACACCAACATCAAAGGCCTGCTGACCACCACCAGCTTGCTGCTGCCACGCCTGATCGCTCACGGCCGTGGCGCCGGGATCATCAACCTGGGCTCCATCGCCGGCAGCTACCCGTACCCGGGCAGCCACGTGTATGGCGGGTCCAAGGCATTCGTGAAGCAGTTCTCGCTTAACCTGCGTTGCGACCTGCAAGGCACCGGGGTGCGCGTGACCAACATCGAACCAGGCCTGTGCGAGAGTGAATTCTCGCTGGTGCGCTTCGGCGGCGACCAGGCGCGTTACGACGCGACCTACGCCGGTGCTGAGCCGATCCAGCCGCAGGACATTGCCGACACCATCTTCTGGGTGCTGAACACGCCGGCGCACGTGAATATCAACCGGTTGGAGTTGATGCCGGTTAGCCAGACTTGGGCTGGGTTTGCGATTGAGCGTGGGGCCAAGTAAGGCTTAAGACCGAGTCGCTGCCATCGGGGGCAAGCCCCCTCCCACACTCAACCGGGTTTCAACTTTGAAATGCGGTCAAATGTGGGAGGGGGCTTGCCCCCGATGGCGTCAAATCGGCCAAAACACGACATAAGGTACACTCCACCCCTGAAAACCCCTCCGCACTGTGCGGTTTAAAGGTTTTGACGGGAGGAAATGTGAGTAACCGAGGTGAGCAGGCACTGCTCAAACAATCGACGATTCTGATGTTCGCGGTAGCGATCGCCGGGATTGTCACGGGTGTGATATCTGGCGCCCAATCCATTCTGTTCGACGGCTTTTTCTCGCTGATCGCCACCGCCATCAAGGTGTTGATGCTGATCACGGCCAAGCTGATCGCCAAAAAAAGCAACGAGCGTTTCCAGTTTGGCTATTGGCACCTGGAGCCGATGGTATTGCTGATTGAAGGCAGCTTTTTGCTGCTGATCGCCATCTACGCGTTTCTCAACGGCGTGTTCGGCATTATCAATGGCGGGCGCGAGATCGAGTTGGGCCTGGTGATTGTCTATGCGGCGGTGTTTACCGTCGTCGAATTCGCCTACTTCTTCTACGTGCGCTACCGCAATCGCAAGCTGAAATCTTCGCTGATCCAGTTCGACAACATCAGTTGGCTGGTGGACGCGATGCTTTCGGTGGGCTTGCTGATCAGCTTTCTCGCCGCGCTGTTGCTCAAGTCTCAGGGGTATGACGAGTGGGCGGTGTATGTCGACCCGCTGATCTTGATCCTGTTGGCCCTGAGCATGCTGGCGCCGGCGTTCAAGATCTTGCGCCCGGCCTTGCGCGAAGTGCTGGGGATTGCCCCGGATCACTTGGACGACAAGGTGCGCGAAGTGATGGATGCGGCGCTAGCCAAGCATGGTTTCGATGACTACGAGTCCTACGTGCAAAAACACGGGCGGGCGCGGTTTATCGAGATTCATGTGGTGCTGCCAGCGGATTACCCGGTGGACAACGTCGCGACCCTCGACGCGCTGCGCGAAGAGATATCCACAGCGCTGGGCACGCCGGATGCGGCGCGCTGGTTGACGATCAGCTTTACCGGGGATCGCAAGTGGATTGCCTAACAGGCAGATAGACCGAGGTGAGGCATTCGCGAGCAAGCCCGCTCCCACACCTGACCGCGGCCAACCCTTGGAATGCGGCCGAATGTGGGAGCGGGCTTGCTCGCGAAGAGGCCCTGAAAGTCAGCCCAGATACTGGATCAAACCCTGATAGCAGGTCGCCAAGTGATACGGCGTGGTCGACGGCATGTCCCGTCGGCTCACGGCGCCCTTGGCATCCAGGCATTCATGCCAGCCTGTGTCATGCAAAAAGTGCTGTTGCAGCGCCAGCAATTGGCGTTGCAGCACCGCCTCGCTGGCAGGCCGCAAGGTCAGCGCGCGCAGGTATTCAGCCTGGGCCCAGATCCGTTGAGTGCCATCGCGCACCGTGCCGTCCAGGGCGAGCATGCCGCTGACCGCGCCGCTCGATTTATCCACACCCTTGAGCTCGGCGTAGGCAAACGCCCGCGTCAACGAGGCATGCAGCGCGGTGCCGCGAAGCACGTCTGAAGACGCCAGCAAAAAGAACCATTCGAACTGGTGGCCCGGCTCAAACCAGTTATCCACAGCGCCCAGTGGTTTTTCCATCATCACGCCGTGCTGGCGGTCGATGAAGCGCTTCTGCATAGCCGTGGCAAGGTCCAGCAGTGCATCTTGGGTGACGGCGTCTTCACGCACGGCCAGGGTGGCGAGAAAGCCTTCGGCCAAGTGCATCAGCGGGTTTTGCAGCGGGCCGGACTTGAGGGATGACCAGTTGCGTTCCAATACCGCTTCGTACAGGCCGTCGCCTGTGGCGAAACGGTCGGCGACCACGGCCAGCGCCGCATCGAGCACCGATTCCACCAACGGTTCACGCACTTTGGCCCAGTAGTGGGCACAGGCGAAGATGATAAAGGCGTGGGTGTAGAGGTCTTTGCGCTTATCCAGCGGTTTGCCGTGCGCGTCGATGCTGTAGAACCAGCCGCCGTGCTCGGCGTCGTGAAAGTGCCGTTGCAGGGAGCGAAACAGCGCCGCCGCGCGCGCTTCGGCAAACGCCGCCTGCGGCTCGCCGATCAGGCTGGCGAACAGGTACAGCTGCCGCGCGCAGGCCATGGCCCGGTAGCGTTGCGGGGGCAAAGGCTGGTGATGGGCGTCCAGCGCCTCATAGGGCAACGCCAGCTCGGCATTCCAGCCCGGGCCCTGCCACAGCGGCACGATCAGGTCATGGAAGTGCGTGAGCACGGCATTCAACGAAGGCTGGGAGGCGGAACTTGGAGCGGTGGGCATCGGCTGGCGTCGTCACGGCAGGGGTGTAGGCGCGCATGGTAGCAGGCTTGGGATGGCTGGTGGTTTTGAGACCGCGTTCGCGAGCAAGCCCGCTCCCACATTCGACCGCTTTCCAACGCTAGGACGCGGTTAAATGTGGGAGCGGGCTTGCTCGCGAAGAGGCCTTCAGCAGCGCCGCACATCAGCCCGCCAGCAACCAAACCCCCGTCGCCGCCGAAGCCGCCCCGGCCACCCGCACCAACGGCGCAGCCGCCGCCGGCAGAAAACGCACCACCGCATACCCGGCCGCGTGCAACACCGCCGTCGCGCCGACGAAACCGGCCGCATACGCCCAAGGGCTGGACATGTCCGGCAGCTCCAAGCCGTGCGCCACGCCATGGAACAGTGCAAACAACGCCGTGGCAGCCACCGCGACGAACAGTGGCGGCCGCACCGCCAGCGCCACGGCCAGGCCCAGCGCCAGCACCGAGGCCGCGATCCCGCTTTCCAGTGCCGGCAGTTCCAGGCCTTCAAAGCCCAGCAGGCCGCCAATCAGCATGGTGCCGACAAAGGCGCAAGGCAGCGCCCAGCGTGCGTTGCCTTTTTGCTGCGCCGCCCAGAGGCCGACGGCGACCATGGCCAGTAAGTGATCGATGCCGCCCAGTGGGTGGCTGATGCCGGCTACCAGCCCGTTATCGCCATGCCCGGGGTGAGCGAAGGCGAGGGCCGGGGTGAGCAGCAAGGCTGCGGTCGCGAGAAGTTTGTTGAGACCCATGAACAGGCTCCTTTTAGGGTGATGTCAGGCTGCGGTCAGCAAGCCCTGACGTTCGATAAAGGCGACGATTTCATCCAGGCCGACGCCGGTTTTCTGGTTGCTGAACACGAAGGGCTTGCCGTTGCGCATCCGCTGAGTGTCGCTGTTCATCAATTCCAGCGAGGCGCCCACCAGCGGCGCCAGGTCGATCTTGTTGATGACCAGCAGATCGGATTTGCAAATACCGGGCCCGCCCTTGCGCGGCAGCTTGTCGCCGGCCGACACATCGATCACGTAGATAGTCAGGTCTGACAGTTCAGGGCTGAAGGTGGCCGACAAGTTGTCGCCGCCGGACTCCACCAGAATCAGGTCCAGGCCGGGGAAGCGGCGGTTGAGCTGGTCCACTGCTTCGAGGTTGATCGAGGCGTCTTCACGAATCGCGGTGTGCGGGCAGCCGCCGGTTTCCACGCCGATGATGCGCTCCGGCGCCAAAGCCTGGTTGCGCACCAGGAAGTCGGCGTCTTCGCGGGTGTAGATGTCGTTGGTCACCACGGCCAGGTTGTAGCGATCGCGCAGCGCAAGGCAGAGCGCAAGGGTCAGGGCCGTCTTACCGGAGCCCACCGGGCCGCCGATGCCGACACGCAAGGGTTGTGTGTTCATGTGCTTCTCCACAGAAGTAAAAGGGCTTAGGAACGGAACAGGCGGCTGTACTGGCGCTCGTGGGCCATGCACGCCAGGGACAGGCCGAAGGCGGCGCTGCCAAAAGAGTCGGGGCCCAGGCGGCCGGCGTCGTGTTGGGCTTGCTGCAGCAACGGCAGTAGCTCACTGGTCAGGCGCTGGGCGGCTTGCTGGCCCAACGGCAACGTTTTCATCAGCACGGCAAGCTGGTTTTCCAGCCAGCTCCATAGCCAGGCGGCGAGGGCGTCATCAGGGCTGATCTGCCACGCGCGGGCCGCCAGCGCCCAGCCCAGGGCCAGGTGCGGTTCGGCGCAGCTGTCCACAAATGCGCGCGCGGCGGTGTCCAGTTCCGGCAAACCACTGAGCAGTTGCTGCAGGGAGTAGCCCATTTGCCGGCTCTCCTGGTACAGCTCGCGGGTTTCGCGGCTGGCGCGGTGTTCTTCGCATAACTGTGTCAGGCGCGGCCAGTCCTGGTCCGCCGCCGCGCGGCAATGGGCGAGTAGCAAGGGCGCTTCGAAGCGCGCCAGGTTGAGCAGCAACTGGTCGCTGATCCAGCGACGGGCGCTGGCGGCATCATTGACGCGGCCATTTTCCACGGCCATTTCCAGGCCTTGGGAATAGCTGTAGCCACCAATCGGCAATTGCGGACTGGCCAGACGCAACAGCGCCCAGGCTGGGTTCATGGACGTACGCCGAACTGGTGCAGCTTGGGCGGGTAGTTGAAGTCTTCGTCGCCATGGCGCGAATGATGATGGCCGCCGCCGTAGGCGCCGTGTTCCGGTTGGAACGGCGCTTCGAGGGTTTCGGTCTGCGCCCCGAGCTGTTCGAGCATGGCCTTGAGCACGTAGTCATCCAGCAGGCGTAGCCAGCCATCGCCCACTTGCAGGGCGACGTGGCGGTTGCCGAGGTGGTAGGCGGCGCGGGTCAGTTCAAACGCACTGCTGCAGGTGACGTGCAGCAGTTGTTCAGGGCGCGCGACGACGCGTACGACGCGTCCGTCTTCAGCCTGTAGGAACTCGCCATCATGCAACGGCGGCTGACCGCGCTCCAGAAACAGGCCGACGTCTTCGCCGTCGGCACTGAAACAGCGCAGCCGGCTTTTGCTGCGTGCTTCGAAATTCAGCAGCAGCTCAGCGGCCCAGAGGGTTTGAGGCGCGATTCGGCGGTGGATCACCAGCATCAGGAGGCTTCCAGCTATGAGCGATAAGAGTGCTAGAGCAAGGGGCTTGCCAATCACGCACGCGCGTGGGAAATCCTTGTAGGCAAGCACCGGCGTGCCACCGAATAGGGCGTCAGTCGATTCTGACAGTGCTTCTAATTGGTGCGTGACAGGATTTATAGCACCGGATGTGGGCGTTTTGCGTTGAGATCCGTAGCGCGCTGCATGAAATTTCTTTCATCTGATTCGTGCTGGAATTTTCCAGGAATTGACCTACACGAACGCCGGATAGGGCGTTCAAGAACTTACGGGCTGTTTCATTAGGATATTCGCCGTCCTTAATTCACCGCGGCGTCGATCATGTTCAAAGGTTTTACGTGTCTGGTCATTTTCAGTCTGTGGTGTGCCGCGGGGTCGGTTGCGGCCAATGCGCTGCCTGGCGCGCCGATCACGCGTGTTGTCGACCGCGCCCATGCGTTGCTCGGCACACCTTATAACGGCAGCGGCAACAGCGTCGGCCAAGGGTTCGATTGCAGCGGCCTGCTGGTCTATCTGTTCAAGACCGAAGCCAATATCCGCCTGCCGCGCACTACATCGCAAATGCATCGATCAAGCGCCGCGACGGTTCAGAGAGCCGCGCTCAAGCCGGGCGATGCGGTGTTTTTCAAGGGCAATGGCAGTGGGCAGATCAGCCATGTCGGCCTGTATGTGGGCAAAGGCAAATTTATCCACTCGCCCAGCACCGGCAAGCGCGTGCGCATCGATTCGTTGAGCAGCCGTTATTGGAAAAAGCACTACACCACTGCCAAACGCTTTCACGCGGCGGGCTGATCGGCTTACTCGGTGCTGCCCAGGCCTTGCCAATGCTTGAGGCCGATGAAGATAAAGCGCAATTGCTGGGTGATTTTCGCCTGGGGCGTGAGGTGGGCAGGCAGGGCCTGGGCCGGCGGGTCGATAATGTCGGGCAGGGTGGCGAATACACTTTTGACGATCAGGTCGGCCATCACGTGCAGGCCTTCGGCATCCAGGTGCTGGAGCTTGGGCATCAGCGTGAGGTCAGCCGCCAGGTCACTGGTGATGTCTTCGCGCAAGGCGCCGATGGCTTGGCGCACGGCCAGGCAGCCGCCGTATTGCTCGCGGGCCAGGAACAGAAATTGCGATCGGTTGGCCGACACCACATCCAGAAAAATCCGCACGGACGCATCAATGATGCCGCCCATCACGAACTCGTTGTGGCGTACCAGGCGAATTGTGGCGCGGAAGGTTTGGCCGACTTCACTTACCAGCACCAGGCCCAGCTGATCCATGTCGTCAAAATGGCGATAGAAGCCGGTCGGCACAATGCCAGCGGTCTTGGCCACTTCGCGCAGGCTCAGGCTGCCGAACCCGCGGCCACACTCCATCAGATGGCGGGCTGCGTCCATCAAAGCGAGGCGGGTCTGTTGCTTCTGTTCAGCGCGGGGCAGCATCGGCGGGCGGACTTTGTCGGCAAGTACAGCGACGCACTCTAGCAAAACAGCTTCGTCGGCGTCGAACTTGGCGGGAGTGAGGCGGGAGGCGGTCTGTCAAAAAGCAAAAGCCCGATCGGCTGATCGGGCTTTTTTCTCGGCCACCACGGGCTTAGCTCTGTGCTTGATGCAGTTCTTGCAGACGATCAGCACCGCCTTCGGCAACGCCATCGGTGTAGGCGCGTTTGTTGGCTTGTTCAGCACCGCCTTCTACCAGACCTTTCTGTTCCAGGCGATCACGGCCACCTTCAGCAACACCTTCGGTGTAAGCACGTTTGTTGGCGTGTTCCGAACCATTTTCTGCAACGGCGCCTTTGGCGTAGTCACGGTTTTCGTCTTCTTGCGAACCGCTGCGAGCCAGGGTTTGGCTGGATTGAACGGCTTGAGCTTTGTTCTGTGGGGTGGCTTGTTCAGTGGCTGGCAGGGCAAAGGCGCTGGAAGCCAGGACAGACAGCAGAACAGTAGCGAGTATTTGGCGTTTCATGAGGGTTGCTCCTTAGGAGGGCGATAAAGTGGGTACAGGGCTAATGCTACTCTCGATAAGTCGATATAAAAGTTCATAAACACAATGGTAATAATCAACAGAATTGATTGTTCCCATCAGAGGCTCTAGAACGCGCCTCTCAAGCCCGCGGTTTTGCACCATGGTGGGTATTTTCGACCCGTTCATGGGTAACACCGGTGCATTGTTGATGGTTTGGTCGATTCGAGCTGTAGGAGGAATCGCTTTTTTTGCTCGGAATTCGTACTTGGGCTAAACCCCCACGCCATTTGTCAGTCGTAGCCTTATAAGCTGTAGTCAAAAGGTGCGTGGCAACGCGCACCCTCAGTCGTAACCAGGAGTCCTGTGCAATGACGCGCACTCGTAAAATCGTCGCTTGGAGCTGCGCCAGCTTCGTTCTGTTAATCGCCGTGGTGGTCTTGGTGCTGGTGTTCTTTGACTGGAACCGCATAAAACCGCCGATCAATGCCAAGGTCTCCGAAGAGCTGCATCGCCCCTTTGCCATCAATGGCAACCTGGCGGTGGTGTGGGCGCGTGAGCCTGACGAAGGCGGCTGGCGTGCCTGGGTGCCGTGGCCGCACGTGATTGCCGAAGACCTGACGCTGGGTAACCCGGACTGGTCGAAAAAACCGCAGATGGTCACGCTCAAACGCGTGGAACTGCGCATTTCACCGCTGGCGCTGCTGGCGCAGCGTGTGGTGATTCCACGTATCGACCTCACCGAGCCGAGTGCCGACCTGCAGCGCCTGGCCGACGGTCGCGCCAACTGGACCTTCAAGTTCGATCCCAAAGACCCCAACGCCGAGCCGTCCAGCTGGGTGGTGGACATCGGTGCCATCGGCTTCGACAAGGGCCACGTGACCCTGGACGACCAGACGCTCAAGAGTCAGTTGGACGTCATCATTGACCCGCTGGGTAAACCGATTCCCTTCGGCGAGATCGTCGGCGACGCCGATGCCAAGAAGGCCCTGGAAAAAGGTTCGGCGCCTCAGGATTACGCGTTTGGCCTCAAGGTCAAAGGCCAGTACCACGGCCAGAAACTCGAGGGCACGGGCAAGATCGGCGGCCTGCTCGCCTTGCAGGACGCGGCCAAGCCGTTCCCGCTGCAAGCCCAGGTGAAAATCGCCGACACCAGCATCGCGCTGGCCGGCACCCTGACCGACCCGCTGAACCTTGGCGCCCTGGACCTGCGCCTGAAACTCGCCGGCAGCAGCCTGGGCAATCTGTACCCACTGACCGGCGTGACGCTGCCAGATTCGCCGGCCTATTCCACTGACGGCCACCTGATCGCCAAACTGCATGAAACCAGCGGCGCGTCATTCCGCTACGAGAACTTCAACGGCAAGATCGGCGACAGCGACATCCATGGCAACCTGGCTTACGTCGCCAGCCAGCCACGGCCCAAACTCAGTGGCGCGTTGGTTTCCAACCAACTGCTGATGGCGGACCTCGCGCCCTTGATCGGCGCCGACTCCAACGCCAAGCAAAAAGCCCGCGGTGGTGAAAGCAAGCAACCGGCGACCAAAGTGCTGCCGGTGGAAGAGTTCCGCACCGAGCGCTGGCGCGAGATGGACGCCGACGTAGAGTTCACCGGCAAGCGCATCGTGCACAGCGCTGAATTGCCGTTCACCGACCTCTACACCCACTTGGTGCTCAATGACGGCGAACTCAGCCTGGAACCCCTGCGTTTCGGCGTCGCCGGCGGCAAGCTGGATGCGCAGATTCGCTTGAACGGTCGCACCGTGCCGATGGAAGGTCGCGCCAAACTCACCGCGCGTAACTTCAAGCTCAAACAGCTGTTTCCAACCTTCGAGCCAATGAAAACCAGCTTCGGTGAACTCAACGGCGACGCGGACATTTCGGGGCGCGGCAATTCCGTGGCGGCGCTGCTGGGCACGTCCAACGGCGACCTGAAAATGCTCATCAACGATGGCGCGATCAGCCGTGGGCTGATGGAAATTGCCGGGCTCAACGTAGGCAACTACGTGGTGGGCCGCTTGTTTGGCGACAAGGAAGTGAAGATCAACTGCGCGGCGGCAGACTTCGGTATCAAGACCGGCCTGGCGACGACGCGTTTGTTTGTGTTCGATACCGAGAACGCGATCATCTACATCGACGGCACGGCGAACATGGCGACCGAACAACTGGACCTCACCATCACGCCGGAGTCCAAGGGCTTTCGGCTGTTCTCCCTGCGTTCGCCGCTGTACGTCAACGGTCCGTTTATCAAGCCTAATGCGGGCGTGAAAGCCATTCCTCTGGCCCTGCGCGGCGCCGGCATGGTCGCGCTGGGCGTCATCGCCGGCCCAGCCGCCGGGTTGCTGGCATTGGTAGCACCGAGCGGCGATGAGCCGAACCAGTGCGCACCGTTGTTGCAGCAGATGAAGGAAGGCAAAGCGCCGAAAACCGTGAGGTAACTGACAAATCGAAAACCAAAAGTGGGAGCTGGCTTGCCTGCGATAGCGGTGGATCAGTCGATACTTTCATCAACTGACACTGCGCTTTCGCGAGCAAGCCCGCTCCCACAGGGGGCAGCGGTGTGGCGGATGGCAGGACTGACAAAATATCTGCCCTGTCAGGCGCGAAAACGGTGAATGAGTAACTGACGAAACCCAAAACCAAATGTGGGAGCTGGCTTGCCTGCGACAGCGGTGGCTGAGTCAATATCTTCATTGACTGACCCACCGCTTTCGCGAGCAAGCCCGCTCCCACAGGGATTCAGCGGTGTGGCGGGTGGCAGGGTTGACAAAATATCTGCCCTTTCAGCCGCCGGACACGGTGAAAAAGTAACTGACGAAACCCAAAACCAAATGTGGGAGCTGGCTTGCCTGCGAAGGCGATGGCTGAGTCGATATCTTCATTGGCTGGGCCACCGCTTTCGCGGGCAAGCCCGCTCCCACAGGGTTCAGCACTGTGGCGGGTTACTGGGCTAACAAAATATCCACCCTGATCAGCCGCCGGACACGGCGAAGGAGTAACTGACGCAACCCAAAACCAAATGTGGGAGCTGGCTTGCCTGCGATAGCGGTGGTTGAGTCGATATCTTCATTGGCTGGCCCACCGCTTTCGCGGGCAAGCCCGCTCCCACAGGGGTTCAGCGGTGTGGCGGGTGGCAGGGCTGGCAAAGTATCCGCCCTGATCAGCCGCCGGACACGGTGAAAAAGTAACTGACGCAAGCCAAAACCAAATGTGGGAGCTGGCTTGCCTGCGAAGGCGATGGCTGAGTCGATATCTTCATTGGCTGGGCCACCGCTTTCGCGGGCAAGCCCGCTCCCACAGGGTTCAGCACTGTGGCGGGTTACTGGGCTAACAAAATATCCACCCTGATCAGCCGCCGGACACGGCGAAGGAGTAACTGACGCAACCCAAAACCAAATGTGGGAGCTGGCTTGCCTGCGATAGCGGTGGTTGAGTCGATATCTTCATTGGCTGGCCCACCGCTTTCGCGGGCAAGCCCGCTCCCACAGGGGTTCAGCGGTGTGGCGGGATACAGGGCTCTCAAAGTATCCGCCCTGTCAGGCGCCGAAAACAGTGAAAGAGTAACTGACGCAACCCAAAACCAAATGTGGGAGCTGGCTTGCCTGCGATAGCGGTGGTTCAGTCGACACTTTCATCAACTGACACTGCGCTTTCGCAAGCAAGCCCGCTCCCACATGGGTTCAGCGGTATGGCGGGTTACAGGTCCTGCAGAATATCCGCCATGTCGTCGGCGTGTTCTTCTTCCTGGGCCAGGATTTCTTCAAAGATGCGACGCGTGGTCGGGTCTTTGTCGCCGATGTACTGGATGATTTCGCGGTAGCTGTCCACGGCAATGCGCTCGGCTACCAGGTCTTCGTAGACCATTTCCTTCAGGTTGTTGCCCGCCACGTATTGAGCGTGGGAGTTTTTCGACAGCAAGTCGGGGTTGAATTCCGGCTCGCCGCCCAGTTGCACGATGCGCTCGGCCAGTTTGTCGGCGTGCTCGGCTTCCTGGGTGGCGTGCTCCAGGAACTCATCGGCCGCGACGCTGGCTTTCAGGCCGGTGGCCATGAAGTAGTGGCGTTTGTAGCGCAGCACGCACACCAGCTCGGTAGCCAGTGACGCGTTGAGCAGGCGAATGATTTCTTCGCGGTCAGCGTCGTAGCCTTCGGTGACGGCGCCGTTTTCGACGTTCTGGCGGGCGCGTGAGCGCAGGGTCGCAACGTCAGTCAAATGTGCTTCAGTCATCTCAATCTCCTGGTGCTAATCCGGTTTTACGCCACGCTCTGCCGGCGTGATCGCTCCAAGTTGTGAGTGCTGCGCGACGCAAAAAGTTTTATCGGATTTTAAAGTGTCTGGCCGGACAGCTTCGCTTGCGCCTGTACCCACTGGAAAAACGCGCGCACCGGCGGATGCCGTTCACGGCCCGGCACGCAAAGCGCACTGTAACCGGCCCCTTGCACGCTGATCTGCGGCCGGTAGGGCACCAGTAAGCCGGTGGCAACGCTTTCCGACACCAGAATATTGCTTGCCAGCACCAGGCCCTGGCCGGCGATCGCCGCTTGCAGCGCGTAATGCTCTTCGTCGTATTCGCGCAACGGCAGTGCGTGGTTCAGCCAAGTCTCGCCGGCCTTTTCGCACCAGGCTTGCCAGCCGAGGGCATAGAGCCGGGAATTGTGCCAGCGCACGCTGATCAGCGTCGGCACTTGCGCGCTGGCCCGCGCGACCACGTCAGGCGCGCCATACACCGCAAAGCACTCATCGAACAGGCACTGGCCGTAGAGATTCGGGTAATCGCCGATGCTGTAGCGAATCACCAGATCGATGCTGGCGTCCTGCTGCAGGTCGACCACCTCGCACTGGGTGTCCAGGCGCAAGTTGATATCCGGGTGGGCGGTGTAGAAGCGCCCCAGTCGAGGCACCAGCCACAGGGCTGCAAACGCCGGCGTAGTGGACACCGTGAGATGGCCGGCGCTGCGCTGCGGGCGCAGGCTGTCGACGCTTTGCGCCACGTCCAGCAGGGCGCCGTGCACGCTGTGAAACAAGCGCTCGCCGCCTTCGGTCAGGCGCACCTGCCGCGGCAGGCGTTCGAACAATCGCACGCCCAGCCAGGTTTCCAGCGCGCGGATCTGGTGGGACACCGCCGTGGGTGTGACTGACAGTTCCTGGGCAGCAGCCTTGAAGCTCAACAGGCGCGAGGCTGATTCAAAGGTGCGCAGGGCAGTAAGGGGCAGCGAGGCAAACATCAGGGGCTCCATGAATGAGATGAATTCATCTGGAATAACTATTGCTCATTTGTCGGTCAGCGCGCCCGGCTCTAGATTTGCGAGCAAGCGCGGCAGTTATACCGATTGCCCGAGTCTACCCTGTGAAGGTTTTAACAGATGAAAAAAATGCTAGTGGTCCACGCCAGCCCGCGTGGCGAACGTTCTCACTCCCGGCGTTTGGCCGAATCGTTTCTCGATGCCTGGCAGGCGGCCAACCCTGATGCGCAGATCACCCGGCGCGAAGTCGGTCGGGCTTTTATTCCGCATGTCAGCGAGGCGTTCGTCGCGGCAAATTTTTACCCCGAGCCGCAGTCCCTGCCGAAGGTGATGAAGGCCGACCTGCAACTGAGTGACGAGCTGGTCGGCGAGCTGATTGAACATGAGCGGCTGGTGATTTCCATGCCGCTGTACAACTTCGGTGTACCCAGCGGCCTCAAGGCCTGGATCGATCAAATCGTGCGCATGGGGCTGACCTTCGACATCAGTCACGACAGCCAGGGCATCGCGCACTACCAGCCGTTGCTCAAGGGCAAGCGCGCACTGATCATCACCAGCCGTGGCGGCAACGGGTTTGGCCCCGGTGGCGAAAACGAGGCGATGAACCACGCCGACCCGCACCTGCGCACAGCGCTGGGTTACATCGGCATCGATGACATTCGGGTGATCGCTGCCGAAGGTGAAGAGTCGGACAAAAGCGTGTTCCTGCGTGCCTGTGTGGAAGCCGAGCGCCAGCTGCACGACCTGGCGGGGCATTTCTAAAGCGCTGGCGGTCACGGGGCGGTCATCTCGCGTGGTCTAGGATGACCGTATCGTCTTCCCGATCAGGATATCCGCTGCATGGACGAATCCCTCGCCACGCGTTACCCGCTTGTGTTGGTGCCCGGCATGCTGGGTTTTGTGCGCCTGGGGCTGTTCCCCTACTGGTACGGCATTGTCCCGGCGTTGCGGGCGGGCGGCGCGCAGGTGTTCCCGGTGCAGGTGGCGCCGCTGAACGCCAGTGAGGTGCGCGGCGAGCAGTTGCTGGCCCAGATCGAGCGCATTCGCCGGCAAACAGGTACCGAAAAGGTCAACCTGATCGGGCACAGCCAGGGCTCGCTGACGGCACGTTACGCGGCGGCCATGCGTCCAGAATGGGTGGCGTCGGTGACATCGGTGGCCGGGCCTAACCATGGCTCGGAATTGGCAGACCACTTCCAGGTTCATTACCCCGCAGACCATTGGAAGGGCCGGCTCGTAAGCGCGGTGCTGCATTTGGCTGCCTGGGTGATGGGCGTGCTTGAGACCGGCTATCGCGGGCCGCGCTTCAAGGCGGATGTGCAGGCCTCGCACCAGTCCCTGACCTGCGAAGGCGTGGCGCTGTTCAACCGTCAGTTCCCTCAGGGTTTGCCGTCAACATGGGGCGGGCAGGGCGCCGAGGTGGTCAACGGCGTGCGTTATTACTCGTGGTCCGGCACCTTGCAGCCGGGCAAGACCGATCGCGGGCGTAACCTGCTGGACGGCACACACCGCAGTTGTCGGTTGTTTGCGCGTAGCTTTGTGCGCGAAAAAGGCCAGTGCGACGGCATGGTCGGGCGCTACAGCTCACACTTGGGGCTGGTGATTGGCGATGACTACCCGCTGGACCACTTTGATATCGTCAACCAGTCGATGGGGCTGGTGGGCAAGGGGGCGGAGCCGATTCGGTTGTTTGTTGAACATGCGCAGCGGTTGAAGGCTGCCGGGGTTTAGCAGGTGGGCCGCGTCATCGTTCATCGCAGGCAAGCCAGCTCCCACATTCGCCCCCATTCCAAGGTTGGAACACGGTCAGCTGTGGGAGCCGGGCTTGCCCGCGATAGCGGTCTATCAGGCGACGCTGACCTCTTGGCGCACCGGCGTGGTCCAGCGCTCCGACAAAATCACCCCGCCCAATGTCAGCAATCCACCCACCAAGTGGTACATCGCCAGCTCTTCCTTGAGCACCACCGCCGCAATCAGCGCGGTAATCAACGGCAGCAGGTTGAAAAACAGCGTGGTGCGGCTTGGCCCCAAGGTCTTCACCGAATGCATCCACGCCAACGGCGCGAGCATCGAGGCGAGCAGGCAGGCATACAGCACCAGCGGAATATTCGCCCAGCCCAGGCCAGCCTTGTTCGAGAACAGGAACAATGGAAACAGCACCACCACCGCCACCAGCACCTGCAAATACAGCAACACCAGGGGCGGCAGGCGCAACTGCCATTTTTTCAGCAGCGTGCTGTAAACCGCATAGGCCAGGGTGGCGATCAGCATCATGGCGTCGCCCAGGTTGAGCCCGTGTTGCAGCAACGCGCCCAGACTGCCGGCCGACACCACCACCACCACGCCGGCAAACGACAGTACCGCACCGGTCAGCGCGCCGAAGGTCAGGCGCTGGCCGAGGCTGATAATGGCGGCGGTCAATGCCATCAACGGCATCAGCGAAAGGATGATGCCCATGTTGGTCGCCGAGGTCAGGGCCGCGGCGTAGTAGGCCAGGCTTTGATACACCGCCATACCCAATACGCCGAGGATGAAGATCTTGCCTAGGTTCGGGCGAATCAGCGGCCAGTTGGCGATCACCGGCTTGAGCATGAACGGGGTAAACAGCAGCGCCGCCAGCAACCAGCGGTAAAAGCCGATTTCTGCCGGGAAGAGGGTGCCCACGGCCAGTTTGTTGACCACGGTATTACCGGCCCAGATGAAGATGGCCAGCAGGGGATACGCGTATTGCATTGAAAGGAACCAGGTGTGTTGATGAGGCGGGATTATCCCTTGTCTGGATCGAAGCCTATACTGCGATCCAGACAACCGACCTTTGTATCCAGACAATATGGCCAGACACACCGTACGCCTCGCGGATTTCCACAGCCTGCCGAGCCCGGTCTACTTTCGTTACTCCGATTTCGCTCCCGACACCGAGTGCACCCCGCACCGGCATTTCTGGGGTTCGCTGGACTATTCGGCCAACGGCGTGATGCGCATGGAAGTGGCCGGCAGCCGCTTTATGTCGCCGCCGCAGTACGCGGTGTGGATCCCGCCGAACACCGAGCACAGCTCCTACAACGCCCAGGCGATTGTCTATCGTTCGGTAGGCCTGGCCCCGGAACTCTGCGAGCAATTGCCACAGGCGCCGTGCACCCTGGCGATCAGCGAGATTCTCAAAGCCATCCTCAGCGACTTTGCCCAGCGTGACGTCAATATCCCGCAGACCGAAGCCGATATCCGTTTGGCCCAGGTGCTGGTGGACCAACTCAAACAAGCGCCGATTCACGATTGCTTCCTGCCCTACGCGCGTCACCCCGGCCTGCTCGGTGTGCTTGAAGGCATGCAGGCCGCGCCCGGGGACAACCGCCCGTTGGCGCACTGGGCCGAGCAGGTGCATGTGAGCGAACGCACCCTGGCGCGGCAATTTGTGCGGGAATTGGGCATGAGCTTTGGCGAATGGCGCCAGCGCCTGCGCTACCTTGCGGCCATCGAGGCTCTCGACAGCGAGCGCAGCGTGCAACACGTGGCATTTGACCTGGGTTACAGCACCGCCTCGGCGTTCATCGCGATGTTCCAGCGCCACGCCGGCTGCACACCGGAGCAGTATCGTCGAACTAATATTCGCGGTCGGTGAAGATGTAACGGGCTTTGACTACACTCCTGCGTAGGCCGTGCCCCCCCGGCACGGTAACAGGGAGAAAACTCCATGAAGATGCTGCGTATTCCGCTGTTGATGATGGGCCTGCTGCTGTGTTCCCAAGGGTTTGCCGCCACCGCCGCACAGACCGCCCAGCAACAAAAAATGACCACCTGCAACGCCGAAGCCAAAGGCAAGACGGGCGACGAGCGCAAAACATTCATGAGCACGTGCCTCAAGGCCGCTCCGGCAGCCAACGACGCCAAGACCCTGACGCCCCAGCAGCAGAAGATGAAAGACTGCAATGCCACGGCGAAAACCAAGGCGTTGACCGGCGATGCACGCAAGACCTTTATGAGCACTTGCCTCAAGGGTAGCTGATCACGCTTTCGCGCACGCTGGCGTTCAGGTGTGGGAGCCGGGCTTGCCCGCGATGCAGACACCTCGGTGTATCAGGCAAACCGAGGTGATGCTATCGCGGGCAAGCCAGCTCCCACAGTTGATCGCATTCACACCCTGGCCTCTCGCTTGATTCCCTCAAGGCTGGCAGACTGCCCATCCTTTAACGCCGTTCGTTTTGAGGCTGTATGCCAACGTTTTCTCAGCGTCACGTGTTGTTGCTGGTCAGTTGCATCATCATTTTCGGTGGGTTATTGCTGGTCCTGCCGCTCAAGCTGCTGCCCAGCCTGCTGGCCGGCCTGTTGGTTTATGAACTGGTCAACATGCTCACCCCGCAATTGCAGCGGCTGATCGAAGGTCGGCGCGCGCGCTGGCTCGCTGTGGCGTTGCTCGGCACCTTGATCGTCAGCGTGCTGGCCCTGATCTTTGCCGGCGCCATCAGTTTCCTGCTCCACGAAGCGGAAAATCCCGGGGCTTCCCTCGACAAATTCATGGGTGTGGTCGATCGCGCGCGCGGCCAGCTGCCGCCGTTTTTCGACGCCTACCTGCCCGCCAGCGCCGCCGAGTTTCGCGTGGCCATCGGCGACTGGCTGAGCAAGCACCTGAGCGAACTGCAACTGGTCGGCAAAGACGCTGCCCACATGTTCGTCACCCTGCTCATCGGCATGGTGCTGGGCGCGATCATTGCCCTGCAGCGCGTGCCCGACCTGACCAAGCGCAAACCGCTGGCCGCCGCCTTGTTCGACCGCCTGCACCTGCTGGTCCAGGCGTTTCGCAACATCGTCTTCGCCCAAATCAAGATCGCCGCGCTCAACACCCTGTTCACTGCGATCTTCCTCGGGATCGTGCTGCCGCTGTGCGGGATTCACCTGCCGCTGACCAAGACCCTGATCGTGCTGACCTTCCTGGTCGGCCTGCTGCCGGTGATCGGCAACCTGATCTCCAATACGCTGATCACCATCGTCGCGTTGTCGCTGTCGATTTGGGTCGCAGTGGCGGCGCTGGGGTATTTGATCGTGATCCACAAGGTCGAGTACTTCCTCAACGCGCGCATCGTTGGCGGGCAGATCAGCGCCAAGTCGTGGGAATTGTTGCTGGCGATGCTGGTGTTCGAAGCCGCATTCGGCCTGCCGGGCGTGGTGGCGGGGCCGATTTACTATGCGTACTTGAAGAGTGAGCTGAAGCTCGCCGGAATGGTTTAACGCACTCGCTTGAACTTTAAAGGGAATTAAGGGGAAGCAAGCAGTGAGCGACAATATCTACGCTCCGCCAGCGGCGGAGCTGACCGAGACGGTAAAGACGTCTTCAGAGTTTTACGTCATTTCCAAAACCAAGCTGCTGGTGTTGAGCGTTCTGAGCTTTGGGCTGTACACCTACATCTGGTCGTATAAAAACTGGAGTTTGTACAAAAAGGCCAATCAGGTGGACATCTCGCCGTTGGCGCGCGCCATTTTTTTTATTTTCTTTATCCACCAGCTCTATCGCCGGGCCGCTGATCGCGTGGCCCGCAGCGGCCGAAAGTTCGATTTTGACTTTGAGCAATGGGCGACGGTGTTCGTGGTGGTGACGGTCGGCGCCCGGGTTTTCGAAATAGCCGCTGACCGTTTCCAGCCCTGGTTTGCCTATAAGCCGCTGATGCTCCTGGCCGTTCCGCTGTGTGCCTACATCCTTCAACACGCCCAGGGCCTGGTCAATTTCGCGGCAGGTGACCCAGAAGGGCAGAGCAACGCTCGCTTTAACCTGTGGAACTACCTGGTGATCGTGCCGGGCGCGGTGGTGTGGGGCCTGATACTGATTGGGGTGTGGACGGTTTATCACCACTAGGCGGTCTTCACCGTTCAAAAAAATGTGGGAGCGGGCTTGCTCGCGAAAGCGGTGTGTCAGTCAGCACATCTGGTACTGAAGCACCGCCTTCGCGAGCAAACCCGCTCCCACATTTTGGATTTGCTGTGTGAGTGAAATCGGGGCCGGTCAGCTGCCGTAACGCTTGCTGGCCTCAATCGCCAAACCACTGCCGATACTGCCGAAGATATTGCCTTCCACGTGCCGCGCATTCGGCAACATCGCCGAAATGCTGTGGCGCAGTGCCGGAATGCCGCTGGAGCCCCCGGTAAAGAACACCGTGTCCACTTGCGCCACACTGACCGACGCATCGGTCAGCAGCTGCGTGACACTGTTGCGCACGCGCTCGAGCAAGCCATCGATGGCGGACTCGAACAGCGCGCGGCTCAGCTCCACGCTCAACCCCGGCTCAACCCGGTCGAGCAACACGTGGCGGCTGTCCTCGTGGGTCAGCTGGATCTTGGTTTCTTCCACTTCCATGGCCAGCCAGTGCCCGGCGCGCTGTTCGATCAGCTTGAACAGGCGGTCGATGCCGCCGGTGTCTTCGATGTCGTAGCGCATGCTGCCCAGTGCCAGCTGCGATTTTTGCGAGTACACCGAGTTGATGGTGTGCCAGGTGGCCAGGTTCATGTGGTGGCTGGTGGGCATGTAGGCGCCGCTTTTCATGCGGCTGCCGTAGCCGAACAGCGGCATCATGCCTTGCAGGCTGAGCTGTTTGTCGAAGTCGGTACCGCCGATGTGCACGCCGCCGGTGGCAAGGATGTCGTCGTGACGGTTGTCATTGTGACGGCGATCCGGTGACAGGCGCACCAGCGAGAAGTCGGACGTACCACCGCCGATGTCGACGATCAGTACCAACTCTTCCTTCTCAATGGTGGACTCGTAGTCGAACGCCGCTGCAATCGGTTCGTACTGGAAGGAAATGTCCTTGAAACCGATTTTGCGGGCGACATCGACCAGGGTGTTTTCCGCTTCCTGGTCGGCCATCGGGTCGTCATCGACGAAAAACACCGGGCGACCCAGTACCACTTCTTCGAATTCACGGCCGGCGTTGGCTTCGGCGCGACTCTTGAGCTGGCCGATAAACAGCGCCAGCAGGTCGGTGAACGGCATTGCCGTGCCGAGTACGCTGGTGTCGTGCTTGATCAGCTTGGAGCCCAGCAGGCTCTTGAGCGAGCGCATCAGCCGGCCTTCGTAGTTTTCCAGGTACTCGTGCAGGGCCAGGCGACCGTACACCGGGCGGCGCTCCTCGAAGTTGAAGAACACCACCGACGGCAACGTGATCTTGTCGTCCTCCAGCGCAATAAGCGTTTCCATGCCGGGGCGGATCCAGCCGACGGTGGAGTTGGACGTGCCGAAGTCGATACCGCAGGCACGGGCTGGGGATGGGTTTTTCATGTCTATCGGGTTCCGGTTGAAAAACGGCCGCGCAGTGTATGCCAGTCGGGCACGGATGCGTAGGCCGACCATCCGTTAAATCGTGCTTGAAAGTGCGGGATTTGCCCCCACATCTATTGCATACGGCTAGCGCCGATAACACTTTGACGCACCCCCAGGCCACATCACTCAACAGGTGCATGCAGCGCACGTTGTGCCCCGGGCTGTGCGATCTCGATTAAGGATGGTGAACCGCCGATGGATTTCAAAGACTACTACAAGATTCTGGGTGTCGAGCCGAGCGCCGATGACAAGGAAATCAAGGCCGCCTATCGCAAGCTCGCACGCAAATATCACCCGGACGTGAGCAAGGAAAAAGACGCCGAAGAGAAATTCAAGGACGCGTCCGAAGCCTATGAAGCGCTTAAAAGCGCCGATAAGCGCGCGGAATACGACGAACTGCGCAAATATGGCCAACATGGCCAGCCGTTCCAGGGGCCTCCGGGCTGGCAGAGCCGTGGCGACTTTGGCGGCGGCCAGGACGCGGGCGACTTTTCGGACTTCTTCAGTTCGATCTTCGGCTCGCGCGGCGACGCGTTTGGCGGCGGTCAGCGCCGTCAAACCGGGCGCAAGGGCCAGGACGTGGAAATGCAGCTGTCGGTATTCCTTGAAGAGACGCTGTCCACCGAGTCCAAGCAGATCAGCTTCCAGGTGCCGCAATACGACGCCTCGGGTCGTCACGTCAGCAACACCATCAAAAGCCTGAACGTGAAAATCCCCGCCGGCGTGGCCGACGGCGAGCGCATCCGCCTCAAGGGCCAGGGTGCGCCGGGTATTGGCGGTGGCGCCAATGGCGATCTGTACCTGATCATCAAGTTTGCGCCGCACCCACGGTTTGAAGTGGACGGCGAAAACCTGATCATCAACCTGCCCCTGGCGCCATGGGAATTGGCCTTGGGCGCAGAAGTGGCCGTGCCGACCCTCACCGGCAAGATCAACCTCAAGGTGCCGGCCGGCAGCCAGAACGGCCAACGCATGCGCGCCAAAGGTCATGGCCTGCTGAACAAGGCCGGGCAGCGCGGTTACCTGTTCGTGCAGCTCAAGGCCGTGATGCCGAAGACCAGCGACGATGAGGTCAAGGCGTTGTGGCAGGAGCTGGCAAAAAAAGCCGCGTTCGATCCGCGAGAAAACTGGAACAGCTGACGCCAGGACGCTCGCGTCCAGGCACCGAGCACTGCAGGGCAGCACTGCATAGATAGGCCCAGCCAATGGTGGGTGGTGAATAAGCTCCAGCGCTTTATCACCTCCCAAGGGAACCCGCCATGGACCTTCACATCACCCTTCCCCCGGCGCTCGCGCTGCCGGGGGACCAAGGGCAGCATTACGCGTTTCTGTCCTCTGTCATCCCGCCGTATCTGGTGCAGGCGTCTACGCAAAACCGTTCTGGCTTGCGCGGCGTCAAACCCCTTGTAGCGCCCTGGTATGCGCAAGCGACACCGGCGCAAAAAGACACCCTCAAAACCGTGCTGGACGCCACCTGGCAGTCAACCAACGCCTGGGAAAAGCTCCAGGGCAAGGTCCAGACGCTCGTTGCGTTTGCCCGGCCGCTGCTGGAAACCGCGTTGAAATACGCGGGGCATGAACTGGACGTAGAGCAGACCTTTGTGCGCCTCTATAGCCCGGCTCAGGATACGTTCGGCAGAGCGACCGGGGGTTTCGTGCCCAAGACCTTCTCCCTGCTGCAGGCGGCCCTGAACAATTTCGAGGCGCCTGAAACAGCAATCGGTCATTTCAACAGCGCGTCCGGCTTTATCACTCAACCCGATGAGCGCGGCCATTTCGAGCGGCACCCCACGCGCATGACGCTTGAGGCGTTTGCCCGACTGTGTCGCGACCTCGATCTGGGCGGCCAGTACCAGGCCTACCTGCAGTCGCATTTGCGTTCTGATGACGTGGTGTCCCAGGCCGTCTTGCGCCAGCGCTATCTCACCGCCCAAAAAGATGCGTTCAGTGCCGCAGCCCATCTGGCGCTGCTGCAGGGCGACATTGGCGACGGCGATTTCGCCTTGCTGATGCGCGTGGCCAGCGGCGAGAAAAACATCCGGGTCGGCGACAAACAGCTCTGGTATCGCACGCCAACCGTGATGAACCTGCGTTTGCAGGGCTGCGTGTTGATCGAGCCGTGCGTCAAATACCGCTACAGCACCTGGTTTATCGCCTGGTTCCCCAACGACCCGCAGCACCCGATCAAACGCTACGAAACGTCTTCGGCGTTTGTGCAGGCCATGACCGACCGATTGACTCAGGGGGCGACCCGGGCCGACCGTTCGCAGCCATGGTCGCCCACCGACTTCCAACTGTTTTTCAGCCGCTTCGTGGCGCAAAAAGATCGACCTTATTATTTTCATCGGCTGACCGAACTGGTCGTCGACGCGCCGCTGCAGTCGCAGGCTGCCCAGTGGCTGCGCTCCGAGCAAGGGCGCTTCTGGTCGGGTGTGCTGGCGCCTGAGACGCGCTGGGCGAGCTCAAGCCTGGGCGACCCGGCGCATACCTCGCGGGTGCCGGTCAGCGGGCCGAACCTGCATATCAATGGCGTAGCGTTCAAACAGATCTGGGAAGAGGTCGATCTGTGGGAGGAGCTGTATGAAGGCATGCTGGTGCGCCTGTTCGACGATGCTAAAACACAGGCCATCCCGACGGCCGAAGCGGATGCGCGCGACCGCTCCAGGCGCCTGTCGCACTACCTGAACCTGGGGCTGTTGGTGGTCAATGTGGTCTCCATGGCAGTACCGCCGCTGGGTTACGCCATGCTCGCGGTGACGGCCGGGCAGTTGCTGTACGAGACCTTCGAAGGTGTTGTCGACATGGCGCAAGGGGACCGTGAAGCTGGCTGGTCACACCTCAACGATGTGGTGGAAAACCTGGCGATGCTGGCCGCCGGTGGCGTGGCGTTTCACTTCACGGTGTCGCCGTTTATCGAACAGCTTAAAAGCGTGCGGCTGCCCGGCGGGAAAACCCGTTTATGGAAGCCCGACATCCAGCCCTATGTGGCGGACATTGCCTTGGCGCCTGAGTCTGTCGCCTCTGAGGAGGGCATACATCGACGTGCCAATCAGCACGTGCTGAACCTGGAAGGCAGGACGTTTGTGCTCAAGCGCGAGCCGTATCCCGGTAAAAGTCGCCTCCAGCATCCTGGCCGGCTGGAGGCTTATCAGCCTGAGGTGCGCCATAACGGTGTCGGTGGCTGGGTGCATGAGGCGGAGTATCCGCTGGGCTGGGAGCAGCCGCGCCTGATGCGGCGCCTCGGGCCGTTTCTGGATGGCTTGAGCGACGCCCAGCTTGAGCAGATTCGGCGGGTCAGTGACGTTGACGAAAGCGTGTTGCGCCGCTTGCATGTCGAAAGTGAACCGGTGCCTGCGGTGTTGATCGACACCGCGCGGCAGTTTCGTGCCTACGCCGATGCGGTGAGTGTGAGTGAGCAGATCGACCGTGGGCGTTTATCGAGCCGTTTGGCCAGCTATGCGGCGGCGCTGATGGTGCACCTGCCAGGTTGGCCGCGTGCCTGGGCGATTGAGGGGTTCAGGAGCGAGGGTGGCGACGCGGTGCTTTACGGCGATGGGATTACCCCGGTTCAGAAGGTGATCCGGATCAGCCTTCCGGACCTGATGGCGGGCAAGCTCCCCGAGCGGGTGGCGCGTGCGCTCAGTGATGAGCATGCCCGCGAGCTGCTCGGGCAACACGCGCCCCACGACCCGTTGCAGCGTGCGATGTTGCTGCAGAACCGGCTGGCGCAGCACGCCCGGCAGTATCGATCCACGCTGTTCCAAAGCTTCTATGCCGACCAGCAACCGCCCACCGAAAAAGCTGTGCAGCTGTTGCAGCGCGACTTCAAAGGGGTGCCCGCGATCATGGCCCGCGAGCTGCTGGCGCGGGCGCGGCCCAGTCAGGTGAGCGCGCTTGAAACCCGCGGCAAAGTGCCTTTGGCGTTGGCCACGCAGGCGCATCAGTTGCAACGCCAGATGCGTTTGGTTCGCGCCTATGCAGGCCTTTACCTGGATGCCCTGGCCAACCCGGACACCGAGGCGCTGGTGCTCAACACCCTGGAAACCCTGCCGGGCTGGCAAGACGACTTGCGCCTGGAGGTGCGTGCCGAGGGGTTCAATGGCGCGTTGCGGGCCAGCTATGGGCCCGTCAATGCCTCCCACCGCAAAGTGATCGTGCAGGTAGCGGACGGGCAGTACCAGGCCTTCGACGAGGAGGCCAACGTCTTGCATGGCATCAACAGTTTCTACGACTCGTTGCAGCACGCGCTGACTGACGCGCACCGGACGTCGTTGGGCCTGCCTCATGTTGGGCAAGGGCTGGCGCTGAAAGCGTTGATTCAACGGTATGCGCTGCCCCGTCAGCAGTTGCTCAAGGTACTGGGGATGCAGCCCGACAGCCGGCCATTTTTTGTCCCGGCGCGGCGACTGCCGGACGGCCGTCGCGGGTATCCGCTGAGCGGCAGGGGGCAGGGCACCTGGGGGCAGATTATTGAAGAGCGTGTGCGTGCATTGTTCCCGGACATCAGCACCGAAGAACTGACGCAATTGCGCGCAGACAACGACCCCTTCAATGACCAGTGGCTCAAGAACCTGGAAGGTGAATACAAGACCCTGGATCACACCTTGCAAACCTGGCTGAGCGCGCCTATCGAAGGTGTCGGTGAATTCGGCAGTGCCGCTTACCGGCGGCAACTGCAGGTGCGCAGCAAAATTGTGCGCGCGCTCAAGGACGCCTGGCGTGGCATCGGGCCCCGGCATATCGATCACTTGGGCAACTACCTGGGCCAGCAGATCGACTTGAGTGGCGTGCGCATTCGCCGCCAACTCAACAGTTTGCCGGCGTTGACGGCCCGCTTTGGTCACGTCAGTGAATTGAACCTGTCCGAAAGCGATTTTGGCGATGATAACCACCGCTTCCTCACGTACTTCACCGGCGTGTCCAGCCTCAATCTGGAGAACTGCCGATTGACCCGCCTGCCCGCGCCGCTGTCGCGGATGCCGCGCCTGGGGGTGTTGAGCCTCTCGGAAAACCACATCGTGCTGGACGCGCACGGCGTGGCGCAGTTACGTGCACTGCGAAGCCTGTGGATGCTCGAACTCGAAGGCAACCCGCTGGGGCTGGCGCCGGATGTCAGCCAAATGCCCAACCTGCAGATGCTGTTGCTGAGCAATACCGGGCTGGACCGTTGGCCCACCGGCCTGTTCGGGCGGGTCAGGCCGCGTGGGTTCTATCTGAACATGACTGCCAATCGGTTGAGCCGTATACCCGATGTGGCACCCGGCTCTGACCGCGCGGCGCTGATTGCCCGCACGGTGGTAGACCGCAACCTGTTGAGCCCCGACGTGCTCGCCAGGCTCAAGCTGTATATCGAATCGATTGGTCTGGACCCCGAACGCCGCTTTCCGCCACGGGGCGCGCAAGACAGTATCCACTGGAAGGGCGAGCTGACGCCGACGCAGTGGGAAGCCAAGCAACCGCTGTGGGATGCACTGGAGGCGTCGCCGGGCGCCGAGGGTTTTTTTTACGAAATCAGAAAGCTCTCCGAGTCGTCCGACGCGGCCTCCCCGGCCTACAAGCATGAATTGGCGGCTAAAGTCTGGCGCATGCTGGAGGCCGCGTACGCCGATGCCTCTCTGCGCGACAAGCTGTTCCAGATGGCCAGTGCGCCCACCACCTGTGTCGATGCCGGTGCGCAACTGTTCAACGCCATGGGGGTTGAAGTGCTCCTGAGCGAAGCTTATTCGGTGCCCGATGGGCAGTTGGTCGGGCTTGAACTGCTGGACCTCGCCAAGGGCAAATCACGCCTGGACGAGCTTGGCCGGATTGCCCATGCCCGCGTAGGCGAATTGCTCAAGAGCGGCCGGCGCTTTGCCCAGTACAACGGCAATGGCGACCCGATTGTTCACCGCGATGCGCAGGGCAGGGTGTTGCGCCCGATTGACGAAGTCGAGATCCACCTGGCGTACGTCACCGGGCTCGCGCAACGCTTGGACCTGCCCTGGCAGTCGCGCAGCATGATGTTCCGCGAGCCGGACGTCACGGCGGCGATGCTGGATGCCGCGTTTGAGCGTGTCACGCGCCTGGAGCAAGGTGACCTGCTCAGGGAAAACCTGCTGGAACAGGATTTCTGGTGCACTTACCTGGAAGGTGCCAACCGCGCGCAGTTCGATGAGTTGAAAGCCAAGGCCGATGCCCTGGACGACTTGCTGGTGGCGCAGCAAACGTGGGCTGCCGACGGCGGTTTGGCCGCGCCGCACAAACTCGCGCTGCGCAAGACCATCGAAGAAGCCGGACGGCGCTTGGGGTTGCCTGCCAGCGAGCTGAGCCCGGGGCAGGTGATGTCGGATGAGGTGTACTTCGCGCAGTTGAGCGCAATGGGCGTGGCGCGCAAAAACCTGCTGCGTCAGCTCAGCGACCAGGCCTTGGGCAGAACCCCATGACCTGGCCGCCGAGGCGTCAGAACAGGAAGTAACGCTGCGCCATCGGCAGCACGTCGGCCGGCTCGCACCACAGCAGTACACCGTCGGCCTTGACCTGGTAGGTCTGTGGGTCCACTTCGATAGCCGGCAGGTAGTCGTTGTGGATCAGGTCGGTTTTCTGCACGTCGCGACACCCCTTGACCACCGCAATCTGCTTTTTCAGGCCCAGGGCTTCGGGCAATCCGGCTGCCTGCGCCGCCTGGCTGATAAAGGTCAGGCTGGTGGCATGCAACGAACTGCCGAAGCTGGCGAACATGGGGCGGTAGTGCACCGGCTGCGGCGTGGGAATCGACGCATTGGCATCGCCCATCAGGCTTGAGGCAATCGCGCCGCCTTTGAGAATCAGGGTCGGTTTGATGCCAAAAAAAGCGGGGCGCCACAGCACCAGGTCGGCCCACTTGCCGACTTCGATAGAGCCGACGATATGGCTGATGCCGTGGGTGATCGCCGGGTTGATGGTGTACTTGGCGATGTAGCGCTTGGCGCGGAAGTTATCGTTGCCTTCGCCGTCACCCGGCAACGGACCGCGCTGTTTTTTCATTTTGTCGGCCGTCTGCCAGGTGCGCGTGATGACTTCACCGACGCGGCCCATGGCCTGGCTGTCCGAGCTGATCATCGAGAACGCGCCGAGGTCGTGCAGGATGTCTTCGGCGGCGATGGTCTCGCGGCGGATGCGGCTTTCGGCGAAGGCCACGTCTTCGGCAATGCTGGGGTCCAGGTGATGGCAGACCATCAACATGTCCAGGTGCTCGTCGATGGTATTTCGGGTGAACGGCCGGGTCGGGTTGGTGGAGCTGGGCAGTACGTTCGGGAAGCCGCAGGCCTTGATGATGTCTGGCGCGTGGCCGCCTCCGGCGCCTTCGGTGTGGTAGGTGTGAATGGTGCGGCCCTTGAGCGCGGCGAGCGTGGTTTCGACGAAGCCGGATTCATTCAGCGTGTCGCTGTGGATGGCGACCTGCACGTCATATTCATCGGCGACGCTCAGGCAGTTATCAATGCTCGCAGGCGTGGTGCCCCAGTCTTCGTGCAGCTTCAAACCGATGGCGCCGGCCTTGACCTGCTCGATCAAGGGCTGCGGCAAACTGGCGTTGCCCTTACCGGTGAAGCCAATGTTCATCGGGAACGAATCGCTGGCCTGAAGCATGCGCGCCAGGTGCCACGGGCCTGACGTACAGGTGGTGGCGTTGGTGCCGGTGGCCGGGCCGGTGCCGCCGCCAATCATGGTGGTGACGCCGCTGGTCAGCGCTTCTTCGATCTGCTGCGGGCAGATGAAATGCACATGGGAGTCGATGCCGCCGGCGGTGAGGATCATGCCTTCACCGGCGATCACTTCGGTGCTGGCGCCGATGGCCATGGTTACGCCCGGCTGGATATCCGGGTTGCCGGCTTTGCCGATCGCGTGAATGCGGCCATTCTTCAGGCCGACGTCGGCCTTGACGATGCCCCAGTGGTCAATGATCAGCGCGTTGGTGATCAGCGTGTCCACGACCTCATGGGCGAGCAACTGGCTTTGGCCCTGGCCGTCGCGGATGACTTTTCCGCCGCCGAACTTCACTTCCTCGCCATACACGGTGAAGTCTTTTTCGACTTCGACGAACAGCTCGGTGTCCGCCAGGCGGACCTTGTCACCGACGGTGGGGCCGTACATGTCGGCGTAGGCTTGGCGGCTGATTTTCATGTGTGTGAACCCTGAAAAATTATGTTGAATGTGAGTCCGCTATCGGGGGCAAGCCCCCTCCCACCTTTGGTTTGTGGACGCGGTCAAAATGTGGGAGGGGGCTTGCCCCCGATAAGGCCTTAAAGGTCGCCCATGATCCGTCCGGCAAATCCGAATACCCGGCGCCCACCGCTCAAATCGACCAGCTCGACCTCACGGCTCTGCCCCGGCTCGAACCGCACCGCCGTCCCGGCCGGAATATTCAGGCGCATGCCACGGCTCGCCGCGCGGTCAAACGTCAGCGCGTCATTGGTTTCAAAAAAATGGTAATGCGAACCCACCTGGATCGGCCGGTCGCCGCTGTTGGCCACGCTGAGGGTGACGGTACGCCGGCCGACATTCAGTTCGATATCGCCAGGCTGGATCTGATATTCACCAGGAATCATGCAGGTTGCCCCAGGGTCTTGTAGTAGATGGCGGTCGGGCTGTAGCGCCCGTCCGGGCTTTGGCAGTAGTCGGGCAATTCACCGATTTTGGTGTAGCGCAGCGACTGGTAAAAGGCTTCGGCACCGGAGCCGGCTTCGGTGTCCAGGTACAGCAGGCCGCGCTTGTGCTGGCGCGCGGCGAGTTCCAGAGCGCTCATCAATTGCTGGCCCAGGCCATGGCGGCGGGCGCTGCTGTGTACCAACAGTTTTTGCACTTCGGCGCGGTTGAGGCCATTGGCTTTCTGGCACAGCGCCAATTGCACGCTGGCGATCACCTGTTCATCGCGCACCACCACCCACAGCAGCAGGCTGGCGTCTTCGATGCTGGCTTGTACGCCCTTCAGATAGTCGCGGGCCTGGGCTTCATCGAAATCCGCCATGAAGCCCACCGACGCACCATGCTTCACCGCGTCCAGCAACAGCTCGATCAAGCCCAGACGGTAATGGGCAAAACTTTCAGCATTTACTCGACGCAGTTGAGCAGTGTTCATCGATCTCACTCCTTGGGCGGTTCGGCGCCCGGATTCAATGTCAGTTGCATAAAGGTCAGGTCCAGCCAGCGGCCGAACTTGATGCCCACTTGCGGCATTTGCCCGGTGGTGGTGAAACCCAGGCGCTCATGCAGGCGAACAGACGCCTGGTTGCCGCTTTCGATGGCTGCGACCATCACGTGTTTGCCGGCGCTGCGGGCGCGCTCGATCAGCGCTTGCATCAGGCGCGGGCCGAGGCCTTTGCCGCGCTGGTCATTGCGCACATACACCGAGTGCTCGACGCTGTAGCGAAAGCCTTCAAAGGGTCGCCAGTCGCCGAACGAGGCGTAGCCGGTGACTTCATCGTTTTCCACCGCCACCAGGATCGGGTACGCCTGGGCCTGACGCGCCGTGAACCAGGCCTGTCGGTTGGCCAGGTCGACGGGTTGTTCGTTCCAGATCGCCGTGGTGTTGAGCACCGCGTCGTTGTAGATGTCTCGAATGGCCGGCAGGTCTTGCTCGGTTGCATCACGAATCATGATCGGCTCTCACGCGATAGGCTGGTGGACGGTGACCAGCTTGGTGCCGTCGGGAAAGGTGGCTTCCACCTGGATATCCGGGATCATTTCCGGGATGCCTTCCATCACTTGCTCGCGGCTGAGCAGGGTGGTGCCGTAGTGCATCAAATCGGCGACGGTGCGGCCATCGCGGGCACCTTCCATCAAGGCAGCGGAAATGTAGGCGATGGTTTCCGGGTAGTTGAGCTTCACGCCTCGTGCCAGGCGGCGTTCGGCGACCAGGCCTGCGGTGAAGATCAGCAGTTTGTCTTTTTCCCGTGGGGTCAAATCCATGGTTCAAGGTCCTTCATAAACAGCATTCTTAAAAACAACAGAGATCCGAGAGTGGGAGCTGGCTTGCCTGCGATGGCATCACCTCGGTACATCAGCTATACCGAGTTGCCTGCATCGCAGGCAAGCCAGCCCCCACAGGGGACAGGTTCCACTTCAGATCGTCATGTGCTCCAAATTCTTGGTGGGACCGCCTCTCGCCCCAGTACGGTCGGACGCAGCAGTTTCCACACATCAATCAACCAGCCCCGCGCCAGCAGTGCTTCACTGGCCAAACAGCGGGCCACCAGCAGCCCGGGCAGTTGGGTCAGGTCGCCGCGCACCGCATGGGGCAAGGCGCGGCAGCTTTCCAATAAGTCAGGCTCGATATCGCCAGTGAGCAGCAGTGTGGCGAACACCGGTTGCCCGTCCAGCCCGATGGGCGAGTCGAGCAACCCGTCGGCGCCTACAATGCGCTGGCGCTCATGCCAGAGCAACTGGCCGTCGCGGCGGATATCCAGGTGCGCTTGAAAGTGGCCCAGGTCAAAACGCTCGCCACTGGCTGGCCGGCCGAGAGCGACCACGTCCCAGTAGAACAGCCGGGCATCGCCTTGCAGGTCAATGCGGGTGGTGAGTTCGGCCTGGGCGGCGCTGAACACGATGGTTTCCTGGGGCAGCCACTCCAGCGTGGCGCCCGCTTCCACGGTCAATTCAAGCTGTTGAAAGGCCGGGCCGCTGGCGCGGTACCACTTGGCCGCGCCGGGGCTGGTCAATTGCGCCCAGGCACCGGCGCCAACATGGGCGCGGATGTCCAGGCGATCACCGCCGGCAATCCCGCCGGGCGGGTGCACGATGATGTGCTGGCACACCTGAGGACCTTCGGCGTACAGGTGCTTTTGCACGCGCAGCGGGCCGAGGTGGCGGCGCATCACTGGGCGCGTGGTGTCGCCGAAACGCGCGTAGCCGAGGTCCAGCTCGGCATGCCAGCTGGGGGTGAACAGGGCAGGGGAAACGGGCAGGTTCATGGTTGAGTGCTTATCGTCAGGACGCTACAGATTAGATGGTAACCAGCCCGCGTACACCCTCACTTTCCATATTTTCACCGCGGCCTTGCTGGACGATTTCGCCGCGTGACATCACCAGGTATTGGTCCGCCAGCTCGGCAGCGAAGTCATAGAACTGCTCCACCAGCAGGATCGCCATATCGCCGCGTGCGGCGAGCTTCTTGATCACCATGCCGATTTCCTTGATCACCGACGGCTGGATGCCTTCGGTGGGCTCATCGAGGATTAACAGGCGCGGGCGGCTGGCCAGGGCGCGGCCAATCGCCAACTGTTGCTGTTGGCCGCCGGACAAGTCACCGCCGCGCCGGTGTTTCATTTGCAGCAGTACGGGGAACAATTCATAGATAAACGCCGGCACTTGCTTGGCCTCAGAACCCGGAAAGCGCGACAGGCCCATCAACAGGTTCTCTTCCACCGTCAGCCGCGCAAAAATCTCCCGGCCCTGTGGCACGTAGGCAATGCCAGCGTGCACGCGCTGATGCGGCTTGAGCCCGGTAATGGCTTTGCCTTCCCAATTCACCGCGCCTTCTTTGGCCGGCAGCAAACCCATCAGGCACTTGAGCAGGGTGGTTTTGCCCACACCGTTACGGCCGAGCAGGCAGGTGACCTCGCCGATCTTCACGTCAAAAGACAGCCCGCGCAGGATATGGCTACCGCCGTAGTACTGATGCAGCTTGTCGACTTGCAGCATGTTCAAATTCTCCTCAAATCCCTGGTAGGAACCGGATCAACTGTGGGCGCTGGCGTGCCTGCGATGCAGGCAACTCGGTATGCCTGATGGACCGAGTGATGCCATCGCAGGCAAACCAGCTCCCACATCTGCATCGGTTCCCACGAAGCAGCCCGCATCTTGGGTTAGCGACCGAGGTAAACCTCGATCACTCGCTCATTTTCCTGCACGTGTTCCAGCGACCCTTCGGCCAGCACGCTGCCCTGGTGCAACACCGTCACGTGGTCGGCAATCGAGCCGACAAAGCCCATGTCGTGCTCCACCACCATCAGCGAATGTTTGCCCGCCAGGCGCTTGAACAGTTCGGCGGTAAATTCGGTTTCGGCGTCGGTCATGCCCGCCACGGGTTCGTCCAGCAGCAATAGCTGCGGGTCTTGCACGAGCAGCATGCCGATTTCCAGAAACTGCTTTTGCCCGTGTGACAGCAAGCCCGCCGGGCGCTGCGCCGAGGCGCTCAGGCGCAGGGTGTCGAGCACTTCATCGATGCGGTCTTTTTGCTCGCCGCTCAAGCGTGCGCGCAGGCTGGCCCACACGGATTTGTCGGTTTTCTGCGCCAGCTCCAGGTTTTCGAACACGCTGAGGGCTTCGAACACGGTGGGTTTCTGGAACTTGCGGCCGATGCCGGCCTGGGCGATCTGCACCTCGCTCATGCTTGTCAGGTCGAGGGTTTCGCCGAACCAGGCCTTGCCGTGGCTGGGGCGGGTCTTGCCGGTGATCACGTCCATCAGCGTGGTCTTGCCCGCGCCGTTGGGGCCGATGATGCAGCGCAATTCGCCGACGCCGATGTAGAGGTTCAAGTCGTTGAGCGCCTTGAAACCGTCGAAGCTGACGCTGATGTCTTCCAGGGTCAGGATTGTGCCGTGGCGGGTGTTGAGGCCCTTGCCGGCGGCCTGGCCGAGGCCGATCGCATCGCGGCTGCTGCCCGCGTCTTTGTTTGGCTCAAGAATGGGTTCGAGCATAAATTCCGCCGTCGCAGTGACTCTCATTGTTCACCCCGTTTCTTCAACAGGCCGATCACGCCCTTGGGCAAATACAAGGTGACGAGGATGAACAGCGCTCCCAGAAAGAACAGCCAGTATTCCGGGAAGGCCACCGTGAACCAGCTCTTCATGCCGTTCACCACACCGGCGCCGAGCAATGGCCCGATCAGCGTGCCACGCCCGCCCAAGGCCACCCACACGGCGGCTTCAATGGAGTTGGTCGGCGACATTTCGCTGGGGTTGATGATGCCCACTTGCGGCACATACAACGCGCCCGCCAGGCCACACAATACCGCGCTCAACACCCACACAAACAGCTTGAAGCCACGCGGGTCATAGCCGCAGAACATCAAGCGGTTCTCGGCATCGCGCAGGGCGGTGAGCACGCGGCCGAACTTGCTCTGCGCCAGGCGCCAGCCGGTGTAGAGGCTGGCGACCAGCAACACGACCGTGGCAAAAAACAGCACCGCCCGCGTGCCCGGTTCGGTAATCCCAAAGCCCAGAATGCTGCGGAAATTGGTGAAGCCGTTATTGCCACCAAACCCGGTCTCGTTGCGAAAAAACAGCAGCATCCCGGCGAAGGTCAGGGCCTGGGTCATGATCGAGAAATACACGCCCTTGATCCGCGAGCGGAAGGCGAAGAAGCCAAACACCAGCGCCAGCAACCCCGGCGCCAATACCACCAGGCACATCGCCCAGAGGAAGTGCTCGGTGCCAACCCAATACCAGGGCAGTTCGGTCCACGACAAAAAGGTCATGAAAGCCGGCAGCTCATCGCCGGAGGCCTGGCGCATCAGGTACATGCCCATCGCATAACCGCCGAGGGCAAAGAACAAACCGTGGCCGAGGGACAGCATGCCCGCATAGCCCCACACCAGGTCCAGGGCCAGGGCGACGATGGCGTAGCAAAGGATCTTGCCCACCAGCGTGAGGGTGTAGGCCGACACGTGCAGCGGGTTTTCCGGCGCCAGCAGCGAACACAAAGGCAACGCCAGCAGCAGGATCAGGATCACCGCGCCGACGGCTATTGTCAGCGTGGGGCCGGCCTTTCGCGTGGCCGTAAGCATCAATGGCTGGTTCATCAGTCGATCACCCGTCCTTTCAGTGCGAAGAGTCCTTGCGGGCGTTTCTGGATAAACAGAATGATCAGCGCGAGGATCAGGATCTTGCCGAGCACGGCGCCGATCTGCGGTTCGAGAATCTTGTTGGCGATGCCCAGCCCGAAGGCGGCCATCACGCTACCGGCCAACTGGCCGACACCGCCGAGCACCACCACCAGGAACGAGTCAATGATGTAGCTCTGGCCCAGGTCCGGGCCGACGTTGCCGACCTGGCTCAGGGCCACGCCACCCAGGCCGGCGATGCCGGAGCCCAGGCCAAAGGCGAGCATGTCCACACGCCCGGTGGGCACGCCGCAGCAGGCGGCCATGTTGCGGTTCTGGGTGACGGCACGCACGTTGAGGCCCAGGCGCGTCTTGTTCAGCAACAGCCAGGTCAGCACCACCACGCACAGCGCGAAGGCAATGATCACGATGCGGTTGTACGGCAGCACCAGGTTGGGCAGCACTTGAATGCCGCCCGACAGCCACTGCGGGTTGGAGACTTCGACGTTCTGTGCACCGAACACCAGGCGCACCAACTGGATCAGCATCAAACTGATGCCCCAGGTGGCGAGCAGGGTTTCCAGCGGACGGCCGTAGAGGTGACGAATCACGGTGCGTTCCAGGGCCATGCCGATGGCGGCGGTGACAAAAAACGCCACCGGCAACGCGATCAATGGGTAGAACTCGATGGCCGCTGGCACGTAGCGCTGCATCAGCAGTTGCACCACGTAAGTCGAATAAGCGCCGAGCATCAGCATCTCGCCGTGGGCCATGTTGATCACGCCGAGCAGGCCGAAGGTGATCGCCAGGCCCAGGGCCGCAAGCAGCAGAATCGAACCCAGGGACATGCCGCTGAAGGCCTGGCCGAGGATCTCGCCGACCATCAATTTGCGTTTGACCTGCGCCAGGCTGGTCTCGGCGGCGGTATGCACGGCGGCGTCGGTTTCGACCCCCGGCGCCAGCAGGGCTTCGAGGCGTGTGCGCGCCAGCGGGTCGCCGGTGCTGCCGAGCAAGCGCACGGCAGCAAGGCGCACCACGGGGTCGGTATCAACCAATTGCAGGTTGGCCAGGGCCAGGCTGAGGGCGGTGTGCACGTCTTCGTTGGTTTCGGCGGCCACTTGCTGGTCGAGGAATTTGAGCTGCGCAGGCTGCGCGGTTTTTTGCAGGGTTTGCGCGGCGGCCAGGCGCACCTTGGGGTCGGCGGCGAGCAACTGCTGACTGGCCTGCACGTTGTCGATCAAGCCACGCAGGCGGTTGTTCAGGCGCACGGTTTTGGTTTCGCCGTTGAGCGTGATCTGGCCTTGTTGCAGGGCGTCCACCAGCTCGATGCGTGCCGGGTCAGGCTGGGCGGCCCAGTCCTGCAGCAGCTTGGCTTGTTGGGGCGGGTTGGCAGTGAGGAAGTCTTCGGCGTCGCCTGCATATACCGCCAAAGGCAGCAGCAACAAGGCCGTGAGGATGAAACGGTGCAGGGCAGTGGGCATAACAAAATGTCCTGATCATGCGCGGACAGTGTGGGAGGGGGCTTGCCCCCGATGGCTGGGTGTCAGGCACTGCATGTGTTGCCTGATGCACCGCAATCGGGGGCAAGCCCCCTCCCACATTTTTAATCTGCGCTAGGGGCCTTAGTTGCTCTTGACGGCGTAATCCGGCTTCTTGTCATTGCCAGGGATGTACGGGCTCCATGGCTGCGCACGAATCGGCTCCTGGGTCTGCCACACCACCGAGAACTGCCCGTCAGACTGGATCTCGCCGATCATCACCGGCTTGTGCAGGTGGTGGTTGGTTTTATCCATGGTCAGGGTGAAGCCCGACGGCGCGGCAAAGGTCTGCCCGGCCATGGCTTCGCGCACTTTGTCGACGTCGGTGGACTTGGCTTTCTCCACCGCCTGCGCCCACATATGGATACCGACGTACGTGGCCTCCATCGGGTCGTTGGTCACCGCTTTATCCGCGCCCGGCAGGTTGTGGGCCTTGGCGTAAGCCTTCCAGTCGGCGACGAATTTCTTGTTCACCGGGTTCTCCACCGACTGGAAGTAGTTCCAGGCGGCGAGGTTGCCCACCAGTGGCTTGGTGTCGATGCCGCGCAGTTCTTCTTCACCCACGGAGAAGGCCACCACCGGTACGTCGGTGGCTTTCAAACCCTGGTTGGCCAGCTCTTTGTAGAACGGCACGTTGGAGTCGCCATTCACGGTGGAGATCACCGCGGTCTTGCCACCGGCCGAGAACTTTTTGATGTTGGCCACGATGGTCTGGTAATCGGCGTGGCCGAACGGGGTGTAGACCTCTTCGATATCTTTGTCGGCTACGCCTTTGGAGTGCAGGAACGAGCGCAGGATTTTGTTGGTGGTGCGCGGGTACACGTAGTCGGTGCCGAGCAGGAAGAAGCGCTTGGCGCCGCCGCCTTCTTCGCTCATCAGGTATTCCACCGCCGGGATCGCCTGTTGGTTGGGCGCCGCACCGGTATAGAACACGTTCGGCGACATCTCTTCGCCTTCGTATTGCACGGGGTAGAACAGCAAACCGTTGAGTTCTTCGAACACCGGCAGCACGGATTTGCGCGACACCGAGGTCCAGCAGCCGAACACCACGGCGACTTTGTCCTGGGTCAGCAGCTGACGGCCTTTTTCGGCGAACAACGGCCAGTTCGATGCAGGGTCGACCACCACCGGCTCGAGCATCTTGCCGTTCACGCCGCCTTTGGCGTTGATCTCGTCAATGGTCATCAACGCCATGTCTTTGAGCGAGGTCTCGGAGATTGCCATGGTCCCGGACAGCGAGTGCAGGATGCCGACCTTGATGGTCTCGGCGGCCTGCACGGTCCAGGTCAGACCCATGGCGGCAATGGAGGCGGACAGGGTGAAAGCCTTGATCAAACTGCGACGCTTCATGGTGCGGTCTCCAGAAACTCAAGTTGTTATGAGGGCATTGCACAGGCTTTTGCAAAGGCTGTGCCGAGGTGCACGCGGGCGCTTGTTTGCGCAGCAGACGGACGCTGCCGGGCCGGGCGCGCGCACCAGATCGGCGCGCTGGCGGGGTGGGCGTGCACGGGGTGCGCTGAAGTGGTGCCGGGGTCGACAACTATCTAGCGCCGCCTGGAATCGCGTTGATGGAACAGTGACCGCTCCTCACTTTCCAAGGACTGAACTTATGCCACGTACCCCAAGAGTCGCTGCGCCACAGCCGACCCTGCCGGTCTTGAGCCCGCCGTTTATCAGCGCCGACGATGCCGCGCGCTGGGCCTATGAGCAGGGCGACTACGCAGCGGCCGACAAGGAATTGGGTGGTGCGATTCTCAAGCAGGGCCACTACTGGTTTGCCACAACGCCTGTGGCCGACCAGCACGTCACCTTCGATCATCGGATCGTGCTGGCCACCGACGCCGAGGATAATTTCATCGCCCCCGAGGGCTATACCTGCGAGGCGCTCTATCACTCGCACCCGCCGGACATGGCGCAGGTGAAGCGGCACAACCCCGGCATGAGCGATGAGCAGGCCTCGGTGTTCATCAGTTTTTTCTCGCCTGCCGACCTGCGTTTTATCATCGAACACCGGCGTTCAGTGGTGGCGCACTATGTGTTCGGTCCCGAAGGCTCATTGCTCAAATACATGAGCAGTGGCTCGGCGGCCGAAGTGCTATTGAGAAAGCGCATTGCCGGTGAGGAGCCATTCGCGCCCTCTGCAGACTTCGAGTCGTTGATCTGGCAGGCCGCGCAAGCCGGCGATCTGCGCGTGGTGGTGGCCAACGCGCATTGGGGCGGCGTGCGCGGCCGGGTCAAGCACGGCTGGCGGATCAACGCCGCCGTCACGCAGGTGACAGAGGAACAGCCGTTCTGCACGCCGGTCTTTGAGCGCGCAGACCTGGCGCTGATGGCCGCGCGCGCGTTGTTCCCTGAAGGCTCAGCTCAGGGCTTTGTGCTTAAGCACACGCGCGGCGAAGCGTATGTGGCGACTTACCCCGAGGCGCTTGGCACGCCATTGTTCTCTCCCGCAGCCCGGTTTCCGTTGCGCGCCGATGGCCAGTTACGCCTGCCCTCAAACTTTCGACTGGAGGCCATCTACTACCGCGCCACGCCCTTGGCCGCGGAGATTCCCGCACGTGAACCCTGGCTGTATTCCACCTTCTTTACCCCCGCCGAAGTGGCTGCCGCCATCACCCAGTCGCGCGCGACCCTGGCGCTGCAGGACAAGGCGCGTGGGCTCCAGCTGTATCTGCAGGCGTCGGATGGCGCGCTGCTCAAACTGCAAGTGCCCGGCGCCGAGACCGACCTGGCCGGCGCTGATGTTGACGACAACGGCGCCCAGGCCGCGCTGCTGGCCGGCACGCTGAGCCCGCGTGGCTATGTGCGCCGTGTGATTGCCTCAACGACGGTGTCGGTAGTGGCGGCGGGGTTGCTTTGGCGAACGGTCGGCCCGGTGGACAATCGCTCGGCAGTGCTGGACGGTGTTTCGCGGGCGGTGATAAGCCGCGCCTTTATTTCGGCTCACGATGCAGCGGTGTATGCGCACGAGCAGATAGGGCGGCGCCGCGAGCGTGCCTACGGCGGCTACGTGCTCAAAGACGCTAAAGGACATTTCTTTATCACCGCGCCTGAGGCCAGTGATGCCAACCCGTTCGCCCAGTTGCTGTTTTTTCCTGCGGATGGGCAAGGCCCGTTGATTCCGCCTGAGCCGTATCAGGTATTTGCGCGTTACGGCTCGCACCCCGCGCTGTCGATGGTCGACCCCGAGTGGGTGGCGCAACGACGCTGGAGCCGTGAAGACGCGCTGATCAACCTGCAGGTTTTTTCCGCCGATGAAATTCACGCTGTGATCAGTCACAGGCAGCCGGCCTATCTGTCGGCCGCCGAGGATTGTTTACTGGCGTACACGCCGAGTTTTTCCAGTGCTGAGCAACGGCTGCTGAGCCAAACTGCGCCGCAACCGGGTGGCAGTGCCGCTCAGCAACGGCTGGACAGCGGGCAGGTCAAGCCTGCGCAATGGGTCATCGTGCTGGCCGAAGCCGGTGATTTGCGGGTGATCCTGGGCAATGCCTTGTGGGGCCCGCGCTCGCCGGTCTATGACGACTGGACTGCGTATTTTGACTATGCGCCAAGAGTCGGCGCGCCGGACTACGCGACCTATGGCGCGCTGTTTGCCAGCGCAGACGCGGCCGCTCGCAACCTTCATGCACGGGTTCATGGGCGCAACCTTGCCGAGCAGGCGTACTTCGGTTTTATTCTCAAGCACAAGGACACCGAGCAATACCTGGCGAGCGAGGTCGCAGGCGCGGGCGACCAGAATGCCCTGTTCAAGCTCAACCGTGTGTTTGCCCCGATTGCGGGCGGCGATTTCCGTTTTCCTGACGGGTTCGTTCTGTGTGGATTGTTTCGTTCGCAGCAGTGGCAACCGGCGGACCTGCCTGCCCCAACCGCCTGGCTGACCCGCTATTTCGTGATGCCCAAGGTGCTGTACGTCGCCCTCTACGACACCAAGCGCGCGGGCGAAAAATACAACCATGGCAAAAACCTGCCGGTGTACTTCTCGACCGAGGAGGGCGCCTTGCTGCGGTACGTGTCGCTGCCCTTCAACGTGGGAAGTGGCGGCCCGGTGGACAGGGTCCTTGAGGAAGACGAACGCTTGTTGATTTCGGGCCAGAAGACGGCGCAAGCCTTTGTCCGCGACTGGGCCGACCGAGGTGAACTCAAGGTGATCCACACCAGCCAGTGCTGGGACACCCCGGGCGTGGTATCGCGTACCTGGGCCGGCTACGAGCACCTGGCTCGACGCCGGTTGAGCCCGGCCTTCGCCAGCGCGGATGATGCGGCGCGTTATGCCGCCGACATTATCGGCGAGGGACGCCGCCGCGCCTATGGCGGGGTGCTGCTGCGGCAGGCGGATGGCCTGTACGTGGCGACGGACCCATTGGCCTTGCCGCCCCAGGGGTTTGCGCTGAACTGGGTGTACCCCGATGTGGCCGTCACTGGCGGGCTTTATCCCCATGGCAGCACTGTCGTTGCGCGCTACCGCTCGGTGCTTGGCGAGGAGACGCAAATGCTGTTGGCCGCCGAGCAAAAGGCTATCTACCAGAGCATGCTGCCCACCGCCGTGCTGTCGAACCTGTTGCACCGTGACCCGCGCATACAGCGCGAATACCTGTTCGGGCCCCACGGCACGATCCTGCGTTACCAGTTGACCGGCTCGGTGGAGGAAGCGGCGCTGAAAGCGCGTCTGGTGCCCCTGAACCCACTGAACGGCAACCAAGTAGACACCGAGGTTGAACGCCAACTGCGGGCCGGTACCCTGCTGCCGGGTGACTTCGTCGGCCAGGTCGCCAAGGCCGGCGACCTGCGCGTTATCAAGGGCAATGCGTTGTGGGGGTTTGCCCGGCGCGTGAGCGCGCCCTTCGTGGCGAATCTGGCGACCCTGCCGGCCCTGGAGATCAAGCAGGTATTCGCCGATGCGCCGTGCAGCCCGATCTTTGCCCGCGCCGACGACGCCGTACGTTATGCACAACGATTGGCATCGCCCCGGCCAGAGGTACAGTTCGGTTACGTGCTCAAGGCCGTCAATAAAAATGCCTACATGACCACTCTGCCGCTGGTGCGCGGGGATTGCACGCGGCTCGCACAGGTTTTTGCCGACGGGTTGCTGCCCCAGGGCTATGGCTTGGATGGCCTGTATTTATGCGCCTCTACCGCTGCGATTGCGCCGCCCAGCGATGCCATGGCCACCAGCTTCTTCACTCCCCAGGCGTTGGCCGGTGGCGTCGGCTTCGTCAGCAATTTGTCCAAAAGCCGAGGCTTGCCGCTTTACCTGCTGTGTGCCGACGGGGCGCTGCTCAGCTATGTGGTCAACAAGAACGGCCGGCAATTGGCCTACGCGATGCTCAGCCAAGCGGGCGCCATCGCCCGGCGCATGCTTGAGGGCAGCTCGACCGTCGCAAGCTTTGTCAGAGAACTGGCGGCCAAGGGCGCGCTGGAGGTGCGGGTGCGCAGCACCGTGTGGGGCAAGGAGCAGGCCGTGACGGCGCAGTGGCAGCCCAACGCCGAACCCTGGCCGTTCGAACACAACCCGCACGTGCTGTCATTTTGTGGGCCGTTGTTCAGTCATGCCGATGATGCGGCGCGCTGGGCTCGTAAACAGGTGGGCCCGTTCAAGGGCGTCGAATACCTCGGCGCGGTGCTGACCTGTCCCGGGATTACGGGGTTTGTGTCACTTGACCCGATAGAGGACCGCCACGCCTGGCTGCAGGACACGATTGTGAAACTGTTCCGGTTCGAGCGCGCCGGGCTTGAGGTCACGGTCGCCCACCCGCTGTTCGGCTACGCGGTCAACGCCGTCCAGGCCTTCTACAAAGGCATGGCTGCCGTGCCGAACCTGCAGGCGCAGGAATGGAAGCTGCTGAACAATTTTGTCTCCGGCACCGAGCTGAGGTCGTACTTGGACATCGTCAAGATCAACCACCCCGTCGCCGAGAGTGTCTACCTGACGTGCCGAGGCGGCGCGCTGCTCAAGTATGTGCCCGGTTTTACGGCGGCCGAGACGCAATTGCTGAGTGCCGGTGCGTCGGTTTTGCCCAGCGCGTTGGTCAGCGGTTTGTGGGCGGCCGGCCAGCTTGCGGTGCTGGAAACCGACGCCTTCTGGACCCGCGCAGGGGTGTTGGGCACGGCGTGGCAAGCCAACCTGCAGGCCGAACCTGATCCGCTGGACGTCCAGTACGGTCGGGACAAGGACGAACTCTGAGGTGTTATCAGCGCTTGCGCATCAGCCCGATAAAAAACAGCCCGCCAATCGCCGCCGTGGCCACGCCGATCGGCAAGTCCTCGGGGGCGATCAGCGTGCGTGCGGCCACGTCGACCCACACCAGGAACACGCTGCCCAGCAGCACGCACACCGGCAATAAACGCCGATGCTCGGCGCCGACCAGGCGCCGGGCAATGTGCGGCACCATCAGCCCCACAAAACCGATGGAGCCGCTGATCGACACCAGCACTGCGGTCATCAACGAGGCGACCAGGAACACCTTCAACCGCACGGTGCGTGCGTTGAGGCCGAGGGTCACGGCGGTCTGTTCGCCGGCCATCAAGGCATTGAGCGGGCGCGCCATGCTCAGCAGCAACAGCAGGCCCAGCAGCACCGTGATACACGGAATCGTCAGCAGCTCCCAACGTGCGAGTCCGAGCCCGCCAAGCATCCAGAACATCACCGCCGACGCGGCGCGGTGGTCGCCCATGAACAGCAACAGGTTGGCTGCCGCCATCATGACAAACGACACGGCCACGCCGCACAGCAGCAGGCGATCGCTCTCCAGTCGCCCGTTGCGGCTCGCCACCGCCAGCACCACCAGCATGCTCAGCAGCGCGCCGATAAAGGCGGCGATGGGCAGCGTGAGCAGGCCGATGATTTCCCCCACATGCAGCACCACGATCACCGCGCCGAGGGTGGCGCCGGAGGTCACGCCCAGCAGGTGCGGGTCGGCCAGCGGGTTGCGCGTCGCCGCTTGCAACACCGCACCGATCAGCGCCAGCCCGGCGCCCACCAGTGCACCGAGCAGCATGCGCGGCACGCGGATCAGCCAGACGATGTGTTCCTGCCCGGTGCTCCAATTCACTTCACCGAGGCCGAACGCCTTGTTCAGCAAAATGCGCCACACCACGTCCACCGGCACCCGCGCCGAGCCGAACCCCAGCGAAATCACGCAGGAGACCAACAGCAACGCACCCAGAGCGCTTAACAGCAGGACGTAGCGCCGCGTGATCATTCGCCGTGGAACCCCTTGGCCAGGGTTTCCACCGCCAGCACGTTATCGATGCCCGGCGTGGCCTGCACGTAGGGGATCACGATAAAGCGCTGATTACGGATGGCGTCCACCGATTGCAGGGCCGGGTTGTTGAGCAGAAAGTGCGCCTTTTGCTCGGCTGTGACTTCGCTGTAATCGACGATCACGATCACCTGCGGGTTGCGTTCCACCACCGTTTCCCAGTTGACGCGGGTCCAGCTGGCGTCGATGTCATCGAGAATATTGCGCCCACCGGCGGCCTCGATCAGCGCCTGCGGCATGCCCAGGCGGCCGGAGGTCATGGCGCGGTCTTCGCCGCTGTCGTAGAGGAACACGCGAGGCTTCTCGGCGGGCAGGTCTCTTTGCACCTCGGCAACGTGCGCCTGCATCTGCGCGATCAAGGCGTTGGCGCGGTCCTGCACGTCGAAGATCCTGCCCAGGTTGCGCAGGTCGTTATAGGTGTCTTCCAGCGTGGCGGCGGGGCGCTTCATCACAAAGGCGCACGACTCGGTCAGCTCATACACGTTGATGCCCAAAGGTTGCAGGGTTTGCGGCGTGAGGTCGCCGCCCACGCGCATGCCGTAGTCCCAGCCGGCGAAGAAGAAATCGACGTTGGCATTGAGCAGCGTTTCCACCGACGGGTACTTGCTCGCCAGCTCCGGCAGGCCGTCGAGGCTGCTGGCCATTTGCGGAGTGACCGACTTCCAGCCGGTCACTCCGCTGTAGCCGGCCATCTGCGGCTTGAGGCCGAGCGCGAGCATCATCTGGGTCATGTTGATGTCGTGGCTGACCGCATGTTTGGGCGCTTGCTGAAAGGTCACGTCGCGGTTGCAGCTTTTGACGGTCACCGGGTAATGGGTCGCTTGGGCGAACGCTTGGGCAGTGCCGAACATCAGGGCGAGAGACAACAGGGCGCGCAGGGTCATGGTTGGGTTATCCAGGTGATTCGGGGGTAGCCGGACAAGGGGTGAGTGTCGATCAGTGCGTCAACGCCAAACACGTCACGCAGCAACTCGGCGGTCAGCACGTGGTGAGGTGTGCCGCTGGCGACGATGCGCCCGTGGTTGATCACGTACAGGCGGTCACAGAAGGCGGCGGCCAGGTTCAGGTCGTGGATGCTCGCCAGGGTGCCGATGTTCAGGCGTTTGATCAGCCGCAGTAGCTCAAGCTGATAGCGCGGGTCGAGGTGATTGGTCGGTTCGTCGAGGATCAGCAATTGCGGTTGCTGGGCCAACGCGCGGGCGAGGATGACGCGCTGCTTTTCACCGCCCGAGAGGGTGGCGAACGCATGGTCTTCAAAGCCCTGCATGCCGACTGATGCCAGCGCTGCTTGAATCAATTGTCGGTCGTGAAGCGTGTCGCCATCGAACAAGCCTTTATGAGGCGTGCGGCCCATGGCGACCACTTCATCCACGCGCACACCGAAGGCGTCGGGAAACTCCTGCAGCACCACGGCGATGCGTTGTGCGCACCACTTGGCGCTGTGCTTCCAGACGTTTTGGTGTTCGAGCAGTACGTCGCCGTGTTCCGGTTTGGTGAAGCGATAGGCGCAGCGCAACAGGCTGGTTTTACCGCTGCCATTGGGACCGATCAGCCCGACAAACTCCCCCGCACCGACCTGCAGGCTGGCGTCACGCAGTTGGAACTGGTGATTGCAGTGGTCGTGGCCCGGTGGGGTCCAGGTCAGGTCGGTGAGTGAGAGTGAGGCCATTCATGTTCTCAAGGTCAGCGCAGATCAAACGACGTGGGAGCGGGCTTGCTCGTGAAGGCGGTGGTTCAGTGAAAGACGTGTTGGCTGACACACCGCATTCGCGAGCAAGCCCGCTCCCACAGGGCTCCATGGTGTATTCGTTAAAAGGTGTAATCCGCCGTCACGAAGAACGAACGTGGCTCACCCAAAATCCACTGCTGGCCGTTGTTGTACTGGCTGACCGCGTAAGTGCGGTTGAACAGGTTGTTCAGCTCCAGGCCCAGCGTGGTGTTGCGCATCGCCTTCCACGACACGGTCGCGTCGGCCACGGTGTAGCTCGGCACCTCGCTGCTGTTGGCGGTGTCGGCATACCGCGCGCTGACGTAACGCACCCCGGCACCGGCGCGCACATTATCGGTCACGGCCTTGCTCAGCCACAGGTTGGCAGTACGGTTGGGGACGTCCACCGGGCGGTTGCCGGCGCGGGACACCGCCTGGCCATTCACCGCTTCGGAAAAGTCGTCGTACTTGGCCCGCACGATGGCGGCGTTCGCTTGCAATTGCCAGGCGTTCGGCAGTTGCAGGTCGAGGCTGGCTTCCAGGCCGGTCGAGGATTGCTGGCCGACTTGTTGTTGCAGCGTGGTGCCGGGGATGTTGGTCAACAGCTTCTTTTTGACGATGTGATAGGCCGCCAGCGTCCACTCGCCGCGCGAGTCCCAGAATGCCTGCTTGATACCGACTTCGGCTTGCTTGGCAGTGGACAAGCCAAACTGCTGCTGGCTCGGGCTCAAGCTGATCAGGCTGCCGACGCCGTCGGTGCTGGTGGCGTATTGGCCGTAGACCGAAGTGTCCGGAGTGATCGCATAGACCAGGCCAGCTTTCCAGTTGTTGCCGGTGAGGGTTCTGTCGGCATCCTGGTTCGCTGTGGTCAGGTCGTTGCTGTCGATGTGCAGATAGTCACGGCGCGCGCCGGTGATCAGCGACAGTTTATCGGTCAGTTGCAGGCGGTTTTCAGCGAAGGCGGCGAGCTGTCTGGTGGTGCTGACCGACTGCGCAATAAAGGGGCTGTCGCTTTCAAACGGTTGTGGCACGGGATGGTTGATGTCCACCGGCTGGCCGCCACCCGGCAGGTCGTCGAAGGGCGCGTTGCTCGCCAGACGGAAGCGAATACGGTTGTACTCGACCCCTGTCACGGTCTGGCTGTCGAGGCCCAACAGGGTGTGTTTGAAGGTGAAGGTCTGGCGATCGCCGACCTGCTCCTGATCGTGCTTGATGCCCAGGTAGCTCTGGCGTACGAGGCCACCCTCGACATAGTTGTAGCTCTCGGCGTTTTGCCAGCGACGCTGGTTTTTCAGGTACGACAGCTCGTTGGTGGCCGTGACGTTGTCGTTGATTTGCCACTCGCTGGTCAGGCGTGTCCACTGGTCGTTGTAGTGCTGTTTGTCGTCGCTGACGTTGTAGTTTTTGTCGCGCAGGCTTTTGTGCAACTGGCCATTGATCAGCGGCGTGCCGTAGTAATTCTGCGGGGTCTGGTCGCCATAGTCGTGTGCCAGGGTGACGCTCAGGTTGTCGGCCGGCTGCCAGCGCAGGGCGCCGCTGACGAAGTCGCTGGCAGAGTCGCCGCGCGCGATGAAACCGTTGCTGCGCAGGCGGTTGATGTTCAGGCGGTAGCTCAGGGTGTCGGTCAGCGAGCCGCCGCTGTCCAGGGCTTGCTGCTGGCGGTCATAGGAACCGTAGCCGAGGCGCAGGTGGTTTTCGATCTCGCCTTCAAACGGCTTTTTCGGCAGGGTGTTGACCACCGCGCCCGTGGCGCCCTGGCCGTAGATCACCGAGGCGGGGCCGCGCAACACATCCACGCGTTCAACCGACCAGGTGTCTACCGGGAAGGTGGAAGTGCCCGCGCCGTCGAACATGCGCTGGCCGTCGTACAGTTGCAGCACCGCACTCTGCCCGGTAAAGCCGCGCGCCTGTAACGAGGTGCCGCCGTCGCCCGGCGTGCCGGTGCGGCTGATGCCGGTGGCGCGCGAGATAGCGTCCTGCACACTGGCGTCGCCGCGTTCGCGGATTTTTTCGCCGGTCTGGCTTTCAACACTGCCAGGGGTTTGCAGGGCCGTAAGGTTCAGGCGCGAGCCCGCAGTGGTCGGGGTGTTGAGGTCGACGCGTTGGTCATCCACGGCGGTTGCGGTGACGGGGCTGGCGGGCAGGGTCAGGGCCTGGGCACTGGTGTGCAGGGCGAGCAGGCACAGGCCGGGCGCTAGGTACTTGTTCATCGATCAATCAATCACTTCTTGGAGGGGTACTCGCCGCAGTGCGCGGCGAGCAACGATAACGCAGTAAGTGTTATAAGTTAACACTTATTGGCTGCGGGACAAAAGTCGCGCAAGGCTACAGAAGGGCTCTGCCGAGGGCATCTCGCCTGCCTCATGCAGAACCTGAGGTAGATTCACGTTGGTTGAAAACGCGCGCCAATACCAGCCGATCCAATGCCCACACCCCGATCAACGAGGCGCCGACCAAGGGGAAAATGATCGCCAGCGCGAGCATGATCCCCATCGCGGTTTTCCACTTCGGCACGTCATGGCGCAGCGGCGGCACACCCAGGCCACCGGCAGGCCGGCGTTTCCACCAGATCACCACACCACTGACCGCGCTGAGCAAAATCATCAGGCAGATCAGCAGCACGATCAGTTGGTTGACCCAACCGAACATCTTGCCTTCGTGCAGCATCACACCCGTTTCGGTGGCGCGCGCCACCGTGTTGTAGTGTTCCCAGCGCACATCGGCGAGCACCTTGCCGGTGTATTGGTCCACGTGCAGGGTCGCGTCGTTGCGTGGGTCGTTGGCGAACACCGCGACGGTGAACACACCGTCGGCGGTGCTGGGAAAGGTGATGCTGTAGCCGGGTTCAACCTTGCGAGCATTGGCCAGATCGACCACCTGCTGCAAACGCACGGTTGGCGCGGCCGGGCCCGAATGCATGGCGCCGTGGTTCATGTGTTCGGCGTGGTCGCCGGACAACGGCATCGGCGTGTTTTCCATCGCCCACGGCACGGTTTGCTGGCTGGCGGTATTGAGGCTGCGCGCCTGCTGATCCGACTGCGGCACGGCGTTCCACATCGCCGCCGGAAAGCGATTCCACAACGCGGCGTATTGCTTGCCCCAGAAGCCGGTCCAGGTCATGCCGCTGAGCAGCATCACCAGTAAAAACGCCGCCCCCCAGAAACCGGCGACGGCGTGCATGTCGCGCCAGAACACGCGCCCACGCGCGTTGAACCGTGGCCATAACACCCCGGCCGACGACTTGCCGCGCGGCCACCACAGGTACAGGCCGGACACCACCAGCATCACGCCCCAACCGGCGGCGAGTTCCACCAGGCGGTCGCCGACGGTGCCGATCATCAGCTCACCGTGGAGTGCGCGGGCGATGGCTTGCAGGTTGTATTTGGCATCCTGTTCGCCAAGCACGGTGCCGCGGTACGGGTCCACGAATACGGTCACTTCGCGGCCGCTGTCATGCATCACGAACTGCGCGCTGCTGGTGGCGTCGGCCGGTGGCAGGTATTTACTGATTTTGCCCTGGGGAAAGGCTGCCTGCGCGCGCTGTAATTGCTCGTCGGCACTCAAGGCGTGTTCGGCGCTTTGCACGGTGAGCAGGTCGGCGTACATCAGCGGGTCGAGCTGGGGTTTGAACAGGTAGATGATGCCGGTGAGGGCCAGCAGCACCATGAAAGGCGCGACGAAAAGCCCGGCGTAGAAGTGCCAGCGCCAGGCCAGGTTGTAGAAGGAAATCTTTTGAGTGGTCATCAGGATGCTCCGCAAAGGCTTTAAAAATTTTATTCAGTTATGCCGCCTTCGCGAGCAAGCCTCTCCCACATTTGAAATGCATTCCAAGTGTGGGAGCGGACTTGCTCGCGATGCTGTTAGAAGCTCATGTCCACCTTGGTCCAGAGCGTGCGCCCCGGTTCCTTGATGGCTTGCGGGTCGCTGGCCGGGTAGCCGAAGCCGGCGTTGCCGGCCAGGTTCAAGTGCTCGGCGTAAGCCTTGCCAAACAGGTTGTCGACGCCGGTGCTGACCTTGAAGTGCTTATTGATGCGGTACGCCGCGTTCAGCGAGAACACGCCAAAGCCGCCGCTTTTGTCGAAGTCCTTGCCGACCACGTTGCCCTTGTTCGGGTCGATGCGGTTTTGCGCTGCAACCACGCGCCACAAGGCACCGGCGCTCCAGTCGTCTTCGCTGTAGGTCAGGCCGAAACGCGCGTCCAGCGGCGGCATTTGCGGCAGGGCCTTGCCGTCGCTGGTGTTCTTGCCCCAGGCGTAGGCGAGGCTGGCATCGGCCTTCCAATGGCGCGTCAGCTTATAGGCCGCGCCGAGTTCGCCGCCCATGATGCGGGCATCGACGTTACGCGCCTGGGAGGTGGTGCCCATCATGCCGGGCGTGTAGTCGAACAGGATGAAGTCGCGCACCTGGCCGACATAAGCCGAGGCCCAGGCTTCCACGTCAGCGGTTTTGTACTGCGCGCCGAAGTCGAGTTGGGTGGTTTTTTCCGGCTTCACACCCTCGAAAGCATTCACTGAACCGACCGCGCCGGTATTAGGGGAAAACAGCTCCCAGTAATCCGGGAAACGTTCCGAATGGCCCAGCCCGGCGTAGACAGTGGTGGGGCTGTCGGCCAAGTCGTGCTCATAGCGCACAAAGCCCGACGGCAGCGTATCGGCGCGGGTGTCGTCGGCGGTCGGGTTGGGGCGGGACATCATTCCTGAACCGGTCGTCTGGCGAAAATCCTTGGCCGAGGCGCGGTCCAGGCGCGCGCCGCTGATCAGGCGATCGCGGTCGGCTGCGTACCAGGTCAGTTCGCCGAACACGCCATAGTTGTGGAAGTTGGCGTCCTTGTTGCGCGGCAAATCCTTGTAGGTGTCGATGCCCATGCTGCTGCGCTGGCGGTGCTCGTTAGTCTGCGCGTCCAGGCCGCTGATCAGTTGCACATCGGCCCAGCGCCAGGTGGCCTTGATCCGCGCGCCGAGGGTGCGGCGGTCGACGTTGGAGGCCATGGGCCCGGCCATCATGCCGGTGCCGGACGGCGTGCGCAGGCTGTAGTTGTCCATCACATGGTCGGCGTAGTTGTAGTAGACCTGGGCTTCAACTTTATCCAGCACCTCGCCGATGTTGGATTTTTCGAAGCGCAGGCCCAGGCTTTCGCGCAGGAACTGCGAACCGTCCATGCCGCGCCCGGCGTAGCGTGCTTCGCCATCGCCACGGCCGGCGGTAAGTTCCAGCAGGGTGTCGGCGTCGGGGGTAAAACCGACGGCGACATCGCCGTTCCATTTGTCGTAGCGCGAGGCAACCGTGTCGTTGTTGCCGTCCTTGTAGTCATCGGCGTGTGCCTGGTTGCCGATCACGCGCACGTAGCCCAGCGGCCCGCCGGCGGCGGCATCGATGACTTTGTCGAAGCGCCCGTTGGAGCCGGCCAGCACGCTGGCGTTGACCCGCGTGCCCAGCTCGCCGAACTGCTCCGGCTCACGCTCGAACAGAATGGTGCCAGCCGACGCGCCCGGGCCCCAGAGCACGGTTTGCGGGCCCTTGATCACGGTGAGCTTGTCGTAGGTTTCCGGCGAAATGTAGGAGGTCGGTGCGTCCATCCGGCCTGGGCAGGCGCCGAGCATCATGCCGCCATTGGTGAGGATATTCAGGCGCGAGCCGAACATGCCGCGCAGCACTGGGTCGGCATTGGTGCCGCCGTTGCGCACCAGGGCGAAGCCGGGGATGGTCTTGAGGTAGTCGCCGCCATCGCTGGCCGGCACCGGTTGGCGCGGGTCTTTGGGGTTGGTGATCACGGTCAGCGGCGAGCTGGGGGCAATCGCGGTGATCACCGTGGGGCTTAACTCATGATCATCGGCGTGTACCTGTGGCACCAACAGTGCGCCACACAGAACAGCGAAAACGGGGGTACATCCCATACGGGTGTCAGCAGAAAACCTGGACATGAAAAATTCCATCAATCATTCGTAAACAACACGGCCAGCAGCCTGCGGCTGTCTGTCTAAAGTCGGCCGGTGTGAAGTAACGCGGTGAAAGGCTTACGCGGTGATGGGGGGCGCGCGGCTGCGGGCGCCGGGGAAAATGCTCTGCCGGGCATGGCCCAGGCGTGGGGCGGGGGTGAGGGCGTTGGCGGGTGGCGCGGTGCCGAGGGTGATATAGGACACGCTGCCGGGCAGGGCCGGGCAACTGAAGAGCAGGCTGCAATAGCCGCACTTTTCCCAGAGCACGTGGTGCTCGTCAGGCGCTTTGCTGTGTTGCGGTGCATCGCCATGGCAGCTGGGCATGTCCATGGACATTTCCATCGACATACCGGCGTGATGATCCATCGGCATCGCTTGGGAAATCAGCGGACCGATAAAGATCATCAGCATGGCGAACAGGCTGATCCAGCTGGCGCGCATCAAACCCAGGGGATTGCGGCGTTGCGCGGATAACCTGGCGCGAGGGGCGCCCATCGAGGTTGGCCTATTGAGCGTGCATAGACTCGTGGCCAGCCGCTGGCGGCGTTTTCTGAACCGAAACTTCGACTTCAACCTTGCCGGCTTTTTCGAAGGTCAGGGTCAATGGGAATTGCTTGCCGTCGGCCAGCAGGCTGCGGTCTTTTAGGCCCAGCAGCATCACGTGATAGGCCATTGGCGCGAAGGTCAAATCCCCCTTGGCCGGCACGGCAACGCTGGGCACTTGTTGCATCTTCATCAAGTCGCCTTGCATCACATGCTCGTGCAGCTCGGCTTTGTCCGCTACCGGCGTCTCGACGCCAAGCAGGCGGTCCGGCGTTTCGCCGGCGTTATGAATCACGAAATACGCAGCAACGGTCGGCGCATTCGGTGGCAGCTCCTGTGACCAGGGATCGCTGACCAACAGGTCGCCGGCCTTGTAGTCATCGGCATTGGCAGCAACACACACCGGCAGCAACAACGCAGCCAGAAGCAGGGAAGATTTGAGCATGGCAGTTCTCCAGAACGGTTCTAAACGCAGTTCACTTGCGAAGAAATCAGACCGTTGGAGACGCGCGCGGGTTGAGGCTCGGCCATTGCTGGCGCGGGGTAGGGGCTTGCAATGAAGGCGGCGGCAGGCTCTGCGCCGCTGCAAAACGGGTGAGATACAACTGCGGCACATGCCCCGGCAAGGCCACCAAAGGCGGTGAGCCCGAGCAACACCAGCAGTGCTGCATGGTGGAGTGGTCGTCCTGCTGCGGCGCCGGAATGTCGAGCTTGCCCAGGGCAATGGTCTTCAGACTGGCGCCATTGGAGGAGCAAAAACTGCCCCATAGCAATTGCTGAACAGGGTCGCTGGACTGCTGCATCGCACTTGCCATCGGCATGGCAAAGGCGTTGAACAGCACTGCAAAGCAGGCGATCCACACAATTGCAAAGCGTTGACGGGCCATGGCGGACAATCCGTAGGGTTAAGCGATCAGGTGCGTATTTAGCCTGATCGGTGGGGATAAGTAAAAAAGGCCGGTGTGGTTTGGTGTCGCAGTGGTTGTCTACAGGATAGCCGGGAACCACAGATTGCCAATTTTGCAGATGCGCCGCGACATTCAGCGTGACGCTGAACCCTGTGGGGGCTGGTTTGTGTTCGGCGGTGGATGGAGGCGTATAGGAACGTCCGACAAAGATTCAAGGTTGTCCCTAGGAAGATGGAACTCTAGTCTCCGTACACCGCTGAAAACTCAGCGAAACACTCGCCTCGGCCAATGCGCTGAGCTGCGACCTTGCCTTTGACCTGGATGGCCCGAAACCAGAGAATTTGCTCGGCGTTGCGCAGTTGATTGAGCTGGCGCAGTTGCTGGCCGATCGAGTGCACAAGGGCGTCGGACAAACGAAAACTGCAGCCTGATAACGCCGTTCCAAATGTGGGAGCGGGCTTGCTCGCGAAGGCGGTGGATCAGTAACGGCCAGGCTCACTGACCCACCGCCATCGCAGGCAAGCCGGCTCCCACACTTATTTGTGCCTGGGCAAATTTTGCACCCGCCACAAACCAAATGTGGGAGCCGGGCTTGCCCGCGATAACGGTGGGTCAGCCAGTGATTGATTGGCTGACCCAGCGCCTTCGCGAGTAAGCCCGCTCCCACATTGGAAAGGTGATGTTTAGAGAATGTTGACGGCCTGTAGCACCGCAGCCACGTCGGTGAACTCTCGATCTACCGCAGCCAGCACTGGACGCTTCAAGACAAGCACCGGTATTCCCAGCTCCCGCGCCACTTCCAGTTTCGGTTCGGTCGCCGTACTGCCGCTGTTCTTGCTGATCAACACATCAATCCCACGCCGCTCAAACAACGCGCGCTCGTCTTCAATCAGAAACGGCCCACGTGCGCCGATGACTTCACAGCGTGCATTGCCCGGATACACATCCAGTGCGCGCAGCGTCCAGAGCTGATCGGCGGGGATCTCATCAAGATGCTGCAACGGCTCGCGCCCCAGTGTGAACAACGGGCGCTTGAAGGGCCTCAACGCTTCAACCAGCTCGGCCCAATCACTCACCTCACGCCAGTCATCGCCGGCCTGCGGTTGCCACGCCGGACGGCGCAGCGCCCAGCAAGGGATGCCGCACAGCCGCGCCGCCTGCGCGGCGTTCCGGCTGATCTGGGCGGCATACGGATGGGTGGCATCGAGGATCAGGCTGATGTGTTCATCGCGAACAAACTGCGCCAGCCCTTCAACCCCGCCATACCCACCGACGCGCACGTGGCAGGTGAGGTCGGTAGGCACCCGGCCCACACCGGCCAGACTGTAGATATGTTCAGGCCCCAGCGTACGCGCGATGGCCAGCGCTTCGGTCACGCCGCCCAACAGCAGGATGCGTTTCATAACGGCTTGACCACTTCCAGCAAGGTAATCGGCAACGCCTGGCGCCAGGTGTCGAACTCGCCCAGCGGCTGGGCCTGCGCCACGTGAATGCGGGTCAGCTCGCCGCCGTGCTCCGCGCGCCAGTTCATCAAGGTCATTTCGCTTTGCAAGGTCACGGCGTTCGCGACCAGACGGCCGCCCGGGCGCAGGTGCTGCCAGCACGTGTCGAGCACGCCGTCGCGGGTGACGCCGCCACCGATGAAGATCGCGTCTGGTGCTTCCAAACCGTGCAGCACGTCCGGCGCCTTTCCACGAATCAATTGCAAACCGGGCACGCCAAGGGCGTCGCGGTTATGTTCGATCAGGCCTTGGCGGCCTGCGTCGGCTTCAATCGCCAGCGCGCGGCAGCTGGGATGGGCACGCATCCATTCAATGCCGATGGAGCCACTGCCTGCGCCTACGTCCCAGAGCAACTCGCCGGGCATCGGTGCGAGGCGGGCGAGCGTCATGGCGCGCACGTCACGCTTGGTCAGTTGACCGTCGTGCTGGAAGGCTGAGTCCGGCAGGCCGGCGAGGCGCGACAGGCGCGGTGTGTTGGCGTCGGCCACGCAGTCAATGGCGACGAGATTCAAATCCGCAACCGAGGCGTGTGGCCAATCAACCGCCAGCCCGTCAATGCGCTGTTCATCCGCGCCGCCCACGTGTTCAAACACACTGACACGGCTGGCACCAAACCCGGACTGAACCAGTAGCGAAGCAATCGCCGCAGGGCTGCGGCCATCGTTGCTCAACACCAGCAACCGCACGCCGCTGGCCAGATGCGCATTCAGTGCCGCCAGCGGCCGCGCCACCACCGACAACGTCACCAGGTCCTGCAACGGCCAGCCCAATCGCGCCGCCGCCAGCGACACCGACGACGGCGCCGGTAAAACCAGCAACTCTTCAGCCGCCACCTGCCGCGCCAGGCTGGCGCCCACGCCATAGAACATCGGGTCGCCGCTGGCCAGCACGCACACAGGCTCGCCGCGTTGCGCCAACACGGGCGCCAGGGAAAACGGGCTCGGCCACAGCTGCCGCTCACCACGAATACACACCGGTAACAGGTCCAACTGACGCTGGCCGCCTATAATCCGGGAGGCGCGCAACAGGGCATGCCGGGCGTTTCTGCCCAGCCCCTTGAAGCCGTCTTCACCGATGCCTACTACCGTCAGCCAGGGCGACATATCAATTCCTTGAACGACATCCGACGGGCAGGCTTTTCATGCCGCCGGACAAAGCAGGCATAATACCGCGCCTTTACCCGTCAACCGGTAGCCCCGTGAACCCAACACCTGCTCTGAACACCTTGCGCCCCTCGGCTTGTCCGGGGTTGCTGCGTATTGTCCAGGCGTTGGATGGCGGCATTTGCCGGATCAAATTGGCCGGTGGGTCCATCAGCGCCGCGCAAGCGGTGGCCGTGGCGGACGCGGCCCAGGCCTACGCCGGTGGAGTGATCGAGGCCACCAACCGCGCCAATCTGCAGATTCGCGGGATCGGTGCCGAGCTGCAGGCCTTGATCGCCGCGCTGCTGGCCGCAGGCCTGGGCCCGAACAACGCTGCTGGCGATGATGTGCGCAACCTGATGCTCAGCCCCAGCGCCGGTATCGACACTCAAATGTTGTTCGACACCCGACCGTTGGCCGGGCAGATCCTCGCGACCTTGCAAAACCATCCACGTTTCCATGAGTTGTCGGCCAAGTTCGCCGTGCAGCTCGATGGCGGTGAAGCCCTGGCAATGCTCGAGCATCACCACGACCTGTGGCTGTCGGCGTTTGAGCGCGATGGCGAAACATTATTGGCCTTCGGGCTGGCGGGTTGCCCTGGGTTGGATGCGCCGGTGGCGGCCGTGCCCCTGGCGCAAGGTCATGCCCTGGTCGTTGCAGTGCTGGAGCTGTTTCTCGACTTGGCGACACCGACGCAAACCCGCATGCGTCATGTGTCTGTGGATAACTTATTGGCCCGTCTGAGCCTGCCGCTGCTGCCGGTGGAGGGCTTCAAACGCCCGGCCAGTGGGGCTTTGCTGCACTTGGGCAGTTATCCACAGCGGCAAAAAGATCAATTCTACGTCGCCGCCGTTGCACCGCTGGGTCGCCTGGATTCAACCATGCTCAAAGGCGCCGCGCAGTTGGCCATGGAGTTGGGCGACGGCACTTTACGTTTCACGCCATGGCAGGGCGTGCTGCTGCCCAACATTAAAAGCCACGGCGCAGTGACTGAGCGTCTGGAGCACCTGGGCTTTCTCTGCTCAGTCGACCAGCCCCTGGCGCGCCTGATCGCCTGCACCGGCTCAAGCGGCTGTGGCAAAGGCCTGGCCGATACCAAGGCCGACGCCCTGCAATTGGCCGCGTTGCAACCTGGCGTTGAGGTGCACTTATCCGGCTGCGCACGCTCCTGCGCGGCCGCGCACACCGCGCCAGTCACGTTACTGGCAGTGAGCCCCGGCCACTACGACGTCTATTTTCGCGATGCAGCCCAGCCAGGTTTCGGCCGGCTGCACGCGCGCACTCTTTCCATTGAAGCGGCGGGCGCCCTGTTACGCGCACGCTCACGGAGCAACACCGATGATTGATTACATCCGCGACGGTCAGGAGATCTATCGCAACTCCTTCGCCATTATTCGCGCGGAAGCCAAGTTGGACCGCATCCCGGCTGATTTGGAAAAACTCGCGGTGCGGGTGATCCACGCCTGCGGCATGGTCGAGGCCATCGATGGCCTGCAGTTCTCCGAAGGCGCAGGCAAGGCCGGGCGCGATGCGCTGGCCGCCGGTGCGCCGATCCTGTGCGATGCGCGGATGGTCTCTGAAGGCGTAACCCGTGCGCGCCTGCCGGCCAACAATCAGGTGATCTGCACCCTGCGCGACGACAGCGTGCCGGAACTGGCGCGCGCGTTGGGCAACACCCGTTCCGCTGCTGCCCTGGAGCTGTGGCGCCCGCACCTGGAAGGCAGTGTGGTGGTGATCGGCAACGCGCCGACCGCGCTGTTCTACCTGCTGGAGATGCTCGATGCCGGCGCGCCAAAACCTGCATTGATCCTGGGCTTCCCGGTCGGCTTTGTCGGCGCTGCCGAATCCAAAGCGATGCTCGCAGCAGACAGCCGTGGCGTGCCGTTCGTGATCATGCAAGGGCGTCTGGGTGGCAGTGCGATGGCGGCCGCTGCGGTCAACGCCCTGGCCACGGAGGTCGAATAATGTCGGCACGCGGACGTTTGATCGGCCTGGGCGTGGGCCCCGGCGACCCGGAACTGATCACCCTCAAGGCCCTGCGCCTGCTGCGCGAATCGCCGGTGGTGGCGTACTTCGTGGCCAAGGGCAAGAAGGGCAATGCGTTCGGCATCATCGAAGACCACCTGGTTGCGCAGCAGACCCTGATGCCACTGGTGTACCCGGTGACCACCGAAGTGCTGCCGGCGCCGCTGTCCTACGAGCAAGTCATCAGCGACTTCTACGACACGGCAAGCCTGGACGTAGCCGCGCACCTGGACGCCGGCCGCGACGTGGCGGTGATCTGCGAAGGTGACCCGTTCTTCTACGGGTCCTACATGTACCTGCACGACCGCCTGGCCGAGCGCTATGACGCCCAGGTCATTCCCGGCGTGTGCTCGATGCTCGGCGGCGCCTCGGTACTCGGCGCGCCGCTGGTGTATCGCAATCAGAGCCTGTCGGTGCTCTCGGGCGTGCTGCCCCACGACGACCTCAAGCGTCGCCTGGCGGATGCCGATGCGGCGGTGATCATGAAGCTGGGGCGTAACTTCCCCAAGGTGCGTCAGGTGCTGGAAGAACTCGGCCTGGCCGAGCGCGCGCTGTATGTCGAGCGCGCGACCATGGCCAACCAGAAAATCGTGCCGCTGGATCAGGTCGACCCGGCGTCTTCGCCGTACTTCTCGCTGATCATCGTGCCCGGCGAACGGTGGCAAGGTTGATGCGCCCGGCGATTGTCATTCTGGGCCAGGGCAGCCTGGCCACGGCGCGCAAAATTGCGCAGGTTTACCCCGGGGCGCTGATCCACGGTTTGGCCGGGCGCGTTGAAGGCGCCGACCAGACCTACAGCGAGTTCGGCGCGACCCTGCGCCAGCTGTATCAACAGGGTACGCCGCTGATTGCGCTGTGCGCTGCCGGCATCGTGATCCGCACCCTGGCGCCGCTGCTGCTGGAAAAAGGCGAGGAGCCCGCCGTGCTGGCCGTGGCGGAAGACGGCAGCGCCGTGGTGCCGTTGCTCGGCGGCCTCGGTGGCGTGAACGTGATGGCGCGCGACATTGGCGCTGCATTGGGCGTGTCTGCCGCGATCACCACCAGTGGCGAGTTGCGGTTCGGCACCTGCCTGCTCAACCCGCCTGCGGGTTATCAACTGGCGGATCTGGAGCTGGGCAAGCGTTTTGTCTCGGACCTGCTGGCTGGCGAAAGCGTGCGCATCGAAGGCGCAGCGCCCTGGCTGGCTCAGGCCAATCTGCCGCAGGATCAGCAGGCACGCCTGGCGATTCATGTGGGCAGCGCCGAGCGCGTGCCCGCCGCCAACGAGTTGCTGATTTACCCGCAGAACGTGTGCGTCACCTGCAAGCCCGGCGCGCACCTGGCTGAGCGCGTGCGGGCGGCATTGCACGACGCGGGTATTGCCGTTCAATCCCTGGCCTGCGTGTTGGCCAGCGATACACAGATGGCCGAACCTTCGCTGCACGAGGCTGCGCTGGCATTGAGTGTGCCGCTGCTGTTTTCCAGCGTCACGCAGGAGGCGGACATCGTCATCAGCGTCGCCGAGCAGCCCCTGGACCTGGCGCATGTTGGTCGCCCGCGCGGCCGTCTGGCGGTGATTGGCCTGGGCCCTGGCGCCGCCGAATTGATGGTGCCGGCGGTCAAGGCTGAACTGGCGCGCTGCACCGATGTGCTCGGTTACGAAACCTATGTGCGCATGGCCGGGCCATTTCGTGACGACCAGGTGCAGCACTGCACCGATAACCGCGAAGAAATGCAGCGTGCGCGCCATGCCTTCGAGCTGGCTGCGCAAGGGCGCTCAGTCGTGGTGGTATCGTCCGGTGACCCCGGCGTGTTCGCCATGGCGGCGGCTGTGATCGAGGCCTTGCATGAGTCGAGTGACCCGGCCTGGCATCAGGTTGACCTGCAGATTCTGCCAGGCGTCTCGGCTTCGCTTGCCACCGCTGCGCAAGCGGGTGCGCCGCTGGGGCATGACTTCTGTGTGATGTCGCTGTCGGACAACCTCAAGCCCTGGTCGATCATCGAAAAGCGTCTGGACCTCGCGTCCCAGGCCGACTTGGCGTTGGCGTTCTACAACCCGATCTCGCGTTCGCGGCCATGGCAATTGGGGCGCGCGCTGGAAATCGTCGCGCTGCACCGCACGCCTGAAACGCCGGTGGTGCTGGGGCGCGATATCGGTCGTCCAGGCCAGACACTGCGTGTCACCACGCTTGGGCAACTGACGCCCGAACAGGTCGATATGCGCACCATGGTGCTGATTGGCTCGTCCACCACGTGCGTATTTGCGCGCGCCGGTGGCGGTGAGTGGGTGTACACGCCGCGCTGGTATGGTGAAAAACCCGCCTCCTGAAAACGGCCTGTCGCACGCCGGAAAGCTCCGAGTAACGCTGGGTGAACGCCCGCCGTTATTCGGGGCTTTTTCTTTTTTTATCGACGAAATCCGGAAGGGCCCACGGGCCGCCCAGCAATCGTTGGGTGGCGGGACTTGTCGCATGCCGGCAAGTGATGTTTGTGGCCTGGAAAGCGCGCTCGCGGCTGGACTAGTGTGAACACACGCCCCATGTGGGGTGCTTGTGGAGAACTGAAAATGGAGCGACAGCACCGAAGGATCAACAGCGTAAAGAGGCGCAAGTTGATTGCCGCCTACAAGTTGCCGGGAGCGCCGGGTGCACAGACCTCTGTGCCGATGGGCGCGGACGATGACAGCAATGCAGCGGTGGTGAACAACGGCGTGATCTCGTTTATCGAGGGGATGTCCGCCTTGAACCGCGAATACGTTCGCAAGAGCTACTTGCTTGCGAGCAGCTACGTCAGCGATGTGTTGAAGGTTCAGCGCGGCACCGAAGCCTGGTACGACGAATTTATCAAGGTGATGGTCAGCCTGGGCTGGCTGCCGGTGCGCAGCCGCTTCGAGCGGGTCACGCGGTCGGGCAAAGGCCTGACCGTGCAATTGGCGGCGCTGAACATCATTGCGGCGATGCTGGCCTCGACGTCACTGGCCGGACCTTTGCTCACCGCACTGCCCAAGCTGGCGGCGGATGCGTTGGAGGCGTTGAAGCAGCAACCCGCGACGTTCGACCTGTTCAAACGCAATAGCTCGGTGCATCAGGGCGGTGATTTCGGCCTGGCTTCCTGCGCCGAAACCGAAGGGGAAGTGATGATGGTGCTGGTGACCTACAGCAGCCACGGTGTGAGCAAACAGGTGGGCTTGCCCTTTCTGGAATGGGACAGCGCCTCGTTCGAGGCCTTCAGCGGGCAAACCTGCCTGGTGCTCAATACCGCGGTGGTCAACGAAACGACGCTCCAGCTGATGCGTGAGAGCGCCGGTGACAAGGTCCAGCTGGCCATCGCCAAGTACCGTATCTAGGGCACCAGGTAACCGCGTACGCCGGTAAAGATGATCTGCGCGGCGAGGGCGCACACGAACAATCCCATCAACCGGCTGACAATCTGCAAGCCCTGGTCGCCCAGAATGCGTTCGATGCGATTGGACAGGTACAGCACCACGCCCACCGTGAGGCTGGCCAGGGCAATGCTGAGGATGGCCATGATCTTGTCATCCCAGTGCGGCTGGCTCACACCCATTACCAGCAGCGCACCGATGGTGCCCGGGCCGACAGTGAGCGGGATGGTCAGCGGCACGATGGTCACGTCCTGCTGCACGTTGTCGGTCTGCACTGCCGACTTGCCTTGGGCCATACCCAGCGCCGAGATGAACAGCACGCTGCCGGCGCCAATGCGAAAAGCGTCCACGGTGATGCCGAACACGCTGAAAATCACTCGCCCGAACAGGTACAGCAACACGCTCGACACCAGCGTTGCCAGCGCTACTTTCCAGGCCAGTCGCCGCCGCTCCTTGCTGGAGTAACCGCGGGTCAGGCTGATAAAACAGGACAGCACGAAGAACGGGCTGTAGAGCACCAGCATCTTCAGGTAAACGCTGAATAACACGTGGAGCATGAGGGCGGCTCGCGGGCGGAAAGATGGGGTGAGTCTAACAGGCGGCGCAGATCAAATGTGGGAGCGGGCTTGCTCGCGAATGCGGTGGATCAGTTAAAGATGCATTGACTGACACACCGCATTCGCGAGCAAGCCCGCTCCCACATTTTGATTGTATTTCAGGTCAGGAAGGCGCGTGTTCCGGTCGTTGCTGGCGCTGCGCCACCCAGAACTCCACCAGCTCGCGCAACTGCGACAACTCCACCGGTTTGGCCATGTGCCCATCCATCCCGGCCTGGCGCGCGCGCTCTTTATGTTCCGACAGGATGTGCGCCGTCAGTGCGACCACCGGCGTTCGAATGCGTTGGTGGCTGACTTCCCACGCGCGCAGTTGCTGGGTGGCGGAAAAACCGTCGAGGATCGGCATTTCACAGTCCATCAGCACCAGGTCGTAACGCTGAGCCTTCATCGCCTCGAGGGCTTCTTCGCCATTGCTGGCGGTGTCCGGGTTGAGGTTGAGCTTGCCGAGCATGCCGCGGATCACTTTGGTGGAGATGCTGTTGTCTTCGGCCACCAGGATGCGGAAATCGGCCGGCACGGTCACGGCTGCCGGCGCGCTGATGGCCGCGCGCGGCTGCACCACGCCTTTGCTGCGCTGGGTCAGTTCGTCGGCCAGCGTGGTCTTGAGCGTGTAGCCGGCCACCGGTTTGGCGAGGATGCGCTTGATCCCGCAGTTGCGCGCGATGATCTTGCTCGGCGCGTTGCTGATACCGGTGAGCATGATCAACAGGATGTCGTGGTTCAGGCTCGGGTCTTCCTTGATCTTGGCGGCCAGTTGCATGCCGGTCATGCCGGGCATGTTCTGGTCCAGCAGGACCACGTCGAAGTAGTCGCGCAGGTGCGCCTTGGTGCGCAGCAACGCCAGGGCTTCTTTGCCGGACGGCACGGCGCTGACGTTCAAGCCCCAGGCCGTGCATTGCTGCACCAGCACTTTGCGGCAGGTGTCGTTGTCGTCGACCACCAGCACCCGTGCGCCTTTGAGCGGGCCGTCGAGGTCGGAGGTCGGGTGTTCCAGGCGTTCCGGGTCCAGCGGCAGGGTCAACCACAGGGTGCTGCCCTGATGGCTGCCGCTCTTGATGCCGAACTCGCCATTCATCAACAGGATCAGCTGTCGCGCGATCACCAGGCCCAGGTGGCCGCTCAAGCGCGTGGCCGAGAGGAAGTTCTTGCTGTGCAGTTCGCTGTGCAGCAACGCGTCGCGCTCGGCGGCTTCCATCGGCAGGCCGCTGTCTTGCACGGCAATGCGCAGGCGCGGCTTGGTGCTGCGTTCATCGAGTGCAACGACGATCAGCACTTCACCTTCGTCGGTTTTTTGCAGGGCATTTTCCAGCAGGCTTAACAGCGCTTGGCGCAGACGCGTCGGGTCACCGCTGATCACGCGGGGCACCTGGGGCTGGATAAAGCTGATCAGTTCGACGTTCTGTTGCTCGGCCTTGGCGCGGAAGATACTCAGGCAGTCTTCGATCAATGCGTTGAGGTCGAACTGCACGTCGTCCAGCTCGATTTGCCCGGACTCCAGCTTGGAGATGTCGAGGATCTCGTTGATCAACGTCAGCAGTTCGTTCCCGGCGCTGTGGATGGTCTGCACGTAGTCACGCTGCTTGACCGACAGCGGCGTGCCCAGCAGCAGCTCGGTCATGCCCAGCACGCCGTTCATGGGGGTGCGGATTTCGTGGCTGATCTTCGCCAGGAACTCGGCTTTGGCGGCGATCTCGGCATTGCTGGCCGCCAGGTCGCGGCTGAGGCTGAAGCGCGCTTCGACAATTGCGCGCTGGCGTTCGCCCAGGGCCAGGCTCATCAGCAGGCCGCTGAGGCAGATAAAACCGAGCAGCGTGACGATCAAGCCTTGCGGCGCCACCAGCGTCAGGCCGAGCAGGGCAGGCAGGATGATCAGTGTGCCGATGTTGAACACCACCATGCCCGCCACGAACAAACGTGCCGGCCGGTAGCCTTTCTGCCAGTGGTAGGCCGAGACAAACAGCATGCTCAGACCGGCCAGGGCCACCAGGGCGTAGGTGATGATGTTCAGCGGCAAGGTGTTGACGAACAACAGCAGCAGGCCGCACAGCACGATCAGCAGGATGTCGGCCATCAACAGTTTGTTCAGCGGGTGCGGGCCCAGCGGCATGAAGAACCGGTAGGCGAACATCAGCCCGCACGGCGCGGTCAGCAGCAGGGCGAGGTAGGCGCCCGGGGTCTGGATAGCGTGCCAGTTCGGCAGCCACGGCCCCACCAGGTTGAGCAACAGTGCCAGGCTCAACATCAAGAGCAACTCGCAGGCCGCCAACCACAGGCTGCTGCGCGAGCGATGGTAGGCGAAGCGCGTGAGGTTGTGCAGGATCAGCATCAGCAGGCAGCCGAACAACAGGCCGTAGATCAGCGTCTGGTTCTGGTTGGCGGCGGCCAGTACGGCCGGCTCCAGGGTGATGTAGGGGCGCAGTTCGTGTTCCGACACCAGGCGCAGGTACACCTCGAGGGGCTTCTGGCTCTGGGGCATCGGCAGCATGAAATCGCTGCTGGGCAGCGGGCGTTCCGCCTGCGGCTGGCGGGTGCCGGTACTTTGTTGTTCCACCAGGGTGTCGCCGTCCAGTACATAGAGGCTCAGGTGGGACAGGTCGGGGGCAAATACCCGTAGCACTTGCTCGTGCTTGCCAGGTTGCAGCTTGAAACGTACCCACAGCGCACCGTCCGGCTCGGCGGCGGTAATCCGGTCCAGTTCGATGGGGCTAAATTGATTGGTGTAGCGGGCGGAGCGGATATCGCTCAGTTGCAGGTCGGCCTGTTCATCAAGCAATACTGCCCATCCACTGCCTTGCGCGGCGGCCTGGGCCGGGAACAAGCAGAGCAGGGTCAGCAGACTGACTGTGAAACCTATGGCGATCCTGAGCCAGCGCACGGCGAAATCCCTTCGTAGGTTGATTGCACGGGTTAACTATGCGCGGGGCGACATGGGTACGGCAAGGGCCAGAGGCCCTTGCCTAACCGAACGGATAGCGACTGGAGGGCAGTTACTTATTGGTTCTCGCCACGTTCACGGGCAATGGCGCGGTAGCCGATGTCCGTGCGGTAGAAGCAACCTTTCCAGTCGATTTTCGCGGCCAGCTTGTACGCCTGTTGCTGCGCGGCGTCGACACTGGCACCCATTGCGGTGGCGCACAATACACGGCCACCTGCGGTTACAACCTTGCCATCCTTGAGCGCGGTGCCCGCATGGAACACCTTGCCTTCCAGCGTAGCAGCTGCGTCGAGGCCTTCAATCACATCGCCCTTGGCGTAGTCGCCAGGGTAACCACCGGCTGCCAGCACAATGCCAACGCTCGGACGCGGGTCCCATTGCGCTTCAACCTTGTCCAGCGCCTGGGCCAGGGCCGCTTCCACCAGCAGCACCAGGCTCGATTGCAGGCGCAGCATCACCGGTTGGGTTTCCGGATCACCAAAGCGGCAGTTGAACTCGATGACTTTCGGGTTGCCGGCTTTGTCGATCATCAGGCCGGCGTACAGGAAGCCGGTGTACACATTGCCTTCGTCGGCCATGCCGCGCACGGTCGGCCAGATCACCAGGTCCATCACGCGCTTGTGTACCTCAGCGGTGACCACCGGGGCAGGGGAGTAAGCACCCATGCCGCCGGTGTTCGGGCCGCTGTCGCCGTCGCCGACGCGTTTGTGGTCCTGGCTGGTGGCCATTGGCAGGACGTTCTTGCCGTCGACCATCACGATGAAGCTGGCTTCTTCGCCGTCGAGGAACTCCTCGATGACCACGCGGGAACCGGCGTCACCAAATGCGTTGCCGGCGAGCATGTCGCGCACCGCGTCTTCGGCTTCTTGCAGGGTCATTGCCACGATCACACCTTTACCGGCGGCCAGACCGTCGGCCTTGATGACGATCGGTGCACCTTTTTCACGCAGGTACGCCAGGGCCGGCTCGATCTCGGTGAAGTTCTGGTAGTCGGCCGTCGGGATCTTGTGGCGGGCCAAAAAGTCTTTGGTGAAGGCTTTCGAGCCTTCCAGTTGGGCTGCGCCGGCGGTCGGGCCGAAGCAGTCCAGGCCACGGCTGCGGAACAGGTCGACGACGCCAGCCACCAACGGCACTTCCGGACCGACGATGGTCAGGGACACGTTTTTCTCGGCGAAGTCGGCCAACTGCTCAAGGGCCAACACGTCGATGGCGACGTTTTCGCACTTGGCTTCAATGGCGGTGCCAGCGTTGCCGGGTGCGACGAATACTTTCTGGACGCGGGGGTCCTGGGCAACTTTCCAGGCCAGGGCGTGTTCACGGCCACCGCTGCCAATGATCAAAACATTCATTTCAAAAACCTCGGATGACGCAAATTCTGGGAGCACCGTGGACCGCGTTTCCGTGGCAGCTGGCTTGCCTGCGATAGCAACACCTCGGTGTACTTGATACACCGAGGCGCCCGCATCGCAGGCAAGCCAGCTCCCACAGAGGGCCAGTGCCCGCTTGGGATCAATCTGTCAGTGGCGGAAGTGACGCATGCCGGTGAAGACCATGGCAATGCCAGCCTCATCAGCGGCGGCGATCACTTCGGCGTCACGCATCGAGCCGCCCGGTTGGATCACTGCGGTAACGCCGGCTTTGGCGGCGTTGTCCAGGCCATCACGGAACGGGAAGAACGCGTCAGAAGCCATCACCGAACCGGCTACCTGCAAACCGGCATGCTCAGCCTTGATCGCGGCGATACGCGCCGAGTTCACGCGGCTCATCTGGCCGGCGCCGACACCGATGGTCTGGCGGTTCTTGGCGTAGACGATGGCGTTGGACTTAACGTACTTGGCGACTTTCCAGGCGAATATCAGGTCGTTGATTTCCTGCTCGGTCGGCGCGCGTTTGGTCACGACCTTGAGGTCTTCGCTGCCGATCATGCCGATGTCGCGGCTCTGTACCAGCAAGCCGCCATTGACGCGCTTGTAGTCCCAGGCAGCCGCACGGTCAGCCGACCACTCGCCACAGGCCAGCAGGCGCACGTTGGCTTTGGCGGCAACGATGGCGCGCGCTTCTTCACTCACGCTTGGGGCGATGATCACTTCAACGAACTGACGTTCGACGATGGCCTTGGCGGTTTCGGCGTCCAGCTCTCGGTTGAAGGCAATGATGCCGCCGAAGGCCGATTCGGTGTCGGTGGCGTAGGCCAGTTCGTACGCCTGGCGGATACCGCCTTCAGCGTCCGGGCTCACGGCCACGCCGCACGGGTTGGCGTGCTTGACGATCACGCAGGCCGGCTTGACGAAGCTCTTCACGCATTCCAGCGCGGCGTCGGTGTCGGCCACGTTGTTGTAGGACAGCTCTTTGCCTTGCAGTTGGGTCGCGGTGGCGATGCCGACTTCAGCAGGTTTGGCCTCAACGTAGAACGCCGCGCTCTGGTGCGGGTTCTCGCCGTAGCGCATTTCCTGGGCCTTGATGAACTGGCTGTTGAAGGTGCGCGGGAACTGGCTGCGGCCTTCGGTGCTGAGGGTGTCAGCCGCCTGGTTCACGGTGCCCATGTAGTTGGCGATCATGCCGTCGTAGGCGGCAGTGTGTTCGAACGCCTTGAGCATCAGGTCGAAACGCTGGGCGTAAGTCAGGCCGCCGGCTTTCAGGCTTTCCAGCACGTTGGCGTAGTCGCTGGCGTTCACCACGATGGCCACGTCTTTGTGGTTCTTGGCTGCCGAGCGAACCATGGTCGGGCCGCCGATATCGATGTTTTCGATGGCGGTCGGCAGGTCGCAGCCTGGCTTGTTGATGGTGGCTTCGAACGGATACAGGTTAACGGCCACCAGGTCGATCGGCTTGATGCCGTGCTCGCTCATGATGGCGTCGTCGATACCGCGACGACCGAGGATCCCGCCGTGGATTTTCGGGTGCAGGGTTTTGACCCGACCGTCCATCATTTCTGCGAAACCGGTGTAGTCCGCGACTTCTACTGCGGCCACGCCGTTGTCCTGCAGCAGTTTGAAGGTCCCGCCCGTGGAGAGGATTTCCACGCCCAGGGCTTCCAGCTCCCGGGCAAATTCGAGGATCCCGGTCTTGTCGGAAACACTGATCAAGGCGCGGCGGATCGGCAGGCGGGTAGTCTGGTCGGTCATTTCAATTTCCATCAAAAGCAAAGGAGTCAGCAAAAAAGGCGTCCGTTTTTTACGCGGGCGCCTTTCTGGTTTGATTGAATGCTTACAGCAAATCGTACTGCTTGAGCTTTTTGCGCAAGGTGCCACGGTTGAGGCCCAGCAGCTCACTGGCTTTGGTCTGGTTGCCCTTGACGTAGTTCATCACGCTTTCGAGCAAGGGCGCCTCGACTTCGGAGAGCACCAGGTTGTACACGTCCGTGACGGAAGCGCCCTCTAGGTGGGCGAAATAATTGTGCAGCGCCTTCTCGACACTCCCGCGAAGGGTCTGGCCTTCTTCGCTCGGCGTGTTGAGGTGCTGTTTCAAATTGACGTTGTCGCTCACGGGTGTTGTTCCACTCACTAAAGTCTCGGTCATCATCGTCATGCGGCCACCCCCTCTCCGTCCCCTGTCCCCAGGCTCTTGTAACGCTCGCTGAAGAACTCACGAACGTTGGCGCACTGTGCTTCCGTATCATCCAAACGATTGAAGTGGGCGCGAAACTCCCTGGCGCCCGGCAAGGTTGCGAGATACCAGCCGACATGCTTGCGAGCAATGCGTACTCCCATCACGTCTCCATAGAAGGCGTGCAGGGCGGCCAGATGCTCTAGCAGAATACGTTCCACCTCGATCAGCTCCGGTGCCGGCATGACTTCGCCAGTACGCAGAAAATGCTCGATCTCACGAAAAATCCATGGCCGCCCCTGGGCGGCCCGGCCAATCAACAAGCCATCGGCACCGGTTGCGTGCAGCACGCGCCGGGCTTTCTCGGCTGAGTCGATATCGCCATTGGCAAAGACCGGGATCGACACTGCCTGCTTGATCGCGGCAATGGTGTCGTACTCGGCTTCACCGGTGTAAAGGTCGGCGCGGGTGCGGCCATGCACCGCCAGCGCTGTAATGCCTGCCTGTTCGGCGATCTTCGCCACCGTCAGGCCGTTCTTGTTGTCCCGGTCCCAGCCGGTACGAATCTTCAGGGTGACCGGCACATCCACGGCGGCGACAACGGCCTGCAGGATCTCGGCTACCAATTGCTCATCTTTCAACAGGGCGGAACCGGCGGCCTTGTTGCAGACCTTCTTGGCCGGGCAGCCCATGTTGATGTCGATGATCTGTGCGCCCAACTCCACGTTGGCCCTGGCCGCGTCCGCGAGCATCTGTGCATCGCCACCGGCGATCTGTACCGAGCGGGGCTCGGGATCACCTTCGTGGATCATGCGCATCCGCGATTTGCGGGTGTTCCACAAGCTCATGTCGCTGGTGACCATTTCAGAGACTACTAGACCCGCGCCCAAACGCTTGCACAGCTGACGAAAGGGCTGGTCGGTGACGCCCGCCATCGGGGCGAGGATCAAGCCGTTTTGCAATGTGTATGGGCCGATGCGTACCGCCGACATAGGACTTCCCTGTTGTGGGGCCGGATCATTAGAGTTCGAAAAAGGGTTGGCATGATACCCGCTCTCGATGACTGGATAAAGGCTGAATTGGATAAAATCTGAACAGTTATTTCTTTATCGCGGTCGGTTTGGTTGCGCAGTGCCCAGTCAATAATCTGCCGTCAAACCTCGGCGTGCGCGGCGCCTCACTCGGGTGAGTGGAAACTCAGGCTGTAATTCACGGCTTTATTGCCTGGATCGAGGATATCCAGGGAAATATGGATCGGTGTCTGCGAAGGCATTTCGCTCACCCCGGCCAGCTCACCACTGAGGTATTCGGCCGGTTTGAAGCGACGACTGGCAATCAGGCCGCCGTTCAAATCGGCAAAGCGCAGCTCCAGCAGCGGGAAGGGCTGCGAGAACGTGGCGCGGTTATAGATGATTGCATCCACCACCAGCGCCCCGGCGAACTCGGGATTGCTGCGCACCACCAGGTTGCTGCTCTTGATGTGGGCAATATCGACCCGTGATGGCACGGTGCAACCCAGGGTTGGACACAGTTGCTGGAACCACGGGCGATAAGCGTCCTGGCGAGCCAGGTCGTCGAATTGATAGGCGATGTACTGGCCCGCCAGGCCCGCGGCGGCCAGCAGCACCAGGACTATCCAGATGAGGCGACGGCCCCAGCTCGTCGGACGTTTCTGCGCATACAGGTGCAGCGGGTCGTCTTCCAGGTCCTGGAGTACATCGTCGTGAACGCTGGTTTCCGTGCGCGCACGCTTGCGCCGCGGTTGCGGGCGGTCTTCAGGGTCCGGCGCGTCCGCTGCCGCCGTCAGCGGCGTGAACGGCGGGTCGAGGTCGTCATCGTCGTCATCAGGTGAAGAACGCAGCGGGGGCTCATCGTCGATATCGTCGATGTTGAACGACATCGACGGCTCGGTGCGTTGCTTGGTCGCAGGCGTCTTGGCCGATTCAGGTTCGTCTTCGCTTGCCTGGGTGCGCTCTTCGGGTGGCTCGCTGAACAGGCTGGCGGCCCATTTTTCTTCTTCGGCCTTGACGGTGTCGCGGCTGGCGCTGAGGGCATCTTCTTTTTGCCGGCGCTCGCTGCTTGCCTGGCGACGCTCCGCGCCGAGCGGTTGCGTGTGTTGAATCTCGCGGCGTTCGAGCTTGGCCAGTTCTTCGTCCAGGTCCAGGTTGTCCAGGTCCAGCTCTTCGGCGGTCCACTGTTTCTGGCTGATGGCCCGCGGTGCCTGGGGCGCCGGCTCAACGGCGTGTTCGGCGACGCTTGGCTGCTCGGGTTCCGGCGCCGAGGTGCTGGCGCGCTGCTCCAGCAATTGGCGCGCGGCGTTGAACACTTGCAGGCACGAGCCGCAGCGAACCACGCCACGGGCCACGCTCAGTTGAGCGTGGCTGACGCGAAAGCGCGCTTGGCAATGCGGGCACTGGGTGACGAAACTGTCGGTCATGCGGCCATCCGATTCAGGCAAGCGCTCATTCTAGCGCCGACGACCGCTGATGCGTACCCAGCCATCACGGTTGGCGATCGGATCCAGATCGAAATCCGCGGCATAGGCCGCAGCCACGTCTTCACCTTGCTCGGCAAGAATGCCCGACAGCGCCAGGCGACCGCCCGGCTTGACCAGGCTCGACAACTGCGGCGCCAGCGAAACCAAAGGCCCGGCGAGGATATTCGCCACCAGCACATCGGCCTGCACCTGGGGCAATTGCTCCGGCAGGTAGAGGGGGAATTTGCCCTCAGGGATGTTGTTGCGCCCGGCGTTATCGCGGGAGGCCTCCAGGGCTTGCACGTCGATGTCGGTGCCGACGGCTTCCTTGGCGCCCAGCAGCAGGGCGGCAATCGCCAGAATCCCGGAGCCGCAACCGAAGTCCAGCACGTTGCAGTCGGTCAGGTCCTGGCCGTCCAGCCATTCCAGGCACAGTGCGGTGGTCGGGTGGGTGCCGGTGCCGAACGCCAGGCCCGGGTCGAGCAGCAGGTTGACGGCGTCCGGCTCAGGTGCGGCGTGCCAGCTCGGTACGATCCACAGGCGCTGGCCAAAGCGCATCGGCTGGAAGTTGTCCATCCAGCTGCGTTCCCAGTCCTGGTCTTCGATCACTTCGCTGTGGTGCTCGGGCAGCGGGCCGCCGGTGAGCAACTCCATATGGGCCAGCACGGCGGCGGCATCGGTGCCGTCTTCGAACAGGGCCAGCAAGTGGGTATGGGACCACAGAGGGGTGGTGTTGAGTTCCGGTTCGAAGATCGGTTGGTCTTCGGCGTCCATGAATGTCACCGAGACGGCGCCGACTTCAAGAAAAGCGTCTTCGTAGGTTTCGGCTTGTTCTGGGCTGATGGCGAGACGGACTTGCAGCCAAGGCATGGCGGGCACCTTTGAAAAAAATGAGTGTGCGACGGCGGGGTCGCGAAAGCGCGCAAGTTTACGCGAGCGAACAGCAGAAGACGACTGTGCTGAATGAACACGGACCGAATGGGGGAGGGGGCTTGCCCCCGATGGCGGTGGGTGAGACACGGATGCATTCACTGGCGCTACCTCATCGGGGGCAAGCCCCCTCCCACATTTGAACGATAGACATCTTCAGAATAGAGGGCTCAGAAACAACAAAGCCGCCCGAAGGCGGCTTTGTGGGGTGGAGCACTTACTGGTTGGCCAGCTTGTGTTCCAGGTAGTGAATGTTCACACCACCTTCGCAGAAGCCTTCATCACGCACCAGGTCCCGATGCAGCGGGATGTTGGTCTTGATGCCGTCTACCACGATTTCGTCCAGGGCGTTGCGCATGCGGGCCATGGCCTCGTCGCGCGTGGCGCCCCAGGTGATCAGCTTGCCGATCAGCGAGTCGTAGTTGGACGGAACCTTGTAGCCGCTGTACAGGTGCGAATCGACGCGAACGCCGTTGCCGCCTGGAGCATGGAAATGCTTGACCAGGCCTGGACTCGGGATAAAGGTTTTCGGGTCTTCGGCGTTGATCCGGCACTCCAGGGAGTGGCCGTGGATCTTCACCTCGTCCTGGGTGAAGGACAGCACGTTACCGGCGGCGATGCTCAGCATCTCCTTGACGATGTCGATACCGGTGACCATCTCCGACACCGGGTGCTCTACCTGCACACGAGTGTTCATCTCGATGAAGTAGAAGCGGCCGTTCTCGTAGAGGAACTCGAACGTACCGGCGCCACGGTAGTTGATGTCGATGCACGCCTTGACGCAGCGCGCCAGCACTTCCTGGCGAGCGGTTTCGTCCAGGCCCGGTGCCGGAGCTTCTTCCAGTACCTTCTGGTGACGACGTTGCAGCGAGCAATCGCGGTCGCCCAGGTGGATGGCGTGGCCCTGGCCGTCGGACAGTACCTGCACTTCCACGTGACGTGGGTTGGTCAGGTACTTCTCCAGGTAAACCATCGGGTTGCCGAACCAGGCAGCCGCTTCGGAGCGGGTCTGCTTGGCGGCTTCGATCAGGTCTTCTTCCTTGTGGACCACGCGCATGCCGCGACCACCACCGCCACCGGCGGCCTTGATGATCACCGGGTAACCGACTTCGCGACCAATGCGCAGAGCGGTTGCCTCGTCTTCAGGCAGTGGGCCATCGGAACCTGGAACGGTTGGCACGCCGGCAGCGATCATGGCGTCCTTGGCCGATACCTTGTCGCCCATCAGGCGAATGGTTTCGGCTTTCGGGCCGATGAAGGCAAACCCGGATTTTTCCACTTGTTCGGCGAAGTCGGCGTTTTCCGCAAGGAAACCGTAGCCTGGGTGGATGCCATCAGCGCCGGTCACTTCAGCGGCCGCGATGATGTTGGAGACCTTCAGGTACGAGTTGGTCGCCAGTGGCGGGCCGATGCAGATGCTCTCGTCCGCCAGTTTCACGTGCATCAATTCGGTATCGGCCGTCGAGTAAACAGCGACGGTCTTGATGCCCTCTTCCTTACAGGCGCGCAGGATACGCAGCGCGATCTCGCCGCGGTTGGCGATCAGGACTTTTTGCAGTTTCTTCGCAGGTTTCAACATCGAAGGCGCTCCGCGGTTCAAACGATGGTGAACAGCGGCTGGTCGTACTCAACCGGCTGACCGTTTTCTACCAGGATGGATTCGATGACGCCGGCTTTTTCAGCGGTGATGTGGTTCATCATCTTCATCGCTTCAACGATGCAGATGGTGTCGCCCACTTTCACGGTTGCGCCGACTTCAACGAAGGCTGGCGAGGTCGGTGCCGGGGTGCGGTAGAACGTACCGACCATTGGCGACTTGACCACGAAGCCGTTCAGTACAGGCGCGGCAGGTGCGGCTGGAGCAGCGGTAGCAGGTGCGGCGGCTGGAGCAGCAGCGGCCGGAGCCGGTGCTTGCATCTGTGGTGCGTAGAACTGTTGAGCCGGGGTCTTGCTGTGACGGCTGATCCGAACGGACTCTTCGCCTTCCTTGATTTCCAGCTCGTCGATACCGGATTCTTCCAGCAGTTCGATCAGTTTCTTAACTTTACGGATATCCATGAATCATCAACTCCCAAGGGTCGGTCAGGGGCGCTTGGCCGGTTGTTCAATGTGTTCCAGGGCGGCCTCCAGGGCCAGTCGGTAACCGCTGGCGCCAAGGCCGCAGATCACGCCTACCGCTACGTCGGAGAAGTAGGAGTGATGGCGGAAAGCTTCGCGTTTGTGCACGTTGGACAAATGCACTTCGATGAATGGGATGCTCACCGCCAGCAGCGCGTCACGTAATGCAACACTCGTGTGCGTAAAAGCGGCGGGATTGATCAGGATAAAGTCCACGCCTTCGCCGCGCGCGGCATGGATGCGATCAATCAATTCGTACTCGGCATTGCTTTGCAGGTAGAGCAAATGGTGGCCGGCTTCACGCGCCCGTCGTTCAAGATCGAGGTTGATCTGATCGAGGGTGACTGCCCCGTAGACGCCCGGTTCGCGGGTGCCGAGCAGGTTCAGGTTGGGTCCGTGAAGAACCAGTAAGGTCGCCATCGGCTGTTCCTTGTTATTGATGTGGGTACGTCAGAACCCGGCGACTATGCCGCAAAGCCTTTGTGACTGTCCAGTTCTATGCAGTAGGCAGCACGATTAGCGAGGATTGCGCAAAATTTGTGACTGGGGTGCAGTATCCAGTCATTGGCAACACTGTCTTGAATACTGTGGATGTCAAATGTGGGAGGGGGCTTGCCCCCGATGCGCTGCATTAGGCACACATGCAGTGAGTGACACACTGTCATCGGGGGCAAGCCCCCTCCCACTTTTTGCTCTCCATATGGCAGGAGATGGCCTCAAACCCGGAACGCCTGAACCGCCGTGTTCAGCTGCCCACCCAGCACCAGCAGGTGTTCGCCCTGGCGGCGGCCCTGGCCGATGCGCAGCAGATTATCCTCGCCCAGTTGGTGAATCCGCTCGCTGTTGTCGCGAATCTCACTGACGGCGCCACTCTGCTGCGCGGTCACATCGGCGATGCGCACCGCTGTGTCGGAGATGGTCTGAATTGCCCCGACGATTTCATCCAGCGCGCCATCCGCCGCCTGGGCTTGCTGGGCGGTGGCCTCGGCGTGTTCGACCTGGGTGCGCATGCCTTGAACTGACTGGTGGGCGGCGGTTTGCAGGCCGGCGATCAGGCTCTGGATTTCGGCCGTGGCACCGGCGGTGCGTTGCGCCAGCGAGCGGACCTCATCGGCCACCACGGCAAATCCGCGTCCGGCCTCACCGGCCCGTGCAGCCTCGATGGCGGCATTGAGCGCGAGCAGGTTGGTCTGGTCGGCAATCGCGCGAATCACCGTCAGCACGCCGCCAATGGTGGCAGACTCTTCGGCGAGTTTTTCAATCATCTGCGCGTTTTGCTGCACCTCGCCCACCAGAGCATGCAGCCCGGTCAGGCTCAGGCCGATCACCCGTTGGCCCTGTTCCACGGCCTGGCCTGCACTGCGGCTGGCGCCAGCCGCCTGGCTGGCATCACCGGCGACTTGCTGGATGGTCGCTTCCAGTTCACCCAGCGAATCACGGATCTGCGCCGTATCGCCGGCCTGGCGCTCAGCGCCGTCGTGCAACCCGCTGCTCAGTTCGGCGAGGGCGCGGCTGCTGCCGGCGACTTCTTCGGCATTGCCGCGGATGGTGCCCACCAAGTCCACCAGGTAAGCACGCAGGCGGTTAAGCGAGGCCTCGATGTCGTGCAGTTCGCGGTTGGTCTTGCCCAAGGCAATCGACTGGCTGAAGTCGCCTTCGGCCCAAGTGGACAAGGCCGGTGCGAGGTTGGTCAGTACCCTTGCCAGCCGTCGTTGCAGCGTGTCGATCAGCAGTGCGATGAGCAAAATCAACCCGATCATCACGCCTTGCATCAAGCGCACTTCGCCCTGGATTCTGGCATGTTGGGCGCGAACAACGGGTTCCAGGCCGGCGATGGCTTGCTGCACGGCAGCAATCTTCACATGGGTGCTGTCGGCCAGCGCAGTGCGCAGCTGGATCTGATCGCGAGTGCGCTTGAGTTCGGCAGGGTAGCGGGTCAGCAGGCTGTTGAGTTCGCGTTTGAGGTCCACGCCGGTGTCCTGCACTTCGACTTTTTCGCTGCTTTCCAGGCCCAGCATGGCGGAGAAATCATCCGCGCTGGACTCGGCGCTGGCCTTTACGCCCAGCAGCGGTAACTGCGCCAACAGGTCGGCCTGCGTGCGGATGCTGGCAACTTCGCGCTCCACTTCATCGGCCAGCTCTGCGCGCCCGCTGCTCACCAGCTTGTCGCGGGCCAGTGACAGTTTGCCCAAGTGCTGGGACGCGGCCAGCAGCGGCGGCAAGTAGCGTGCAGCGTCGGGTGAAGTGACGCCCGTGGCGTACTGGCTCAACTGTTCCAGGTTCGCGCCCAGCTCACGTTCGGCTTGCAGCAGCAGCGCTTGTGGGTCGCCGGCCAGTTTGCCGGCGGCCAGCAGGTCGGTTTTGCTGAAGGTGTCCAGTTCGACCAGGCTGGGGCGCAGGTTCTGCGCGAGGTCCGCCGGCAGTTCATCGAGGTGCTGCAGGAGGTTTTCCAGGCTCTGACCGGCACTGCTCAAACGCAATGCGTCGCCGCTGGCCAGGTAGTCGTCGATATTGCGCGCGGCCTGATTCTGAAACGCCTGCGACAGGCCCAGGTAGCGCTCCATCAGCAAATAAGGCCGTTCCAGTGCGCGTTGCGACCACCATAGCGTCGCGCCAAGTGCCAGACACACGGCCACCAGCAGAAGGGTATTCAAATTGGTCAGCAGCTTCAGGCGCATGCGTGGTTTCAACCGACAGCAAAAGATAAGTGCCTGAAGTTATTGCGTTTCCGTTACAGAGTTATGACGGAATCGGTGGATTCCGGTGAAAAGATGGCACTTTGCTTTGATGTGCGCGCAGCCTGCACGCGGTTACGCCCGGCGTGCTTGGCGCGGTACAGCGCTTCATCCGCTTGGGCAGCCATCATCAGGCTGTCGGAACCGTCGCACAGCTCCACCAGCCCGGCGCTGAAGGTGCACCACAAATCCTGCGGCTGGGCCGGGTAGTGAATTTCGGCAAACCGCCCACGGATTTCGTCCAGCACTTTGCAGGCCGATTCCAGGTCGGTGTCGGGCATCACGATGGCAAATTCTTCACCGCCGTAGCGGCCGATGTAGTCGGTCTTGCGCAAGCGCTGCTTGAGAAACAGGGCCAGGCTCTTGATCACGCGGTCGCCCATGGGGTGGCCGTGGCTGTCGTTGACCCGCTTGAAGTGGTCAATGTCGAGCATGGCAAAGCTCAGCGGCTTGTTCTCGCGGCGCGCGCGAAAGCTGCAGTCTTCCAGCAGTTGCAGAATATGGGTGTGGTTGTACAGCCCGGTCAGGCTGTCGCGTACCATCCGCGCCTTGAGGTTGCGTGCGCGGGCGGCGCGGTTGCGCACGGTGGTGATCAGGTGGCGTGGCTTGATCGGCTTAGTGAGGAAGTCGTCGCCGCCTTCGCTCATGGCGTCCAGCTGCTTGTCCAAGTCGTCTTCGGCTGACAGGTAGATGATCGGTACGCTGACGTAACGGTCGTTGTGGCGAATCACCTTGGCCAGTTCGGTACCGGTACAGGCCGGCATGTACATGTCGAGGATGATCAGGTCCGGTTGGAAATCCGCCAACTCGGCCATCGCCTGGATCGGCTCGATTAAGGTGCGCGTGACGATACCGGCACTGTTGAGCAGGCGTTCGGTGTGCAGGGCCTGGGCGCGCGAATCGTCGATGATCAACACCTTATACGGCTCGTATTGGGCGATGCAGGTCAGCACTTCGATTTTTTCCAGCAGGCTGGAGGCTTCCAGCGTGCCGGTGAGGAACTCCTGGCCGCCGGCGCGCACGGCGGCCAGGCGCGTCGGCGTGTCGGTTTCATGCAGGCTGAAAAACAGCAGCGGCAGCTTTTGTTCCAGGCCTTCCTGGGCTTCGGCGGCGAGCGTGAGGCCCAGGCCGGGGCCGCAGAAATCCACGTCCATCACGATCGCCGAGGGCAGACGCTCGGCCAGGGAGGCACGAAACGCCGCCACGCTGTCGAGAGGCTGGGCGCTCATGCCAAAGAATTCCAGCTGCTTGGCCAGGCGCTCAGCGCGGTCGTGATCGGCCAGCATCACGTAGATCGGCTTGCGCATCGGCGGCAGGAAGGTTTGTTCGAGCTGGTCGCCCTGGCGCAGGCCGGTGCGGGACAGGCGCTGCATCAAACGGTTGAGTTCGGTGATCACCTGGCTGCTCAGGCGGCCGCGATTTTCATCGACTACCTTGAGCGATTCGCCAATGTGCCGCGCCAGTTGGCCATGCTCGGGCTGTTCGAAACGCTCGGCAAAGCGCAGCAGGCGCAAATTGGCCTCGCTGAGTTCGGACAAATCGGTGTTCGACCATTCGCTGCGTTGCAGACGTTGCCAGATCTCAAGAATTTGACGTGCCTGATGAATTACCCGCTGGGCAAAATGGTGCTTGAGACGCTCACGGCTGGGGTCTTCTGGCTCGGTCATATCCTGACTACTAGTTAGGGTGCATGCTGAGGTCGACTGATGGCGCTATGCTAGCACCTCTTTTCTCCCATATGAGTGTCATACGTCAATTAAGTAGCAGTCTGGGCCATTCAGTTTTGACCTGATGGTCGCGCTGCGTAAAAAGCGTGCTTCATTTATAGTCGAACATCCCCTGTGCGCCACTTTCGGTTAAAAGCCCCGCGCCGATGGGCACGATGGGGTAGGGTTGTGGTCGGAGTGTTTGAACGCACCCGGACAAATGACGTGCATGAACTCAAGTGATTGAAAGGATATCGCCATGCTGGACTGGAAAAACCGCGCAGGCAGTGCCAAAGGCCCCGCCCCTGAGCCCAAGTCGGCCAACCGTAGTTACTTTCGCAACCTGCTGATGAGCAAAGCCTTGCTCAGCGTGCTGGGTTTGTACCTGTTGGTCACCGGCGCCCTGGGTTGGTACTGGAGCGAAGAGCCGGCGCTGTTCCCGGTCCAGCAAAATGCCCAGCTTGCCGCAGAGAAGGAAGGCAAACAGATGGTGGTGGGCTACACCACTGTCGAAACCCTCAAGACCGTGGTCGGCACCTTGCTGAACAAGCCCGGTGGCTACATTTCCAACGACCGTTTCCCGCCGGGCCTTTGGATGGACAACATGCCGAGCTGGGAATACGGCGTGCTGGTGCAGGTGCGTGACCTGACCCGTGCCCTGCGTAAAGACTTCGCCCGTTCCCAGTCGCAGTCGGCCGAAGACGCTGACTTGGCCAAGGCCGAGCCGCGTTTCAACTTCGATAACAAGAGCTGGGTGCTGCCTTCCAGCGAGTCGGAGTACCAGGAAGGCATCAACTCCCTGAGCCGCTATGAAGCGCGCCTGTCGGACCCGAACCAGCGCGGCGCGCTGTTCTATGCGCGTGCCGACAACCTGAACAACTGGCTGGGCGATGTCGCGACCCGCTTGGGTTCGCTGTCGCAACGCCTGTCGGCCAGTGTTGGCCGGGTGAAACTGAACACCGCACTGAAAACCGAAGCCCTGGCGCCGGGTGAAGTGCCGCAGGTCGATGAAGAAGTGGTGGAAACCCCATGGATGCAGATCGACAACGTGTTCTACGAGGCCCGTGGCCAGGCCTGGGCCTTGTCCCACCTGCTGCGCGCCATCGAAGTCGACTTTGCCGACGTGCTGGCCAAGAAAAACGCCACCGTCAGCGTGCGCCAGATCATTCGTGAGCTGGAGGCCTCGCAGGAGCCGGTGTGGAGCCCTATGATTCTGAACGGCAGTGGCTTTGGCATCCTCGCCAACCACTCGCTGGTCATGGCCAACTATATTTCCCGGGCAAACGCTGCAGTGATCGACTTGCGTCAGCTCCTCAACCAGGGGTGATGATGGACGCTACTCAAAAGGAGGCCGCGCACCGCGCGGCCTCCGACGCTGAACTGATCGCCTGGGTTGATGAGCACGACAACCTGCTCGGTACCCTGGTGCGATCCGACCTGCGCCGACGTGGCCTGATCGGCCGTTGCACCTTTATCTTCCTGTTCAATTCTGCCGGTGAGTTGTGTGTGCATCGGCGCACCCTGAGCAAAGCCATGTACCCGGGTTTCTGGGACACTGCAGCGGGCGGCATGGTGGCGGCCGGTGAGAGCTACGCCGATTCGGCGGTCCGTGAGCTGCAAGAAGAGCTCGGCGTTGCGGGCGTGGCGCTGGTCGAGCATGACCATTTCTACTTTGAGGATGGCGACAGCCGGCTCTGGTGCAAATCCTACTCTGCTGTCTGGGATGGCCCGTTGCGCCTGCAACCGGAAGAGGTGATGGAAGCGCGGTTTTTGCCCATTGACATTGTCCTGCAGGAAGCTGAACAGAAGCCTTACTGCCCGGACGCTCAAGAGGGCTTGCGGCGCTATCTGGCCTTGCGTCGCTAAAGTTGCATAAATTGGCGCTATTTGGCTCTTAGCAAGCCGGCTTTTTGCCGTTACACTGCGCGACTTTTCACCCGAACCACCTTTGCGGTTCGGTAGCGCTGCCCCTGCCTGAGTGGGGCTTCGCGGTCGGTAATGCTCCTGGTGAGCGCCGATCAGTCTTTGTCCTCCCAAGAGGATTGCCGGTGGCCAAAAAAGCCGCATCCTTCGCCGCCCTTGGTGGCCTGGTATTTTCCACCGACGCAGGTCGACACTGCCCGGACTGTCGTCAGCCCGTGGATTCGTGCACCTGCAAACAGACCCTGATCCCTGAAGGCGACGGTATTGCGCGCGTGCGACGCGAGAGCAAAGGCCGTGGCGGCAAGACGGTGACCACCATCACCGGCGTGCCGCTGGCCGAAGATGCCCTGAAGGAACTGGCTACCACGCTGAAAAAGCGCTGTGGCACCGGTGGCGCGTTGAAAGACGGCGTTATCGAGATCCAGGGCGATCACGTCGAGTTGCTGTTGGCCGAGCTGATCAAGCTGGGTTACAAGGCGAAGAAATCCGGCGGCTAGCAGCCTCTGTGAAACCCACCCCGATCGCCGGTTTGCTGAACGCGAACTGTCGTCTCCATGGTTTTCACAGAGCCTGTTCCTGACCGGTGTCTAAACTCTGTCCTGCGAGTGGGGTCTACCTTCCTTACAGGCAAATCGTCATTTTCATTCTTTAGACTTCGCCAGCCTTACAAGAAGGGTGTGGTGATCTTCGACTTTATATAGGGGACTTCGATGTCCGTACGACGCACACGCAAAGACGATGGCAGCCAATGGACAGTTGCGGACAGCCGCAGTGTTTACGGGATTCGCCATTGGGGGGCCGGGTATTTCGCGATCAATGAAGCCGGTCGCGTTGAAGTCCGTCCGAACGGCCCGAACAGCACGCCTGTCGATCTGTACGAACAAGTTGACGAGCTGCGCAAAAGCGGCCTGTCCTTGCCGCTGCTGGTGCGCTTCCCCGACATCCTGCAAGACCGCGTGCGCCAGCTGACCGGTGCGTTCGACGCGAACATCGAGCGCCTGGAATACCAGAGCAAGTACACCGCGCTGTACCCGATCAAGGTGAACCAGCAGGAAGCGGTGATCGAGAACATCATCGCCACCCAGGACGTTTCCATCGGCCTGGAAGCCGGCTCCAAGCCTGAGCTGCTGGCCGTGCTGGCCCTGGCACCGAAAGGCGGCACCATCGTCTGCAACGGTTACAAAGACCGTGAGTTCATCCGCCTCGCGCTGATGGGCCAGAAGCTGGGCCACAACGTGTTCATCGTGATCGAGAAAGAATCCGAAGTGGCGTTGGTGATCGAAGAGGCGGCCAACCTCAAGGTCAAGCCACAGGTCGGCCTGCGCGTGCGGTTGTCGTCCCTGGCGTCGAGCAAGTGGGCAGACACCGGTGGCGAAAAGTCCAAGTTCGGTTTGTCGGCGGCGCAACTGCTGTCGGTGGTCGAGCGCTTCCGCGCTGCCGGCCTGGACCAGGGCATCCGCCTGCTGCACTTCCACATGGGTTCGCAGATCGCCAACCTGGCCGACTACCAGCACGGGTTCAAGGAAGCCATTCGTTATTACGGTGAACTGCGCAACCTCGGCCTGCCGGTGGACCACATCGACGTCGGCGGTGGCCTGGGCGTGGACTACGACGGTACGCACTCGCGTAACGCCAGCTCGATCAACTACGACATGGATGACTACGCCGGCGTGGTCGTGGGCATGCTCAAGGAATTCTGCGACGCGCAGAGCCTGCCGCACCCGCATATCTTCTCCGAAAGCGGCCGTTCCCTGACCGCCCACCACGCCATGCTGGTGGTGCAAGTCACCGACGTCGAGAAACACAACGACGAAATCCCGCTGATCGAGAACAAGGAAAACCTGCCGGAAACCGTGCAGTGGCTGGTGGACCTGCTGGGCCCGACCGACATCGAGATGGTCACCGAAACTTACTGGCGTGCCACGCACTACATGAGCGACGTGGCCACCCAGTACGCCGACGGCAAGATCACCCTGGCGGAAAAAGCCTTGGCCGAGCAGTGCTACTTCGCGGTGTGCCGTCGCCTGCACGACTCGCTCAAAGCCCGTCAGCGTTCGCACCGCCAAGTGCTCGACGAGCTCAACGACAAGCTGGCCGACAAGTACATCTGCAACTTCTCGGTGTTCCAGAGCCTGCCGGACACCTGGGCGATCGGCCAGGTCCTGCCGATTCTGCCGTTGCACCGTCTCGACGAAGAGCCGCTGCGCCGCGCCGTGCTGCAAGACCTGACCTGCGACTCCGACGGCAAGATCAAGCAATACGTCGACGAGCAGAGCATCGAAACCAGTTTGCCGGTGCACGCCTTGAACGAAGGTGAAGACTACTTGCTGGGCATTTTCCTGGTGGGCGCTTACCAGGAAATCCTGGGCGACATGCACAACCTGTTCGGCGACACCGACTCGGTGAACATCTACCAGCGTGAAGACGGTTCGGTGTACAGCGCCGGGATCGAGACCCACGACACCATCGAAGACATGCTGCGCTATGTGCACTTGTCGCCGGAGGAGTTGATGACGCACTACCGTGACAAGTGCGCGAGCGCGAAGATCAGTGCGTCGGAGCGTACGCAGTTCCTCGACGCGTTGCGTCTTGGTTTGACGCGTTCTTCGTACCTGTCGTCGTGATCTAAGCTGATAGCAATCTAATGTGGGAGCGGGCTTGCTCGCCAAAGCGGTACATCAGTCACACATGTGTTAACTGACCCACCGCCTTCGCGAGCAAGCCCGCTCCCACATTTGGATCTTCATTTGGCAGTGCCTTGCATGTGGGGTCTGAACGATGTCGAGCAAATGGCTGCAAGCCTTCACCCTGGCATTCGCCGCATTCCTGGCGGCCTGCTCCCCCATCAAAGTGCTCAACGCACTCACGCCCTCCAGCACCTTTACCAAAACCGCCTCCATTGCCTACGGCGATGACCCGCGCCAAACACTCGATGTCTACCGTCCGATCAAGGCATTGCCCAACACCCCGGTCGTGGTGTTTTTCTACGGCGGCAGCTGGAACAGCGGCGCCAAGGATGACTACGGTTTTGTCGGCGAGGCTCTGGCCTCACGCGGCATTGTGGTGGTGATCGCCGACTACCGGCTCTACCCGCAAGTGCGCTACCCCTCGTTTCTGCAGGACAACGCCCAGGCCGTCGCCTGGACTTATCAACACATCGCCGACTACGGCGCTGACCCCAGGCAGCTGTACCTGATGGGGCACAGCTCTGGCGCCTATAACGCGTCGATGCTGGCGCTGGATCCGCGCTGGCTTAAAGCAGTGAACCTGTCGCCCACGATGCTGAAGGGCTGGATCGGCCTGGCCGGGCCGTACGACTTTCTGCCGATTGAAAACCCTGACGTGAAGCCGGTGTTTTTCTTTCCTGACTCACCGCCGGACTCCCAGCCGATCAACCATGTCAGCCACGCTGCGCCGCCGAGTCTGTTGATCGCGTCGGTGAGCGACACGCTGGTCAACCCCACGCGCAACACCGGTGGGTTGGCGAAAAAACTGCGCGCAGCGGATGTACCGGTTGAAGTGTTTTACTTCACCAAGACCAGCCACGCGACACTGGTGGCGTCTATCGCTCGGCCCTTACGCTGGCTGGCGCCGGTATTGGACCGCGTCACGGCTTTTATCCAAGCCACTGATTCTGCCGATTCAAGCGCCAGGCAATCGCCCATAAAGTAAGGCTGCGCAGGGCCATGAACAGCAGGAAGGTTATCCACAGGCCGTGGTTGCCGTACGGCTGCAGCGCCCAGGCGAAGGGCAGCAGCATCGCCACGGTGAGCAGCATGCCGTTGCGCATTTCCCGCGCGCGGGTGGCGCCGATAAACAGGCCGTCGAGCAAGTAGCTCCACACCGCAATCAACGGCAGCACGGCCAGATACGGCAGGTAAATGTCGGCGGTTTCGCGCACGTCGGGGATGTCGGTTTGCATCGCGATAAACAAATGGCCGGCAAAGGTGAACAGCAGCGCGAACCCGACACTGGCGATCAGTGACCAGCCGCAGGCAACCACCAGCGAACGGCGCAGCGCCTGCCGATCATGGGCGCCGATGGCATGCCCGCACAGGGCTTCGACGGCATGGGCCAGGCCGTCCAGGGCATGGGCGGTCAGCAGCAGGCCATTGAGCAGCAGCGCGTTGGCTGCCACGGTGGCGTCGCCCAGGCGCGCGCCTTGCACCGTGATCATGAAAAACACCGATTGCAGGGCGAGGCTGCGGATGAAAATGTCGCGGTTCACCGCCAGCAACGGGCGCCAGCTTTGCCAAACTTTGAGCGCGGCCCAGGCGATTTGCCCGGGGTAGGCGCGCAGGGCGTTTTGCGTCAGGGCCAGGCCGAGCAGGGCGCCGGTCCATTCGGCGATGACTGACGCACGTGCGGAGCCGACCACGCCCCACTCCAGGCCGAGAACGAACCACAGGTTCAAGGCGATGTTGACCAGGTTGGTGGTCAACAGAATCGCCAGCGGCGCGCGGGCGTTTTGCGTGCCCAGGAACCAGCCCACCAACGCGTAGCTGGCCAGGGCGGCGGGCAGGCCGAACAGGCGCGTGTGGAAAAACTCGCGGGTCAGCTGATTGAGTTCGGGAGAGGGTTGCATCCACTCCAGCGCCAGGTGGCTCAGCGGAATGCCGATGGTGCCCAGCAACATCGCCAACCCCAGTGCCAGCAGCAGGCCTTGCAGCAGGATTTGCCGCAGCGCCGCGCCGTCATTGCGCCCGGCGGCTTGGGCAGCGAACCCGGTGGAGCCCATGCGCAGAAAGCCCATGGCCCAGGCGAGGAAGGTGTACAGGCTGGCACCGACGGCCACGGCGCCCAACTGGTGGGCGTGGGGCAGGTGGCCAATGACCATGTTGTCGACCAGGGCCACCAGCGGCACCGAAATATTTGACAGGATCATCGGCGCGGCCAGCGCCCATACGCGACGGTGGGTGGGGCGGTGGCGCCAGTCGGTGAGCAGGGTAGTCATGGAGGCTCCTTTGGGGGAGCGGCATTGTAACTGGCCCCCCGCTGCACCGCAGAACCAATGTGGGAGCGGGCTTGCTCGCGAAAGCGGTGGATCAGTGAAGGGCATGTTGACTGACCCACTGCATTCGCGAGCAAGCCCGCTCCCACAATTTGAGCTGTGTTGCTTGTGGGATTTGGCTTGGAGTGATCAGGGGCCAGAACCAAAGCACCCTCCGTCGGTCAATGTGACCAGCACCTCATCGGCCCCTCGCAGGCTGATATATAGTTCACCCCTCGGACCCCTCTCACGACGAGTGCCCCATGCTTAACAAAGGACTGTTCCTGGCCTGCGCGCTGGCCCTGCTGAGCGCCTGCGATTCCTCCGATAAACCGGCTGCCCCGACCGCTCCTGCGGCGGCGACGGTTGCACCCAAGCCGGCGAAAGCGGCGGTGGATGTGGCAGCGCTGAAACAGCGCTATGCCGGCCGTGAGTTGAGCGTGGTGGACGTGTCCGAAGTCCAGTTGGACGGGGCCAGCACGCTGTCGGTGAGCTTTTCCATCCCGTTGGACCCCGAGCAGAAATTCGCCGACAAAGTCCACTTGGTGGACAGCAAGTCCGGCAAGGTCGATGGCGCCTGGGAGCTGTCCGATAACCTGATGGAGCTGCGCCTGCGCCACCTCGAGCCGCAGCGCAAACTGGTGCTGACCGTCGACGCCGGAGTCAAGGCGGTCAACGACAACAAGCTCGCCGCCGAGTACACCGCGCGCCTGGAAACCCGTGACCTGCAAGCCACGGTCGGCTTTGCCAGCCGCGGCACGTTGTTGCCGACGCGCCTGGCCGAAGGCCTGCCGGTGATTGCGCTGAACGTTGACAAGATTGATGTCGAGTTTTTCCGTATCAAGCCCGAATCGCTGCCCTCGTTCCTCGCGCAGTGGGGGCGTAACACCAGCCTGCAGAGTTATGAGTCGCGCGAACTGTTACCGATGGCCGACTTGGTCTACGGCGGCCGCTTCGACCTGAACCCGGCGCGCAATACGCGCGAAACCCTGTTGCTGCCGATCGCCGGCCTCAAGCAATTGCAGCAGCCGGGCGTGTACCTGGCGGTGATGCGCGCCACGGGCACCTACAACTATTCGCAACCGGCCACGCTGTTCACGTTGAGTGATATCGGCCTGTCGGTGCACCGCTATGCCAATCGCCTGGATGTGTTTACCCAGGCGCTCGAAGGTGGCAAGGCGCTGGAGGGCGTGGACCTCGAAGTGCTGGATGCCGAAGGCCGTGTGCTGGGCCAGGGCAAGACCGAAAAGGGTGGCCATGCCGAGTTGCCGCTGCCGAAAAAAGCCCAGGTGTTGCTGGCCAAGCTTGGCGAACAGACCAGCCTGCTGCGTCTGGACAGCGCTGCGCTGGACCTGGCCGAGTTCGATATCGGCGGCCAGCCGGCGCACCCACTGCAGTTTTTTGTGTTCGGCCCACGTGACCTGTATCGCCCCGGTGAAACCGTGCTGCTCAACGCCCTGTTGCGCGACAAGGATGGCTATGCCGTCAAGCCGCAACCGGTGAGCGTGGAGGTGCGCCGGCCGGATGAGCAGGTCAGCCGCAAGTTCGTGTGGGATGCCGATGCGTCGGGCCTCTATCAGTATCAATTGCAGTTGGCCGGTGAAGCGCCGACCGGGCGCTGGCAACTGGTGTTCGACTTGGGCGACGGCAAGCCGCAGCTGTATGAGTTTCTTGTCGAAGACTTCCTGCCCGAGCGCCTGGCGCTGGAACTCAAGGGCAGTGACACAGCCTTGAGCCCGGCGGATAACCCGGTGATTCACGTCAATGGTCGCTACCTCTACGGCGCACCGGCATCGGGCAACCGCGTCAGCGGGCAAGTGTATGTGCGCCCGTTGCGCGAGGCCGTCAAATCGCTGCCGGGCTACCAGTTCGGCTCCGTCACCGAAGAAGAACTGAGTCAGGATTTCGAGCTGGACGAAAGCGTGCTCGACGCCAAGGGCGAGGAAGATCTGACGCTGGAAAGCAAATGGGCCGAGGCCAAATCACCCCTGCAATTGATCGTGCAGGCCAGCCTGCAAGAGTCAGGTGGGCGCCCGATCACTCGGCGCCTGGTGCAGCCGATCTGGCCGGCCGAGCAACTGCCGGGCCTGCGTGGCTTGTTTGACGGCAAGGAAACCAACGGCGATGGCCCAGCGGAATTCGAAGTGCTGCTGGCCAACCAGGACGGGCAGAAACTCGCCGCGCAAAACCTCAAGGTGCGCCTGGTGCGTGAGCGCCGCGACTACTACTGGAACTACTCGGAAAGCGACGGCTGGAGTTACCACTTCAACGAGAAATTCCTCAACCTCGACGAGCAGACCCTGAATATCAAGGCTGGCGACACCGCCAAGGTCAGCTTCCAGGTCGAGTGGGGCCCGTACCGTGTCGAGGTCGAAGACCCGCAAACCGGGCTGGTCAGCAGCCTGCGTTTCTGGGCCGGTTACCAGGCCCAGGACAACACCGAAGGCGGTGCCGTGCGCCCCGACCAAGTCAAATTGGCGTTGGATAAACCGGCGTATGGCGATGGCGATACCGCCAATGTCACCGTCACGCCACCGGCAGCCGGTAAAGGCTACCTGCTGGTGGAATCCAGTGAAGGGCCGCTGTGGTGGCAGGAAATCGATGTGCCGGCCGAAGGCAAAAGCTTCGCCGTGAAGCTCGACCCCAAATGGTCGCGCCATGACCTGTACGTCAGCGCGCTGGTGATTCGTCCGGGTGAGCGCAAAGCCAATATCACGCCTAAACGGGCCGTGGGTTTGCTGCACCTGCCACTGGATCGCACCCAGCGCAAACTCGGCCTGACCCTCACCGCGCCGGAAAAAATGCGCCCCAAACAACCGCTGACGGTGAAGATCGCCGCCAGGAACGCTGACGGCAGCGTGCCCAAGCAGGTGCATGTGCTGCTGGCGGCCGTGGACGTGGGCATCCTCAATATCACCGAATACCCGACACCGGACCCATACTCCAGCCTGTTTGGTCGCAAGGCCTATGGCGTGGACCAGTTCGATATCTACGGCCAGTTGATCGAGGCCGGCCAGGGCCGTTTGGCCAGCCTGGCCTTCGGCGGTGATGCGGCGCTGGCCAAGGGCGGCAAACGCCCGGACACCAGCGTGACCATTGTGGCGTTGCAGAGCGCGCCCGTGACGTTGAATGAACAGGGCGAGGGCGAAGTCAGCGTCAATATCCCCGACTTCAATGGCCAATTGCGCCTGATGGCCCAAGCCTGGAGCGATGACCGTTATGGCATGGCCGAAGGCAAGACGGTGATTGCCGCGCCGCTGATTGCCGAGCTGTCGGCGCCGCGCTTTCTCGCCGGTGGTGACCAGACCACGTTAGCGCTGGACCTGTCCAACCTGTCGGGCACAGCGCAGAAACTCGATGTGCAATTGAGCACTGAAGGGCAACTGGAGCTGGTCAACAGCGGCGCGCAGTCCGTTGAACTCAAGCAAGGCCAGCGCACCACCTTGCGCATCCCGGTCAAAGCCTGGGGCGGGTTAGGGCAGGGCAAGGTCAAGGTCACCGTAAATGGCCTCGACCTGCCGGGCGAAAACCTGCCGCCGTTCAGCCGTGAGTGGACCCTGGGTGTGCGCCCGGCCTACCCGGCGCTGCTCAAGCATTACCGCGCAGTGCTCAAGGATCAGCCGTGGAGCTTGCCGGTCGGCAGCCTGGACCTGTTCGATGCCTCGGGGCGCGAAGCGCTGTTGAGCCTGTCGAGCCGGCCGCCGCTGAACCTCGGCGCGCAGATCAGTGCACTCAAGGCTTACCCTTATGGCTGCCTCGAGCAGACCGCCAGCGGCCTGTATCCGTCGCTGTATGCCGACGCCGCCCTGCTCAAGCGCCTGGGCGTCAAGGGCGAGTCGGACAGCGAACGCAAACGCAAGATCGAGCTCGGCATCGAGCGCCTGCTGGGCATGCAGCGCTACAACGGCAGCTTTGGTTTGTGGGGCGCCGACGGCGAAGAGGAGTATTGGCTGACTGCTTATGTCACCGACTTCCTGCTGCGCGCCCGCGACCAGGGCTTTGCCGTGCCGCCTGAAGCACTGAAGAAAGCCAGCGAACGCCTGCTGCGCTACGTGCAGGAACGTAACCTGATCGAAGTGGATTACAGCGACAACGCCGACCACACCCGCTTTGCCGTGCAGGCCTATGCCGGCATGGTGCTGGCGCGCAGTCAGCAAGCGCCATTGGGCGCGTTGCGCAGTATCTTTGAGCGCCGCAGCGAGGCGCGCTCCGGGTTGCCGTTGGTGCAGTTGTCCATTGCCCTGCAAAAAATGGGCGATCAGCCACGTGCCGATCAAGCCTTGCTTGCCGGCCTGGCGGCGCAACGCAATGCCAACGAGTGGCTGGCCGACTACGGCAGCCCGCTGCGTGATCAGGCGATGATCCTGGCATTGCTTGAAGAAAACGACTTGGCCAAGGGCAAGCGCGAGGAGCGTTTGTTTACGCTCTCGGACCAGTTGGCCGCCAGCCCTTATCTCTCGACCCAGGAGCGTAATTCACTGTTCCTGGCCGGGCGCCTCGGGTTTTCCCAGCCGGAGTCGAACTGGCAGGTGTCGCTGACCGGCAGTGGCGGTGTGCAAACGTTGAACAACCAACAATCGACGCTGGCGTTGGATGGCAAGCAGCTGTCCAGCGACCTGACCCTGAGCAATCAGGGCGAGGCGCCGGTTTACCAGCAACTGACGATCTCGGGTTACCCCCAAGTGCCACCGGCACCGGGCGGCGACAACCTGAATATCCGCCGCGAATACCTGGGCATGAATGGCCAGCCGTTGAACCTGCATAACGTCAACAGCGGTGACCTGGTGCTGGTGCATGTGGCGGTCAGCGCCAAGCAGCGTGTACCGGACGCGTTGGTGGTTGATCTGTTGCCGGCTGGCCTGGAGCTGGAGAACCAGAACCTGGCACAAAGTGCAGCCAGCCTGGAAAACGCCAGCAGCCAGGTGAAAGAGTGGCGCGAGTCGATGCAGAACGCGTCGCTCAAGCACCAGGAGTTCCGCGATGACCGCTATGTGGCGGCGATGAACCTGGAGGGTTATGGCGCCACCACGCACTTGTTGTACCTGGCGCGTGCGGTGACGCCGGGGACTTATCGCGTGCCGCCGCCGCAGGTGGAGTCGATGTATCGGCCGAACTGGCAGGCAGTGGGGGAGACGCCGGCGGATCTGGTGATCAAGGGGCGCTGATACCTGGCGGTAGGCACTGGGTTTAAATGTGAGAGCTGGCTTGCCTGCGATGGCGGCGGGTCAGCCAGCACATTTTGGTGGCTGATAGATCGCTATCGCAGGCAAGCCAGCTCCTACAGGGGAGTGGGGGGTTGTGAGGTTAGTGGACGACCCAGCTGAGTAGCCAGAGGCCGAGCATTAGCCAGATGACGCCCAGGATGATCGAGGCGCGCATGAAGGCGCGAACGGCCGAATACAGGAAGAGCAGGCCGATGATCAGGGTGATGATGCTGATGATCGAGGTGTCCATGCCCAGTGCGCGGGACATGCCATCGACGAAGTCGCCACCGGCATGGGTGAGCATATTGAACAGCCCACTGAAGAATTCGACGATGTAGTGGATGATCAGGCCAATCGTGTTACCCAACCATCCGAAAAAGTCTGCTTGCATAGGTGTGTCTCGATGAATAAGTGGACGAAATTGCCAGCACTGGGCCTTTGGTCGCGAAGGGTCGCGGCTAGTTCCGTGAAGCATAGAGGTTTGCGGGGTTGAATTTGCGATTTGTTGTGGGCGGGGTGGGGCCGTTGTGAGTGAGGTGACTGATAGACCGTCATCGCAGGCAGGCCAGCTCCCACATTTACTGCGCGTGGGCGTGGGTTTGGTGTTGTTGGTGATTGCGCTGTTGTGGCTGGCGGATCGTATGTGGCCGCTGCCTTTGCCCAAGGATGATTTGGCGCGCGTGGTGCTGGCCGAGGATGGCACGCCGTTGTGGCGCTTTGCCGACGCCAATGGCGTGTGGCGGTATCCGGTGCAGACCCGTGAGGTGTCGCCGTACTACCTGGACGCGCTGCTCACCTACGAAGATCGCTGGTTTTACGAGCACCCCGGCGTGAACCCGCTGGCGCTGCTGCGGGCGACGTGGCAGAACCTGACCGGCGCGCGCGTGGTGTCGGGCGGCAGCACCTTGTCGATGCAGGTGGCGAGGTTGCTCGACCCGCATTCGCGCACTTTCCACGGCAAGCTGCGTCAGCTGTGGCGCACTGCGCAGTTGGAATGGCATTTGTCCAAGGACGAGATCCTTAATCTGTACCTGAACCGCGCGCCCTTTGGCGGGACGTTGCAGGGCGTGGCGGCGGCCAGTTGGGCGTATTTGGGCAAGTCCCCGGCGCAGTTGACCCATGCCGAAGCCGCGTTGCTCGCCGTATTGCCCCAGGCGCCGAGCCGTCTGCGCCCGGATCGCCACCCGCAACGTGCCCAGCAGGCCCGCGACAAAGTGCTGCGCCGCCTTGCCGAATTCCAGGTGTGGCCGCAGTCGGCCGTTGATGAAGCCCTGCAAGAGCCGCTGCTGCTCGCCCCTCGGCTCGAACCCAGCCTTGCGCCGTTGCTGGCCCGCCGCCTCAACCGTCCGGACAGCCCGCCGCTGATCCGTACCACCCTGGACGCCACGCTGCAACGCCGCCTCGAAGACCTGCTGCTGGGCTGGCGCGCGCGGCTGCCGGAACACACCTCCGCCGCCATCCTGGTGGTGGAGGAAGAAACCATGGCCGTGCGCGCCTACCTCGGCTCGGTGGATATCAATGACGCCAAGCGCTTTGGTCATGTCGACATGATCAGCGCACTGCGCTCGCCCGGCTCGACCTTGAAACCCTTTCTGTATGGCATGGCGCTGGACGAGGGGTTGATCCACTCCGAGTCGCTGCTGCAGGACGTGCCCCGGCGTTATGGCGATTACCGGCCAGGCAACTTCTCCATGGGTTTCAGCGGCGCAGTGCCGGCGAGTACCGCGCTGTCCAGTTCATTGAATTTGCCGGCGGTGCAGTTGCTGGAGGCCTACGGGCCGAAACGGTTTGCTGCGCAGATGCGCATCGGCGGCGTGCCGCTGGCATTGCCGGCGTTGGCCGAGCCGAACCTGGCGCTGATTCTGGGCGGGGCGGGCAGCCGTCTGGAGGACTTGGTCAGCGGTTACAGCGCCTTTGCCCGCGACGGCAGGAGTGCTGCTATCCGATTACAGCCGGACGATACGCTTAAAGAACGCCCTTTACTGTCGCCAGGGTCCGCCTGGATTGTGCGGCGCATCCTCAGCGGCCAGGCGCGGCCCGACCGTGACCCGCGTGCCGAGCTGATGCAGCGCCCGGTGCTGGCCTGGAAAACCGGCACCAGCTATGGCTTTCGCGATGCCTGGGCGCTGGGTGTGGGGCCGCGCTACCTGATCGGCGTGTGGATTGGCCGGCCCGACGGCACGCCCGTACCGGGGCAGTTCGGGCTGGCGTCGGCGGCGCCGTTGATGTTGCAGGTGCATGATGTGCTGACCAACCGCGACAGCCAGCGCGGGATCAGCGCGCCCGTCAGGCCGGTGCCTGCCAATGTTGGCGTGGCCGCGATCTGTTGGCCGCTGGGCCAGCCCATGAGCCGCAGCGACCCCAATTGCCGCCGTCAGCGCTTTGCCTGGACGCTGGACAACACCACGCCGCCGACCTTGCAGGCCTTGGATCAGCCGTTGAGCGTGGGATTGATGGAAAGCGTGTGGGTCAATGCCAAAGGCTTGCGGGTGGACGCGCATTGCCCTGGCGCAGTGGCCAAAAATATCGCCTTGTGGCCGGCACCGCTGGAGCCCTGGCTGCCCAGGGCGGAGCGCCGCGAGGCGCGCATCCCGGCTGCCGACCCCGATTGCCCGCCGCCAGCGCTGGCCGCCTCGTCGCCGCTGTCCATCGTCGGCGTACGCGAAGGCGACCAACTGCGCCTGCCCGCCGCCAGCCAGCAGGCCCTGCACTTGAAAATCTCTGCCCTGGGCGGCAGTGGCCGGCGCTGGTGGTTCCTCAACGGCGCGCCGCTGGGCGACAGCGCCAATCAGGACAGCATCAACGCCAGCTTCGAACAGCTGGGCCGCTACCAGCTCAGCGTCCTCGACGAAGCCGGCCAAACCGCCCGCCTCGAATTCAGCGTCGTCGATTAGCCACCCGCCCACCCCAGCCCACCCACTCCATTGTGGCGAGCGGGCTTGCCCCGCGTTGGGCTGCGCAGCAGCCCCAGAAGACTCATGTCTCGCGTCGTCAGATTTCAGGGCCGCTTCGCGCCCCAACGCGGGGCAAGCCCGCTCGCCACAACAAGCCCGCAAACACCTATCAAATGCAGGCGCAGCCTTATCCGCGATAGCGCTCCCAGCAACCCCGCCCAAGTTTGATCTACACCCGATTCAATGCAGGCGCAGCCTTACCCGCGATGGCGCCCTCAGCAACCCCTCCCAAGTTTGATCTGCACCCGATTCAAATGTGGGAGCGGGCTTGCCCGCGATGGCGCCCTCAGCCCCCCCCCAAGTTTGATCTACACCCGATTCAACTGTGGGAGCTGGCTTGCCTGCGATGGCGCCCTCAAACACACCACCGGGATTCACTTGCCTTCATCCCTGATCCCCCCGAAGCTATACACCTTCAGGAGCCCCCGCATGAACCTCGAACACCTCACCGAACGCCTGCACCGCATCCGCGATAACAACGACTGGAAGCAGTTCCACAGCCCGAAAAACCTGGCCATGGCCGCCAGTGTGGAAATGGCCGAGCTGGTGGAAATCTTCCAATGGCTGAGCGAAGACCAATCGCGCCAGCTACCCGCCGACAAACTGGCCCACGCCGGGCAGGAAGTCGGCGATATCGTGTTGTACCTGCTGTTGCTGTGCAGCGAGTTGGGCCTGGACATGAACGAGGTGGTGCGCGCCAAGCTGGCCGACAGCGAACGGCGGTTTGCCCATGAGTGATCGTCATTTCGACCAGCTGGCCACGCGCTTTGCCGAGAAAATCTACGGCGGTGCCAAAGGCGCAATTCGCCTGGCGGTGCTCCAGGCCGACCTGATCGAAGCGCTGCCGGACCGTCCATTGCGGGTGTTGGATATCGGCGCAGGCCTGGGGCATATGTCGCTGTGGCTGGCCGAGCGCGGCCACCAAGTGACCCTGGCCGAGCCCGCCGAGCCGATGCTCGAAGGCGCGCGCCAACGCTTCGCCGACGCCGGCCAGAGCGCAACCTTTATCCATGCGCCCTGGCAAGAACTGCTCGGCCAACTCACCCAGCCCTACGATTTGGTGCTATGCCACGCTGTGTTGGAATGGCTGGCCGAACCCCATGCGATCCTGCCGGTGCTGCACCAGCTCACCGTGCCGGGCGGCTGGCTGTCGCTGGCGTTCTACAACCGCGATGCGCTGATTTACCGCAACCTGCTCAAAGGTCACTTTCGCAAAATGCGCAAGAACGACATGGCCGGCGAGAAGCAGAGCCTCACCCCGCAGCAGCCGCTCGACCCGCGGGAGTTGGCGGCGCAACTCGAGGGGCTTTGGCAGGTCGAAAGCCAAAGTGGCGTGCGGGTGTTCCACGACTACATGCCGGTGGAATTCCAGGCCCGCGCCGATGTGCAGGATTTGTTGGAGATGGAACTCGCTCACCGTCGTCACCCAAGCTTTGCCGGACTTGGGCGTTATTTGCACTGGATTTGCCGTCCGGTTTAAGCGGCCCAGTCTGCGGAGGTCGAAATGCGTCGTCTCTGTTTGATCCTGTTGTCGGTGGGCTTGAGCGCCTGCTCCAGCCCCAATCCCTACGTGGCCGCTTCCGCGCCGATGCCCCCGGCACCGGCCCAGGCGGCCAACACCTTTGATGCCAGCGCCTACCCGGCGCCGGTGCGCGACTATGGCGCCTACCGCAGCTGGGGCTGGCTCAACGGCCAACTGCCGGCGGGCACAGCCTGGGCCGACTCGGCGCAGATTGCCGAGGCGGTCAGTGGCGCGCTCGACCAGCGAGGCCTGCGACCCTTGCATGACAACCGTGCGCCCGACCTGCTGGTGAGCGCCGATGTGCGTCTGGAAAAACGGCTGCGCCAGGTCCAGGACGACTATGGCTACGGCTACGGCGGCTATAACCGCTATGGCAATGGCTACGGCATGTACAACACCGTGCCGGTGGTGCGCACGTATGAAGTGACGGTCGCCGTGGCGCGCATCAGCCTGTTCGATGCCCGCACACGCCAGCCGGTGTGGAGCACCAGCGCCGAAACCGCCAGCCAGGGCAGCCTGAGCCAACGGGCCGATGCCTTGCGCGAAGCGATGCAGAAGGCAATGAGCGCCTATCCACCCAGTTAGCAGCTATTCTCATCTCAGGCTGAATTGTCTTTTGGAGATAAACCATGTTTCGTCGCATTGCTGCACTTGCTGTTGTCGTGTTGCTGGGCGGTTGCCAGTCCAACCAGGTCAACCACGACTTTGACGCCAGCCGCGACTTCGGCGCCTACCGCAACTGGGCCTGGAAAGACCCGGCGCTGCAATATCGCCCGGATGATCCGCGGATCAAGAGCGACCTCACCGAGCAGCGCATCCGCCAGGCCGTGGGCGAACAACTTGACCAACGCGGCCTGCGTCCCGCCGCAGCCGGCACCAAGGCTGACCTGAACGTGCAGGCTTACTTGATCGTCGAAGACCGCCAGCAACAAGTCACCACCAACTACGGCGGCGCGTGGGGTGGTCCATGGAATGGCTATTGGGGCGCGCCGATGTACAACGAAACGCGCAACATCACCTACAAAGTCGCAACCATCCAGATCGACTTGCTGGACGGCAAGGACGGCAAGCTGGTGTGGCGCGGCAGTGACGAGCAGATGATGGCCAGCAGCCCAAATCCACAGGACCGCAACAACGCCATCCGCACCACCGTCAGCAAAATCCTCTCCAACTACCCGCCGCACTAAACCTTTCCCCAATTCCCTGTGGGAGGGGGCTTGCCCCCGATAGCGCAGTGTCAGTCAATAATGCTGTGACCGACCCACCGCCATCGCGGGCAAGCCCGCTCCCACATTGGATCTCCTGCAGCCTTGAGTCAGCGCATCCCTCAGCCCTTGTCTACACTCAAAGACACCCCAGGAGAGTAAGCGCTCGGCGACTCGCCGGCACAGGAGTGCTCGATGTCTCCCCGATTTCATTGCAAGCAGCGCGGCGCCATTGGCTTGATGGCCGCCGGCGTATTGGCGGTGGTGTTGGCGTTTACCTTGCTGGTGATCGACAGCGGCCGTTTGTACCTGGAAAAGCGCAAGTTGCAAGGCGTGGCGGACACGGCAGCGCTGGAAGCTGTCAGCCGCAATGGCACCTGCCTGGCAGGGTTGAGTGCGGCGGCCTACGCCGGGCAAAGCGTGGCGCGCAATTATTTCGTGGTGGGCAACGGCAACACCCTGGTGACCAGCTGTGGCTCCGTCACCACTGGCGCCTCGGGCCAGCGCACGTTCAGCGCAAACCCCGCGCTGTCGTCAGCCATTCAGGTAGTGGCCAGCAAAACCGTCACGACCAGCGTGGCCGGCGGCGTGTGGGCGCTGTTTTCCGGCAACCCGGTCAGCCTCAACACGGTCCTGTCAGCCACGGCGGTGGCGGCCAAGCCCACGCCATCCTTGGCCCAACTGACCATCAACAGCACGTTGGCCAGCGTCAACACCGCCAGCGCAAGCCTGTTGAACCCCTTGTTCAGCGGCTTGCTCGGCGGCAACCTCAACCTGACACTCGCCGGCTGGAATGGCTTGCTCAATACCAATATCAGCCTGCTCAGTTACCTCGACCAACTGGCGATCAACCTGGGCGTGACCGCAGGTAACTACACCCAACTGCTCAACACCAATGTCACCGCCTCGCAGTTGATCCAGGCCGCAATCACGGTGCTCACCGCCAACGGCGCGACGGCGGATGTACTGACGGCCCTGGGCAGCTTGAAAATCGCCGCCATCAACCAGGCCCCGCTGACCCTCGGGCAGATCCTGCAGTTGCAGACGGGCACTACCGCCGCCGCGCTGAATGCCAACCTGCAGGTGTTCCAGCTGATTCAGGGCGTGGTGCAGCTGTCCAACAGCCAGAGTGCGGCTGCCGCGACCTTACCCGTCAGCCTGCTGGGGCTGGCCAATATCACCACGCAGGTCAAAGTGATCGAGCCGCCGCAACTCTCGGCGATTGGCGACCCGGCGTTGGCCGCGGCCAACCCCCAGGGGCCGAATGCGATTTATGTGCGCACTGCCCAGGTGCGCACCGAGGTGACGGTCAGCCTGCCGGTGCTGAGTAGTTTGTCGGGGCTCACCACGGCTGTGAATAACCTGGTGGGGCCGCTGACGCCGGTGATCAACAGCCTGTTGAGCCTGAACCTGGTGAGCACGATCAACTCGGCGCTGTGTTTGCTGGGGGCCGGCTGCCAACAACTGGACCTGCTGGCGTTGCCGGGCAACCTGCCGCTCAATATCGTGCTGGATGCCGGCGGCGCCAGCAGCTATGTCACCGCCTACAGTTGCCCGACGGGCAGCGCTGGCACCAAGAGCCTGACGGCCTACACCACCACCTCGCTGGCGTCGCTGAATGTGGGCGCTGTCACCAATGCGTTTTCCAGCACCTTGCCGATGACCGTGGCGCCTTTGGCGCTGATCGATATCGGCACCAAGACCTGCCATGAAATCCTCGGAATCGGCACTTGCGGTACGCGTGTACCGTTCGCCGGCGGTGGCGTCGCGATCAAGGTGCTAAGCCCGATTGCGGCGAGCAATCAGACCCTGGTGTTCTCCAGTACTGCGCCGTTCGCCACGCCACCTAACGTGGGCCTCACCCCGACCTATCAGGCTGCCGCGCCGGCAACCAATGTGGTCAGCAGCCTGTCGACCACGCTTAATGGCGTAGGCATTACGGCGTACCAGCCGGTCGGCAGTAACCCGTTGGGCGCGCTGGCGGCAAGCGTCGTGTCGCTGCTCGGCGGCGTCAGCGCCATCGTCACCCCGGTGGTGGACAGCCTGCTGGGGCCGCTGCTCAACCCGATCCTCAACAACCTGTTGAACATGTTGGGCATCAGCCTGACGAATGTGAACGTGGGCGCCAACCTGACCTGCGGCCAGACCGGCGAGGCCTACCTGGTGATCTAAACGTCGGTGGCCCTGGGCAGTTCCACACAAAACCGCGCGCCGTGTTCGCCATTGCTGACGCTGAGGCGTCCGCCCATGTTTTCAACGATGCCGTAGCTCACCGACAGGCCCAACCCGGTGCCCACGCCAATCGGCTTGGTGGTGAAGAACGGTTCGAAGATCCGCTCGAGCAAGCGCGGGTCAATGCCCCCGCCGTTGTCCTCGACCCAGATGCGCACGTGGCGGCTATCGTGTTCGGTGTGCACGGCAATCCACGGGCGCAGCTCAGGGTTTTTTTCGCGCTGGCCCAGCAGGGCATCGCGGGCGTTGACCATCAGGTTGATCAGCACCTGTTCAAGCTGGTCGACGTAACCTTTGACCTGCACGGGAACGTCCGCCTGGGTCAGGCGAACTTCCACGCCTTTGCCGCGCAGGCCTTCGCTGAGCAGCGACAGGGTGCCCTCAACTGCCTGGGCCGGGTCGAACGGTTGCTGCTCGACCTCCGAGCGGCGGCCAAACACGCGCATATGGTCCACCACCCGGGCTGCGCGTTGAACCTGGGCGTCGATGCGCTGGAGTTTTTCGGTGAGGTAATCGACCTGCACGTCGCCATTGCCCAGGCGCTTGAGCACATTGACGACGGCCATGCGCATCACGTTCAGCGGCTGGTTGATCTCATGGGCCAGGCCGGTTGCCATTTCGCCGAGGGTGGCCATTTTTGCGCTTTGCGTCAGTTGCTGCTGCGAGCGACGCACTTCGGTGTTGTCGCGGCCCACGGCCTGCACCTCGACCAGGGCACCGTGCTCATCGAACACGCCGCGGTCCGACCAGACCCACCAGGCGTGTTCGCGCCCGGGCAGTTGCAGGCTGATTTCGGCGGTGCTGACTGGAAACTCCGGGGTCAACTGCCCGATACGCTGCACAAACGCCTCGCGCTGTTCGGCTGAGAGCCAGTTGCCCAGGTTCAGCCCGCGCAACTGTGCGGGCCGGCATTCGAGGTAGTTGGCCAATGGCGTGTTGCCGAAGGTCAGGGTCAGGTCCGGGCGGTAGCGGCAGATCATCGCCGGGGAGTCTTCCACCAGAATTCGGTAACGCTCCTCGCTGTCCTTGACCTGTTGCGCGGCCAAGGTCGCGTCGGTGACGTCCAGCCACAGGCCAATTGCTTCCACCGGCAGGCCCAGGTCGTCGCGCAGCAATTTGGCTTCGTCGAGCAGCCAGTGGTAATCGCCGTGTGTGTCCTGCACACGGTAACGACTGCGCACGCTGCCTTCGCGCAGCAGTTGGCGCGTGCGCTGAAAGTACAGGTCGCGGTCGTCGGGATGCACCCATTGCACCAGGCTGTCGTGGCTGCACTCGGCCAGGGTGCGGCCCAGCAACGGCAGCAGGCTGTCACTGAAAAACACCGGCAGCAGAGCGCCGTTCACGTAGCGCTGCACGTAGATCACCGCCGGTGAGCTGGCAATCAGGTTATCCAGGCGAGCATGGGCGGCATCGGCTTGCACCTGCTGGTTCTTGATGTCGCTGATGTCGAGCATGAACCCGACCCAGCGGCGTTGCTCACCCACGCCCAGCACTTGGCCCTGCACGCGATACCAGGTGGGCGGTTGGGCGCTGTCGCCACGGTTGAGGCGTACGCTGGCGAGCAACGGCTTGCCCAGGGTCTGCAGGTCGCGCAGGCGGCTGTGCAGTTCCTCCCGGTCGGCGGGGTGGATGAACGCCAGCCAGGTGTCGAGGGCTTGCCGGGTTTGGGCTTGCTCTGAGCCGATATTGCGCATCAATTGCGGCGCGAGTTGGATTTCTGAACTGGCCGGCAGCAACTCGAACCAGCCGGTGCCCAGCAGGCCTTGCAGGGCTTCCAGGCGCTCCAATTGTTGGTGGTGGCGTTGCTCGCGCAGGCGGCCGAGCAACGGCGCGGCGAGGGCGGCGGCGAGGTTCAGCCAATCGCGGTCGCGCATGTGCGGCTGGCCGTTGTACGCGCCGCACATTAACCACGCGGCCACGCCCTGGCCATCGCGATACGGCACCAGAAACCCGTCGGCATTGCTGAATACGCTGTGCAACCGCGGGTGTTCTCCGCGTCCATAAGGTGCCTGCAAACTCAGCGGGGCAGTGCCGTTGAGGCTGTCCAGGCAGGTGCCGAGGCGCTGCCCGTCGTGCCAGAACAGGGGCGCATCGTGGTTGGCGTACTGGCTGTAGATCACCCAGTCCTGGTCCTCTTGATCGAGCAGCGCGAGGGCCACGCACGGGATGCGCCAACGTTGCGCCACGCTGGCCAGCTGTTCGTTGAACACGTCGGGCAGCCGGCTGAGGCTGCACACACTCAGGTGTTCACTCACAAGGCTGGCCAATTGCTGATTCTGTTCGCGCTGCTCTGCCAGGTGCCGGCCATTGAGCAAATCGCCGATGTCCACGGCATGCAGCAGCCAGCCGTTATCCTGGGCTTCAATCGTGCCTCGCGTTTGCAGGACTTGCCCGGCGACGCCGCGAAAATCCAGGTCGAGGCTGTGGCGCTGCCAATCGGCAGGAACGCCTTCTACCACCCTCGCGCTGTGGGCACACAACAGGTCCAGGAGGGGCGGTGAACCTGTGTACTGCGCCAGATGTGGACGCAGTGCACCGCTGATTTCGAGCACGCGGCCGTGCGCGTCCAACCACAGGTGCAGCCCGGCGGCATGCGGCGCAGGCGTGTCCAGGGCCAGCGCGCTGCTTCGGCCGAGCAGGCGCCCGAAGAATTTGTCCCCCGAGGTCAAAACTGCAGGCTCGAGGTGGCCTGCAGCGTCGTCGGCAGCTGCGGTACCGTGCCGATGCCGGGCAGGACAATAAACGGCATTACCGCCTGCAGGTTGGCTGTGGGGTAGTTGATCTTCACTAACAACAAGCCGCTGTTGAAGGTGGTGGTAACTTGCGTGGCGGCGTCGAATTTGTAGGCGGGCGGGATCCACAGCAAACGGTTGGCGACTGCGGTTTTGGCGGTGTTTTGCACGGCGGCGGCGTAGCCCTGCATGTTGGGGTCCAGCGCCACGCTCAGCCGCACGGCTTCTGCCGTCGCCTGGTTGAACGACTGCAACAACAGCAGCGGCAGGCTATAGCTGACCATGCCGTAGAACACGGCAAAAAAAATCACGAACACAGCAATGAATTCGATTGCTGCCGCGCCTTTTTGCTTATCCGGGAGGCTTGTTTTCATCACCGCGTCTACCCTGACGGCTACTACTTGATATCAGCATAGAATCAATCGGCAAAAAGGGATGTTTTTTACGTGATCCATGGCGCAGTGGTGATGGTGTGGTTGGTGCTGTGTGCAGCGCAGGATGTTCGGCAGCGGTTACTCGCCAATCGTCTGACGCTGGGCGTTGCCTTGTTGGCGATGATCTATCTGTTCTGGACGGGTACCACGTGGCTGGGGGCGTCGACCGGGCAGGGGCTGTTGGCGTTTTTTCTGGCGCTGCTGCTGACCTTGCCTGGCTACGCCGTCGGTCGTCTGGGCGCGGGGGACGTAAAGCTGCTTGCAGCATTGGCGTTGGTGTCGGATGCGAAGTACTTGCTGTGGTCGTTTGTAGGGGCGGCAGTCGCCAACTTAGTCTGGCTGATCGTTGCGCCAACGCTTTGGCCGCATATGAATCAACATCTTAAAAAGCACATGGGCTATCTGGCGCCCGGTGTGTCAAAAAAGCAGCCATTCGCCCCGTTTTTACTGGTGGGTTTTAGTGTTGCGTGGTTTTGGATCCATTAGTCGTCAGGGGGGATTAACGCTATGTACATAGTCAGAAAGTACGTCTACGTTTAATGAGTAGATATACGGGAATATGTGTCGTAAAGGGATGGTCAATCTTTTGGCTTGAAATGCATGGAGTAGCGCGTGAACAAGCTTACCTCTGCGGTAAAAGTGCTCGTTGTCGATGATCAGCCGCTGATCGTGGAAGAGCTCTGTGAATTTCTTGAAAGCAGCGGTTACCGCTGCGTCCCATGTGAATCCAGCCAACAGGCCCTGAAGCGTTTCAGCGAAGATGCCGACATCGGCCTGGTGCTGTGCGACCTGCATATGCCGGAGATGGATGGCATCGAGTTGGTGCAGGCCCTGCAAAAAATCGCCGGTAAGCAGCGCGCGTTCGAAGCCATTATGTTGACCGGTCGTGCCGACAAGCAGGATGTGATCAAGGCCCTGCGCGCAGGCATCGCGGACTACTACCAGAAACCGATCAACCTGCACGAGTTGCTCGAAGGCTTGCAGCGCCAGGAAGCCGCGCTGCAAGAGCGCAAAAAGGACCTGCAGCTGGGTAACTTGAACCAGAAACTGCAGTTTCTTTCCGAGTCCATCAACGACCTGTATCAGGACCTCGATAAAGTGCGCAGCAGCCGGCCTGGGGGGGAAAGCGACGAGGTGTCGGCCGAGGACGCCGGGCCGCTGGAAATCCCGGCGATCTTCAACCAGTTGTCGCCACGCCAATTGGATGTCGCACGGCTGGTGGGGAAGGGGCAGACCAACTATCAGATTGCCTGCGAATTGGGCATCACTGAAAACACGGTGAAGCTGTACGTGTCCCAAGTACTGCGCCTGACGCACATGCACAACCGCACGCAATTGGCATTGGCGTTATCGCCAAATAATTCAGCGCTGCGCCAGCGAGTGACGGCGCACTGATCTGCCCGTTTAAACTCGGTCAAAATGTGGGAGCGGGCTTGCCCGCGATGGCGGTGGATCAGTCACGGCTGTATTAGCTGAAACACCGTCATCGCGGGAAAGTCCGCTCCCACCTGTTGATGGAGACCTGGCAGGTTTTTTCTCAATTACTCCCTTGAGTTTTGCCCCCCACCTTCTGATCGAAATATTCCGGAATCGGATACTTGTAGCTGTCCAGTAAACGCTGGTGCGCCTTGTCACGTTCGGCCGCAGAGGCCTTCTGGGGCGTTTGCGACGCCGCGCTGCCCGTGACCTGCAGCGTCAGCCATTGCTCGGTCAAGGCCTGCTGCGGCGACGACGGGCCGGGCTCGATGGCCATGGCGCTGAAGGGCAACACGAGCATGGCCAGGCTGGCGAGATAAGGTGTTTTCATCATCAATTCCTCGGGGGGCTTGCGGCATCACTGACGGCGGCGACTTGATCCTTGGCTTTGGCGACGGGCGTGCCTGAGCCTTTGAGTTTCTCGGCGCGGGCCTGGGCCTCAGTGACTTGCTCGGGGCTCAGGCCCATCTGGCTGACCAGTTGCGCGGCCTGCTTCCAGTTGTCCTGATAAATCAACAGCGTCACCAGGTTGACCGCCGCCAGCGGGTCGCTTTGCTTGAGTTCCATGGCGGTCATGAATTCAAAGCGTGCGTCTTCCAGGCGCAGTTGGTTGAGGTACACCACGCCCAGGTCATTGCGGATTTTCTCGTCGGTAGGCGCCAGCCGGGCGGCGCGTTGCAAGTGGGCCATTGCTTGCCCGTTATCGCCCTTGGCCGAAGCGATCTGCCCCAGGCCGTGTTCGCCTTCGGCGGCCATGCAGGTGCCGATCAGGCTGCGGTACAACGGCTCGGCTTCGCTGCGCCCGAGCAGGCGATAGGCCTTGGCCTGGCGCAGGCGCACCTGGGGCAGATTGGCCGGCAAGCTTTGCAGGTTGGCGAGGCTGGCGTGCAGCTTGCCGTCGCCGGCCATTTCATCGGCCAGGTTCAGCGACAGCTCCTGATCGGAACTGGGCTTGGGGCAACTGCCGGTGCCGGTAAACGCGCCCCACGGGGTTTGGCCATTGGTGGCGCAGCCACTCAGCAGCAACAGGCTCAAACCGGCTATCAAGGCTTTCATCGGGCGCTCCTCATAAGTTACTCAAGGCCCGGGTGATGCCAATAAAGGCGGGCCCCCCGAGCACGATCAGCAAGGCGGGAAACAAAAACACCATCATTACCACGGACATTTTTGCCGACATCTTCGAGACGAATTCCTGGATCCGCGTGAGGCGTCGGTCGTCGAGCAATTGCTTGAGCGACAGCAGCGATTTCATCGCGCCGCCGCCTTGCTGAACCAGTTGCTGGAGGATGGTGCAGGTGTCGGTGAATTCATCCACGGCCAGCAGCCGAGCGGTCTTGCCCAGTTCCTCGCTCAGCTCAAGGCCCGAGTCGACCCGTGTGAGGATCAAGCGCAACTCATGGGTCAGCGCCGGCAACAGACGTTGCGCTTCAATGCTCAGCACGCGCAGCGCTTGTTCAACCGCCATGCCGGATTCGAAAAGGATGCGCAGCAGCGGAATGAAGGTCGATACCTCGCGGGAGATGCGTTGCTGGCGCGCCTTGGCGGCCCTGGCCAGAATGCGCTTGGGCAACAGATAACCGATGCCGAGCGCCAGCAACGGCGCCAGCCACGGCGAGCCGGTCGCGGGGTACATCACCTCCTGGACCACCAGGGTAATGATCAACAGCAGCAACGGCGTACCGACCTGGAAGGCGGCGAACATCGAGCGCTGGTTGGCTTTGCGCCAACCGACACGGTTGAGCAGGATCTGGGTTTCGTTGTCCAGGCTCACCGAGCGTTGCGCGAGCGGGCTGCTACCCAGCTGGCGCATCAGCGTGCCGAACGTGTGTTCGCGCGCCATCTGGCCCTGCAAACGTTGGGCAACCAGGCGCTGGCCGCGCCGGTGTTTTATCAGGTTGGCCAGCACCAACCCGAGGGCGGCGATGAACAGTACAGCGCTGATCAGCAGTGCAATCGCCATCTCATACGCTCCGCAACATGCGCCACAAGGTAAAGCAGCCCAACAACTGCATCACCAGCGCCACGAACAACAGAATGCGCCCGGTGCCGTCGTTCCACATGGTCATCAGGTACGCGGGATTCACCGCCAGGAAGTAGCCGATCATCGAGATCGGCAGGGCCGTGAGCACATAGGCCGTGACGCGCGTTTCGCCGGTCAACGCGCGCAGCTGGCGGGCAGCTTGCTCACGTTCGCGGATCATCTTGATCAGGTTTTCCAACAGCTCGCTGGCGTTGCCGCCATAGCGGTGGTTGACCTTCAAACCCAGCGCGAACAGGCGAAACTCATCGCGCTCGTAGAATTCGGCAAAGTCGTGGGCCGATTCCGGCAGGCTCACGCCCAGTTGCACGTTGCGCCGGATACGGCCCATGGCTTGTTGCAGCGGGTCTTCGGTAATCTCGATGCCGCCCAGCACCGCGTCGGCCAGGGTTCGCCCGGCCTTGAGGCTGCGCACGGTGTGGTCGAGCAATTGCGGCAGTTGTTCGATCATGCGCTTGATCCGCCGTTGATAGCGCCAGGCGATGTACAGGCGCAGTAACAGCAGCGGCAACACCAACATCACCAACAGACCGATCCAGCCGGCAACCAGCAGGCCCAGGACTGCGCCCAGCGCCCAGATCGCCAGCCACAGGCCGAGGTTGTCACTGGGTTTGCCCAGGCCTGCGCGCAGGAACATGCGCTCCACGCCGCTCCACTGGCTGTTCTCTTCGACGAGCTGCGGCTGGCCTTCGGCGAGGCGGCCGAGCACGCGTTCGGTCTGGGCGCGGCGCAAACCGATCTGGAAGGAGCGAATCGACAGGCCGATCAGAATCAGGCAGATGAGCAGCAGGATGGCCCCGGTCATGCTTGCGTCCTCTTCAAGGCAGTAACGGTTCGCGGCGCAGTTTTTCACCGGCCGGGTTGACCGCCTCGCGCAGGAAGCCGAAGCCGGTGCGCCGGTCATGGCGGAACAGGGTGTTGGTCACGTACACGTCTTCACGGATGCCCACCACCTCGACCACTTCGCTGACGCAACGGCGGCCGTCCGGCAGGCGGGTCAGTTGAATCACCACGTCCAGCGCCGCACAGATCATTTGTCGCAGGGTTTTCTCCGCCACCACACGGCCGGTCAAGCCCACCAGGGTTTCCAGGCGCAGCAACGCGTCTGCCGCGTTGTTGGCGTGCACGGTACTCATGGAACCGTCGTGGCCGGTGTTCATGGCGGTCAGTACATCAAGCACTTCCACGCCGCGAATCTCACCCAGAATGATGCGGTCGGGGCGCATCCGCAGGGCGTTGCGGATCAGGTCGCTGGCTTTCACCTCACCATGGCCCTCGGCGTTCGGCGGGCGGGTTTCCAGGCGCACGACGTGAGGGTGACCCAGTTGCAGTTCGGCCACATCTTCGATGGTGACGAGCCGCTCATGCGGGTTGATCAGCTGACTGAGAATATTCAGCAGCGTGGTTTTACCGGTGCCGGTGCCGCCGCTGATGAGGATGTTGCAGCGCTTGCCCACCGCTTCCTGGAAGAAGTCGAAGATATTCTGGTCGATGGTCTGCATGGCCACCAGGTCGCTGCTCTTGAGCATGTCCTTGCGAAATTTCCGAATCGACAGGCACGGCCCGTCCAGGGCAATCGGCGGGATGATCGCGTTGACCCGGCTGCCATCGGGCAAGCGCGCATCCACCATGGGCGAGGACTCGTCCAGACGCCGGCCCAGAGGCGCGAGGATGCGCTGCATGACGCGCTCCACGTGGTGCGAGTCGATAAAGCGCAGGTCACTTTGATGCAGCAAACCGTCACGCTCGATAAACACCCGGTGGGGGCCGTTGACCAGGATTTCCGTCACCGACGGGTCGCGCAGCAGCACTTCCAGTGGGCCGAAACCGGTCAGTTCATCGACGATTTCTTCGGCCAGGCGCTCCATTTCATAGCGCGAGATCGCCAGGTGCATGCGGTTGATGTATTCGGCCACTTTGTCGATGACAAATTGCGCCAGCAGCGGGCGTGAGCCTTCCAGCAGATTCTTGCCCGACTCTTCGATGGCATCGATGATGTACCGATGCAGCACCAACTTGAGCCCATCGTGGTCGGTGTTGCCACCGATGCCGCGAGCGGGGGCGCCGAAGAGTTTTTCGCCGTTCATTTGCCGGTGCCCAGCAGGCGGTCAAGCCAGTTATGAGATTGTTTTTTCATGCCTTCGGAGCGTTTTGCCAGGCGTTCGCCCAGGGTTTTCAGGCCAAGGGTCAGCGGTTCTCGCGGGGCCAGGGCGAATAAGGTCTGGCCCTGGTTTTTCGCATTCAGGCGTACTTCCGGGCTCAATGGCAACACGGCGATTACCTCCAGCCCGAAGCTCTTTCCCAGCGCCTCGGAATCGGGCGCGCAGCTTTTGATATAGCGATCGACCAGCAGCTTGGCGTGCTCCAGTTTCATGCCTTTTTCGCGCCACTGGTTGAGTATCGCGAGGTTGCGACGGCAGTCGAGTACGCTTTGATCGGTGCACCACAGCAGCTTGTCGCAGTGGCTGACAAAGGTGCGCAGCGCTTCACTGTCCTGCTGGCCGGCGAGGTTGACCACGATGTGCTGGAAGTGCTGGCGCAGGGCGCTGAGCAGCATGTACAGCTCGGCAGCGCTGGTCTGCTCCAGGGGCTCATCGTTGGGGGCGTAGGCGAGGATGCGCAGGCCGTCCTCGGCAGAGGTGAAGGCGCTGTTGATCAAGGTCGCGTCCAGCCGCCGCAGGTGGCGCAGGGCATCGCCAAAATTGAACGAGCTTTCCAGCCCCAGCAGCGCCAGGCTGTCACCGCGTGGCAGGCCCAGGTCCAGCAGCAGGGTTTGCTGGCCGCTCTTTTGTACAACCAGCGCCAAGTGACCTGCGAGCAGGGCGCCGTCGGCATTGCTTTGAGTGCCGTACAGCACCGTGAGGCCGCCCAGTTGGGCGTTGGTGGTCACGGGCGGCAGGCGTTTACTCAGGCGGCGCACCAGCCCGGCCACCTCGCTGGAGCGTGAACCATAGGCGACAAAATCCCGCGCCCCGGCGCGCATCGCATTGAGCACCAACTGGTTGTCCATGCCGTCACCGAGGGCGACGATGGCCAGCATCGGCTTGGCTTCCAGCGCGCCTTCGATCAGCGCGCTCTGGGCCACCACATGCTCGCGGTCGAGGCCGACAAACACCAGGTTGGCGAAGGTCACATCGACCAGCGCCAGTAACTCGTCCAGCGTACCGCTGCCGGCACTGACCACTTGACCAAGCGGTGCCAGCGCGCCCTGCAGCCACTCAAGATCAGTGGTGTTGCGGGTGATTGCCAGAAAGGTCTGGCTCAGGCTATCGCTCATTGTGACAACCCATTGTTGCGGTCGAAATTACCGTTTTCCAGGAAGTACAGGCGGTACCAGTTCGGGTCGTAGTTACGCAGGTTCTCGCCAGGCAACGACGGCAGTTGAGCGTTGGCGGCCAGCGGCTGAACCAGGTGCGGCGTGACGATCATCAGCAGCTCTTTGTCCTGGCGGTTGACCGAGGAATCGCGAAAGAACGCGCCCAGGATCGGGATGTCGCCCAGGCCCGGAAACTTGCTGATGTTGGTGGTGTTGTTGCTGCTGATCAGGCCGCTGATCACGAAGCTTTCGCCATCGGCCAGGGACACGCTGGTGTCGGTGCGGCGGATGGTCAGCGCCGGTACCTGGATGTTTTGAATGACCACGGCGTTGGTGTAGTCCAGCTCGCTGACTTCCGGCGCCACCTTGAGGGAAATCCGGTTGCGGTCGATGACGGTGGGGGTCAGGGTCAGGCGAATGCCGAACTCTTTGTACTCGATCGAGATGGTGTCACTGCCACTGCTGGGCACCGGGATCGGGATCTCGCCCCCGGCGAGGAAGGTCGCGCTTTGCCCGCTCATGGCCACCAGGCTTGGGCGTGCCAGGGTGTAGGCAAAACCGCTGCTTTCCAGGGCGTTGATCATCGCCGAGACACGCCCGCCGCCAAAGCCGATGTTGAACTGGTCAGCGCTCACCGGCAGCTTGAAGGTGCTGGGCGTGGGAAATAACAGGTTGGGGCTGCCGAGGAAGAAGTTCTTGCCCATGCCCAGGATCTTGGTGCTGGCTTCCTTGAGTTTGGTGCGGCTGACCTCGACAAAGCGGATGTCGGTCTGCACCTGGCTGGGCAGCGAGGGGTCATCCGCGGGTGCCAGTGACAGACTGGTCAGCGCCGCTGTGGCCTTACCTTTGACGAACACCATGCTCTGGCGCGGCGTGTTGGAGCAGGCGGTCCAGACCATCAGGCTGGTGGTGCCGGAGGCGATGCCGGTCAGCAGGAAACCGCGATCGCCGTTGAGGTGCACGTCGGCGATTTTCGGATCGCCGATGGCCAGGCGCGTGATCGCCACCGGTGATTGCAGCTCCTGTTGCAGGCCTTCGCCCACCGAAAGGGCTGCGGGTAATTGGCCCAAGCTACTGCAGTTGCCGGTGGCGGCCACGGCCCCGCCCACCGACAGGTTCGACAGCAGCAGGGCACAGGCAATTTTCAGCGTGAACACCGGTGCGAAACGTCGGCTCATGCACAGCATCCTTGTTCAATCAGGCGTTTGTTGGGTTGCTTGGTTGCCGCGAATCACCTCCACACCGGTGCGGTGCGGAGCGCTCTGGGCGACTTTTTTCGGGGCTTGGGCAAAGGCCAGTTGCGTGAACTGATAGAGGTCGCGGTTGGCGCTTTGCAGCTTGCCCGGTGCGTCGCTTTCGCCGGCCCAGTACTGGCTCAGCAAGCGTTCGTCGGCACTGCGCACGGCCAGGCGCAACGTGCCGGCCTGGGAGGCGAGCATCAGCCGGCTCAACAGTTGCTCGGGCACCGCCAGCACAACCGTGCGCGAGGGCGCGCGGCGTTGGGCTTTTTCTTCGGCGGTCATCGCAGGCGGGGAGGCGGGAGTGCCGTCGTTGGTCAGGCCCATTTGGTCGCCGACGCTGAGCAAGCGCATGGCGGGGACGACCACTTGGGCAGACTGTTCAAGGTTGGCGGTGTCCTGGCGCAGATAGAGCAACACGTCCACGTAGTCGCCGGGACTCAACTGGCCGGCTGCGCCGATCACTTCATCCACGGCCACCGCCAGGGCGCGTTCGTCGGGGCGGATCATGCGCGCCAAAGGCCCGCCAGGCGTGAAGCTTTCTTCGTTGAGCCAGGTGCCGGCCTGCAACGCGCGCCAGGGCGTGCGGCCAATGGCCTGGTCGACACTGGTCATGCTGCCAGCTGGCACCGTGCGCAGTTTTTCTACACTGAGGTCGGCGGCATTCAGGGCGACAAAGGGGGGGACATCGTGGGCCAGCACGACCACCGGCTGGCGGGTCTGGTCTTCCACCACGGCGACGGCCTTTTCGACCGGCGCGGTCTGGGGCGGCGGTGGCGGCGCCGGGGCAGGTTCACGACTGAGCACCAATCCCCAATAACCGGCAAACAGTGCGCCGACCAAAAGCACGCCAGCCAGTATCATACTCAGACGTGTGTTCACGACGGCTCTCCTTTTCCTGTTGCACCACAGCCCGTCTATCCGAACAGGCCAATCACGCAACCGGCTGCTATGAACAGCTGACTAACTATTTCGCTATTTGAAGGTAGTTCAGCTAGGACGAAATGCCATTACTGACAGAAAGATTTCTTCGTGGGGCCGGGTTCAGCCTTTGAAATCACGGATTTAAGGCGTCAGCAAAGCACCCACTACTTTGTGATTAATCCGTTCTTACAGTTGTGAGTGTGGGGTTTGTTGACAATGCTCAGATGGCACATCGCAATTACTGTGCAGGACACCGTGATAGGGCGCCTGGTCGCCAAAGGAGCAGTACAATGATCCTTGATCTGTTGATTAAACTTCACGTTCAACTCCAGCTGCTTTTTCATCGCAAGGAAGGCGCCACGGCGATTGAATACCTTATTCTCGTGGCAATTGTAGCGTTGGTGATACTGGCAGCCGGTACTACGCTAGGACCGAAGATCACGTTGTTCTTTGGCAAAATCCAGACCGCGATTACCACAACGTAAACAATGACTGTGCAATCCCTTGCTATGGCGTTCAGTCGCCAGAGGAGAAGTACGATGGTACTTGATCTGTTGATGAAACTGCATGTTCAGCTTCAGTTGCTCTTGCACAATAAAGAGGGAGCGACGGCGATTGAATACCTCATCCTCGTGGCCATTGTGGCGCTGGTTGTACTCGCCGCAGGCACGACACTGGGGCCTCAGATCACGATCTTCTTCGGTAAAATTCAGAGCGCCATTACCACGACGTAAGTTGCAGGCAGCATCCTGTGAGTACGCTCGTTATTGATTGGCAATGCTAGGTAGTACCCATGAATGCTGCATCCGCACCTTTTCGCCAACAAATCCTGTTGGTGGACGACGAAGAAGATGCCCTCGTAGAACTGGCGGAGTCGCTGGAGAACGAGGGCTTCGTTTGTTTTACCGCCACCTCCGTCACCTACGCGCTGCAGGAGCTGACCCTGAACCCCGACATCGCGCTGGTCATCACTGACCTGCGCATGCCTGAGGAAAGTGGCATCTCCTTGATAAAGCGCCTGCGCGAACACACCGATCGCCAACACTTGCCGGTGATCGTGATGTCCGGTCATGCCGAGATGGATGACGTGAGCGACATGCTGCGCTTGCAGGTGCTGGACCTGTTTCGCAAACCCATCTATCTGGTGCGGTTGATCGATACCCTCAACAGCCTGTTTCCGCTGATCAAACACAAACTGTAGGCGCGGGCTTTCTGCGGCGAGAGGCGTGTCCGTGGCGAGCGGGCTTGCCTGTGGCGAGCGGGCTTGCCCCGCGTTGCGCTGCGAAGCGGCGCCTAAACCTGCCAACGCGGTTTTGAAGGGGAAAATGCGGCGACTAGGTCAGGGCCGCTTCGCGACCCAACGCAGGGCAAGCCCGCTCGCCACGGACAAACCCGCTGACCAAAGACAAAGCCAATGGCTACAGACCAACCCACTGGCTAAGGACAAACCACTGGCTACAGACCAACCCCCTGGCCAAAGACAAGTCCATTGGCCAGGAACACGGCTGTTACCGCAAACACTCAAAGTTGATAGCTGAAACTCAGCGTATACCGTGGCCGCCGGTTGAAGCTGTCCAGGGCGATGTCCGACATCGGCTTGGCGGCTTCAAGGGCGATGTTGTAGTACTTGTTGTCGCCAAAGCGCAGTCCCACAGCCGCCGATGACATGTCGTTTCCTTTGACCGGCAGCTCGTTGAACCAGGTTTTGGCGCGGTCGAGAACCACGTAGGGTTGCAGAACCTTCACCCAGTCGCCGGCACGGTTGAAGCTGTAGTTGACCTCATAGGCCACGCCCCAACCCTTGTCACCCGAGGCTTGGTCGTCGGGATATCCGCGGCCGAAATTCTGCCCGCCGAAGGTGGCGCGTTCACTGTCGGGCAAGGTGTCGTCGCTCCAGTAGAACGCCCCCGACAGCACGCCTTGCCAGTTATCGAAAAACTTGTCGCTTTGCACGCCGGACAGGCGCAGGCGGAAGAAGTCCAGGTCAGGCTTGGTGACTTCCAGGTCGCTGCGGGTCGTGGCCCCCAGACCGTTGATGCCTTGGTACAGGCCGGCGCTGAGGATGCGTAATTGGCGAGTGTCGGCTTTGCGCCAGTCGGCCTCGAACGCCAGCGCGCGCAGGTTGGTTTCGATGTCGAAACGGTTGGGGTAGCCCACCAGTTGATAGCGCGTGGTCTGGTCAACGGCATACAGGCGTGTGCCCAGGGTCAAGGATTCGGTGGGTGAGGCAATCAGCGGATGGCTGAGGCCAATGGTGTAGCGATCGATCGCCTGATGCGGCTTGAGTTCGAAGCCGCCGTCCAGCTGTATGTTGCTTTTGGGGTCGGCGCGGTAGCGCTCGGCGCCCACTACCAACTGGCTGCCCTCGGCGTTGATGAACTGGCTGTAGCCCACGCGGTAGTAGTGTTCTTTATCGTCGCCCGGCGGGAACAGGCCGCTGACGTTGAGCTGTTCGCCCATGGACGTCTGGGCATTGCTGGTGGCGGTGAGCAAGGCTTGGGTGCCGCCACGGTTTTCGTCGACCAGGCTCATGCTGGTTGTAAACGGCTTGCGTGTGGCTTCGATGTTCATGTGCGTGGCGCCATCCGTGGTGCCCGGCGGTGGCACTTGCGCTTGCAGGGTTACGCCGGGGATACGGCCCATCAGGGTGGTATAGCGCTCGAACGTCTTGCGCGTGAGAGGGCGTTCAGCCAGTAGTTTTTCTGCGAGTTTATCGACGTAGGCCGACACCGAGCCGATGTCGCCGCTTTGCTGATAATCCTTGATGTAGCCCTCCACCAGTACCACGCGCACCAGGCCGTTTTCGAAGGACTGCTGCGGCAGGAACGCGTAGGACAACAGGTAGCCGTCGTCCTGATAGCGGCGGGTGATGCTGCGGGTGGCTTCGATCAGTTGCGCCAGGTTGGTCTCATGGCCAATCAGCGATGCGTAGGCCTTGGCCGTGTCCGCCAGCGGGTAGACCGTACCGCCCTCGATCTGCAGCTTGCGGATGGTGACTTTGGTGTCCATCTGCAAGGGCTGGTTCTGGGTCGCAGGCGCCTGCGGCACCTGGGTCTGTGGTGTGACCGGTCGATAGGCATCGGCGGGAAGGTTAGGCACCGGCAGGGTGCGAATGGTGTCGTTGCTGTTAAGAAAGCTGGGAAGGGTCTCGGCCTGGACGTAGGCACTGAGGGTAAGCAATAACAACGGCGTCAACACGCGCATAGGACACTCCATGGTCAAACTGCAGCAGCGTTTCGGGCCCGCCGGTTCTTGGACGCGGTGCGGGAGGGCGCGGCAGTCGTTAACGCCAGCCCATAAAAAAGACGAGAGACTTATAAGGGTCTCTCGTCTCAACCAAGCGTAGGCGCTGTAGGGGAGGCCGTCTAATCGGCCAGGTGCAATTCTATTTTTTGCCGGTCAGGCCGTTCAGCAAACCTCCCAGACCGCCGCTTGTGCCTGTGCTTGCACTGCCACTGGCCGAAGTGCTGGCGCCAGCGCCTACAGTCAGCCCACCGAGCAGACCGCCACCACTGCCACTTGCGCCACTGGTGCCACCGGTGACTAAGCCGCCCACTGCGCCTACGGTGTTGCCGACGGCCGTTACGGTGGTGCCTACAGCGTTAGTGATCGGGTTGGCATTGGCAGCGGTCAGGTTGGTGCCGATACCGCTGACTGCGCCGCCGACTTGAGTCACCAGGCCGTTGACGGGAGCGCCGACACCTGTGGTGGTGCCGATGTTCTGCGTCAAGGTGCTAACCCCGGTCGTCACAGGATTGAGTGCCGCACCAACGTTAGTGGCCAGGCCAGCCACCGGCGCTGTAGCGGCGGTGTTGGCGACGCCGGTGCCGCCCAGCACAGTGCCGAGCGAGGCGACCGTGTTGCCCACTGCGCCACCGGTTACACCCGCTGCACTCACAGTGCCGTTGGTGTTGCCGGCATTCAGACCATTACCCACGTTGGCCACCAGGCCACCCACCAGCTCCGGCAAGCCAGGCGCCGCAGCGCCACTGGCTGGGGCGACATAACCACCCGACTTGTCGAGCACGCCACCGACGCCGGTCAGCGCACCGCCGACGATCGTGGTGACCGGGTTGCCGGTGCCGCCGGCGCTGGCAACCTGGCCGCCTAGGCCGGTGACAGTGGCGCCAACTTTATCCAGCACACCATTGACCGGATTGCCCAGGCCCGTTGCCTTGCCGAGGTTGCCGGTGGTGTTTTCAACCAGGGACACCACAGGCACCAGTACTTTGCCGCCAACGGTGTTAGTCAGCGAACCCAATGGGCCCGTGGTACTGGACGTGCTGAGGGTGTCGCCGAGCATCGTGACCGCTTGACCGACGTTATTCACCAACCCCCCCGCCGCAGTGCCGACACCACCGGTCAGGCCGCCGACAACAGGGATGCCACCCAGCGTGGTGCCCAGGGATTTGCCAGCGCCTGAAACACCGGTGCCCAGGTCGGCAACGCCGTTGGCCACACCGGCAACTGTTTTGCCCAGGGAGTTGCTGTCAGTGCCCAATGAGCCCAGACCGGTCGTCACACCGCTGCCGATGCTGGTCACCGCATTACCGGCGGAGGTCACCAGGCCGCCAGCGGTGACGCCGACGATAGGTACGCCGTTCAAGGTCGAGCCAATTTCACCGACCGCTGTACCGACATTGCCCACAGTGGTGCCCAGGGTGCCCGCAATCTGGCCGGTTACCAGTGGGGTTGTAATCGAGCCGGTTCCACCGCCAGTACCACCGCCAGTGCCGCCACCAGTGCCACCGCCAGTGCCACCGCCAGTGCCACCGCCAGTTCCGCCGCCGGTGCCGCCACCAGTGCCACCGCCAGTTCCGCCGCCGGTGCCGCCACCAGTGCCACCGCCAGTGCCACCGCCAGTTCCGCCGCCGGTGCCGCCACCAGTGCCACCGCCGGTGCCGCCACCAGTACCACCACCAGTACCGCCATCTGTGCCACCGCCGGTACCTCCGCCGGTTCCGCCGCCGGTGCCGCCACCGGTACCTCCATCCGTACCGCCGCCAGTGCCAGTTCCGCCGCCAGTGCCGCCACCGGAGCCACCGCCTGTACCGCCTCCGGTACCTGTGCCGGTTCCGGCGCCTGCGTCAGGCGACGACGCGGCGACGCTGCTGTGATGTCCACCGCCACCGCTGCTGCAGCCACCGAGGCTCATCGCCATGATCAGGGCCAGCGCGGTACTTGCTTTCCATAGCACTACTTGAGTTTGAGTTTTCATGATTGAGTTCCCTTGCACCTGTACAACCTTGGTTGTTTTCAAACGCTCGTTACTTCTAGGGATAGCGATACGTTTGTCCGTGGTGTTATCACAGACCCGGGCACTCTTTATCGCAACGCTCAACTTGGTATTAACGATTTATATACGGGTCGCCCGTCAGTGCTTAGCGACTAATGCCAAAGGTATAGAGAAGGGAGGTATATCTGTTTTAAATCAAAGGCTTGAATAAAAAAAGCGGACCTTTAAAGGTCCGCTATAACTTAAGCTATATATATACAATTAATCAGCGTTATTCACGCAATCGGTTGCCACTTTCCTACCATGTGTTCAATGTTGCCGGCGCCCGTTAACAGCAACTCGCCACTGGAACCTGGCGCACTGGCGAGCAACGTTACTTTACTGGGCAGGCGGACCGGCTTTCTGAACTCGACCACGATTTCAATATTGGCCGCAGGCAGGTGTTCACCCAGTGCCGCGAGGGTGCGTGCCGTATTCCAAAGTCCATGCGCGATCGCCTGGGGGAAGCCGAATACCTTGGCGGTTAGGGCGCTCAAGTGAATCGGGTTGTAGTCGCCCGACACCCGGGCATAGCGGCGGCCGATATCGGCGGGAGCTTTCCAGCGAGTCAGTTCGGTGACCTGCGTGGGGCTGGGCAAAGCGTCACTTACCGACTCGCCTTCGAGCTTCACGCCCCGGCAGAGCATCTGGCTTTCGGCTTCCCACAGCAGGCCAAGGGCGTCCTCGACGGTGGTGACCACTTCAAAGGTTGCACCCTTGGCGTGCGGCTTGAGATTTTGCGCATGCACGGCCACCGTCAGCTCGCTGACCGCGCCCAATGGGCGATGGATGCGAATACGGTTGCTCAGGTGAATCAACCCCAGCAAAGGGAACGGGAAGTTTTTTGCGGTGAGCAATTGCATCTGCAAACCGAACGCCAGGATGTGCGGGTAAGTGGCCGGCAGAATGGGGCTGTCAGCAAAGCCGCAGACCTTGCGATAGGCCGCCACGGCCTTGGGATTGACGCTTACCCGGCAGCGCAATCCCTGTTCGGGCAAGGTGCTGCCGGTGATCTTGCGCTTGAGCGCTGCACGCCAGTACAGCGGCGGTAGAAACGGAGTCGTGCCTAAGGTCTGCCAATCCATATTTACGCTCCCAGCAGGCTTTGCCCACACACCCGCAACGCTTGGCCGCTGACCGCTCCGGAACCCGGTTGGCCGAGCCAGGCCACTGCCTCGGCCACGTCCTGCGGCAAGCCGCCCTGGCCCAGTGAACTCATGCGCCGCCCGGCCTCGCGCAGGGCGAAGGGAATGTGCGCGGTCATCTGGGTTTCGATGAAGCCAGGCGCCACGGCATTGATGCTGATCCCGCGTTCGCTCAACAAGGGTGCCCAGGCCTGCGCCAGGCCGATCAGCCCGGCCTTGCTCGCGGCGTAGTTGGTTTGCCCGCGATTGCCGGCGATGCCGCTGATGGACGCCAGCAGCACCACGCGCCCGTTGTCGTGCAGGGTGCCGCTGTCGAGCAGGGCCTTGGTCAGCACCTGCGGCGCGTTGAGGTTGACCGCCAGCACCGCGTCCCAGTATTCCGGGGTCATATTGGCCAGGGTTTTGTCGCGGGTGATGCCGGCGTTGTGCACCACGATGTCGATGCCGTCCGGCAGGTGTTCGATCAATTGCGTTGCCGCGTCTTCGGCGCAAATATCCAGCACCACGGTGCGGGCGCCCAGGCGTGCAGCGAGGGCGTCGAGATCGGCCTTGGCCTGCGGCACATCAAGCACGATCACCTCGGCGCCGTCGCGCGCCAGGGTTTCGGCGATCGAGGCGCCAATCCCACGCGCCGCGCCGGTGACCAGCGCCTTGCGCCCGGCCAACGGGCGAGTCCAATCCTCGACCGGCGTGGCACAGGCTTGCAGGCGGATCACCTGGCCAGAGATGTAGGCGCTTTTAGGCGACAGGAAAAACCGCAACGCGCCTTCCAGCTGGTCCTCGGCACCTTCGCCCACATACAACAATTGCAACACGCCGCCGCTGCGCAGCTCCTTGGCCAGCGAGCGACTGAAACCCTCCAGGGCACGCTGTGCACTGGCTGCAAAAGGATCGCTGAGGCTTTCCGGCGCTCGGCCAAGAATCACCAGGTGCGCGCTGTGGTCGAGATTCTTCAGCAGCGGCTGAAAAAATTCCCGCAGTTGCTTGAGCTGATCGGTGTGCTGCAGGTCGCTGGCGTCGAACACCACGGCCTTGAGCTTGGGGCCGTGTCCGGGGATCCAGGCAGGTGCGGTCAGCGGTGCGGCACCGTAACTGTAAATAGCGTCCGTGAGTTTATTGGCAAACGGCAGCACGTTGGCCGCCAGTGCGCCGCCGCCCAGCAGCAGCGCGCCTTCCACCGGGCGCAGGCGCCCGGCCTGCCAGCGTTCCAGGCGTACCGGTGACGGCAGGCCAATGGCGGCGACCACGCGATGGCCGAGGCTTGAGTTGGCGAAGTCGATATAACGGTCAGACATGGAACGCTCTCCGAAGGCTGGGGTTCAAAGGGTTGACCACCCCGGTGCGGTAGTCGTTCGATCAGCCTAGGCTAGGCTGGATGATTCCACCCACAACCTTCAGGGAGCTTTCCATGACTCAATTGCGCCGTGTAGCGATCATTGGCGGTAATCGCATCCCCTTCGCCCGATCCAACGGCCCGTATGCCACGGCGAGTAACCAGGCGATGTTGACCGCAGCCCTGGAAGGCCTGATCGAACGCTACAACCTGCACGGCCTGCGCATTGGCGAAGTGGCCGCGGGTGCGGTGCTCAAGCATTCCCGCGACTTCAACCTCACGCGCGAATGCGTGCTGGGTTCGCGCCTCTCGCCGCAAACCCCGGCCTACGATATTCAACAGGCCTGCGGCACCGGGCTTGAGGCGGCGTTGCTGGTGGCCAACAAGATCGCCCTGGGGCAGATAGAGTGCGGGATCGCCGGTGGCGTCGACACCACGTCCGACGCGCCGATCGGTGTCAATGAAGGCCTGCGCAAGATCCTGCTGCAGGCCAACCGCAGCAAGTCCATGACGGACAAATTAAAAGTCTTGTTACAACTTCGTCCCCATCACCTCAAACCGGAACTGCCGCGCAACGGCGAACCGCGCACGGGGCTGTCGATGGGTCAACACTGCGAGTTGATGGCGCAGACCTGGCAGATTCCCCGCGCCGAACAAGACCAGTTGGCGCTTGAAAGCCATCAGAAAATGGCCGCGTCCTACGCCGAAGGCTGGCACAACGATTTGCTCACGCCCTTTCTCGGCCTGACCCGCGACAACAACCTGCGCCCGGACCTGACCCTGGAAAAACTCGCCAGCCTCAAACCGGTGTTCGAGCGCAGCGAGAAGGGCACGCTCACGGCCGGCAATTCCACGCCGCTGACCGATGGCGCCTCGTTGGTGCTGCTGGGCAGTGAAGCCTGGGCCAAGGAGCGCGGCTTGCCGATCCTGGCGTACCTGCGCGATGGCGAAGCGGCGGCCGTGGATTTCGTCAACGGCGCCGAAGGCCTACTGATGGCGCCGGTGTACGCCGTGCCCCGTTTGCTGGCTCGCAATGGCCTGACGCTGCAGGACTTTGATTACTACGAGATTCACGAAGCGTTCGCTGCCCAAGTGTTGTGCACGCTCAAAGCCTGGGAAGACCCTGAATACTGCAAAACCCGTCTTGGGCTGGACGCGCCGCTGGGCGCCATCGACCGCAGCCGGCTCAACGTCAAGGGCAGTTCATTGGCTGCCGGGCATCCGTTTGCGGCCACCGGCGGGCGCATTGTCGCCAACCTGGCCAAGCTGCTGGACGCGGCGGGCAAGGGCCGTGGGCTGATTTCGATCTGCGCCGCGGGCGGGCAGGGCGTGACGGCGATTATCGAGCGCTGAGTTGCGCAGAAAAATTGGCATATTGGATGCATTCTTGAGTGCCAAAGGTCGCTAGCCTCTCCCCGAGGCGAGCCGATTGCCGTATAACGAGTGCCATACGCGTGTTTGGTAATAAAGGACCCACAATAAAAGCTGATGAAGACTCCTAAACGCATTGAACCCCTGATCGAAGACGGTCTGGTCGACGAAGTGCTGCGCCCACTCATGAGTGGTAAAGAAGCAGCTGTTTATGTGGTGCGCTGCGGCAACGAATTGCGTTGCGCCAAGGTTTACAAGGAGGCGAACAAACGAAGTTTTCGTCAGGCGTCCGAATACCAGGAAGGCCGTAAGGTCCGTAACAGCCGCCAGGCCCGGGCCATGGCCAAAGGCTCCAAGTTCGGCAAGAAAGAAACCGAAGATGCCTGGCAGAACGCCGAAGTGGCGGCGCTGTTCCGCCTCGCCGGTGCGGGCGTTCGCGTGCCCAAGCCGTACGACTTCCTTGAAGGCGTGCTGTTGATGGAACTGGTGGCCGACGAGTACGGCGATGCGGCGCCACGTCTGAATGACGTGACGCTGGAGCCGGACCAGGCGCGTGAATACCACGCCTTCCTGATTTCCCAGATCGTGCTGATGCTGTGTACCGGTCTGGTGCACGGTGACCTGTCCGAGTTCAACGTGCTGCTCACGCCGACCGGCCCGGTGATCATCGACCTGCCTCAGGCGGTGGATGCGGCGGGCAACAACCACGCGTTCAACATGCTGGAGCGGGATGTGGGCAACATGGCTTCCTACTTCGGGCGCTTTGCCCCGGAGTTGAAGAAGACCAAGTACGCCAAGGAAATGTGGGCGTTGTACGAAGCCGGCACCTTGCACCCGGCCAGCGCGTTAACCGGCGAGTTCGACGAGCCGGAAGAGTTGGCGGACGTGGGCGGTGTTATTCGCGAGATTGAAGCGGCGCGGTTGGACGAAGAGCGCAAGCAAGCGATTCGCGCGGCGGATGATGCGCCACCGACCAAGACCGCGGAAGAACCGCCGCCGCCCTGGATGCAGTGATCTAACAACGGGCCTTCGGCCTGGGGAAGAGCTGACGTGGGAGCGGGCTTGCTCGCGAATGCGATGGATCAGTCAAATGATGTATGACTGACACTACGCATTCGCGAGCAAACCCGCTCCCACATTTAGTTCTGAGGTGCCTGATCAGCATTGATCAGGCGCAACAGCTGCCAGACGCCAACTCCTTGAGAATCGGGCAATCGGGCCGATGATCGCCCTGGCAGTGCTCCACCAGGTCCTGCAATGTGTCGCGCAGTTGCCCCAGCTCCAGAATCTTCTGGTTCAACGCCTCGATGTGCTCGCGCGCCAAGGCTTTTACATCGGCGCTGGCGCGCTGGCGGTCTTGCCACAAGGTCAGCAGCTTGCCGACTTCCTCCAGCGAAAACCCCAGATCCCGCGAGCGTTTGATAAACGCCAGTGTGTGCAAGTCGTCGCTGCCGTACACGCGGTAACCGCTGTCGGTGCGGTGGGCGGCTTTAAGCAGGCCGATGGATTCGTAGTAACGAATCATCTTTGCGCTCAGCCCGCTCTGACGGGCGGCTTGGCCGATGTTCATGGGCGTTGATCCTCCAAATCCTTGGGCTTCCAGGTTTTCAACAGTAACGCATTGCTCACCACACTGACGCTGGACAGGGCCATGGCCGCGCCCGCCAGCACCGGGTTGAGCAAGCCGAATGCCGCCAGTGGGATGCCGATCAAGTTATACACAAAGGCCCAGAACAGGTTCTGGCGGATTTTTGCATAGGTCTTGCGGCTGATCTCCAGCGCGGCCGGCACCAGGCGCGGGTCGCCGCGCATCAAGGTGATGCCCGCCGCGTGCATCGCCACGTCGGTGCCGCCTCCCATGGCGATGCCGATATCGGCAGCTGCCAGGGCCGGAGCGTCGTTGATGCCGTCGCCGACCATCGCCACTGGGCCGGTCTTTTTCAGCTGCGCGACGATGGCGGCTTTGTCGGCCGGAAGTACTTCGGCGTGTACATCGTCGATGCCCAGTGCCTCGGCCACCACACGGGCGCTGCCGCGGTTGTCGCCGGTGAGCAAGTGGCAGCTGATGTGCCGGGCCCTGAGTTGTTCCACGGCCTCCAGTGCGCCGGGCTTGAGCGTATCGCCAAAGGCGAACAGGCCCAGCACGCGCGGTTGCGCGCCTCGTTCGATCAACCAGGACAACGTGCGCCCTTGGGCTTCCCACGCGCTGGCGGACGCCGCGAGGTCACCCGCGCTCAAGCCGTTTTCTTCCAGCATCCGGCGATTGCCCAACGCCAGTTGTCGGCCGTCGAGGGTGCCCGCAATACCGCGCCCGCTCAGCGCTTGGCTGGCCGTCACATCTGGCACGTTCAAGCCTTGTGCGTTGCAGGCATCCAGCACGGCTTTGGCCAGCGGGTGCTCGCTGCCACGCTGCAGTGCGCCGGCGCGTTGCAGCAGCAGCGACTCATTGCCATCCACCGCTGCCAAATGCGCAATTTTCGGCGCGCCGGAGGTGAGGGTGCCGGTCTTGTCAAAGACCACGGCGCTGACTGCATGGGCGCGTTCCAGAGCTTCGGCGTCTTTGATCAGGATGCCATGGCGCGCAGCGACGCCGGTGCCGGCCATGATCGCGGTGGGCGTGGCCAGGCCCAACGCACACGGGCACGCAATCACCAGCACCGCCACGGCATTGATGATCGCGGTTTCCAGCGGCGCACCGTAGAGCCACCAGCCCACCAGGGTGATCAGCGCCAGTACCAGCACGGCGGGCACAAACACCTGGCTGACCTTATCTACCAGTTTCTGGATCGGTGCCTTCGCCGCCTGGGCGTCTTCCACCAGACGAATGATGCGTGCCAGCACGCTTTCGGCGCCCAGCGCCTGGGTACGCACCAGCAACCGACCTTCACCGTTGATGGCGCCGCCGGTGACCTTATCGCCGGGCTGTTTCGGCACCGGCAGGCTCTCGCCGCTGATCAAGGCCTCGTCGGCATGGCTTTGGCCTTCCATCACTTCACCGTCCACCGGGAAGCGCTCGCCGGGTTTGACCAGCACCCGGTCGCCGAGCTTCAACGCGCTGATGGCGACGTCTTCTTCGCGGCCGTCCAGCACTCGAATTGCCCGCTCCGGGCGCAAGGCTTCGAGGGCGCGGATGGCGCTGGCGGTCTGGCGCTTGGCGCGGCTTTCCAGGTATTTACCGAGCAGCACCAACGCGATCACTACGGCCGAGGCTTCAAAGTACAGGTGTGGCATGTTGCCAGCGGGCGTGGTGAGCCATTCATAAATGCTCAGGCCATAACCGGCGCTGGTGCCGATGGCGACCAGCAGGTCCATGTTGCCGGCGCCAGCGCGCACGGCTTTCCATGCGGCGCTGTAGAAGCGCGCACCCAAGATGAATTGCACCGGCGTAGCCAGGGCGAACTGCACCCAGGCGGGCAGCATCCAGTGCAGGCCGAAGGGCTGCACCAGCATCGGCAGCACCAGCGGCAGGGCCAGCACGATCGCCAACAGCAGCGACCAACGCTCGCGATGCAGGCGTTGGGCTTGATTGGCGTCGGTGGTGGTTTCGCTTTGTGGCAGGTTGGCGGTGTAGCCGGCCTTGTCGACGGCGGCGATCAGTACGCCGGGGTCCATTTGGCCCAGCACTTGGACGTGGGCGCGTTCGTTGGCCAGGTTGACGCTGACACGTTGCACTCCCGGCACCTTGCCCAGCGCGCGCTCGACACGGCCGGCACAGCTGGCACAGGTCATGCCGCTGATGGGCAGCTCAAACGTGGTCGATCCATTCATGGGGCAGTCCTCCAGAAGACGATGCCCCTAGGATCAACCTTGACCTGTGGGGAAGGTCAAGGGGCTATTTGCCTCAGGCGGTTGGCTGGCGGGCGATGACGACCGTGAATCAGGCGTGCACACAAGGACCTGAGGCCGGCAAGGCAGGTGTTCAGTATTCGAGGGCGGCGGGTTTCAGGTACATGCCGTCCGGGCCTTGGGCAATACGCAACTTGCGCACATCACCGGCCTTCAGCGTGATGTTCTGCGCGGGCGGCGCGAGCATGCCCGGCAAGCAGCCGGGGGCTTGGCCCGGCAGCAGTTTCAAGCGCAGTGACACGTTGCCCGCCGGCAAGTTGAACGACGTGGCCTGTTCCTGGAACAGGCGCCCGGCCAACTGGTCCTGGATATACAGGCCGATCTCGCAGCTGGTCGGCACTTCCAGACGCTCGCGGGAGATGATCAGCACCGCATAGTCTTCATCGGCGAAGGCCATGGGCGCAGCGGCAGACAAGCTCAACAGGCCGATAAGGGCCAAAAACGACCAGCGCATGGCGAATGCTCCGTGGTTCAAATCCAAGAGGGATGAAGCTTGGCCGAGGCGGCGGCTGAATACCAGCCCGGCGGATGTTTTTGAAACTTGACCTTGCCATCGTGGCAAGGTCGAGACTGGCGCCCACCTCATCAAAGGAGTCATGTCATGCAAGTATTCAACGTGGAAGGAATGACCTGCGGCCATTGCGTTCGGGCGGTGACCCAGGCGGTGCAGAGCAAGGACCCTGCGGCGAGCGTCAACGTCAACCTGGCGGCGAAGGAAGTCGGTGTTGAAAGTCGCTTGTCTGCCGAGCAGGTTATCGAGCTGATCACCGAAGAAGGCTACAGCGCCAAGCTCGCGTGAGTTTTCTGATAGTTAGCGAGCTAACGTAATGTTCATGGCACCCAAGCGCGGCTAGACTGTCGGGCTGCCGACTCACTTGGGTGTCTGATGAACCTCCGCATAATCCTGATCCTGGGCGCCTTGAGCGCCTTCGCGCCGTTGGCGATCGACTTTTACTTGCCGGGCTTTCCGGCAATGGCCACGGCGTTCGCCACCGACGAAAAACATATCCAGCTGACGTTGGCGGTGTATTTCGGCGGTCTGGCCATCGGCCAATTGATCTACGGGCCGCTGGCCGACCGCTTTGGCCGGCGCGTGCCGCTGCTCAGTGGCGTAACGCTGTTTACCGTCGCCTCCTTTGCCTGCGCGTATGCGCCGTCGCTGGACTGGCTGATCGGCGCGCGCTTCGTGCAAGCCCTCGGCGGGTGTGCGGGCATGGTGATTTCCCGTGCGGTGGTCAGCGACAAATGTGATGCCGTGGGCTCAGCCAAGGTTTATTCGCAACTGATGCTGGTCACCGGCCTGGCGCCGATCCTCGCACCGTTGGCGGGTGGCGTGATGGTCGGGTTGTGGGGCTGGCAGTCGATTTTCCTGGCGCTGTCGATATTCAGCGTGATGGCAGCCATCGCCGTGGCAGTCGGCTTGCCGGAAACCTTCCCGGCCCATCAGCCGCGCCAGCCACTGTCCGGTTCGCTGCGCCGCTACGGCGCGCTGTTGTCGGACCGCGTGTACCTGGGCTACGCCCTGACCGGCGGCATCTCGATTGCCGGGATGTTTGCCTACATTGCCGGCTCACCCTTTGTGTTCATCAAGCTCTACGGCGTGCCTGCCGAACATTACGGTTGGCTGTTCGGCTCCAACGCGGCCGGCTTTATCCTGGTGGCGCAGCTCAATGCGCGGTTGCTGGCCAAGCGTGGCCCGGCGTTTTTGTTGTCGCGCACGGTGTGGGTGTATGTGGCGGCGGCGCTGTCGCTGTTGGGCATTGCCGCCTTGCGCACCGACGCGTTGTGGCCGTTGCTGGTGCCGCTGTTTATTTGCATCGCCAGCCTTGGCTGCATTTTGCCCAACACCTCGGCCTGCGCCATGAGCGGGCAGGGCGCACGGGCCGGCAGCGCCTCGGCGCTGCTGGGCTGCATTCAGTTTGGTGTGGCGGCGGGCGCGGCGTCGCTGGTCGGCGTGTTGCACGACGGCACGGCAATGCCGATGGCGATGGTCATCAGCTTGTGCGGTGTACTGGCCGTAACGATTGCGATGTCGACCCAGCGCCTGCAACGGGCAAGGGCCGTGCAAGCGCAGGTCTGAGGTGCGGATCAGCCAGCGGCGGAGCGTTGCTGGCTGAGGGGAATGCGGTGCGGCGCCTGGATGCGCGCTTGCAGGGTGTCGGCGAAGGCACGGGCCTCGGCCTCAGTGCGGAAGGTGAACGCGTCGCCGTCGAGGCTGACCTGCCATTTGTTGCCTGGGGATTTTGCTAACGCTCTTATCAGGATCTTCATTGCTGACTTCCTCACGTAAAAGAATCGTGGCAAAGGCGGCCAATATAAACCCGAACGCGCTTACAAATATGACAAAGGTCAACTCTCTGACTAGCGGCGTCGTCCATTACTCAGAGGAATAAAGGACGACACTGTCAGACCGTTTTAAAACCCTTCCAACACGATCTTGCCCTTGGCCTTACCGCTTTCGAGCAGCGCGTGCGCCCGGCGCAGGTTCTCGGCATTGATCACACCAAAGTGCTCGCCCACCGTGGTTTTCAAGGTGCCGGCGTCGATCAGTTGAGCCACGCGGTTGAGCAGGTTGTGCTGTTCGATCATGTCCGGCGTCTCGAACATCGAGCGCGTGTACATGAACTCCCAATGCAGCGACAGGCTCTTGCGCTTGAGCTTGCTCACATCCAGCGACTTCGGATCGTCGATCAACGCCAGCTTGCCTTGTGGCTCCAGGGCTTCCACCAACTGGTCGAGGTGATGATCGGTCTGGGTCAGGCTGGCGACGTGGGTCACCTGTGGGTGGCCGGCGTTTTTCAGCGCTTCGCTCAGCGGTTGGCTGTGATCGATCACCAGGTCGGCGCCAAGTGCCTTGGCCCATTCCTGGGTTTGCGGACGCGACGCGGTGCCGATGACTTTCAGTGCGGTGAGCTGGCTGGCCAGTTGGGTCAGAATCGAACCCACACCCCCGGCGGCGCCGACGATCAGCAGGCTCTGGCCTTCATCTTCCTTGCCTTCACGCACTTGCAGGCGTTCGAACAGCAACTCCCAGGCCGTGATGGCGGTCAGCGGCAGCGCGGCGGCGTCGGCAAACCCCAGGCTCTTGGGCATATGACCGACGATGCGCTCATCCACGGTGTGCAGTTCGCTGTTGCCGCCCGGGCGGACCAGTGAGCCGGCGTAGAACACCTTGTCTCCGGCTTTGAACAGGGTCACTTCACTGCCAACGGCCTTGACCACACCCGCCACGTCCCAGCCCAGCACCTTGGCGGCACCGTTTTCCGGGGCGACGTTCTGGCGCACCTTGGTGTCCACCGGGTTGACCGAGATGGCTTTGACTTCCACCAGCAGGTCGCGCGGGCCGGCGACTGGCTCCGGCAGCTCGATGTCTTGCAGGGAGTTTGGATCGGTGATGGGCAGTGCAGCGTAGTAGGCGATGGCTTTCATGGGGACTCCGGAAAAGGGCAGTGATCAGGCAAGAAATTTCAGGCGCTTGAGTTCGAAGTGTTCGATCACATCAGCGGCCTTGGCGCGGAAGTTCTGGATGTGTGCGCTCTGGTCGTGGTCGGCCAGCGCTGCGTCATCGCTCCAGCGTTCGAGCATGTAGAAGGTCTCGGGATGTTGCAGGTCCTGGTGCAGGTCGTATTGCTCGCAACCGGCTTCCAGGCGGGTCGGTTCCAGCAGACCGCGCAGCAGGGTCTCCAGGGTTGCCCCTTGGCCGGGTTTGGCGATCAGCGTGGCGATGACGTTAAAGGCAGTGGACATATTCAACTCCTGGCACGTGGTGAACGGGATGGGCAGATGATTGGCTATTTCCCGTGAAGATAAAACCCGCTAAAACAGCAGTCTGTTTCAATAGAATTTTGATAATCGGCGGTAATGCATGCTGCGTTTTGATGATTTGCAGTTGTTTGTGCGCGCGGCAGACCTGGGCAGTCTGTCGGCTGCCGCGCGGGTCATGGACCTGTCGCCCGCCGTGGCCAGCGCGGCGCTCAAGCGCATCGAAGAGCAATTGGGCACGCGGTTGCTGGCGCGCTCTACCCGCAGCCTGCGGTTGACCGCCGAAGGTGAAGGCTTTCTGGAATATGCCCGCGCAGCCTTGAGTTCGCTGGACGAAGGGCGGCGCTTGTTGGCCAGCGGCCAGGACCATGTCAGCGGTGTGCTGCAGCTGTCGGCGCCGTCGGATTTCGGGCGCAATCAACTGTTGCCCTGGCTCGATGAATTCCAGCGCGAGTACCCGCAACTCACCGTGCGCCTGCTGTTGGGCGACCGGATCGCCGACCTGTTCCGCCAGCCGGTGGATATCGCCCTGCGTTACGGCGAGCCTGAAGACTCCAGCCTGATCGCGCTGCCCATCGCCCCGGACAACAGGCGTGTGCTGTGTGCCGCGCCCAGCTACCTCGCACGGCATGGCGAGCCGCGGCATCTGGAGCAATTGGCGCAACACAATTGCCTGCTGTACATGCTCGGCAGCCGCGTACACGACCACTGGGGTTTTCACGATGGCAAGCGTGAAGTCAGCCTGACGGTGAGCGGCGACCGCTTCAGTGATGACGCCGATGTGGTGCGGCGCTGGGCAGTGGCGGGTGTCGGTATCGCCTACAAGTCCTGGCTGGATGTGAGCAGCGACGTGCTGGCCGGGCGTCTGCGCGTGATCCTGCCGGAGCTGCGCGGTGAGCGCACGCCGCTCAACCTGCTGTGCGCGCATCGTGCGCAATTGAGCAAGCCCATCAACCTGTTGCGGGAAATGCTCGTGGCCCGCTGTGCGACATTGACTGCGCAATGGCCGGAGCGATTGAGCACCGCGCAATAGCCTCCATCAAAGCAAGAAATTTCACTCAGATCCTGTCCCTATCCGCGCTGTCAGACGCCGCGGAACGAGCGGTTTGCGCCCCTATACTTCGGTTCCAACCGCAGCAGACAAATGGTTTAACAAGGAGTGAATACATGGAAGAAGCACCCTGCATCAGTCACATCGCCAGCTTGCTCGGCGAGCCCAAGCGCACCGCCATGCTTTGGGCCTTGATGGACGGGTCGGCGAAATCGTCAGAGGAACTGGCGATGCTGGCCGGGCTGTCGTCGGCTTCGGCGATCGCGCATTTGTCGCGCCTGACTGGAAGCGGTTTGCTGCGGGTTGAAGCCCAGCGTGGCAAGCGCGTGTTTCGTGTCGCCGCCGTTGACGTCAGCGTTGCCATCGACGCGTTGGCCAGTACCACCATGGCCAGCGCCGTGCGCAGTGCGCCGCAGGGTGTGCCGCCGGCGCTGGTGGCGCCCGCGTCGTTGCGCCGAGCCCGGTTATGCCATGGCCACCTGGGCGGGGAACTGGGCGCAGCGCTTTACCAGCGCATGTTTCAGGCGGGATGGATCGACCGTCATGAACAACGTACTGAGGTCACCGTCACAGGCGCGCAGCGCCTGGCAGGCCTGGGCATTTTCACCCACGCGTTGGCCTCGCCCCTGGCGTGCGACTGCTTTGACTGGAGTCAGCAGCAACCGCACTTGGGGGGCGCTTTGGGGGCGGGGCTGTTGCAGCTGTTTTTGCAGTCGGGCTGGGTCAGCGTGGTCAACGAGTCCCACGCCCTGCAGTTCTCGGACGTCGGGCTTGGGGAAATCAACCGCCTCGCCGCGCCCCAGGAAGGCAATGGTCGCTCAGAGTTTCAGTCAGGTCGCATCCAGCAATAACCAGGCAAAACGATACCGCACACTCGCTTTGGGGATTTTTCATACAGGGGGTGCGGCATGGGCATGCAAGGCTATAGCGCAGCAGAACGGCTGGAACGGTTGCCCATCAGCGGCTATCACCGAATCATCTTCATCATCATCGCGCTGGCGTTTTTCTTCGACTCCATGGACCTGGCGATGATGACTTTCCTGTTGGGGTCGATCAAAACCGAGTTCGGCCTCAGTACGGCCCAGGCCGGGTTGCTGGCCAGTTCGAGTTTTTTTGGCATGGTGGTCGGTGCATCTTTATCCGGAATGTTGGCGGACCGGTTTGGACGCAAGCCAGTGTTCCAATGGAGCATCGTGTTGTGGGGCGTTGCCAGCTACCTGTGTTCCACGGCGCAGACGGTGGAGACGCTGACGCTGTTTCGCGTGTTGCTGGGGATCGGCATGGGCATGGAGTTTCCGATTGCGCAGTCGATGCTTTCGGAGTTGATTCCTGCCAAGGGGCGCGGGCGCTACATCGCCCTGATGGATGGCTTCTGGCCGTTGGGTTTTGTGGCGGCGGGTGTGCTGTCTTACTTCCTGCTGCCAGTGATTGGTTGGCGTGACATCTTCTTGGTGTTGGCAGTACCGGCGGTGTTTGTGTTGGCGATCCGGTTTTTTATCCCGGAGTCGCCGCGCTGGCTTGAGCAGGCCGGACGGCACGCGGCGGCGGATAAGGTGTTGCAGCGTATCGAGCAAAAAGTGCGCGTTTCGCTGGGGCGCGCCGACTTGCCTGCGCCAATTGCGCTGCCACGGGTTGAGAGCGTGCCGGGGACGTTTTTCTCGGCGTTTGAGCAGCTATGGTCGCCGCAGTATCGGCAACGCACGATGATGATCTGGAGTGTGTGGTTCTTTGCATTGCTCGGCTTCTACGGGCTCACCTCCTGGTTGAGCGCGTTGTTGCAGCAATCGGGGTTTGCGGTCACTCAGTCGGTGTACTACACGGTGATCATTTCCCTGGGCGGGATTCCCGGGTTTCTGATGGCCGCCTGGCTGGTGGAGCGCTGGGGGCGCAAGCCGGTCTGCGTTGTGACCTTGCTGGGCGGTGGCGTGATGGCGTTTGTGTACGGGCAAAGCGCTGTGTTTGGCGGCAACGTGGGGCTGCTGATTACGTCGGGGCTGTTGATGCAGTTCTTTCTGTTTGGCATGTGGGCGGTGCTGTACACCTACACGCCTGAGCTGTATCCCACGTCGGCGCGGGCAACCGGTTCCGGGTTCGCTTCGGCGATTGGTCGCGTGGGCTCGTTGCTCGGGCCGTTGGTAACGGGGCTGGTGTTTCCGATAACGGGGCAGGGCGGGGTGTTTGCCTTAGGCGCGCTGTGTTTTGCCGTAGCGGCGCTGGTGGTGTGGGTATTTGGGCGGGAGACGAAGGGCAAGACGCTGGAAGAACTGACCGAAGTCTGAGGAACAGCACACCACCACTGTGGGCGCGGGCGTGCTCGCGAAAGCGGTGTTTCAGTCGACACAGGTATTGACTGATACATCGCCTTCGCGGGCAAGCCCGGCTCCCACATTGATTTTGTCGTGTCAGCCGTTGTTGCTTAAGGCTTCACGAGCCGCGCATCCAGGCTGTTCTGCGCCAGGCGTTTGGCCTGGTCCTGGGTCATGCCCAGCGAGGTGTACAGCGCGTGGAAGTTCTCGGTGACGTAACCGCCGAAGTACGCCGGGTCATCCGAGTTCACCGTGACTTTCACGCCACGCTCGAGCATGTCGAGGATGTTGTGCTGGGCCATGTCGTCGAACACGCACAGCTTGGTGTTGGACAGCGGGCACACGGTCAGCGGGATCTGCTCGTCGATGATCCGCTGCATCAAGCGCTCGTCTTCGATGGCGCGCACGCCATGGTCGATACGCTGGATTTTCAGCAGGTCGATGGCTTCCCAGATGTACTCGGGCGGGCCTTCTTCGCCGGCGTGGGCCACGGTGAGGAAGCCTTCGTGGCGGGCACGATCGAACACGCGCTGGAACTTGCTCGGCGGGTGGCCCATTTCCGAGCTGTCCAGGCCTACAGCCACAAACGCGTCACGGAACGGCAGCGCCTGGTCGAGGGTTTTCTCGGCTTCGGCTTCGCTCAAGTGGCGCAGGAAACTCAAGATCAAACCGCTGGTGATGCCCAGTTGCTGCTCGCCATCTTTGAGCGCAGCGGCGATGCCGTTGAGCACGACTTCGAACGGCACGCCACGGTCGGTGTGGGTTTGCGGGTCGAAGAAGGGTTCGGTGTGGATCACGTTCTGTTCTTTGCAGCGCAGCAGGTAGGCCCAGGTCAGGTCGTAGAAATCCTGGGAGGTGCGCAGCACATCGGCGCCCTGGTAATACAGGTCGAGAAACTCTTGCAGATTGTTGAAGGCGTAGGCCTTGCGCAGGGTTTCGACGTCGTTCCAAGGCAGTGCAATCTTGTTGCGTTCGGCCAGTGCGAACAGCAACTCAGGCTCCAGCGAGCCTTCCAGGTGCAGGTGCAATTCAGCCTTGGGCAGGGCGTTGAGCCAATCGTACATTTTCTAAATTCTCATCAGGTGCAATGGCGGCATTCTACAGGCCATGGCCGAAATAATCGGCAAAACCTGACCAGCAGGAGAGTATTGGTTTTATTCGTGCAAGGGCCACGTGAACTAAGGTGTAACGAAACGTTAGCGGCGTGGTGCAGTCTGTACCCCATCAATGACTGATTTGCTGCATGAAAAGGCCCGGAATGCTCACATCCCTCAAGCAAGAAAAATACATGGTGCTGGCGCTGATTGCCGCCATCGTCGCCTACCCGTTGGAGCACTGGATGCTGCACAGCGGGCAGATGGTGGCGTTGCTCAGCGGCGTGGCGTTGATCGTCTTCATCGTCGTGGCCTCGATGCGCGTTGCCCACCACGCCGAGCAACTGGCGGAAAAGGTCGGTGACCCTTACGGCACCATGATCCTGACCCTGGCCGCGGTGCTGGTGGAAGTGGTGATCCTGGCGATCATGATGAGCAACGAGCCATCGCCCACCTTGGTACGCGACACGATTTATTCGGCAGTGATGCTCGATATCAACGGCATCCTCGGCCTGGCTGCGCTGATGGGCGGCATCAAACATGGCGAACAGTCCTACAACGATGACTCGGCACGCAGCTACAGCGTGATGATCCTCACCGCCATGGGCGTGTCGATGGTGGTGCCGGAATTCATCCCCCAGGCCGACTGGAAAATTTACTCGGCGTTCACCATCGGCGCGATGGTGCTGCTTTACACCCTGTTTTTGCGCATGCAGGTGGGGCCGCACAGTTACTTCTTCAGCTACAGCTACCCGGAAAAACGCCGCAAGAAACAGCCGGAAGAACTGCAGGAACCGCCAATCAGCCTGGCCTTCTCCATTGGCACATTGGTGTTTGGCGTGGTTGTGATCGGCGCACTGGCCGAGGTGATGTCCAAGACCCTCGACCTGGGCCTGGAAGGCACGGGCGCGCCGCCGGTGGTCACGGCGATTGTGGTGGCGGCTATTTCGGCGGCGCCGGAAATTCTGACGGCCTTGCGCGCAGCCTTGGCTAACCGCATGCAGTCGGTGGTGAACATCGCACTCGGTGCATCGTTGTCGACGGTGATTTTGACGGTGCCGGTGATGGAGGCCATGGCGCTCTACACCGGCCAGCCGTTCCAGATGGCGATGACGCCGGTGCAAACCGTGATGGTGTTGATCACGCTGGTTGTCAGTGCGATCAACCTCAACGATGGCGAGACGAATGCCATCGAAGGGATGACCCATTTCGTGTTGTTTGCGACGTTTATCATGCTGTCGCTGTTGGGGTTGTAGAAACCGCAGAACTCAATGTGGGAGCTGGGTTTTGTGGGAGCTGGCGTGCCTGCGATGCAGACACCCAGGTTTTTCAGTTGCACCGAGATGATGCTATCGCAGGCAAGCCAGCTCCCACATTTTGATATGCCTGGCTTAGGTTCCGGCGATCAGCTGTTTCGCCGCCTGTGTGTGATCGGCAATCAAACCTTTCAAATCCAGGCCTTCAACCTGCCCGTCAATCACCCGCCATTTGCCCCCGATCATCACCCGATCCGCCCGGTCGGCGCCGCACAGCAGCAGCGCCGAAATCGGATCGTGACTGCCGGAAAAACGCAGCTCATCAAGCTTGAACAGTGCCAGGTCAGCCTGTTTGCCCACGGCCAGTTCACCGATATCCGTACGCCCCAGTAATTGCGCCGAGCCTTTGGTCGCCCAGCCCAGCACGCCTTCGGGGGTGATCTTTTCCGCGCCGTAACGCAGCCGCTGGATGTACAAGGCCTGGCGGGTTTCGAGGATCATGTTCGAGGCATCGTTGGACGCGGAGCCGTCCACGCCAAGGCCAATCGGCGCACCGGCGGCGAGCAGGTCCAGGGTTGGGCAGATGCCGGAGGCCAGGCGCATGTTCGAGCTTGGGCAATGGCAGATACCGGTACCGGCGGCGCCCAGGCGCGCGATTTCATCCGGGTTGAAGTGAATGCCATGGGCCAGCCAGGTGCGTGGGCCGAGCCAGCCGACGCTGTCGAGATAATCCACAGTGCGCAGGCCGAAGCGCTGCAGGCAGAAGTCTTCTTCGTCGAGGGTTTCCGCAAGGTGCGTGTGCAGGCGCACATCGAGGCTGTTGGCCAGTTCGGCGCTGGCTTGCATGATTTGCGGGGTGACCGAAAACGGCGAGCAGGGCGCCAGGGCAATCTGGATTTGCGCGCCGTCGCCGCGCTCATGGTATTCGCGGATCAGGCGTTGGCTATCGTCGAGGATCACTTGGCCTTGTTGCACGGTTTGCTGCGGCGGCAGGCCGCCGTCGGCTTCGCCCAGGCTCATGGAACCGCGGGTGAGCATGGCGCGCATGCCCAGTTCGCGCACGCTTTGCACTTGCACGTCGATGGCATTTTCCAGGCCGTCAGGGAACAGGTAGTGGTGATCGGCCGCGGTGGTGCAGCCTGAGAGCAGCAATTCCGCCAAGGCGACTTTGGACGCCAGGGCGAGCTTTTCCGGGGTCAGCCGGGCCCACACCGGGTAGAGGGTTTTGAGCCACGGGAACAACGGCTGGTTGACCACCGGTGCCCAGGCGCGGGTCAGGGTCTGGTAGAAGTGATGATGGGTGTTGATCAGCCCCGGCAGGATCACATGTTCGCGCGCGTCAAACACCTGTGCGCAGGGCACGGCAGGCTCTTGTCCCCAGCCCAGCAGTTCGGTGATCACACCGTCTTGCAGCACCAGGCCGCCACGGGCATCGAGGCCATTGGCAGTGAAAATCGCGAGGGGGTTTTTTAACCAGATACGGGTCGCAGGCATTGGCCGGCTCCTCTGAATGATGGGTTCAGGTTTGCCAGCTCAGTGTTGCCCTGTCTGCTGATCCAGGGTCGCCGGTTAAGGCGAGGTCGATAGATTACGTGGAGTTCCGGATCCGGTCCAGCTGCAGGCGCGAGGTGCTCTTGAGTCACCAATGCCGTTCAGTTAAGCAGTCCCCTGTGGGAGCGGGCTGGCCCGCGATAGCGGTGTGCCAGTCAACATTAATGTTGGCTGGGCCGACGTCTTCGCGGGCAAGCCCGTTCCCGCATGTAGAACCGGGGTATTACCAGGCGATAGTGTCGCCTTTGTAGTCCACGAAGTGATGGCCGCCCTTGCCCGTGTAGGCATTTACCTGATCGATCAGGCCGCGCACGCTGGTGTCGACATCAATGAGCGCGTTTTCACCGCCCATATCCGTCTTCACCCAGCCCGGGTGCAGCGACAGCACGGTGAGCTTGTGGTCGCCGAGTTGGGTGATAAAGCTGTTGGTCATGGAGTTGAGTGCAGCCTTGCTGGCCTTGTACAGCGCCAGGTCCGCACCGTCGGGAATGGTCACGCTGCCGAGCACCGAGCTCATGAAGGCCAGCACACCGCTGTCTTTGCGAATCTGCCCGACAAAACGCTGGGCCAGGTTGATCGGCGCCACGGCGTTGGTGAAGAACAGCTGGCCGACTTCCGCCAGGGTGGCGTGGCCAGGCTCTTGATTGGCGGGGCCTTTGACGCCGGCGTTGACGAACAGCAGGTCGAAGGTGCGGTCCTTGAGGCGCTGGCTCAGAGCGATCACGGCTTGCTGATCGTCTATGTCCAGCTTCTCGACGTGTACCGGGCCTGCGGCTTTGAGCGCATCGGCCTTGTTCGGGTCGCGCACGGTGGCGGTCACATCCCAGCCGTCCTGAAGCAATTGTTTGACCAGGCCAAGGCCCAGCCCGCGCGAGGCGCCGATGATCAGTGCGGTTTTTGGCGTAGACATGAAAGGCATCCTTTGGAATGGAGGTTCACGGATTCAGTGGACAACGTTGCCCGAGCCTTTGCTGCAACTCCTGGCGCAGGTGGCCGAGTTCGCTGATACGGGTTTCGATCAGGTTGAGCTTGTCTTGCAGCAATTGTGTGACAGCGCTGTCAGGGTCGGGCGCCTGCCAGAGGGCGGCGACGCTGCTGCCGATCTCGCCCAGGCTGAAGCCCAGGCGTTGCGCGGTTTTGATGTAGAGCACCAGTTGCACCATGTCCGGCGGGTAGTCGCGGTAACCATTGGCGCTGCGTTGTGCTGCGATCAACCCACGCTGCTCGTAGAAACGCAGTGTGTCGCGGCTGACCTGGCTGGCCTGGGCTAGTTCGCCAATACGCATGGGGCGGGCTCGAAAGGGCTTGACCCTGGAGCATACTCCAGGCTTTAGCCTGCTGGCTTCTTAATTCAAGGAGCTTGCCGATATGTGGACCGCTGCCCAATACCGAACACTGGTGCGCGCCAGCGCCTGGTATGACTTGATCGTGACCGCGGCGTTTGTCACACCGTGGAGCTTTGTGTTTGTGCACAGCGTATTGCAGGGTTTGAACCTGCCGGGGACGTTGCCGGCGTTTGCACCGGCGCATGTACTGATGGCCAATTTGCTCGGCTCGATTGTGTGCGTGTGGGCAGTGCTGCGAATTCGCGACCCGCAGCGCCAGTTTGGCCTCTATGACGCGGCCGGCCGCGCACTGTTCGCGACCTGGCAGCTCTACGCGCTGATGCAGGGCGCGACGGCGGTGCTGTGGGTAACGTTGCTGTTTGAGGGGGCGTGGGGCATCGCGCAAATTGTCCCCGTGAAGACTGATCAAAAAATGACCGGCGCCCGTAAGCCCTTATGACAGAAGGGTTACAGGCGGGTGTGCTCAGGTTATCCACAGGCAGGTGCACAGTAGATGTGGGCAGTTTCAGCGCTCCAGCAGGATGCGCCCACGGCTCAGGTCGGCGAGTTGGGTTTGCAGCGTGTCGATAGCCGCCTCGCCCAGTGCCAGTTGCAGCTCCACACCATTGGCGGTGAAGGTTTCCTCCACCACCAGCCCACCCAGTTCGGCGACACGCAGTTTCACCAGGTTCAGCTCCGAAAAGCCGCAGGCGCAGCTCAGTGGCACGCGGCTGATCAGCTCGATGCGCTCGGCATTTTGCAGGCATTTGTTCGCGCCGCCGCCATAGGCACGGGCGAGGCCACCGGTGCCCAGCTGAATGCCGCCGTACCAGCGAATCACCAGCACGGCGACCTGATCAAAGCCTTGGGCTTCGATGGCGGCCAGAATCGGCCGCCCCGCGGTACCGCCGGGCTCGCCATCGTCGTTGCTGCGGTACTGATCGGCGAGTTTCCAGGCCCAGCAGTTGTGCGTGGCGTTGAGGTCGCTGTGTTGCTCGAAAAACGCTTGGGCGTCTTGCGCGCTGGTGATCGGCGCCGCGAGGGTAATAAAGCGGCTTTTGCGTATTTCTTCACGAAATTCGCAAAGGCCGGTAAGCGTGAAAGGCATAAGTCGCTTCGTTTATAGGGCGGGCTTGATGCCACAGCCTTTGAGAATGATGTGGATCAGGTTGCTGCCGGCGTCTTCCATGTCTTGTTTGGTCAGCTTGGTGCGCCCGGTGACGCGGCAGATCTGGGTGGCAAAGTCGGCATAGTGCTGGGTGCTGCCCCACAGCAGGAAGATTAGGTGCACGGGGTCGATGGGGTCCATCTTGCCGGCGTCGATCCAGGCCTGGAACACGGCGGCGCGACCGCTGAACCAGGCGCGGTAATCCTGGCTGAAATATTCGGTGAGGCATTCGCCGCCACTGATGATTTCCATGGCGAAGATCCGCGAGGCCTGTGGGTGACGCCGGGAAAACTCCATCTTGGTGCGGATGTAGCGAGTGAGCGCCACGGCCGGGTCGTCCTCGGCGGTCAGCGCGTTGAAGGTGCTGTCCCACAGTTCGAGGATATTGCTGAGCACCGCGATGTACAGGCCGAGCTTGTTGGTGAAGTAGTAATGCAGGTTGGCCTTGGGCAGCCCGGCACTCGAGGCAATGGTGTTCATGCTGGTGCCTTTGTAGCCATGGCGCGCGAACTCGTCTTCAGCAGCCTGCAGAATCGCTTGTTCGTTCTTTTGCCGAATGCGGCTGGCGGGTTTACCGGCGTGGTTGCTGTGGGCAGGAACTTCGAGGCTCATGGAGGTTTCCGTGCTGATCGATAGAGACGACGTGTGCACAGATAACCCACCCTCAAGCCTCAGACAAGTCCCGATGCAATAAAACCGTCAAAGCGGTTCCAGCGTGTCGCTTTCCGGCGCGTGGTTTGCGGCAGCGCAGGTCGTTTTGGTTTCCGGTAACAACAGGCACAACACGATGGCGGTCAGGCCGCCGCTGGTGATGGCTGAGTCGAACAGGTTTTGCACCAGGGACGGCATCAAGTGCAACAGGTCCGGTTGGGCGGCAATGCCCAGGCCGACGCCGAACGAGGTGGCGATGATCAGCATGCTGCGCCGGTCCAGTGGCGCCTGCGCAAGGATGCGCACCCCGGCAGCGGCCACGCTGCCGAACATCACCAGGGTGGCGCCGCCCAATACCGGCTTGGGAATTTGCTGCAGCACGGCACCAATCAACGGAAACAAGCCGAGACAGAACAGCAGCACGCCGATGTACAAGCCGACGTAACGGCTGGCGACGCCGGTGAGTTGGATCACACCATTGTTCTGCGCAAAGGTGGTGTTGGGAAAGGCGCTGAAGGTAGCGGCGATCATGCAACTCACACCATCGCCCAAGACGCCGCCTTTGAGTCGGCTTATATAAGAAGGGCCGCTGATGGGTTGGCGCGCAATCATGCAATTGGCGGTGAGGTCACCGACGGTCTCGATGCTGCTGATCAGATAAATCAGCGCGATGGGCAAAAAAGCGCTCCAGTCGAAGTTGAAACCAAAGCGAAAGGGCATTGGCACGCTGATCAAGGGCAAGTCGGGCAGGGCCTGAGGTACCAGTTTGCCGCTGAACCAGGCGGCCAGGCTGCCGAGGGCCAAGCCGATGATGATCGCCGAAAGGCGAACCCACGGGGTGTTGGAGCGGTTGAGCAAAATGATCGTCAGCACCACGAACACGCCCAACGCCAGGTTCACCGGAGCGCCGAAGTCGGGCGCGTTAAAACCGCCGCCGAGGTCGGTGATGCCCACTTTGATCAGGCTGATGCCGATCAGCGTGATCACAATCCCGGTGACCAGGGGCGTGATCACTCGGCGCAGTTGGCCGATAAAGCGGCTCAACACGATCTGTACCGCCGCGCCGAAAAAGCACACGCCGAAGATCATCGCCATGATGTCTTCCGGGCTGCCACCGCGTTGCTTGACCAGAAAGCCTGCCGACAACACCGCGCCGAGAAACGCAAAGCTGGTGCCTTGCAGGCAGATCATCCCGGCACCGATGCCAAAGGGTCTGCGTGCCTGAATGAAGGTGCCGACGCCGGAGACCATCAACGCCATGCTGATCAAGTAGGGCAAATGGGCGGTGAGGCCCAGCGTGGAGCCAATAATCAAGGGCGGCGTGATAATGCCGACGAAGGCCGCCAGCACGTGTTGCGCGGCGGCCAGTATTGCCGGGATGGGTTTCGGGCGGTCGTTGAGGCCGTAGATCAGGTCGCTGGGGCTGGAGGTTTCTGGTGGCATGGCGGGCAAACTCAGGGCGGACGGTTCAAGGTCCTTGTGCCTTGCAAAAAGCTGTCCAGTTGCTCAGCTTTTTGCGAAAGGCCCGAGCTAGCGCGTTGCCGCCAGACTCTCGAGAAAGCTTTCCAGCACCAAATGAGGGCGACGGCCCTTGCGCGTGACCGATGCGAGGCTCAAATCGTAAAAACGTGTAGTCGGTTTCAGCGCGCGCAGTCGGCCTTGTTGCACCCACAGGCTGGCGTAGTGGTCAGGCAGGTAACCAATGTAGCGGCCCGTGAGGATCAGGAACGCCATGCCTTCGCGGTCCGAGGCGCTGGCGGTGCAGTTGAGTGCTTGGTAATGGGCCTGGATCTCGGCGGGCAAGCGGAAGGTGGGGGCGATGGCGTCCTGGCTGTCGAGGCGGGCGTCGTCCAGTTGTTTGTTGTCGGCATAGAACAGCGGGTGGCCAACCGCGCAATAGAGCAGCGAACGTTCGCTGTAGAGCGGCTGGTATTCCAGGCCCGACAGCGCGCTGGCCTGGGGGACAACGCCGACATGCAGGCGGCCGTCGAGTACGCCTTGCTCGACTTCATTGGGGGCGATCATGCGGATTTGTATCTGCACGTCCGGGCCACGTTCCTTCAACTGTGCCAACGCGTGAGTGATGCGCATGTGGGGCAGGGTGACGAGGTTGTCGGTGAGGCCGATGATCAGCTCGCCGCGCAAATGCTGGTGCAGGCCGTTGACCTCAGTGCGAAAGCTTTCCAGGGCACTTAATAGCTGCAGGGCCGATTGGTAGACCTCGCGGCCTTCTTCGGTGAGCGAGAAACCGGCACGCCCGCGTTGGCACAGGCGCAATCCCAGGCGCTGTTCGAGGTCGCTCATCTGCTGGCTGATGGCCGAGCGGCCAATGCCGAGCACGGTTTCTGCTGCCGAGAAGCCGCCGCACTCCACCACGCTGCGAAAGATGCGCAACAGGCGGATATCGAAGTCACTGACTTGGGCCAGAGGGTCGGGTCGGCGGCTGCTCATAGTTTAGTGAAGGCCTGACTGAAGGTTAGAAGAGTTGGATTTCACCGACTTTATCCCCGTGGCAATTTAGCTGCAAGAACGCTTTTCAATCCCGACGCTGCCTTTTGCCCTGCGAGGTTTTGCTGATGAACATGCCCGAAAACGCCCCGACGTCCCTGGCCAGCCAATTGAAGTTGGATGCGCACTGGATGCCCTACACCGCCAACCGTAACTTCCAGCGTGACCCGCGCCTGATCGTGGCCGCCGAAGGCAGCTGGTTGACCGATGACAAGGGCCGCAAGGTGTACGACTCGTTGTCGGGCCTGTGGACCTGCGGCGCCGGGCACACCCGCAAGGAAATCCAGGAAGCGGTCGCCAAGCAACTGGGCACCCTGGACTACTCCCCGGGCTTCCAGTACGGCCATCCGCTGTCGTTCCAGCTGGCAGAAAAGATCACCGACCTGACGCCGGGCAATCTGAATCACGTGTTTTTCACGGACTCCGGCTCCGAGTGCGCCGATACCGCGGTGAAGATGGTGCGCGCCTACTGGCGGCTGAAGGGGCAGGCGACCAAGACCAAAATGATTGGCCGCGCCCGTGGCTATCATGGTGTCAACATTGCCGGCACCAGCCTGGGCGGCGTCAACGGTAACCGGAAGCTGTTTGGTCAGGGCTTGATGGATGTGGATCACCTGCCTCACACCTTGCTGGCGAGCAATGCGTTTTCTCGTGGGATGCCGGAGCAGGGCGGTATTGCTTTGGCCGATGAGCTGCTCAAGTTGATCGAGCTGCACGACGCGTCGAACATTGCCGCCGTGTTTGTTGAGCCGATGGCCGGCTCCGCTGGCGTGCTGGTGCCGCCACAGGGTTACCTCAAGCGCCTGCGTGAGATCTGCGATCAGCACAACATCCTGTTGGTGTTCGACGAAGTGATCACCGGTTTCGGCCGTACCGGCTCGATGTTCGGCGCCGACAGCTTCGGCGTGACCCCGGACCTGATGTGCATCGCCAAGCAAGTCACCAACGGCGCGATCCCGATGGGCGCGGTGATTGCCAGCAGCGAGATCTATCAGACCTTCATGAACCAGGCGACGCCGGAGTACGCCGTGGAATTCCCCCACGGCTATACCTACTCGGCGCACCCAGTGGCGTGCGCGGCTGGCCTGGCGGCATTGGACTTGCTGCAGAAGGAAAACCTGGTGCAGAGCGTGGCCGAAGTCGCACCACACTTTGAGAATGCGCTGCACGGTTTGAAGGGCAGCAAGAACGTGATCGACATTCGTAACTACGGCCTGGCCGGCGCGATCCAGATTGCTCCGCGTGACGGTGATGCCATTGTGCGTCCATTCGAGGCCGGCATGGCCTTGTGGAAAGCCGGCTTCTACGTGCGCTTTGGCGGCGACACCCTGCAGTTCGGGCCAACCTTCAACAGCAAGCCGCAGGACCTGGATCGCCTGTTTGACGCGGTCGGCGAAGTGCTGAACAAGATCGACTGATTTCTCCTTCTATATAGAACACCTTTTCAGGAGCCCTGCATGAGCCTTATCCAGCATTTGATCAACGGTGAGTTGGTCAATGACAGCGGCCGGAGTGCCGACGTATATAACCCGTCTACCGGCCAGGTGATTCACCAAGTGCCGCTGGCCAGTCGTGAAACCATTCAACAGGCGATCGACTCGGCCAAGGCCGCGTTCCCGGCCTGGCGCAATACCCCGCCGGCCAAACGTGCCCAGGTGATGTTTCGTTTCAAGCAATTGCTGGAGCAGAACGAAGCACGCATCTCTCAGTTGATCAGCGAAGAGCATGGCAAGACGCTGGAGGACGCGGCGGGTGAATTGAAGCGCGGGATCGAGAACGTCGAGTACGCGTGCTCGGCGCCGGAGATTCTCAAGGGCGAGTACAGCCGTAACGTGGGGCCGAACATTGATGCCTGGTCGGATTTCCAGCCGTTGGGCGTGGTGGCTGGTATTACGCCGTTCAACTTCCCGGCGATGGTGCCGTTGTGGATGTACCCGCTGGCCATTGTCTGCGGCAACTGTTTCATCCTGAAGCCGTCGGAGCGTGATCCAAGTTCTACGCTGCTGATCGCGCAGTTGCTGCAGGAAGCCGGCCTGCCTAAGGGTGTGTTGAGCGTGGTGCACGGTGACAAGGGCGCGGTGGATGCGCTGATCGAAGCGCCGGAAGTCAAGGCGCTGAGCTTTGTGGGCTCGACGCCCATTGCCGAATACATTTATTCCGAAGCGACCAAGCGCGGCAAACGTGTGCAAGCGCTGGGCGGGGCGAAGAACCATGCGGTGCTGATGCCGGATGCAGACCTGGATAACGCCGTGAGTGCCTTGATGGGCGCGGCGTATGGTTCGTGCGGGGAGCGTTGCATGGCGATCTCGGTGGCGGTGTGCGTGGGTGATCAGGTGGCGGATGCGTTGATCGCCAAGCTGGTGCCGCAGGTCAAAGCGCTGAAGATTGGTGCGGGCACGTCCTGCGGCCTGGATATGGGGCCGTTGGTGACGGGCCAGGCGCGCGACAAGGTCAGCGGCTATATAGAAGATGGCGTGTCGGCGGGTGCCAAGCTGGTGGTCGACGGCCGTGGTTTAAGTGTTGCCGGGCATGAGGAAGGTTTCTTCCTGGGCGGCAGCCTGTTTGATCATGTGACCCCTGAGATGCGCATCTATAAAGAAGAGATCTTCGGGCCGGTGCTGTGTGTCGTTCGGGTGGATAGCCTGGAAGCGGCGATGCAGCTGATCAATGATCACGAATACGGTAATGGCACTTGCATCTTTACCCGTGACGGTGAGGCGGCGCGCCTGTTCTGTGACGAGATCGAAGTGGGCATGGTCGGGGTGAACGTCCCGCTGCCGGTGCCAGTGGCTTATCACAGCTTCGGCGGCTGGAAGCGCTCGCTGTTTGGCGACTTGCATGCCTATGGGCCGGATGGGGTGCGTTTCTATACCCGTCGCAAGGCGATCACCCAGCGCTGGCCGCAACGGGCCAGCCATGAAGCGTCGCAATTTGCCTTTCCTAGCTTGTAAGGTGGGCTGAAAGCCGGCCCCTTGGGGCCGGCTTTCGCGTTTCTGCGGGTTTTTTGACCGATATGACAGAAATGTGAAAAAAGGTGTTGACGGCAGATTCTGGAAGTCTATAATTCGCCCCACTTCCGGCGCAGTCGAAACGGAAAACTCCTTGGTAAACAAAGAGTTACGCAGAATTCGACAGCGAGTTGCTTCAGTTCATCGAAGCCCAGAAGGAGTTGGTAGAGCAGTGTTGTTTGGCTCTATTAACGTTTCGATCTTCTCGGTCGAAAGCGGAGAAAAAGAGGTGTTGACAGCAGCGTGTAACGCTGTAGAATTCGCCTCCCGCTAACGAGAGATCGGAAGCGCAAGTGGTT
>NZ_JCBCUX010000019.1:0-109118 GCF_059862645.1 Pseudomonas sp. MF08831 | reverse complement strand
CACACCGAGCCTAAGCGAGGTGCCGAGTGGTGGGGCAAAGACCTTTTGGTTACTTTTGGGGCGTTTGCCAAAAGTGACCCGCTGTAAGAGCGGAACCCTAAGTGGCCGTTACCGCAGCAACGGATATACCCCCCACCCAAACCCAACGGAACTTTGCCAACAAATAACCGCCTGAATCCGGTACGCTCACCCTTTTTATTCAAGGAGTTATTCCCCATGGCCAAAGCCACCGCCCGTCACATCCTCGTGTCCACTGAAGACAAGTGCAACGAACTCAAAGCCCAGATCGAAGGCGGCGCCGATTTCGCAGAAATCGCCAAAGCCAACTCCAGCTGCCCGTCCAGCCGCGACGGCGGCAACCTCGGTTCGTTCGGCCCAGGCCAGATGGTCAAAGAATTCGACACCGTCGTCTTCAGCGCCCCGGTCAACACCGTGCAAGGCCCGGTCAAGACCCAGTTCGGCTACCACCTGCTGGAAGTCACCAGCCGCCAGGACTGATCCAGTCTGTGCTGATGCTATAAACAACGGCCCGCCTTTTGGTGGGCCGTTGTGCATGTGATGACTGGCAAGGCTTAAGCCGATAACGTACACATCTCTATTCTTCTTCACCCGGCGCTCAAGGCTGACAATGCGATTGGCTTTTTCCATAAAATTCTGCAGCTCCGCCCTGGCCCTGCTGCTGGCCAGCACCGCTGTGATCGCGGCCCCGCAGACCTACCTCACGGTCTACGGCGAACCGGCCAAGTACCCCGCCGGCTTCACCCATTTCGACTACGCCAACCCCAACGCCCCCAAAGGCGGCAGCCTGCGGCGCTCGGCCATCGAGATCGGGCGTTTTGACCATGTGCTGCCGTACATCGACAAAGGCATCGGCGTCTCTCAGGTCGACGGCTGGCTCTACGCCCCGTTGGCCCAGCGCTCCCTGGATGAGCCCTACACCGTCTACGGCCTGGTCGCCGAGAAGATGGAGCGCGCCGACGACGGCCTGTCCCTGCGCTTCTACCTGAACCCCAAGGCGCGCTTCGCCGACGGCAAGCCGATCACCGCCGAAGACGTGCGCTACAGCTTCGACCTGCTGATGACCCAGGGCAGCCTGCGCTTTCGCACCCTGTTCGCCGACGTCAAGCACGTCGAAGTCGAAAACGAGCGCCAGGTGCGCTTCGATTTTTCCAGCAATGAAAACCGCACCCTGCCGCTGGATATCGCCACCCTGCCGGTGTTTCCCGAGCACTGGTGGAAAACCCGCGACTTCGCCAACGGCGGCGGCTACGAAGCCCCGCTCGGCAGCGGCCCGTATAAAGTCAGCAAGATCGACTCCGGCAGCACCATCACCTTCACCCGCGACCCGGACTGGTGGGGCAAGGACTTGCCCGTCAGCCGTGGCCTGTACAACTTCGATCACCTGAGCCTGGAGTACTTCGGCGATACCGAAGTGGCCCGTCAGGTGCTGCGCGGCGGTGCCTACGATTTCAACCGTGAGTTCTCCGCCACCGGCTATTCCATCGGCTACAACGGCCCGGCGCTGGACGACGGCCGCCTGCAACGTGCGCACCTGGCCAAAGAGATGCCGCAACCGGCCCAGGGCTATGTGTTCAACGTGCAAAAGCCGATGTTCAAGGACCGCCGCGTGCGCCAGGCCCTGGCGATGCTGTGGGATTTTGAATGGGCCAACCGGCAGATGATGCGCAACCTGTACATTCGCCAGCAGAGCTATTTTTCCAACAGCCCGCTGGCCGCCAGCCAGCTGCCAACCCAGGAAGAACTGGCCATTCTTGAACCGCTGCGCGACCAAGTGCCCGCTGAGGTGTTCACCCAGGTGTTCAAGGCGCCGGTCACCGACGGCAGCGGCATGATTCGCGACAAACAGTTGCAAGCCCTGGCACTGCTGGAAGCGGCGGGCTGGAAACCCAAGGGTGACAAGCTGGTCAACGCCGACGGCGAGCCGCTGGAGTTCACTTTCCTCAATGCCCAGCCCGGCCTGGAACGCCTGCTGTTGCCGTACAAGCGCAACCTGGCACAGATCGGCATCACCCTGAATATCCGCCGCATTGACTCCTCGCAGTATGTGAACCGCATGATGGCCCGTGATTACGACATGATCGTCGTGGGCTTCCCGGTCACCACCTCGCCGGGCCTGGAGCTGTACAACTACTTCGGCTCGCAGGCGGCCTACGACCCCGGCGCCAATAACTACATGGTGCTCAAAGACCCGGCCGTCGACACGCTGATCAGCGGCCTGGTCAAGGCCACCACCCAGGCGCAGATGCTCACCTACGCCCATGCCCTGGACCGTGTGCTGCAATGGAATTACCTGTGGATTCCCAACTATTACCCGCCCGGCACCTCGGCCGCGTGGTGGAACCGCTTCGGCCGGCCGGCGATCGAGGCCAAGAACGACGAAGCCCTGGAAACCTGGTGGGAAATCAGCCCCACGCCACTGACCAATGAACAAATGAACGCCGAGTTGAAAAAACGTGGAGGGGCCCGCTGATGTTTGCCTATATCGTGCGGCGCCTGCTGCTGATCATTCCGACGCTGGTGATCATCCTGCTGGTCAACTTCGTCATCGTGCAGGCCGCACCCGGCGGCCCGGTTGAACAGGCCATCGCGCACTTGCAAGGGATTGGCGGCGGCGGCATCGGCGGCGGTTCCGGCGAAAGTATCAGCGGCTCCCGCGCCAGCCGCGGCCTGGACCCGAAACTGATCAAGGATATCGAAAAACAATACGGCTTCGACAAGCCCGCCCCGGAACGCCTGTGGCTGATGCTCAAGAATTATGCGCAGCTGGACTTCGGCAACAGCTTCTTTCGCGGCTCGACGGTGATCGACCTGATCCTGGAAAAGATGCCGGTGACAATTTCCCTCGGCCTGTGGGCCACGTTGATCACCTACCTGGTGTCGATCCCCTTGGGAATTCGCAAGGCGGTGCGCCACGGCAGCAGTTTTGACGTGTGGAGCAGCACCGCCATCGTCATCGGTTACGCAATGCCGGCGTTCCTGTTTGCGATGTTCCTGATTGTGGTGTTCGCCGGCGGTACGTCGCTGAACTGGTTCCCGGTGCGCGGGCTGGTCTCGGAGAATTTCGAAGAGCTGAGCACCGTGGGCAAGATTGCCGACTACTTCTGGCACCTGGTGCTGCCGGTCACCGCGCTGGTGATCGGCGGGTTCGCCACGCTGACCATCCTGACCAAAAACTCTTTCCTGAATGAAATTACCCGCCAATACGTGGTCACTGCGCGCGCCAAGGGTTTAAGCGAACGGCGCGTGCTGTATGGCCACGTATTTCGCAACGCCATGCTGCTGGTGATCTCGGGGATTCCCCAGGCGTTCATCAGCGTGTTCTTCGCCGGCTCCCTGCTCATCGAGGTGATTTTCTCCCTCGACGGCCTGGGCCGCATGAGCTATGAAGCCGCCGTGTCCCGTGACTACCCGGTGGTGTTCGGCTCGCTGTTTATCTTCACCCTGTTTGGCCTCTTGATAAAACTCATCGGTGACCTCTGCTACACCCTGGTGGACCCGCGTATCGACTTCGCCGCGAGGAACGCCTGATGCTTGATTTGTCTCCGGTGGCGCGTCGGCGTTTCGAGCGCTTCAAGAAAAACCGTCGTGGCTGGTGGTCGCTGTGGCTGTTTATCGGCCTGTTTATCCTGACCCTGGGCGGCGAGCTGATCGCCAACGACAAGCCCTTGGTGCTCAGTTTCAAAAACGAGCTGTATTTCCCGGTGTTCAAGCGTTACACCGAGCAGCAGTTCGGCGGGCAACTGCCGTTCCAGGCCGACTACCGCAGTGACTACGTGCAAAAGCTGATCAAGCAGAACGGCGGCTGGATGCTGTTCCCGCCGATCCCGTTCAGCGATGACACGCCCAATTACGAACTGAGCCGCCCTGCCCCCAGCCCGCCCTCGGCGGTGAACTGGCTGGGCACCGATGATCAGTCGCGCGATGTGCTGGCGCGGGTGATCTTTGGCGCGCGCGTGTCGATCCTGTTCGCGTTGGCGCTCACCGCCATCAGCGCCGCCATCGGCATTGCCGCCGGCGCTTTGCAGGGTTATTACGGCGGCTGGGTGGACTTGCTGGGCCAGCGCGTCCTGGAAGTCTGGTCCGGGCTGCCGGTGCTGTACCTGCTGATCATCCTGTCAGGGTTCGTGGAGCCGAATTTCTGGTGGCTGCTGGGGATCATGGCGCTGTTTTCCTGGCTGGCACTGGTGGACGTCGTGCGCGCCGAGTTCCTGCGCGGGCGCAATCTGGAATACGTCAAGGCCGCACGCGCCCTGGGCCTGGGCGATGGCAAAATCATTCGCCGGCATATCCTGCCCAATGCCATGACCGCCACCTTGAGCTACCTGCCGTTTATTTTGACCGGGGCGATTTCCACCTTGAGCGCCCTGGATTTCCTCGGGTTCGGCATGCCGGCAGGCAGCGCGTCGCTGGGCGAACTGATCGCCCAGGGCAAGCAGAACCTGCAGGCGCCCTGGCTGGGCCTGACGGCGTTCTTCACCTTGGCGCTGATCCTGTCGTTGCTGGTCTTTATCGGCGAGGCATTGCGTGATGCCTTCGACCCCCGCTCATGAGTGACTGCCTATGAACCTCATTGAAATCCGCGACCTCAGTGTCGCCTTCAGCGGCCAGACCGTGGTGCGCAACCTGTGCCTGGACGTGCGCCAGGGCGAATGCCTGGCGCTGGTCGGCGAGTCGGGCTCGGGCAAGTCGGTGACGGCCCATTCGATCCTGCAACTGCTGCCCGAAGCCGGTACGCACACCACGGGCTCGGTGAAGTATCGCGGCCAGGAGCTGATCGGCGCGTCGGCGGCGACCCTGCAAAAGCTGCGCGGCAACCGCATTGCGATGATCTTCCAGGAGCCGATGACCTCGCTCAACCCGCTGCACAGCATTGAAAAACAGATCGGCGAAACCCTGCTGCTGCACAAGGGCCTGGGGGGCAAGGCGGCGCAGGCGCGCATCCTTGAATTGCTTGAGCTGGTGGGTATCCAAAAGCCCAAGGAGCGCCTCAAGGCCTATCCGCATCAGCTCTCCGGCGGCCAGCGCCAGCGCGTCATGATCGCCATGGCCCTGGCGTGTGAGCCGGAACTGTTGATCGCCGATGAACCGACCACCGCGCTGGACGTGACCGTGCAGCGCAAGATCCTGCTGCTGCTCAAATCCTTGCAACAACGCCTGGGCATGTCGCTGCTGCTGATCAGCCATGACCTTAACCTGGTGCGCAGCATTGCCCAGCGCGTGTGCGTGATGCGCGCCGGTGAGATTGTCGAGCAGGCCGACTGCCAGACGCTGTTCAACGCACCGCAACACCCTTACAGCCGCCTGTTGCTGGATGCCGAACCTGCCGGCGATGCGCTGTGCAGTGATGAGCGTGAAACGGTGCTGCAGGTCGATGACCTGACGGTGCAGTTCCCCCTCAGCGGCGGGCTGTTTCGGCGCAAGACCTACCTGCGCGCAGTGGACGGCATCAGCCTCAGCGTGCAGCGCGGCAAGACCCTGGGAATTGTCGGCGAGTCGGGTTCGGGTAAATCGACCCTGGGCCAGGCGATCCTGCGTCTGCTCGACTCCACCGGCAGCATCCGCTTCCAGGGTGAAGCGCTCGACCCGCTGAATAATCAGCAAATGCGCCCGTGGCGCAAGCAGATGCAGGTGGTGTTCCAGGACCCTTACGGCAGCCTCAGCCCACGTATGTCGGTGGAGCAGATCATCAGCGAAGGCCTGGAAGTGCACGCGCCGTGCAGCTTGGCCGAGCGCGATGCGCAAGTGGTGCAGGTGCTCAAGGACGTGGGCCTCGACCCCGCCAGCCGCCACCGCTACCCCCACGAATTTTCCGGTGGCCAGCGCCAACGCATCGCCATCGCCCGTGCGCTGGTGCTCAAGCCGGCACTGATGCTGCTGGACGAACCGACCTCGGCGCTGGACCGCACAGTGCAAAAGCAGGTGGTGGCGTTGCTGCGTGAGTTGCAGGAGAAATACGGTCTGACCTACCTGTTTATCAGCCATGACCTGGCCGTGGTGCGCGCCATGGCCCATGACATGATTGTGGTCAAGGACGGCAAGGTGGTGGAACGTGGCGCGAGCCATAGCGTGTTCGAATCGCCGCAGCATCCGTACACCAAAGAACTGCTGGCGGCGGCGCACATCCCCTTGTAGGAGCACGCTCTCCCCTGTGGGAGCGGGCTTGCTCGCGAAGGCGGCGTGTCAGGCAATACCTGCGGCACTGCTACAGCGCTTTTTTGCGAGCAAGCCCGCTCCCACAGCATTGCGACTCCACCCTCCATTTGTGTTGACGGCATAAATATGAACATCAGCGACAGCCTCAAGGACTACCAACAGGTTCGCGGCCTGGCCATCCAGTCGCTGTTCGAAATCATCGAGCAGTCCAGCGAAGGCACGGTGATTGTCGATCGCGACGCCAATATCGTGTGGATGAACGAGCGTTACGCCAAGCGCTTCGGCCTCAAAAGCGCCGACGAAGCCATCGGCCAACCGTGCGAGCAGGTGATCTCCAATAGCCTGCTCCGCCAGGTGGTGCGCAACGACCAGCCGATTTTGCTGGATATCCAGGACACGCCCAAAGGCCCGCTGGTGGTGATGCGCCTGCCCATCCACGATGACGCTGGCGCGGTGATCGGCGCGATTGGCTTTGCGCTGTTCGACGAGTTGCGCAACCTTTCGCCACTGATCGAGCGCTACCTGAGCATGCAGCAGGAGCTGGCGTCCACCCGCTCGCTGCTGCGCTCGCGGCAGAGCAAATACAACTTCGCGCATTTTATCGGCACCAGCGCGGCCAGCCTGGACGTCAAACGCCGGGCGCGGCGCAGTGCGAATGCGCAGTCGCCGGTGTTGCTGCTGGGTGAAACCGGTACCGGCAAAGAATTGCTGGCCCAGGCGATTCACGGCGCCTCGCCGCGTGCACACAAAGCTTTTGTCAGCATCAACAGCGCGGCGATTCCCGCGGATCTGCTTGAAGCCGAATTCTTCGGCACTGCGCCGGGGGCCTTTACCGGCGCCGACCGCAAAGGCCGTCCCGGCAAACTGCAGATTGCCCAGGGCGGCACGCTGTTTCTCGACGAGATCGGCGACATGCCCCTGCCGCTGCAAAGCAAACTGCTGCGGGTGTTGCAGGAAAAGGAATACGAGCCGGTAGGTTCCAACGAAATGCTGCACAGCGATGTGCGGGTGATTGCGGCCACGTCCATGGACCTGGAAGCGGCAATCAAGCGTGGCGAGTTTCGCGCGGATTTGTATTACCGGCTGAATGTGCTGCCGATCCAGGTGCCGCCGTTGCGCGAACGCCTGGATGACATTCCGGCGTTGAGCGAGGCGATTCTGGAGGAGCTGCGCAGCCAGCATGAACTGAACCGCGAGGCCCTGGCGTTGCTGGCGCAGCATGCGTGGCCGGGGAATATCCGCGAGCTGCGCAATGTGCTGGAGCGCGCAGCGTTGTTGAGTGATGACTTGGTGCTGGATGCCAACGAGATTCGCGCCGCGATTGGCACGTTCAGCCCGGTGGCGCGTGGCGCCGTAGCAACCGTCGAGGGCGAGACGTTTGCGGCGGCGCGCGAGCGGTTTGATCGGCAGGTGATTGAGGCAGCGTTGGCGGCGTGTGAAGGCAACGTCGTGGAGGCAGCCCAGCGGTTGGGCCTGGGCAGGTCGACGCTGTACAAAAAGATGGTGGCGCTCGGCATTGCCCAGTCTCAATAAAGAGACTCGATTCTCACTATAAAGACAATCGGATGTGGGAGCGGGCTTGCTCGCGAAGGCGGTGGTTCTGCAACTCATGCGCCGACTGATACGCCGCTTTCGCGAGCAAGCCCGCTCCCACATTGGGTGTTCACTTGTCTCTAAATAGAGATTAATTTCAGAATTACCGATCACAAATCAAAAAATATACTTATATTTCAACGAGTTAATAAACTGGCACACATCTAGCTATAGCCCCTCTCCAACGCCTCACCCCACAAAAATAACAATTCGATCTGGAGACACACCATGAGTGTGATCATTGCCCTGGCAGCCCTTGCGCTGCTGATGCTGGCTGCCTACCGTGGCTACAGCGTGATCCTGTTTGCCCCCATCGCCGCCCTCGGCGCCGTACTGCTCACCGACCCGTCCGCCGTCGCCCCTGCGTTTACCGGGGTGTTCATGGAGAAAATGGTCGGTTTCATCAAACTGTATTTCCCGGTGTTCCTGCTCGGCGCGGTGTTCGGCAAGCTGATCGAGCTGTCGGGCTTTTCGCGTTCGATTGTGGCCGCCGCCATCGGTTTGCTCGGCACGCGCCAGGCGATGCTGGTGATTGTGCTGGTCTGCGCCCTGCTCACCTACGGTGGCGTGTCGCTGTTTGTGGTGGTGTTTGCGGTGTACCCGTTTGCGGCAGAGATGTTTCGCCAGAGCAATATTCCCAAGCGCCTGATTCCGGCGACCATCGCCCTCGGCGCGTTTTCGTTCACCATGGACGCCCTGCCGGGTACGCCGCAAATCCAGAACATCATCCCCAGCACCTTCTTCAACACCACCGCCTGGGCCGCGCCGTGGCTGGGCCTGATCGGCACGGTGTTCGTGTTCTGCACCGGCATGCTCTACCTGGCGCGCCAGCGCAACAAGGCACAGCGTGCCGGCGAAGGCTATGGCACCGAGCTGCGCAACGAGCCGGAAACCGCGGACAACCTGGCGCTGCCCAACCCATGGATCGCGCTGTCGCCGCTGCTGCTGGTGGGCGTGATGAACTTGCTGTTCACCCACTGGATTCCGCAGTGGTACGGCAAGACCCACAGCCTCAGCCTGCCGGGCATGAGCGCGCCGGTGACCACCGAGATCGCCAAGCTCACCGCGATCTGGGCCGTGCAGGCGGCGTTGCTGGTGGGCATCGTCATGGTGCTGGTGTTCGGCTGGTCGGCGATCAAAAGCAAGCTCGCCGAAGGCAGCAAAAGCGCGGTCAGCGGCGCGCTGCTGGCGGCGATGAACACCGCGTCGGAATACGGTTTTGGCGCGGTGATCGCCTCGCTGCCGGGCTTTCTGGTGCTGGCGGACTGGCTCAAGGGCATCCCCAACCCGCTGGTCAACGAGGCGATCACCGTAACCCTGCTGGCCGGCATCACCGGTTCTGCGTCGGGCGGCATGAGCATCGCCCTGGCAGCGATGTCCGAGAGCTTTATTTCGGCGGCCCATGCGGCCAATATCCCCCTTGAAGTGCTGCACCGGGTCGCGGCCATGGCCAGCGGCGGCATGGACACCCTGCCCCACAACGGCGCGGTGATCACGCTGCTGGCGGTGACCGGGCTGACGCACCGCGAAGCCTACAAAGACATTTTCGGCATCACGATTATCAAGACCCTTGCGGTGTTCGTGGTGATCGGTACTTTCTACGCCACCGGCATTGTGTGAGGTTTTCATGACGACATTGAACGGCAAGACCGCCCTGGTTACCGGCTCCACCAGCGGCATCGGTTTGGGCATCGCGCTGAGCCTGGCAGAGGCCGGCGCCAACCTGATCCTCAACGGCTTCGGCGACGCCAGCGCGGTGATCGCCCAGGTACAGGCATTGGGCGGCAAGGTCGGCCATCACCCGGCGGACGTCAGCGACCCGGCGCAGATCGCCGACATGATCGCCTACGCCGAGCGCGAGTTCGGCGGCGTCGACATTCTGGTCAACAACGCCGGCATTCAGCATGTGTCGGCGGTGGAGGACTTCCCGGCCGAGCGTTGGGACTCGATTATCGCGATCAACCTGTCGTCGGTGTTCCACAGCACCCGCTTGAGCTTGCCGGGCATGAAAGCCAAGGGTTGGGGGCGCATCGTCAACATTGCCTCGGTGCATGGCCTGGTCGGCTCGGTGGGCAAGGCGGCCTATGTGGCGGCCAAGCACGGCGTGATCGGCCTGACCAAGGTGGTGGGCCTGGAGACCGCCACCAGCAACGTCACCTGCAACGCCATCTGCCCAGGCTGGGTGCTGACGCCGTTGGTGCAACAGCAGATTGATGACCGCGCAGCCAAAGGCGTGGACCCGCAGCAGGCGCAGCACGACTTGCTCGCGGAAAAACAGCCATCGCTGGCGTTTGTGACGCCGCCGCAGCTGGGTGAGTTGGTGCTGTTTTTGTGCAGTGAGGCGGGTGCGCAGGTGCGCGGTGCCGCGTGGAACATCGACGGCGGCTGGCTGGCCCAATAAAAACAGACACTGAGATCGAATTTGGGCGCAGGCAAGCCTGCCCCCACAGTTTCGACCTGTGTTGGCTGCAAGATTTGTACAAGAACAAGAGACTTCTTCATGTCCGACATCCTCTGGCAACCCTCCCCCGAGCGCATCCGCAACACGCGGATGGACCAGTTCCGGCGCTTCATCAACCAACGCCACAGCCTGCAGCTGGCCGACTACTCCGCCCTGCACCAGTGGAGCATCGACCAGCGTCCCGACTTCTGGCAGGCCATCGTCGCGTTCTTCGACGTGCAGTTTCGCAGCCCGCCCACCGCGACGCTGATCGAAAGCACTCAGATGCCCAGCGCCCAGTGGTTTCCCGGCGCCACCCTGAACTTTGCCGAACACCTGCTGCGCCGCCGCGACGATCACCCGGCGGTGGTCGCGATCAGCGAGGATGGCCAGCGCGAACAACTGACCTACGCCGAAGTGGCCGAACACGTCGCCGGCCTGCAACACAGCCTGCGCGCGGCCGGTGTCGGCGTGGGCGACCGCGTCGCCGCGTGCATGCCCAACACCTGGCAAACCCTGGTGGGCATGCTCGCCACCACCAGCCTAGGCGCGATCTGGTCATGCTCATCGCCGGACTTCGGCACCCAAGGCGTGATCGACCGTTTTGGTCAGATCGAACCCAAGGTGTTGATCACCTGCGCGGGGTATCGCTACGCCGGCAAGGGCATCGACCAAACGGCCAAACTGAATGAAATCCTCGCGCGCCTGCCGTCTCTCGAACAATTGATTATCGTGCCTTACGCGCGGCCTCAAGCGCGCGTCGCGGACTATCAGACCCAGGCCAGGGTGGCGCTGTGGGATGACTTCTACACCCCCGGCGGCGAGCCTGATTTTGTCGCGGTGCCGTTCGATCACCCGCTGTACATCCTTTATTCCAGCGGCACCACCGGCGTGCCCAAATGCATCATCCACGGCACCGGCGGTGTGCTGCTCACCCACCTCAAGGAACACGGCCTGCACGCCGACCTGTCGCGCGAAGATTGCCTGTTCTACTACACCACCTGCGGCTGGATGATGTGGAATTGGCTGGTGTCGGTGCTGGCCCTCGGTGCCACGGCGGTGCTGTACGACGGCTCACCGTTTCACCCCGGACCGGAACGCTTGATCGACCTGATCGACGCCGAGAAAATCAGCGTGTTCGGCACCAGCCCCAAATTCCTCGCCACCCTGGAAAAAGCCGGCGTGCAGCCGCGCTTGAGCCATTCGCTGAACAGCCTCAAAGGCCTGATCTCGACGGGCTCGCCGCTCTCGCCGCAGAGCTACGACTACGTGTACCGCCAGATCAAGCGGGAGCTGTGCCTGTCGTCGATGTCCGGCGGCACCGATATCGTCTCCTGCTTTGTGATCGGCAACCCGGTGCTGCCGGTACGTCGCGGGCAGATGCAGTGCAAGAGCCTGGCGATGGCCATCGAAGTATGGAACGAGCAGGGCAAAGCGGTGATCGGCGAAAAAGGCGAACTGGTGTGCACCCGGCACTTTCCGGCCATGCCGATTGGCCTGTGGAACGACCCGCAGCAGCACAAACTGCGCGCCTCGTACTTCAGCCAGTTTCCCGGCGTGTGGGCCCAGGGCGACTACGCCGAGCAATGCCCGACTGGCAGCTGGCTGATTCACGGCCGCTCCGACGCGGTGCTCAACCCCGGTGGCGTGCGCATCGGCACGGCGGAGATTTATCGCCAGGTGGAAAAAGTCCCGCAGGTGCTGGAAAGCCTGGCCATCGGCCAACGCTGGCAGGATGACGTGCGCGTGGTGCTGTTCGTGCGCCTTACAGACGGTATCGAGCTGGATCAGGCCCTGGAGCAGCAGATTCGCCAGGTGATTCGCGCCAACACCACGCCGCGCCACGTGCCGGCGAAGATCCTCGCCGTCACCGATATTCCACGCACCATCAGCGGCAAGATTGTCGAGTTGGCGGTGCGCAATGTGGTGCACGGAGAGCCGGTGAAGAACACCGACGCCCTGGCGAATCCGCAAGCGCTGGAGCAGTTTCGCCAGCGCCCTGAGCTGGCCGAATGATGAAAGGTTTCAGCGCAAAAGCACTCAATTGAAGACAAAGTCCCAATGCATGCTATTTTTCGAGGGGTAGTCAGCCGCTCCCATCTCGCGGGATAATCGGCTTTTGTTGTACTTCAAAGTGTCAGGTGTAGGGCTTTTTCATGAATGGAACATCCACCGGTAGCGAAGCCGCTGCATTGATTGCGCGGCTGGACTGGGCGCAAAGCCCCCTCGGTGAGGCCAACGACTGGCCGCAAAGTCTACGCACAGCGGTCGACATCGTGGTCCACTCACCGATGCCAATGCTGCTGCTGTGGGGCCCCCTGCTCACGCAGCTTTACAACGACGGCTTTGCGCGGCTTGCGGGCAGCAAGCACCCTGGCGCGTTGGGCCAGCCGGCGCATGAGACCTGGCCGGAATTGGCCAGCTTCACCGCGCCAGTCTACGACGCCGTGCTGAGCGGCCAGGTGCGCACGTTCAGCGAGCAACGCTTTGTGCTGCAACGCAACCACCGCGATACCGAGATCTGGCTCGACCTGACCTACAGCCCGGTCCGCGATGAAAGCGGGACGGTGGCCGGTATCCTGGTCACCGCCATCGAAACCAACGAACGGCGCAGCAAAGCCCTCGAGCTGCAGCAGCGCTCCGAAGACAGCCTCAAGGCCCAGCACAGCACCGAGCAACGCCTGCAACTGGCGCTGGCGGCAACGGATGCGGTCGGCACCTGGGACTGGGACATCGGCGAAGACCGCTTTATTGCCGATGCACACTTCGCCCACCTGCACGGCGTCGACCCGAGTGACGCCGGCCTGCTGCCCATCAGCGACTACCTGCAAGGCGTACACCCCGAAGACCGCGGTATGGTGGCGCGCAGCATCAAGCATTGCATCACCTTCGGCACCGAGTACGCCGAGGAATACCGCCTGCTGCAAGCCGACGGCCAGGTGCGCTGGGTGTTCGCGCGCGGGCGCTGTTACAAGGATCATCAAGGCCGCCCGGCACGCTTTTTAGGCGCAGCGCTGGACCTGACCGAACGCAAACACACCGAGCAGGCCTTGCGCCAAAGCCAGACCGAACTGCAGTTGATCATCAACGCCATGCCGGTGCTGATCGGTTACGTCGACCACGAACAACGTTTTCGCCTGAACAACAGCGCCTACCTCGACTGGTACGGCATGACGCCCCAGGAGTTGTACGGCAAGAGCATCCGCGAAGTGCTCGGCGATGAGGTGTATGCCGGGCGCGAAGACAAGATCGCGGCGGCGCTCAAGGGCAAGGCGTGCAGCTTCATGACCGTGACGCCCCACCACGACGGCCGGCCGCGCCATGCACTGATGAAGTACTTGCCGCGCTTTAGCAATGACGGCTCGGTGAATGGCTTTTACATCTTCGTGATCGACGAGACCGAACGCAAACTCACCGAAGAAGCCCTGCGCCACCTCAACGAGAACCTCGAAGAACGCGTGGCCCAGCGTACCCAGGCGCTGGCCGAGGCCAACCAGCGCCTGCAAAACGAGATGTTCGAACGCGAGCGCGCCGAGGATGCGCTGCGCCATGCGCAGAAGATGGAAGCGGTGGGTCAGCTCACTGGCGGCATCGCCCATGATTTCAACAATATGCTCACCGGGATTATCGGCAGCCTGGACCTGATGCAGCGCTACATCGCCGCCGGGCGCAGTGATGAAATCGGCCGGTTTACTGACGCGGCGGTCTCCTCCGCTCACCGTGCGGCCGCCCTCACCCACCGGCTGCTGGCGTTCTCCCGGCGCCAGTCGCTCGACCGCCGCCCGCTGGACCCGAACACGCTGGTGGCGTCGCTGGAAGACTTGTTCCGCCGCACCAAAGGCGCGCATATCTCACTCAAGGTGCAGCTGGGCAAGGACATCTGGCCGGTGAATACCGATGCCAGCCAGTTGGAAAACGCCCTGCTGAACCTGGTGATCAACGCGCGCGACGCAATGCCCGACGGCGGCGAATTGGTGATTGAAACCGCCAACAGCTACCTGGACGGCACCGACATCACCACCCTCGAACCGGTCAAGGCCGGCGACTACGTGATGCTCGGCGTGAGTGACAACGGCAGCGGCATGGCGCCGAAGATTCTGGCCAAGGCCTTCGACCCGTTCTTCACCACCAAGCCTATCGGCCAGGGCACCGGCCTGGGGCTGTCGATGATCTACGGGTTTGCCCAGCAATCGGGTGGCCACGTAACCATTCAAAGTGAACCCGGCCAGGGCACCTGCGTGCGCCTGTACCTGCCGCGCCTGCATGGCACCGCGCTGGAAAGCAACCTGCCGCAGCACCTGAGTGAAGCGCCGCTGGCACTGGCCGGTGAAGCGGTGGTCGTCGTCGAGGATGACCCCGCGGTGCGCATGCTGGTGGTCAATGTGCTGGCTGAACTGGGCTACACCGCCCACCAGGCGGCGGATTCACGCACGGCACTGCCGCTGCTGGAGTCGGATTTGCGCGTGGACCTGCTGGTGACCGACGTCGGCCTGCCGGGCATGAACGGCCGCCAATTGGCAGAAATCGCCCGCCAGCACCGGCCCGGCCTGCGCGTGTTGTTCATGACCGGTTACGCCGAAAAAGCCGCCGAGCGCCAGGGCTTCCTGGAGGACGGCATGGACATGGTGGCCAAGCCATTCTCGGTTGAGCTACTGGCGACCAAAATCCGCAGCATGATCAGCGTCGATGAATGAGTTCAGGCATAATCGCGCGCCCTTACGTTTGACCGTTGCCAGGTAACAACATGAAAGCCCAAGCCCGTCACATCCTGGTGAAAACCAGTGAAGAAGCCGAACAGCTCAAGCAGCGTATAGCCAAGGGCGAAGCGTTTGATGTGCTGGCCAAGAAATACTCGACCTGCCCGTCCGGCAAGCGCGGCGGTGATTTGGGTGAAGTGCGGCCAGGGCAGATGGTCGGGGCGATTGATGCAGTGATCTTCAAGAAGCCAGTGAAGGTGGTGCATGGGCCGATCAAGAGCAAGTTTGGCTATCACCTGGTGCAGGTGTTTTACCGGGATTAAGTGTTTGGCTTGAGACCGCTATCGCAGGCAAGCCAGCTCCCACACTTGACTGCATTTCCACTGAAGGAATGCAGCCTGTTGAAGGAGTGCAGTCAACTGTGGGAGCCGGGCTTGCCCGCGAACCGCCGCAGGCGGCCATGTACCCGCTACTTCGGAATCAGTGCCCCCGGCACCTGGATGACCCGGCTCGCCAACCGATGCCCAGCCAACGCTGCCTCTAGCGGCGACTCACCCTTCAGCCGACTGGCCAATCGCAGGCAAGCCAGCTCCCATACTTGACTGCATTTCCACTGAAGGAATGCAGCCTGCTGAAGGAATGCGGTCAACTGTGGGAGCCGGGCTTGCCCGCGAACCGCCGCAGGCGGCCATGTACCCGCTACCTCGGAATCAGTGCCCCCGGCACCTGGATGACCCGGCTCGCCAACCGATGCCCAGCCAACGCTGCCTCTTGCGGCGACTCACCCTTCAGCCGACTGGCCAGATACGCTGCACTGAACGAATCCCCCGCCGCCGTCGTGTCCACCACCTTCTCGACCTTCAACGCCGGCACGGCAAAGCGCTCGCCAGCACAACGGATCAAACATTCATCCGCGCCGCGCTTGAGCACCACCTCTGCAATCGCCGGGTACGCCGCAAACACCTGCTCGCTGTCGGCGTACCCAAACAACGCACGCTCGTCGTCCTCGGTCAGCAAGGCAATATCCACCTCGGCCAACACGGCGTGGTACGCCGCGCGCGCCGCCTCGACGCTGGCCCATAAACGCGGCCGGTAGTTGTTGTCGAAGACTACCTTGCCACCGCGCTTGCGCGTCTCGATCAAGGTTTGCAGTAACCGCGTACGCCCGATTTCTCCCAGCACTGCCAGGGTAATACCGCTGAAATACACCACGTCATAACCCGGCAAAGCCGCCAGGATCGGCTCGGCGGCCGGGGTGGTGAAGCAGTCGCGCACGGCAGCTTCGTTGCGCCAGTAGAGGAATTTGCGTTCGCCGTTGGCGTCCGTCTGGATGCAGTACAACCCCGGCAACCGCCCGGGCAGGCGTTGAACCCTGCCCAGGCCCAGGCCCTCTTCGGCCCAGTGCTTGCACATGGCGTCGCTGAAACTGTCATCGCCCAGGGCGGTGACGTAGTCGACCGTGCCGATGTCGCCCAGCTCGCGGCGCAGGTACACCGCTGCGTTCAGGGTGTCGCCGCCAAAGCTTTGCTGGAGGCTGCCGTCGGCGCGGTGTTGGAGTTCGATCATGCATTCGCCGATCAGGGCGATGCGCGGTTGTGGGTTCATGCCTTGGGTCTCTCGGTGTTCTGGAGGGCCTCTTCGCGGGCAAGCCCGCGATAGGCGCGACGTGGTCTAGAAGCAGGTATGCAGCGACTCGATCACCTGCAACTGCTCATCCACCAGGCAGCCCACTTGCCACTTGTCGAAGGTCAGACAAGGGTGCGAGGTGCCGAACGAGATGACGTCGCCGATGCGCAACTCAACCCCCGGTGCCACCGTCATGAACGCATGCTGGTCCATCACCGCCGTCACGATGCAGGCGGTGACGTCATCGCCTTCGGCCGGCACAATTCCAGCCCGGTAGCGCTTGAGCGGCACCGGCAAACCGGCGTCGTAGGCCACGTCGCGCTTGCCCAGGGCGATTACCGCAAAGCCTGGCTCGGGCATCGATTGCACGTGCGCCCAGACTTCCAGCGCCGGGCGCAGGCCTTCGTTGAGGTCGCTGCGACGGTCGAGCACGCAGCATTGCGCTTCTTTGTAGATGCCGTGGTCGTGGGCCACATAGCTGCCAGGTCGCAACACGCTTAAGAAACGCCCCGCGGCGTTTTGGGTTTCGAAGGACTCGGCGATCAGGTCGTACCAGGCCGAACCCGAGGCGGTAATGATCGGTTTGGGCAGGTCGAAAGAGCCGTTGTTTTGCAGGTCGACCGCCAGGCGCACCAGGCTGGCGGCGAAGTCGCGGATGCCGCTGATGGCGTGCTCGCCATGAATCACGCCTTCGTAGCCTTCAATGCCGGTGAGGGCCAGCGCCGGTTGGGCCTTGATCGCCTTGGCCAGCTCGCGCACTTCCTGCTCGCTGCGGCAGCCGCAACGGCCGCCGACCACGCCGTACTCGATCATCACGTTCAAGCGCAGGCCACGGGCGGCGAAAAACAGCCCCAGGTCGGCGACGTTGTCCGGGTGATCGACCATGCAATGGAAGTCGAAGTCTTTGTCGGCCAGCAAATCAGCAATCAACGCCATGTTCGGCGCGCCGACCAATTGGTTGGCCATCAACACGCGACGCACGCCCCCGGCATAGGCGGCGCGGGTCTGCACCGCATTGGCCAGGGTGATGCCCCAGGCGCCCGCCTCGATCTGGCGCTGAAACAACGCCGGCATCATGCTGGTTTTGCCATGGGGCGCCAGTTCTGCGCCGCTGTTGCTGACGAAGTCCTGCATCCAGCGAATGTTGTGTTCCAGGGCGTCACGGTGCAGCACCAGGGCCGGCAGGCTGACGTCGCGGACCAAGTGGGCGCCAACGGCGGCGGCGCCTTTTTCAACGGCGTTGAGGGCAGTCATAAAAACTCCTATTCGTTGATGCGTCGGGCCAGGTTGTTGGCGCTGTCGATCAACACCCGGCGATAGTCGTTGTAGTTTTTGATCGCGTCGGCCCGTGGGGCAACGATGCACAAGGTCGCAATGCTGATGCCCTGCGCGTCCCGCACCGGGGCGGCGAAGCAATGGGTGAAGGTGTCGGCCACGCTGTCGAAGGAGAAGAACCCATCGAGCGTAGCCTGGCGGATCTGCGCCAGAAACGTCTCCAGCGGCAGGCGTTGGCCGTCCGGCAGGATGAAATCGTCGTAGTCGATCAGGTCGATAATCTGCTGGTCGCTCAGGTGCCCCAGCAACAAGCGCCCGGAAGCAGTCCAGGGGATCGGTGCGTTTTCGCCGATGTCCGACGAGATGCGGAAATGCCGCTCGCCCTCGCGCATCAGCGCCACCGTGTATTTGCGCCCGTTGAGCAGGCACATCTGCGCGGTTTCGTGGGTCTGGCTGACGATTTCCTGCAGGGCGTGATCGGCCTCGCGGGTCAGGTCGAAGTGGCGCAGGTGCGCCTGGCCGAGGAAGTACAGTTGGCGGCCGAGGTAGACGTGGCCGTCCTTGCCCACGGTTTCGAGGATGCGCCGCTCAAGCAACGAGGCGACCAATTCGTAGACCGTGGATTTTGGGCTGCCGATGCCGCTGGCAATATCATTCGGGCGCAGGGGCTGGCCGATTTCCTTGAGAAAATCGAGGATATCGAATGCACGGTCCAGTCCTTTGGCGCGGCGTTTGATGGTGTCTTCGGTCATGGCAGTTCGGTCCGGTCGAAATTCTAGGGTCTGGCAGAGATCCCCTGTGGGAGGGGGCTTGCCCCCGATTGCAGTGTGTCAGTTGATACAGGTGTTGCTGATACACCGCTATCGGGGACAAGCCCCCTCCCACATTTGATCTTCAGTGGATTTCAAGAGAGGGGCATTTAGCCTTTTTTCTTGTAGGCCACGCAATCAATCTCAACCTTGCAGTCGACCATCATGTTGGCCTGCACACAGGCGCGTGCCGGGGCGTGTTCGGGGGTGAAGTACTCGCCGAACACCTTGTTGAAACTCCAGAAATCGCGCGGGTCTTCCAGCCATACGCCAACGCGCACCACGTCTTTCAACTCGTAACCGGCCTCTTCCAGAATGGCCACCACGTTGCGCAGGGTCTGGCGGGTTTGTTCGATGATGCCGCCGTTGATGATTTCACCGTCCACCGCCGGCACCTGGCCCGAGACGTAGAGCCAGCCGTCCGCTTCCACTGCACGTGCGAAAGGACGCGGTTGGCCACCGCCGGCGGTGCTGCCGGTGCCGTAACGAGTAATGCTCATAAAGTTGCTCCTGATTTAAAAACGAATGTTCTTCAAAAATTCCGCCAGGCGCGGCGATTGCGGGCGTTCGAAGATGTCCTTCGCGCTGCCCTGCTCTTCAATGCGGCCCTGGTTCATGAATACGATCTTGTCCGACACTTCATAGGCAAAGCGCATTTCGTGGGTGACCAGCAACATGGTCATGCCCTCTTCCGCCAGGCCCTTGATCACGCTGAGCACCTCGCCCACCAACTCCGGGTCAAGGGCCGAGGTGACTTCGTCGAAGAGCATCAAGCTGGGGTTCATCGCAATCGCCCGGGCAATCGCCACGCGCTGTTGCTGACCGCCGGACAACTGGCCGGGGAAGTGATTGCGCCGTTCCAGCAGGCCGACGCGGTCCAGCCATTTTTCGGCCAGGGCCACGGCTTCGTCCTTGCCCATCTTCTTGACCTTGAGCAGGCCGAGGGTGACGTTTTGCAACGCGGTGAGGTGCGGAAACAGGTTGAACTGCTGGAACGCCATGCCGGTCATCGCGCGGTGCTGGGCAATCACCCGCTCAGGGTGGCGCACACGCTTGCTGGCGATTTCGCTGTAGCCGATGGACTCGCCGTCCAGGGTGATCTGCCCGCCCTGGAATTCTTCCAGCAGGTTGACGCAGCGCAGCAGCGTGGTTTTGCCCGAGCCGCTGGAGCCGATCAACGTCACCACGTTGCCGCGCTGCATGGACAGGTCGACACCCTTGAGCACTTCGACCTGGCCGTACTGTTTACGCAGGCCGCGAATGTTCAAAAGCGGTTGGTTGGTTTGAGGTTGGTTCATGGCAAGGCCACCCGCTTTTCAATGTAGCGCCCGAATAACTCGATGGCGTAGTTGATGACAAAGAACAGAAACCCGGCGAACAGGTAGAACTCCAGGGTCATGAAGGTGCGCGCGATCACTTGCTGGGTGCTCAGCAGCAGCTCGGCCACGCCGATCACCGAGAGCAAGGTCGAGGCCTTGACGATTTCCGTGGAGGAATTGACCCAGGTCGGCAGGATCTGGCGCAGCGCTTGAGGCAACAGCACGTAGCCCAGGGATTGGTAAAACGTCAGGCCAATCGCCTTGCCCGCTTCCAATTGCCCACGGGGAATGGCTTGCAGCGCACCGCGCACGATTTCCGACACGTGAGAGCCGCAGAACAGCGTCAGCCCGACGGCGCCGGCCTGGAATGCGGTGATCTGCCAACCGAGCGCCGGCAGCATGTAGAAACACGCCAGCACCAGCACAAACACCGGCGTGCCACGGATCAGGTCGACATACAGACGAAACGGCGCGCGCATCCAGAATTTGCCGTAGGTCAGGATCAACCCGGCGACGATGCCGATCAGCGTACCGAAAATAATCGCCAGCGCAGACACATACACGCTGGCCTGAAAGCCCGCCCACAGGGTGTCCCGGGCGATCCACAACTCATGCAGCCAGCTGGGGGACTCGTACATGGAAACCCTCCTTAACGACGGATCGCCAGACGCTGTTCCAGGTAACGGAGCAGCATGGCAATGAGGTAACAGGCAGCCACGTAGAGCGCGGTCGTGACCATCCAGGTTTCAATCACCCGGTAGCTTTCGACGTTGATCTTGCGGGCGTAATAGGTCAGCTCCGGCACGGCAATCGCCGCGGCCAGCGAGGTGTCCTTGAACAGCGAAATGAAGTTGTTCGACAACGCCGGCAAGACGTTGCGCAGCATCACCGGCACGGTGATGTAGGCGCGGATACGCCACTCACCCAGGCCGATGGCCAAGCCGGCTTCCCGCAAACCCTTGGGAATATTCAGCAGCCCGGCGCGAAACACTTCGGTGAGGTAGGCACCGGCGTACAACGACAGCGTGATGATGAAGGACGGGATTTTGTCGAGACGAATCCCCAGTGACGGCAGTGCAAAGTAGATCAACAGGATCAGCACCAGAATCGGCGTATTGCGGATCACCGTCACGTACACCGAGGCGATGATGCGCAACGCGCGGTGTCTGGACAGCATGGCGAACGCCATCATCAGGCCGATCACGCAGCCAATCGCGATCGACAGCAGCGCCAGCTCAAGGCCCAGGCCGAGCCCCGCCAGCAAGCTGGGGAAATCACGCCACACGGCGGCAAAGTTCAACTGATAGTTCATGGTCGGCAGTACCTGATTGGGGCGCCGTCAGCGACGCCCCAGGATTTACGATTTACTTGAACTCAACCGGAAAACCGATCGCCGGCTCTGGCAAATCCACGCCGAACCACTGCTTGAACGAGGCCTTGTAGGTCGGGAATTCCACGCCGGTCATGGCTTCATGCAGCGCGGTATTGACGAAATTCAGCCAGTCCTGGTCGCCACGCTTGACCGCGCACGCGTAGGTTTGCGGGCTCCAGGCGTAAGTGGGGCTGCGATAGCGGCCTGGGTTTTGCACCATCAGGTACTTGACCGACGACTGGTCGGTGGCGGCAGCATCGGCGCGGCCGGAGTTCACGGCCTGGTACATCAGGTCGACGCTGTCGTACTGGTCAACCTTGGCCTTGGGCAGCGCCTGGTGCACCAGCTCTTCGGCGTAGACGTTTTGCAGCACAGCCACAGTGACGCCGTCGCCGGCGGCTTGCAGGTCTTCGATTTCCTTGTACTTGCTGTTGTTCGGCAACAGCAGGCCCACGCCTTCGCGGTAATACGGCAAGGTAAAGGCAACCTGCTGCGCACGGCTGGCGGTGACGGTAATGAACTGGCAACTCATGTCGACCTTGTCGGTCAGCAGGTTGGGAATACGTGCGTCGGAAGACTGCACCACAAACTCGACCTTGCTCGGGTCGTTGAACAAGCCTTTGGCCACAATGCGGCCGATGTCGATATCAAAACCCTGCAACTTGCCATCCGCTCCCTGGAAGTGCCACGGCGCATTGGTACTGCCTGTACCCACGATGAGATGCCCACGCTTGAGCACATCATCGAGCTTGCTGTCCGCCGCGTGCACAACGCTTGCGAGGGAAGCCGATGCGGCGAAGAGAAAAACACACGCTTTAAACACGGAAGGTCGGTGATGCATGACAAGCACTCCAGGAGTTGTGTATTCCGCTATACCGGAACTTAGTATGTAACAACGGAATAGACAGCAGAAAGTGTGCCACACGCAGTCGCAGAAAAACATGACGCGAGTAAAGCTGTTTTAAATCAAGTGGATAGATATTGAGCTGGGATAAGGCGCTATGCCAGCAGCCGGGCATGTGTTGCTACGCAAGGCCACACACGGCGGTGACAGTTGGATGCGGTGCACCACGGTAGCGTTACCGTGCACCGAGGCGGTGCTAGGGCGTGGGTGTTTTCTGTGGCAAGCGGGCTTCTTGTGGCGAGCGGGCTTGCCCCGCGTTGGGCTGCGAAGCGGCCCCAAAACCTGGCGACGCGGTTTTTCAGGTATAACGCGGCGGCTGGCTTGGGAGCGCTTCGCACTCCAACGCGGGGCAAGCCCGCTCGCCACAGGAAGCTTGCTCACTACAGCTAGCCTGTTTGCCACGACTGGCCCGTTTGTCACATGGCCCATCTGCCACAAGTCGCCCGTCTGCCATGGCAGGTCTGCTCGTCACCAGGGTTTCTTGGCGAGGCTCTGGTTGTTTTTTTGTGCTGGGCTAGGCTGGTGGGAGGTCTGTGTACGGGAGCGTGGCGTGATGAAGGTAAGCCTTATAGTGGTGTTGCTGGGCTGTCTGGCGGCCGGTACGGCTTCGGCCAGTAATGATCGCCGTGAATGCAAGGAAGAACTGCAGAAGCTCAAGGAAGCCTTCAGCACCGATTACACCAGCCAGAACCACCATGGCTATCGTCGGGCGAAGGCGTCCAGGGACAATGAGGAATACAAGAAATGCGCGAGCCAGGCGCGCAAGGCGCGTGAACGAACCGAGCGTGCCGACGATGCATGAGCCTGTCTACCTGTGAAGGTTGACAGTAGACGGTGGTGATCTCGCGATCTAGCGTACCCGGCAGGCCCCCTCGGCCAGGTGCACAAGGAGATCATCATGGGTGCTGCCAATGCGGTGATTGATACCCTCAGCGACTACCAGCAGGTTCTGAATCAGCACCCGCTGGTCATCGTGCTGTTTACTTCCCAGTCCTGCCAGGCGTGCCTGGGAGTTCACCCACGCTTTAATAGCATCGCCGAAAAATACGTCGGCCGAGTGAAGAGCATGATCCTGGACACCGCCCGGACGCCGAGAATCGAAGGCGTGGACGGCACCCCCACTCTGGTGGTCTACAAAAATGCTCTTGAGGTCGAAAACCTCAAGGGCATTGGCGCGCCGGATGAACAGGAAGCACTTCTGGATCAGGTGTTCAAAGACTACGCGCCGTAGGTATCAGCAGCACCTGCGTCACCCGCCGCTCCTCCACTGCCGCCACCGTCAGGTGCCAGCCTTCGTGCTCCACGCTGTCGCCCACTCGCGGCAAGCGGTCCAGCAGACTCATCACCAAACCTGCGAGCGTCTGGTAATCGTCGGTGGCCACGGCCTTGAAGCCGGTGCGCTGGCGAACCTGGTTAAGGGTCAAGGCGCCATTGGCGCGAAAGCCTGCGCCCTCCTCGACGATATCCGGCCCTTCGATTTCGCTCGCATCCGGCAACTCACCAGCGATGGATTCAAGGATGTCGGTCATGCTCAACACGCCGATGAAATCGCCGAATTCGTTGATCACAAACGCAATATGGGTGGATGCCTGGCGCATCTGCTCCAGGGCGTTGAGAATCGAAAAGCTCTCCAGCAGGTTGACCGCGCGGCGCGCCAGGTGCTCCAGGTTCGGCTCGTGGCCGGCCAGGTATTCCTTGAGCAACTCCTTCTTGTGCACAAAGCCCAATGGCTCATCGACAGCACCGTTGCGGATCAACGGCAGCCGGGAGTAGGACGAATGCATCAATTTACGGCGGATAGTGTCGGCATCGTCCGCCAGATCGATACAGTCGACCTTGGCCCGCGGCGTCATCAAGCTGCGGATCGGGCGTTCGGCCAACTGCAACACGCCACTGATCATCACGCGCTCGCGTCGATCAAACAGCGGGCCCTGGGTCGCATCCGGCTCGTCCATCAAGTCGGCAACGTCGTCATCCATGCCCTCCACGGCCAGACTGCGACCCCCCAGTAAACGCATCACCGCATGCGCAGTGCGCTGGCGCACCGGCAACGTACCCTGTACCGACTTTTTGCGACGGGCGCGGGCAAGCTGGTTAAACAGCTCCACTACAATCGAGAAGCCCATCGCCGCGTACAAGTAGCCTTTGGGCACGTGGAAACCCAAGCCTTCGGCAGTCAGCACCAGGCCGATCATCATCAGGAAACTCAGGCACAGCATGATCACCGTCGGGTGCGCGTTGACGAAACGCGTCAGCGGCTTGCTCGCGACAATCATCAGGCCGATGGACACGATCACTGCGATCATCATCACCGCCAGCTCATCGACCATGCCCACGGCGGTCACCACCGCGTCGAGGGAGAACACCGCGTCGAGCACCACAATCTGCGCGACGATCGGCCAGAACATCGCATAGGTGGCATTGCCCGCCCGCTGGGCCACATGACCTTCGAGGCGCTCGTGCAATTCCATAGTGGCCTTGAACAACAGGAACACACCGCCAAACAACATGATCAGGTCACGGCCGGAAAACCCCTTGCCGAAAACCTCGAACAGCGGCTGAGTAAGGGTGACCATCCAGGAAATACTCGCCAGCAGGCCCAGGCGCATCAGCAACGCCAGGGACAACCCGATCAACCGCGCCCGGTCGCGCTGCTCCGGCGGCAGCTTGTCCGCCAGGATCGCGATAAACACCAGATTGTCGATGCCCAGTACCAGTTCCAGCACAATCAAGGTCAACAGGCCGAGCCAGGCCGTTGGATCCGCTAACCATTCCATTTATAGAGCCTCGTTATAGATGTCTGAATGCCGGACACGACAAAGCGCGGTCAGTGGACCGGGACAAGGGCAGCCATCGGAATACGGGGTGCTTCAGCGGGAACAGCAACAGCGGATGTCTTGGGGAAAGACGACTGGGAGGCTCCGAGAGGGTGTTCATGCAAGTCCTGCAGTGGAAAAGGACCTGAATCGTACAATCGAAACCTAAATTTCCTACAACGCAAAACTATTACAAAATCTGTACACAAACCAACACAAAACCCATGTGGGAGCCGGCTTGCCTGCGATATAGGCAACTCGATGCGTCAGTAAAACCGAGGTGGCGCTATCGCAGGCAAGCCAGCTCCCACACAAGCCCGCTCCCACAGGTTGCTCTGCGTCGTGTCAGCTTTTACGCGTCGTGTCATCCAGGCCAAAATCGTATGCGTATTCGTCACCGTGGTTGCAAGGGTATTAATCACTCCCGAGCGCAACGCGCCAAGCGTCGCCGCCGCCTTGGTGTTCTCACTGGCAATCGCCACCACGTCCGGGATGCGAAACAGCGCCTGCACCGTCAGGCCGATCACCCGCCCCTGGATGGCGTTGACCGCCGGCTGCCCGTGTATGTCGATAAAGTCATAACCCATCATGTCGCCCACCGTACCGGACACACGGTTGGCCCGCACAGCCTCCAACCCGCCGCGATCAAGCATCCAGCTTAGTCATCTGCTTGACCTGCTCGATATAACGCACCACCGCCGGGGCTTTCTCAAAGCGCCGATGAATCAGCGACAGCCACGACGAGGCCTCACTGCCCTGGATGCTGCGGTAGACCACGCCCGGCAAACTCACATGCCCGACCATCGACGCCGGCACCACCGCCACGCCCTGCCCTAACGACACCAACGCCATCACCGCCACCAAGCCACCCGGCTGTGGCCCCAGGCGCGGGGCAAAACCGCCCTGTGCGGCGACGTGCAAGGTGCCGCTGATTTGTTCCGGCAGAATAAAGGTCTCGTTTTGCAGGTGTTCACAGCCAATGGCTTTGAGCCCCAGCAGCCAGGAATCCTGCGGCAGCGCCAACACAAAGCCTTCGCTGGCCAGGCGCACGGCGTCCACGCCATCGGGCAGGGTCATGGGCGAGCGGATATAGCCGATGTCATAGCGCCCGTCCGCCACCGCGCTCGGCAATGTCGCCATCGCCCATTCGCGCACGTTCACGCTCACATCGGGAAATGCCTGGCTGAACGCGCGCATCTGGCGCTGCAACACGCCGGAGTACACCGCTGAGGCCACGTAGCCCAACTCGATATGACCGATCTCGCCGCGCCCGGCGCGCTGGGCACTGCGCTGGGCGAATTCGAATTGGCGCACCGTGGCTTCGGCTTCAACCAGCAACGCCGCACCGGCTTCGGTGAGGCTAACTTCGCGCTGCTGGCGGACAAACAAGCGCGTGCCCAGGCTGGCTTCCATGTCCTGGATTTGCCGGCTCAAGGTCGGCGGGGCGATGCCTAACTGCTCGGCGGCGCGGCTGAAGTTGCGCTGACGGGCGACGGCGAGGAAGTAGCGGAAATGGCGGATGTCCATTGCAGGATTAGCTCAAAGGTAATGAAGTGCTTCAGGCCAGCTAACAAGACCGGTCTTCGCCGGCGATAAGCTCACAGCACCTCAACACTAGAGAGCCTACGCGATGATCGTCAACTGCCTTTTCCTTATTGCCTGCAGGGTAATTCAGCCATGAGCCGGGTCAGTCCGCGCTTGACGCTGCTCACGGCGTCCGGGGTTTGTGCGCTGATCGTGCTCGACACCAATATCGTCGCCGTGACCCTGCCGAGCATCGCGCGTGACCTGGGCGCCAATTTTGCTGACATCGAGTGGGTGGTCAGCGCCTATATGCTCGCGTTTGCCGCGTTGTTATTGCCGGCCGGCAGCCTCGCCGACCGCTTTGGGCGCAAGAAGACCCTGGTCTGGGGCTTGAGCATTTTCATCCTGGCCTCCCTGGGCTGTGGCGCCGCACCGAATGCGCTGTTTCTGGACATCGCCCGCGCCGTCAAAGGCGTCGGCGCGGCGTTACTGCTGACCTCCGCCCTGGCCTCCATCGGCCATACGTTTCACGATGAAGTGGAGCGCGCCAAAGCCTGGGCGTTCTGGGGCGCGTGCATGGGCGGGGCGATGACCGCCGCGCCGACCTTGGGGGGCTTGATCACTCAGTACCTGGGCTGGCGCTGGATTTTCTACCTCAACCTGCCCGTGGGCTTGGGGCTGATGGCGCTGGTGCTGCGTGCGATTGCAGAATCCCGCGATACCCAATCGGCGCGGCTTGATCCGTGGGGCAGCCTGGCCTTCAGTGCCAGCCTGTTGTGCCTGATCTGGGGATTGATCGAGGCCAATCGCATCGGTTGGGACAACCCGCTGACCTATGCGCGGCTTATTGGCGGTGCCGTGCTGCTGGGTGTGTTTGTGCTCGTCGAGCGCGTGCAGCGACGGCCCATGGTGGACCTGCAGCTGTTTCGCCACCCACGCTTTATCGGCGCATTGCTGGGGATGTTTGCCTATGCCGGCTGCGCCCAGGTGATGATGACGCTGCTGCCGTTTTACCTGCAAAGCGGTTTGGGCTTCTGTGCGATTGCCTCGGGCCTGGGGATGCTGCCGTTTGCGCTGACCATGCTGATTTGCCCACGGATCGGCGCTCGCCTGGCCGGGCGCTTTGCACCGGCGACCATGATGGCGAGCGGTTTGGCGTTGGTCGGTTGCGGCAACCTGTTGAGCGCCTGGGCGGTGAATGTGGGCGGCTACGTGCCCTTCGCCCTGGCAATTGCCGTGACCGGCGCCGGCGCGGGTCTGCTCAATGGCGATACGCAGAAAAACATCATGGCTTGCGTGCCTCGGGACCGTGCGGGCATGGCATCAGGCATGAGTACGACGATGCGCTTCAGCGCGATCATGTTGGCTATCGGCGTGTACGGGGCATTGCTGAGCAGCCACAGCGAGCAATTGCTGCGCGCAAGTATCGAGCCGCAGCGGCAGGCGCAGGCAGCGGCGATTGCCTCGCGCGTGGTAGCCGGTGATATGCAGGCAGCGATGGGTGTGTTGCCGCAGACGGCACGGGCGGTGGTGCAACCGTTGGCACGGCAAGCGTTTGTGGGTGGGTTCAGCGCGGTGTTGTGGGTGGCGGGGGTGTTGGGATTGCTGGGGGCGTTGGTGGTGGGAGTGCTGATGCGAAAGCCGATTCCCGTTGTGCTAGCGCAGAACTGAATGTGGGAGCGGGCTTGCTCGCGAATGCGCTGTGTCAGTCAACACATCTGAACTGAACCACCGCATTCGCGAGCAAGCCCGCTCCCACAAGGGGTTGACCTGCAGTCTGGAATTACCAGAACCGCTGCTGGGTCAACCGGCTCCACCAGGTCAGCAGCACTCGGTCCACCGAACCGCTGGCCGCCAGGCCGACCCGCTCTTGCAGGCTTTTACGCTCGGCATAGTGCAGGTGGAACACCTCGGCGGTCTTGGCCTTGGTGGCCAGGTATTCGTCGCTGGTTTGCAGCTCGTCGACCAGTTGCTTGTCGAGGGCTGCAACACCCAGCCACACTTCCCCGGTCGCGACATCATCGATTGCCAGCTGAGGGCGATAGCGCGACACGAAGTTCTTGAACAGCTGATGGGTGATGTCCAGGTCTTCCTGGAACTTCTCGCGGCCCTTCTCGGTGTTTTCGCCAAACACGGTGAGGGTGCGTTTGTATTCACCGGCCGTCAGCACCTCGAAATCGATGTCATGTTTTTTCAGCAGGCGGTTGACGTTGGGCAACTGCGCTACCACGCCAATCGAACCAAGGATGGCGAACGGTGCGCTGATGATCTTCTCGCCGATGCACGCCATCATGTAGCCGCCGCTGGCCGCGACCTTGTCGATGCACACAGTCAATGGCACGCCCGCCTGGCGGATACGCGCCAGCTGGGATGAGGCCAGGCCGTAGCTGTGGACCATGCCGCCGCCGCTTTCCAGGCGCAGCACCACTTCGTCTTTCGGCGTGGCCAGGCTCAGCAGTGCGGTGATTTCATGGCGCAGGCTCTCGGTGGCCGAGGCCTTGATATCGCCGTCGAAATCCAGCACAAACACCCGTGGCTTGGCCTCGGATTTCTTCTTGCCTTTCTTTTTTTCGGTTTTGCTTTCGGCTTTGCGCAGGGCCTTGAGCTGGTCCTTGTCGAGCAGGCTCGACTCCAGGCGCTCACGCAGGCCCTTGTAGAAATCATTGAGCTTGCTGACCTGCAATTGGCCGGCGGACTTGCGACGGCCTTTGCTGCGCAGCGCCGCGAAACTGATCAGTACCACCAGAATAGCGACCACCAGGGTGACGGTCTTCGCCAGAAAGCTCGCGTATTCGGCCAGAAAATCCATATGTCTCCTTAAAAATGCACTGCGCCAGGCGCGGATGGGCCCAGCATACCGACGGCACCGCGTTCGAGCCAGTGATCAAACCGCCAGCAAGCGGGCTCTAACGGGCTTTTAAAACAAGCGTATGTTTTTTCATTGACAGCTCTCCGGCATCCTCATAACCTCGCCAGACTTTCAACGTACCGGGAAAACGGACGTGGGCAGCATTTATCTGATTCGACATGGCCAGGCCTCTTTCGGTGCAGACGACTATGACGTCCTGTCGCCCGTCGGCGTGGAACAAGCGCAAGTGCTCGGACGCCATCTGGCAGACCTGGGCCTCACGTTCGATCGCTGTATAGCGGGCGACCTGCGCCGCCAGCAGCACACCGCCACGTCCGTACTCGATCAATATGCATCCCGTGGCCTGCCGGTACCTTCGCTGGACATCGACAGCGCCTTCAACGAATTCGACGCCGACGCGATCATCCGCGCCCTGCTCCCCGACCTGCTGACCACCGAGCCCGAAGCCCTGGAGATCCTGCGCAATGCGGCGCACAACCGCAGCGAATTCCAGCGCATCTTTGCGTTGATCATCGAGCGTTGGCTGGCCGGCACCTATGACCCACCGGGGCTGGAAAGCTGGCTGGGGTTTGTCGAACGCGTACAAGGCGGCCTGCAACGGATTCTCGAAACCGCCCAGAACACTGACAAGATCGCCGTGTTCACCTCCGGCGGCACGATCACCGCCCTGCTTCACTTGATTACCCGCATGCCTGCCGCCCAGGCGTTCGAGCTCAATTGGCAAATTGTTAACACCTCGCTCAACCAACTGAAATTCCGTGGACGCGAGGTGGCGCTGGCTTCCTTCAACAGTCATACCCACTTGCAACTGTTGAAGGCGCCGCAGCTCATCACTTTCCGATGAACTGCGGCCAACCGTGACCCCAAGGTCACTGGACTCTACCCTTAAGGATCGAAACCATGACTGACGTAGCCAAAGCTGTAGAAGCAATGAAAGCCAAATTCAACCCAGCCGCTGCCGACGGCCTGGACCTGGTGTTCGGTTTCCGTATCGACGACACCCAGAACTTCTCGCTGGTGGTCAAGAACAACACCTGCGAACTGCTCGAAGGCGAAAACCCTGACGCCCAGGTCACGCTGGTCACCGACGGCGAAACCATGGAAGGCATCGTCAGCGGCGACACCGATGGCATGCAGGCCTTCATGAGCGGCAAACTGCGCACCGAAGGCGACATGATGCTGGCAATGAAGCTGAGCGAGCTGTTCCCGGCTTGATCACGCTGATTGAGTAGCGCGCTTTACCCCGACAAATCCCGCCACATGGCGGGATTTGTTGTTTGCGGGAGCGGCAAACAGCCGTGACCACCATCCCCACCACTCATCGCCCACAATTGCCCTTGATTGCCTCGCCCGCAAACGCCCGCCGAACAAACCCTATCGAATCATCCAAAGACCCATTCACCGCCCCGGAGTGATCCAGCGCTGGATAGAAATGCCATTCCACCCGATCCCCTGCCTGACAGGCGTCCCGGACCAAGGCTTGTTGCCCCGGCACAAACACATCTTGGTCTTTACCGCCGGTGCCGAGAAACACCGGAATATCGGTTTTCAACGTGGGATAAGCCGCTTCACGCCCCACCCGATCCAACGCTGCCTTGGGCGATCGCTTGAAGCTGTTATTGAAGGTCAACCCGTCAGCCACCACCCGCTGCTCGATGGCATGCAAGCACTCATCCTGACTCGCCCTGAAGGCCGGCAGCGCCCGCTCAGCCAGGTAGTCGGCGGGCACGAACGAAGGGTCCAGCAACGCCACCGTACTGAGGCGCAACAGGTTATAGGCAAACGTCGGCACCACCGAACGGCGTGCGTTTTCAAGTTCTGGGCTGTGGCCCTGGGCGCGCGCAGAGGCATAAGGCGTACCGGTCGCCACCACCCCGACAACCTCCACATCCGGCGCGTAGTCCTTGGCCATTACCGCCGTGGCGAACGCCGCGCGGCCACCCTGGGATTGCCCGAACACCACTGCCCGCTTGGACACGTTGACAGGCGCAGCGCCGACCGCACGGATGCTGTCCAGCACGCCATACGCCAAGGGACGCGTCAGCCCATAAGGGTGCAACCCGGGCGTGCCCAGCCCCTGGTAATCAGTGGCAACAATCGCATAGCCCTGCTCGAGCCAGTCATTGAGATAGCGCGTATCCCGTGGACTGCGCTGATTCAGCGAAGGCGCGCAACGATCAGCACTGCCGACCGTGCCGTGAGCCCATGCCATCAGTGGCCAGCCACCCGCAGGCGCTGGGCCCTTGGGCACGAACAACGCACCGGAGACCGCGACAGGCGTGAGGTTGTCGAGCCCATCGGTGGAGGAATACAGGATCCGCAGGTTCAGCCCGGCCGACGCCAGGCTCTGCTGCGGCGTCAATGCTTCACTGCGCAGCAGTTTGCCGGGCATTGGCGGCACAGGGTCAGCCCAGGTGTAGAACGCGTCAGCGGCGCTGCTACTGCCGGCCGCCAGTACCCATAGCAACGCCCACGCGCGCATCGCGCATCACCACCCTTCTTTCAACATGCGCAATTCCAGGTGCTGCAACAGCATGATGGTTTTGCCATCGACAATCTCACCGCTCTGCACCATCGCCAGCGCCTGTTCAAAGCTCAGCTCCAGCACTTCGATGTCTTCACCCTCGTCGATCAGCCCGCCGCCCTCGCCGACCCGGTCTGCTGCCTGGTACTCGCCAATAAAGAAGTGAATGCGCTCGGTCACCGAACCGGGGCTCATGAACGCCGCGTAGATTTTCTCCACGGAGCCGACGCGGTAGCCGGTTTCCTCTTCGGCTTCGAGGCGAATGCGCTCTTCGGGGGTGGCGTTGTCCAACAGGCCGGCGGCCGCTTCGATCAAGTAGCCGGGGTAATCGTTGACGAACGTGGGCATGCGGAACTGGCGGATCAGCAGCACGGTGCGCTGTGCGCGGTTGTACAGCAGAATCGTTGCACCGTTGCCGCGGTCGTACACCTCACGGGTCTGGGCTTGCCAACTGCCATCCTGGCGGCGCAGGTCGAAGGTGTATTTTTTCAGAAGATACCAATTGTTCGACAGGGTTTCTTCGGCGGTGATGCGAACGGGGCTGTTGTCCATGGTCTGGCCTCTGCTCAAAGGAGCGCGAGCATGTCGCGGCGCCAATGTCAGCGTCAAGCGAATCGCTTGTGCAAACAGGCGCGCGGGGTATCGGGTTCAGGAAGCAGTCACGGCCTGAGCGAGCGGTTGCTTGATGCGCGGCCACGCGGCTGCAACTTCTTCAGCGCTGGCGGCCTTGATCCTTGCCAGATCGCGCGGGTAATCCACCCCAGGGTTCTCAGTGAACCGCGTCGCCGTGAATTGGCCATTGCTGGCCCGCAGGATGTATCCCGTGTCCTGGCAGTGCTGCGAGGCAAGAAACAGCACACCCGGCGTCACCCATTCTGGCTTGAGTTCGTCCGGTTCCCCGGTCACGCCCCACATGCGCGTCTTGGCCACCGGCGAAATCGCATTGACCTTGATGCCGGCTTCGGCGCCTTCATGGCTCAGGGCATTCATGATGCCCAGTTGCGCCATCTTGCCGGCGCTATAGGCTACCAGGCCGGTCTGCTCGTATTGCGCGTACAGGGCGCGGTCGGAGGTGGTCAGGATGATGCGCGGCGCCGATGAGCGCAGCAGGTGTGGCCACGCATGCTTGCACAACCACAGCGGCGCATAGAGGTTGATGTCCATGGCGCGCTGGAGGAACGCGGCATCCAGGTCTTCGATGTTCTGATAACCCACCCATCCGGCGTTGTGGATCAGGATATCGAGTTGACCGAACGCCTCGATAGCGAACCCGATCAGTTGCCGGCACCCCTCGGGCGTAGACAAGTCGCCGCTATGCCCCAGCACCTTGAGACCTTGCGCCTGCAACTGCTGCGCCGCATTGAGCACCACTGAGCCATCGCTGCCGGCGCCGTCACTGTCGGCACCGATATCGCTGATCACTACCCGCGCGCCACGGGTCGCCAACGCCCGTGCATAGCTCAGACCCAACCCGCGTGCGCCACCGGTGACAATGGCGGTTTTGCCTGTGAAATCCATGTGCATACTCTCCTGTTAAGCCCGCCACCCTAACAACCCAGGCAGGCGTTGTTCAATGCTGTAACACTTTGCAAGCAATCCCCATTCACGGCTGTCGAATTAATTCCTGCCCCTTAAAGCCATCTGGTAAAACCCCAGCTTCGCTTTTGTCCTGGAACCTTCATGTCATATCGTTTTTTGTCTCGCCTGGGCCTGCGCTGGTTTCCCTTGCTGTGCATGGCCATCCTGATCATCGGCCTGCCGGTAGGTTGCGCGGTGCTTCAACACAAGGAGCGCGAGCTGGTGTTTCGCATTGAGCCAGGTACCGCCGGCTGGTACACCGGCTTGCCCAAGGCCGTGCAGGAATTCGATATAAAACCCGCCAGTTTCAAATCAGGCCAGAACCTGCATGGCTGGTGGTACCCGGCCGACAAGCAGGATGCTCCGGCGATTCTGTACCTGCACGGCGTGCGCTGGAACCTCACCGGCCAGCTGTTTCGCATTGAACAACTGCACGCACTGGGCTTTTCGGTGCTGGCCATCGACTACCGCGGTTTCGGCCAGAGTCACGGCGACTTGCCTTCGGAAACCAGTGTGTATGAAGACGCCCGCATCGCCTGGGAGCGCTTTCAGGTGCTGCAGCCAGACCCGAGCAAACGCCTGATCTACGGGCACTCGCTGGGTGGCGCGGTGGCCATCGACCTGGCAGCGCAGTTGAGTCAACAGACGCCGGTGCCCGTGCGCGGCCTGGTGATCGAATCCACTTTCACCTCGCTGGGGGACGCGGCCGCGGCCGTGGCCAATACCTCGCTGCCGGTGCGCTGGCTGCTGTCGCAGAAGTTCGACTCCATCGACAAGATTGCCGGCGTGCACATGCCGCTGCTGGTGGTGCACGGCCTGGCCGATCCCTACGTGCCACCGCGTTTCAGCCAACAACTGTTCGACGCCGCTCAAGAGCCCAAACGGTTGCTGCTGGTGCCTGGCGCCACGCATAACAACAGCATGAGCCTGGCCGGGCGCAACTATGGGCAAGCGCTGGAAAAACTGATGCAAGCGCAGATGCCCGCACAGGTGGTGACGCACTCCACAGGTCGCAACGGCGACTCTTGAAAGTACTTTTCGGCACTGGGTCCGCGCTTGGCTGTCAAGCGTAAACCCTGCCCATACTGGCCCGCGCCGCAAGTTGATCAAATATTAACCGAGGGTTAAATCGCCAACCCTGCCGGGCCTTCGCAAAGTTATCCACAGAGATACCCACGGTTTTCGTGGACAACTCTTTTTACTTTTTTACGATCTTTTTGCTCAGCAAACCCCTTCGGGAAAGGTGCCGGGCAGCAAAATATCGCGATTCACATCGCGTATATCGTTATAGCCGCACAGCGCCATCGACACATCCAACTCACGGGCAATGATGTCAAGGGCCTTGGTCACGCCCGCTTGGCCCATGGCGCCCAAACCATACAGGTGCGGTCGACCAATCATGGTGCCTTTGGCGCCCAGTGCCATCGCCTTGAGCACGTCCTGGCCGGAACGAATGCCGCCGTCGAGCCACACTTCAATCTGATTGCCCACCGCCTCGACAATTGCCGGCAGTTGGCTGATGCTCGACGGTGCACCGTCCAGCTGGCGGCCACCGTGGTTACTCACCACCAATGCATCAGCGCCGGAGTCAGCCGCCAGCCGTGCATCCTCGACATCGAGAATGCCCTTGATAATCAGCTTGCCACCCCAGCATTTCTTGATCCATTCCACGTCGTCCCAGCTCAGGCGCGGGTCGAACTGCTGGGCGGTCCACGACGACAGCGAACTCATGTCCGCCACGCCTTTAACGTGGCCGACAATATTGCCGAAACCACGGCGTTTGGTGCCCAGCATGCCCATCACCCAGCGCGGCTTGGTTGCCATGTTGAGGATATTGGGCAGGGTCAGTTTGGGAGGCGCCGACAAGCCGTTGATCAAGTCCTTGTGGCGTTGCCCAAGAATCTGCAGATCCAGGGTCAGCACCAGCGCATCCACACCCGCAGCTTTGGCGCGCTCGATCAATTGCTCGATAAACCCGCGGTCACGCATCACATACAGCTGGAACCAGAATGGCTGGCCGACCTGTTCGGCGATGTCCTCAAGAGAACAGATGCTCATGGTCGACAGCGTGTAGCGCAGGCCAAAAGCGGCGGCGGCGCGGGCAGTCAGGATTTCGCCATCGGCGTGCTGCATGCCCGCAAGCCCCGTGGGCGCCAGCGCGACCGGCATGGCCATGTCCTGGCCGATCATGCTGGCGCGGATCGAACGTTGATCGATGTTGCGCGCCACGCGCTGACGAAATTTGATGCGGGCAAAATCGCTTTCATTCGCCCGATAGGTGCTTTCAGTCCAGGAGCCGGAATCGGCGTAGTCGTAGAACATCCGTGGGACACGTTTTGCGCCAGCTTGCGTAAGTCTTCGATGGTTGTAATCAACGACATCTAGGTCACCTCTCCCTGAACTGAGCCCAGAGAGTAACCGCCGATCAGCCGCGCAACCAGTCATTGCGTTTATATCGGCAGACGCCTAATCTCGCACAAACCCGCATAAAGACGCATAAACATGCAAAACACTCATCAAGCCATTGACCTGCCTTCGTTGCGCAAACAGAAGATCTTGTTGCTGCTGGAGCGCGACGGCAAAGTGACCGCATCCGAATTGGTGGATCACTTTGCCGTGTCCCAGGACACCATCCGCCGCGACCTCGGTGAACTGGCCGCCGCCGGCCTGTTGCAACGCGTGCACGGCGGTGCCCTGCCCCGGCCCAAAGACACCGGCAAAGACTTCTTCACCCGTGTGGGCGAGACCAATGAGGTCAAACGCCACCTTGCGCGCCTGGCCGCCGATCGCGTGGAAGACGGCCAGATCGTGCTGTTCGACTCCGGCTCGACCACGCTGCAAATTGCGCAATCCCTGCCACGCGCGATCCGCCTGACGGTGGTTACGCCGTCGCCGATGATTGCCATCGCCCTGGCCGACCACCCGGATGTGAAAGTGATTGTGGCGGGCGGCCAACTCAACCCTGCCACCTTGTCCACCAGCGGCCACGAAACCGTGCGCCTGATCCAAAGCATCAAGGCCGACCTGCTGTTTACCGGGGTGTGCGCGTTGCATCCGCAGGTGGGCATCAGCTCGTTGCATTTCGACGAAGTGGCGGTCAAGCAAGCGTTGCTCGACAGTGCCTCCCATGTGGTGGCGGTGACCATGGCAGACAAGCTCGGCGCGGTGGAACCCTTTGTGGTGGGCCCGTGCAGCCGCATCCATACGCTGATTACCGAGTGGCACGTACCGAGTGTCGAAGCCTATGAGCAGTTAGGGCTGGAAGTGCTGCGCGTGGAGGTCGAGTAGGTACAAGGCATCGGCGGTGGCATGACCACTGGCGGTGTTGTCGAAGATGCACCAGGTGGGAATACCTGCGGCAACGTAGTGGCTCAGTTGCTGCGAGAATGCCTGCACGCGTTCCGGCCCATACGCGCTGTGATAAATACGCGGCGAGCCGTGCAATCGCCAATACTGCACGCCCTGCCAGCCGATGCCCGCGTCGATGACCGGCGGGTCGGCGACCACACGACCTATATGTAAATCCTGCAATAACGCCTCGGCCTCAAGCCAGCTGGCATGGCGCGGTTCCAGAACCACGGCACCGGCAAAACGTTGGCGTAGCGCCGTGAAAAACGGCGCAGCAATCGCCGCGTCATAGCCCAAAGACGGTGGTAATTGAATCAGCAGGCAGCCCAGCTTTTCACCCAGTCTCAAGCACTGCTCAAGGAATTCATCCAGCGCGGTTTCGCAGCGCTGCAAGCGCAATTCATGGGTGATGCGCTTGGGCACCTTGACCGAAAAACGAAACGCCGGCGGCACCGATTGGGCCCAGCGCTCATAGGTCTTGGGCAGGTGCGGGCGATAAAACGAACTGTTGATTTCCACGGCGTTGAAACGCGACGCGTAACGCTGCAGGTGTGTACCCTCGCTCGCAAACGCCGCCCACTGTTCACGCGGCAAACTCCACCCCGCGCAGCCCACATACAGCGCTGCCGTCAAAACAGCACCTTGGCGGCATCGCGCATGAAAATCTCGATGGTCTTGGGCCCGACTCCCGCAAATTCACCCAAGCGTTTTTCGAAGGCCTCACGGTCTTCGCTGGCGCTGCGAATATGGCTGATCTTGCCGCCATACTCGGCATTCAATTTGGCACTCAGGTCGAGCAAACGCTGCGCCGTGGTTTCGTCATAGCGCACGTAATGCGCGCGCCCAAGCATCGACACCAACTCCCTGGAGGTGCAGTGCTGCAACTTGCGCGCGGTATCGCGACCTTGCTCTTCAACAATCACCTTGTATGCCTGGGCAGCGATCGGCGCCTGAATGCGCTTGCCCATCAGGAAGCTGGCGATAAACCACTTGAACAGGCTGGCGTCGTCTTCAGGCCTTAATTCGATGCCCAACTGCGCAGCCGTAATCGACCTGGCCATGTTCAGTGGCCCAACTTGCGCTCAGCCTTGGCGGCTTGCTCGTTGATGGCGTCCGTTTGACGTTCGATGTCTTTGATCGACGTGGGCGTCAGCACCTTGTCGACACTTTCAGTTTTTGGGTTCGGGCGTTCCAGCGTGTGGCCCTTGTCGGCTTTTTCGGTGCCTTTTTGGGCGTCTTCGGAACTGATCGGGGTTGGGGTTTTATCGGCAGTCACAGTCTGTCTCCAAGCAGTTGAAGGCCCACAAAAAATAGCAGGCGCTTATGCAGCAGAGCCTGTCGAATTTCGATAGTTCAAGGAAATTGGCGTGCATGACCACCGGAGAAAAAACCGCGAATTAATTTAAACCTTTTGCCGAGGCGCCCCCTCAACAGTCAGGTACGGCATCACGCCACTGTCGATTTCAAGGAGATCCACCATGACTACTCTGCTGATGAAACAAATGGGCCTGACCTTTGTGCTGGTTGCAGGCTCGATTTCCACGGCCATGGCCGCAACGTCCAACAGCTTTGTCGACGACGCCGCCCAGGGCGGTATCACCGAGGTGGAAGCCGGCAAGCTGGCCCTGGAAAAAAGCAGCTCGGCCGACGTCAAGACTTTTGCTCAGCACATGGTCACCGACCACACCAAAGCCAATCAGGAACTGACGGCATTGGCGAAAAAGCTGGATATCGAAGTCCCCGATGACGCCGCCCTGACCGACAAGGCCAAAAAAGCCATTCTCGAAATGCGCGACGAGTCGTTCGACAAGGCCTACGCCAACAACCAGGTCGCCGCTCACGAAAAAACCGTCGAATTGTTCCAGAAAGAAGCCGCCTCCTCGGACAACGCCGAGCTGAAGGCCTTCGCCGCCAAGACCCTGCCGACCCTTGAAGCCCACCTGAAAATGGCCAAGGAGCTGCAAGCCAAACACGACCACTAAAACCATCCCTGACCCAGGAGACACTCGACCATGAGTTCGCAACTCAACGGCAAGAAAATCCTCATCATCACCTCCAATACCGGTATCGAACGCGATGAGCTGGTCAAGCCACTGGAAGCGCTGCGCGGCTATGGCGCCACGGTGACTCACGCGTCCAGCAAAGGCGGCACCACTCAGACCTTCGTCGGTGACACCGAGAAGGACAAGACCGTGGAATCCGACGTGCAATTGTCGCAGGTTACAAGCAGCGACTTTGACGCCCTGGTTATCCCGGGCGGCACCGTCAACGCTGACACCTTGCGCCAGGATGCCGCCGCGCTGCGCCTGATCAATGACTTCGTCAAGGCCGGCAAAACCATCGCGGCGATCTGCCACGGGCCATGGACGCTGATCGATGCTGGCGTGATCAAGGGCAAAACCCTGACCTCGTACAAAAGCGTGCGGATCGACCTTGAAAACGCTGGAGCCGCCGGTTGGGTGGATGCCCAGGTCAAGGAATGCAAGGCCAATGGCTGGACCCTGATCACCTCGCGTACCCCGGATGACTTGCCGGCGTTCAACGAAGCGATTGCTAAAGCTGTTGCGGGCTAAACCACCCGCTTGAACGTAAACAGGCGCCCAATGGGCGCCTGTTTGCGGTCTTCAATGGACTCAGCTTTTACGCTGCTCGGCCATTTCACGTTTTGGCCCGAACAAGGCCCAGACAATCAGCCCGAACAGCGGTACGAAAATCAGAATGATCAACCACAGCCCCTTGGTCTCCCAGCCACCGGTGCTGCGTAGTACGACGTTGATCGCCCATAGTTCCAAGATCAGCAGAATCACGGCCAGAATGATCCAGATAGTTTCCAATTGCATAGCTCACCTCCTGAGGTCTATGCATTAGGTCAAGCAGATGGCCTGAGGGTTCCATTCGATTTTCAGCAAGGGCTCACGCCCAACGGTTGCAGCTAATCCTGCGTGACCTTCTAGACTCAAGACTGAATCACCTCGCCTGCACTGATTTAAGGAGGTTCAGGATGACCGAGCACGTTATCCACTTTCATTGCCAGATCGACCAGAGCACCACCGAGCGCTTTCGCGACTGTTGCCTGGACGCTATCGGCGAAGGCGCCAGTTCCCTGCTGCTGAACCTGTCGACCACCGGTGGCAGCACCAATTTCGGCTTTACCCTCTACACCTTCCTCAAGGCGTTGCCGGTGCCCTTGTGCGCGATCAACGCGGGCAACATAGAGTCCATGGGCATCATCATGTTCCTGGCGGCGAACCGACGCATCACCACGCCACACTCTCGATTCTTGATCCATCCGATGAACTGGTATTTCAGCCAGAGTTCAGTCGATCACCAGCGTCTGCGGGAATACCTGTCGAGCCTGGATAACGACCTGGCGCGCTATGTGAAAATCTATGAGTTGGAGACCACTCGAGCCGAGACCCAGCTGGACATTTTTAAGTGCCTGTCGGCTGAGGAAAAAGTCATCGCTGCGCATGAATCGCTGGCCTATGGCATCGCCCACGAGGTGCAACAGGTGGTGTTCGCCGAAGACATCAAGCATTGGAAGGTCAGCGGCGCATAGAGGCGGCGTATTGCAATCTGCCGCCTGCCCAACCATGCAAGCTGCACGAATTCGTTGCCTTGCATATCTTCTTATCTCATTGATTAATATAGATTTATTAAATTTATTCAAGTTGGTACAACTGATGCAACCTCCAGGGCACGAGGCGTGCACTTCGACATGCCCGAATGCTATCCGTGAGGTTTCACCATGAATGCAATCGACCTTCTCAAGGCTGACCACGAACGCGTCAAAGCGCTGCTGACCCAGCTGAGCGAGTCCACCGAGCGTGGCGTCAAGAAACGCACTGAATTGCTGGCCAAACTCGAGATGGAAATCAGCCTGCACACCCGACTCGAGGAAGAGATCCTTTACCCGGCCTTCCGCAAGGCTGGCGGTAAAGAGCAGGACATCATGTACCACGAAGCCAAGGAAGAGCACCGCACCGTCGATGCCCTGGTGCTGCCCGACCTGAAACAGACCGAGCCGTCCACCACTGAGTTTTCCGGGCGCGTCAAAGTGGTCAAGGAACTGTTGGAGCACCACATCGAAGAAGAGGAATCCGAGATGTTCCCGCAGGCCAAGAAGCTGTTGGGCAAGACCGTGCTCGAAGCCCTTGGCGCAGAAATGGAAGCGATGAAAGCTGCGCACAAGAAAGCCCAGGGCGCCAAGCCGATCGCCGCCTGATGCCCGTTCGTCGCATGACCACGAACTATTTCAAACTTTGATTTCGATTACGCATTCCCAATTAGGCGACACCGTTGATTCATTCATTGAAGAGGGATTTTGAAATGGCTACCAGCGGAAAAACCACGACAGGTGCAGGCGGTAAAGCCAAGCCAGACACGGCCAAGAAAAGTGGCGGTCAAGGCTCCGGCGGCAATTTTGCCAACGACCGTGAAAAAGCTTCTGAAGCCGGCAAGAAAGGCGGAGCCCACAGCTCCGGCGGCGGCGCCAAGAAGTCTTGATTGAAGCACCACCGGGGCCCGGGTTTCCCGGGCTTCGGCCCACGCAAGGGGATTGAGTCATGAAGACCAGTATTTCCCACAGGATGTTGGTCGTCGTCGGCGTCTCAGCGCTGCTGGCAAGCCCTGCTTTCGCCGCCTTTGGCGATGCCGTCGCCCCCGCCGCGAATTCACTGAGCGGTAACAGCGCAGCAGGTTCTGCTCTGCCGCCAGGCACCTATCCGAGCAGCCCTTCCGACAGCGACAAAAAAACTGAAACGCCACCCAAAGAGAAGGCCTCGACGAGCGGGACTTCACACAAGCAACCCGACGCGAAAAAAACCCAGAAAAAGACGCCGCGCAGCGGCAGCAGCAACTAGCCACTCACAAGGGCCAGGTGAAACGCCTCGCCACCTACCTTGCTGCCGAGGCCACGGCGTGGCCTGGGACCCGCCGCGACCTCCCAGGGACTCAGGGCACCGGCAACCAACCGCTGAAATCACCCTGACGGTTCAACGGGCACCAGCCAAAGTCATCCAGCGGCGCTGGCAATGGCTGATGTTCGACGCCTTCCAACCCACTGCCCTTCCAATCGAAAATCCTCGCCCCTCGCCACCCCAGAACCACGCCCTGCGCCTGGCTTTGATCGGTAGTGATCCAGCGCGCCGCCGCGGCCGCCATGAAAGCCTCGATGGGCTCCTCGTCAATCTGTGATCGATACCCCGAGGCGAGCAGCCAGCGGCAGACGTTGAGGTGGTACGTCCAATCCAGCGGTGGCTGGTTGTGATAGGCCCAGGTCATGAAACTGCGAAACAGGTTCAACCCTTCCGGAGGATCCAGCTTGAGCAAGGCCGGGCAGATGTCGAACAAGGTGTGCCAATACGGCAATAAACGCGCATCCAGGTGCACGAAGCAGCGCGAATTGCTCGGGTAATCAGGCAGCGTCGGTTCGGCGCGCATACGCCGAGATGCCTTGCTGACCAGGCGACTGGCGCCTGCAGGCAATACAGAAATCATCAAATACACTCACAGTCGTGACGATAGAACGCCTCCTGAACACAGGAGACCCAAGGCACACGTCAGAATGCGGGGGAAGCGCGAGGGTTGGCCGAGGGCCAGGAATAACGCGGCGGCGCCTTGTTGCGCCGCTCATGGGCAGGACGTGGGGCGTGTCCGAGCCCCAACAGCCAGGCCAGCCCGATGAGGAACACGATGGCCACGGTCACGGCAGCGCATACCGGGCAGGCAAAGTAGTTCGAGATGTTGCCAGAAGACGGGTTACCCAACCCTTTGTCGGAAAGTGGCGCCTGGCTGCCGTCCACCGAGCAGAACGCACCGCCAATGCCGTTGAGCTGCTCGCCAAGCATCTGCCCATGGCCCAAACCGCAGACGAACAGGTTCATCAGCACGCAGAAGTACAGGGCCCAGGCGATCAGCGAACGGTCGGGGTGGCTCAATTTCATGGCGGCGACTCTACCACTGAAGCGCCAAAGGGATGAAGCACGGCGCGCCCTGTGGCAGAACGTCGCAGATTACGTGGGCTGGCCTGGGTTGGTAGACTGTGCGCCCGCATCATTACTCCTTTTCAAAGCCTGCTATGCCGTTGCAGAGTCATCCAGGCGCTTCACAGGATGCACAGTTGATGAGTACGTTATTCACCCGCCGCAAAGTGCTGACCGGTATGGGCCTGTTGGGCCTGGGCAGCTTGCTGGGCGGCTGTGATTACAGCCCCAAGCTGAACTTCAAGTACGGCAAGGACCTCAGTGACAAGATCATGGGCCGCACCTTCAAGCTCAAGAACACCGACGGTGAAACCGTCACCCTGAGCTCGTTCCGTGGCCTGATGCCGGTGGTGTTCTTCGGCTTTACCCAGTGCCCCGCCGTGTGCCCGACCACTCTGGCCCGCGCCGCCCAGGCCAAAAAGCTGATGGGCCGCGACGGCGAGATCATGCAAGTGGTGTTCATCACCCTCGACCCCGAGCGCGACACCCAGGCGATTCTCGACAAGTACGTCAAGGCCTTCGACCCAAGCTTTGAAGCGCTCTACGGCACCCCGGAAGAAATCGCCGTGGCCGCCAAGGAGTTCGGGATCTTTTATGAAAAGATCCCCGCCGGCGACACCTACACCCTGTCGCACACGGCCACCAGTTTCGTCTTCGACACCCGCGGCAACCTGCGCCTGGGCCTGTCGGCATCCCTTACCGCTAAAGAGTGCGCAGAAGACCTGCTCACCGTCATGGAGGTCTGCTAATGACTGCTGTTCAACACCTCAAGCGCACCCTGATCGGCCTGTCCCTGCTGGGCCTTGCGGCGCACGCCAGTGCCCAGGTGCTGGTGACCGACGCGTGGGTTCGCGCCTCTGTGCCGGGCCAGCCGTCCAGCGGCGCGTTCATGACCGTCACCGCCGACAGCGACAGCAAACTGCTCAGCGTGGCGTCGCCGGTGGCCAAGGACGTGCAGATCCATGAGATGAGCATGAAGGACGACGTGATGCGCATGGGCCCGGTGGACTCGGTCGCCCTGCCTGCGGGCAAAGCGGTCAAGCTCGACCCCAATGGTTACCACGTGATGCTGATGGGCCTGACCGGGCAAATCAAGGAAGGCGACCAAGTGCCGCTGACGCTGACGGTGGAGAACGCCAAAGGCGAGAAACAGTCGATTGAAGTCAAAGCGCCAGCCCGTGGGCTGGACGGTATGGACCACAGCACGATGCACTAAGCCACCTCGTGGCGAGCCGCGCCTCTTGCAACGAGCCGGCTTGGCGTGGCAAGCGGCTTGTGGTGGATGGCGGACTTAGCGTGGCGAGCGGGCTTGCCCCGCGTTGGGCTGCGCAGCGGCCCCAGTCAATCCACCGCAATCCATCAGCAATAACGCGGCGCCTGGTTTCAGGGCCGCTTCGCGCCCCAACGCGGGGCAAGCCCGCTCGCCACAACAGGCCCGTTCGCCACCCCAAAGCCGCTCGCCACGATAAGCTAGCCCAACACAACAAGCCCTTCCCAGCCCACGCCAACGCCATATCCAAAAGCTCTGCCCTCAACACTTTCTATATATTTTCAATCTACAAACAGACCCGATAGCCTGATGTTGACGCGCGCGCCTTACCGCGTTCGACGGCTCATCATTCCAACAATAATCGGGTACCTCTGTGAACACATCTCCCCGCGCCCTCAAAAGTCTGCTTCACCTGGCTGTGGCCTTCGCCCTGTTCCACAGCGTCGGCGCCCAGGCGGCCAACACCGGCGAACTGCCCTGCGCCACCACCGAACAATGCGCGGCCCAGGCGGCCAAAGTCGGTGCCACGCCCGACAGCGCGCAAACCGGGCACAACGCCAAGGGCGACCCGACCCAGACTCAATTCGCCTGGCTGAACCGCATCAACAAAGCCTCGGTCGTAATGCTCACCGAAGAAGGCATCGTGGCGCCGGCCATGGGCCAGAAGATCGCCGGTGGCGTGCGTTACGCCATTGCCCAGGCCGACCAGCCCGGCGGCAAGCGCCCCAGCGATGTGCTGCAGTTGGAAAAAATCATGACCGACAAGATCGGCCCTGAAGCCTCATTGATTCACTCCGGCCGTAGCCGCCAGGACATGCTCGCCACCTACCGCCTGGCCGCCCTGCGCAGCCAGGTGCTGGCCTACAGCGAGGCACTGAACGCCACCCGCCTGCGCCTGCTCGACATTGCCGACAAGAACGTCGACACCCTGGTGCCCGCCTACACCAACGGCGTGCAGGCCATGCCCATCAGTTACGCGCATTACCTGCTGGCGTTTGAAGCCGCCTTCGACCGCGATGGCCAGCGCATCCGCGAGCTGTACGCCCGCTTGAACCAGAGCCCGATGGGCACTGCGGTGCTGGCAAACTCGGCTTACCCGCTGAACCGCGAGCGCCTGGCTGAACTGCTGGGCTTTGATGGGGTGCGCGAGAACTCGCTGGATTCGAGCCAGGTCTCGACCTACGACATCCCCATCGAGGCGGCCAACCTGGCGTCATCCTCGGCAATTCGCGTGGGCGCGATGATTGGCGACATTCACACCCAGTACCACCAGATCCGCCCGTGGTTGTTGCTCGATGAAGAAGCCACCTACACCAGCAGCGCCATGCCGCAAAAACGCAACCCGGGCTTGCTGATGCGTGCACGTGAAAGCGCCTCGGACGTGGTCGGCCTGGCCCAGGCCGTGACGCTGCGCGCGCACAACGTCACCACGGGCATGACCGATTACAAGTTTGCCTTCGACTCGCTCGGCGTGTTCCGCTCGACCACCGAAATGTTCGAGGCCATGGACGCGGTACTCGACGCCCTGCAGATCAACCCGCAGCGCGCGCTGGAAGAGCTCGAATCGGAATGGACCACCTCGATGGAGCTGGCCGACACCCTGGAGCGCCAATACAAGGTGCCGTTCCGCATCGGTCACAGCTTTGCCTCGTTGATCGTCACCCAAGCGCGCAGCAACGGCACCACGCCGAAGACCTTCGCGTACGCCGATGCGCAGAAGCTGTATAGGCAGGCGGCGGACACGTACAAGTGGACACCCAACACCTTGCCGCTGGATGAAGCGGGCTTGCGAGCCGCGCTGTCGCCGACCGCCATGGTGCAGACGCGCAAAGGCACCGGCGGCCCGCAACCGCAGGAGGTCAAGCGCATGCTGGTGGAGGCGCGCAAGACGTTGGAGGGGGATCAGCAGTGGCTCAAGGAGCGACGTGAGAAGCTCAAAGGCGCCGAAGAAAACCTCGACACGGCGTTCGACAAACTGGCCAACACCAACGGTTGAAGCGCATTCCAAAGGTGAGAGCGGGCTTGCTCGCTTCCACCTTTTTGCGCCGGGTTCAGTCTGAAATCGCCATTTGCCGGCGCAACGTCTCAGGATCTATCGACTTCTGCCACCGGCATATCGCCAGGCATGCCACACAGTTGCCCAGCACATTGGTCAGCGAGCGGCATTTCATCAACCGCTCCACTCCCAGCAATAATCCCACCGCTTCCAGCGGCACCCATTGCAGGATGTTCAAGGTGGCGATCAAGGTGAACAGCGCCGAACCTGCCACGCTGGTCGAACTTAACGAGGTGATCAGGCACACCAGCAGGCAAACGGGACGGCGGTCAGTTCCATGGTGGGCTCGGTCATTATTTAACGTGGCTCGACCCTATCCGCCCGCCACGCGCAGCGGTAGACACAGATCACCGGCTTTTGTGGGATACAGGAGCTCGCGCTTGTTATCCTGCCCGCCCGGCTCTCATGGACGCGTGCTTATGCCGATCGACCCCGCTTTCATCCTTCACGAAACCGAGCACTGGCGGCTCAATCATCACCTGGCGTCAAAGCTGCCGGGCTACCTGATGCTGGGTGCCAAGTCGCCAGTCGACTCGCTCGCCGACATGCCGGAAGCCGCGCTGGCTGAGCTGGGGGGCTTGCTGGCTAAAACCCAACGGGTGATCGAGGCGCAACTGCAGCCCAAATGGCTGTACATCAGCCGTTATGGGCACATGCCCGGCTTCCCGCTGCACTTTCACTTCATCCCGGTGTACGACTGGGTCGAGCAGGCGTTTTGGCAGGACCCGCGATACCGCGTGCTGCAACGTTTTGGCACCCAGGAGCCAGCGCAGACGCTGACCGACGGGGCCGAGTTGACGCTGTTTGTGTGGCGCGAGTTCGGCGAAAGCCCAACGCCGCCGGCGGTTCAGGGGGACTCGGTCAAACAGGTTATCGAGCGACTGCGCACGGCCCTTCAAGCCCGCCCCCAATCCCCTGTGGGAGCTGTCGAGCTTTAGCGAGGCTGCGAAGGCGGCGGCACTGCCGAAATAATTGTTGCCTGAACCACCGCTTTCGCAGCCTCGCCGCGGCTCGACAGCTCCCACAGGGATCGCGTCTATGCCCAGACGTAGCCGAGGCTTCGGTTGATCCCCTGCGCACGGCCCTTCAAGCCCTCCCCCGATCCCCTGTGGGAGCTGTCGAGCTTTAGCGAGGCTGCGAAGGCGGCGGCACTGCCGAAATAATTGTTGCCTGAACCACCGCTTTCGCAGCCTCGCCGGGGCTCGACAGCTCCCACACGGACCGCGTCCATGCCCAGACGTTTCCGAGCTTTCGGTTGATCAGCGGCGCACGGCCCTTCAAGCCCCGCCCGCGATCCCCTGTGGGAGCTGTCGAGTTTTAGCGAGGCTGCGAAGGCGGCGGCACTGCCGAAATAATTGTTGCCTGAACCACCGCTTTCGCAGCCTCGCCGGGGCTCGACAGCTCCCACAGGGACCGCGCCCATGCCCAGACGCCGGCGAGCCTTCGGTTGATCCCCTGCGCACGCCCCTTCAAGCCCCGCCCGCGATCCCCTGTGGGAGCTGTCGAGCTTTAGCGAGGCTGCGAAGGCGGCGGCACTGCCGGAACAACGGTCGCCTGAACCACCGCTTTCGCAGCCTCGCCGGGGCTCGACAGCTCCCACAGGGATCGCGCCCATGACCAGACGCCGCCGAGGCTTCGGTTGATCCCCTGCGCACGCCCCCTTCAAGCCCGCCCCCGATCCCCTGTGGGAGCTGTCGAGCTTTAGCGAGGCTGCGAAGGCGGCGGCATTGCTGAAATAATTGCTGCCTGAACCACCGTTTTCGCAGCCTCGCCGGGGCTCGACAGCTCCCACAAGGACCGCGTCTATGCCCAGACGCCGCCGAGGCTTCGGTTGATCCCCTGCGCACGCCCCTTCAAGCCCGCCCGCGATCCCCTGTGGGCGCTGTCGAGCTTTAGCGAGGCTGCGAAGGCGGCGGCACTGCCGAAATAATTGTCGCTTGAACCACCGCTTTCGCAGCCTCGCCGGGGCTCGACAGCTCCCACAGCGATCATTGGTGTTAGCCGGAGCTAGTTCGCGTCCTCGGCAACCAGTCGCTTGGTCATCGGTATACACGCCAGTGTCAGCCCCGACGGCGAGTGATACACCGCTTGTTTGTCGCCCGCATAACCGCACGCTCTGTAGAAGCTCGCCGCGTTGAGCGTCGAATCCAGCACGACGTGCTCAATGGCCAGTGCCCGTGCGAGGTTTTCCAAGTGATCAAGCATTGCCTTGCCATACCCGCGTCCGGCAAATTCAGGGAGCACAAACAGCGCGCCCACTTCGTGGTTATCCGGGTCGAGCATCCCGGTGACCACGGGCTCGCCATTCACCCAGCCCAGGTAAAACGGCTTGTCCATCAGCGCGCTGTAGCCGTCTTCGGCGCGGCCGCGGGTCCACAGCAGCATCTGTTCGCGGCTGTAGGCGCCGATGCATTGGCTACGGATGGCCAACAGGCGAATGTCGAACGCCGCTCGGGCGTCCGCTTGGGTGGCGCGTTTAATCTGCAGCATGCTTCTCTCCGTCCATGACCTCAACGTGCCATTAGTACACTTGTGCTAATCGACCCTTTTGCCCGGCGGCGCTATATTCCACAGCACTTCCAACGCTCCCCCCGGCACCGCACGCCTGTTGCGCGAGGGTGCCTTGCGCGCTGGAAAAACCCTGACAATCCCAAGGAAGAACCCTCATGAACCTGCACGCCTGCGTTACCCGTCTCACCCTGCTTGGCGCCCTGATCATCAGTGTCGCCGGTTGCAGCAACGTCAAGCCCAATGAAGACCATCTCAAGACGCTGTCGGAAACCAACCTCGGTGAGCCGGTCAAGCGTATCTCCAACGTGCGCAATGACTCCATGACCACCTACTACATCGCCAGCACCGCGTCTGGTGATTACAACTGCACCGTGCCCAGCGGTGCCAGCGGCGGCTTGTTCACCGTGGCCAGCTTTGGCCTGATGAAACCCAGCGCCTGGTGCATGCCCAAAGGCGCCAAAGGCGGTCAGGCCGCACCGTTCATGCAGTGACGGTTGGCTGGCTGAGGTCACGCAGCGTGCCGCGTAGCTCTGCAGGCCGCACCGGTTTGGACAGAATCGCGATCTTGCGGTCATGCAGGGCAGCCTGGATTTTTTCCACGTCGTGCCCGGTCAGGATCAGCGCCGGCACCGCCCAGCCGCGTTGCTGGCGCAGGGCATCGATGCACTCGATGCCGGTGGCGTGGTTGCCCAGGTCATAGTCGGCGACGATGATGTCGCAGTCGCTGACCAGGCCCTGCCCGCTGGATTCGGCCTGCACCTCGCAGCCCCAGCGCTCCAGCAAGGCCTGGGTGGCCAACAGCACGTTGTGGTCATCTTCCACCAGGCAAACTTTCAGACCCGTCAGCAAGCCGGCCTGGCGCGGGTCGTCTCGCGCCGCCGGTTGGCGCGGCGCCGTCGCCAGTGCCAGGCCGTACAGGCTCACGGAGGTGCCATGGCCCAGCCGAGAACGCAGGCTCACGTGCACGCCCATCAACTGCCCCAGCCGCTTGACGATGGACAGCCCCAGGCCCACGCCTTCGACGTCCTTGTCACGCAGTTGGCGTACCCGATAGAACTCTTCGAAGACCTTCGCCTGATGCTCCTCGGCAATGCCCCGCCCCTGGTCGTGCACCTGAAGCGACACGCCGCCGTTGCGAAGGCGCGCGCCGATAAGTACTGGCCGCTGCGCGCCATATTTGAAGCAATTGGAGAGCAGGTTTTGCACCATCGTCGCCAACATCGCGGGGTCGACCTGCACCCAATACGCACACGGCCGCAGGCGCAGTTGCACCCCGGCCCAATGCGCCGCCTCGGCGTGCTGGTGCACCAGGTCGGCGAGGAATTCGCCCAGGTGAATCACTTGGTATTTGGGCAACAGCCTGCCGTTGTCGAGGGTGTAGAGGTCGAGAATCGAACGGAACAGCTGCGACACGTTGAGCAGCGAGCGGTCGATATTGTCCACCAACCGCTGCTCGTCATGCCCAAGCTTTGCCTCACGCAAACACGCCGTAAACAGCCCGATGGAGTGGATCGGCTGGCGCAGGTCGTGACTGGCCTGGGCCAGAAACCGCGATTTTTCCAGGTTGGCCGCGATGGCTTCTTCGGACGCCTTGCGCGTGCGCTCGAGCAAAATATGCGCGTACACCGGGATCACCGTGCTGGTGATCATCAGCATCAGCACCATGAACGGTTGCGCCTGCCACAGGGGCGTCAGCCGGTACACGATCAGCAGCGCGAGCAACGCCAGCCCCGTGGCAATCGCCAGGTAGCGCGAGCCGTAGCGCATGCCGTTGCCCAGGTTGACCCACACCATCACGGCATACAGCGGCAATGCCGCTTCACCGCCCACCACCAGCCCGAACGAGGTGCCGGTGTAGTCGTGGATCATGCCCAGCACCCGCCGCGTCGGGTAATGCCCGGGCCAGCGCGCGATGACCTGGCGCAGCGCGATGGAGGCCAGCAGGAACGCAACGATGTACAGGATCACCGGCACGTAGGTGTCCACCGACTGACCGGGAAAGAACCCCAGCGCGCCGATGTAGATAATCGCGATGGCGGCCACCACGATGCGCAGGTTGGCCTGATCGAGTTCGGAGTTGGTCTCATGACTCATGGATGACGTCCTTGTGCGGCAATCGATCTGTCCGGAACGCGCCAGAAGCGTCCCTGTGGCGCGGTGCTAAAGTAGCATGGCACAGCACTCGCTTGCCCCAGGAAGGAGCACACCATGACCGGCCGGATCATCATAGCCGACGACCACCCGATGTTTCGCGAAGGCATGCTGCGCACCGTGCAGCGCCTGCTGCCCGAGGCCGTGGTGCAAGAGGCCGGCGACCTGGACGCGGTGCACGCATTGACCCGCGACGGCAGCGATATCGACACACTGATCCTCGACCTGCGCTTTCCCGGCCTGACCTGCATGAGCCAGCTGGCCGAGCTGCGCCAGCACTTGCGGCGCAGCACCTTGATCGTAGTGTCGATGGTGGATGACCCGGCGCTGATCGAGCAGGTCATGGCGCTGGGTGCCGACGGGTTTATCGGCAAGAACATCACCCCGGACGAAATCGGCCAGGCGCTTCTGGCGATTCGCGACGGCGAAGTGCTGGTCAAGTTCGCGCCCTCCGGCCTGCTGCCCCTGGGCACCCCCACCCTCACCGCGCGCCAGCAAGAGGTGCTGCGCCTGATCGCCCAAGGCAAAACCAACAAGGAAATCGCCAAAGCCCTGGCGATCTCGCCATTCACCGTGCGCATTCACGTGTCGTCGCTGCTGCGCAGTTTGAAGGTGCCCTCGCGCGCGGCAGCGGCCGTCAAGTACTGCGCCGAGCGCTAGGCGTTTTCGTTGCCGGGGCGCGTGAAGGAATAACGGTCGATATCCGTTCGCAGCGTCCAGCCCTGCCCTTGCCAATACGCGGCGGCATGGGTGTTGGTCTTGAATACATCGAGGTGGCATTTGCCGATGCCCAGTTGCTCCAGCGCACTGAGGCAGCGCTCGACCAGTGCCTGGGCGATGCCTTGGCGGCGATAGTCCGGCAGCACCAGCAGGTGTTGCAGATAGCCACGCCGGCCATCATGGCCGCACATCACGCAGGCGATCACCCGGCCGGCGGCGTGGGCGACAAAACTCATCTCGGGGTTGCGCGCCAGGTAGCGCTCGGTGGCCTCGCGTGAATCGGCGTCGCGCAGGGAAATGCCCGGGGTGTTTTGCATCAGGGCGAGGACCGCGTCGTAGTCGGCGGGGGTCATTACACGGATCGTAGGCATGGCGTCTGTCCAATGTGGAGCGGGCTTGCTCGCGAAGGCGATGGCTCAGTGAAAGCTATATTGACTGAAATCCCCCATGCGCGGGCAAGCTCGCTGCCACATCGGTTCTGCGCCATTCAGCGCGATCGTGTCAGCCGCTCTGCATCCGATATTTATGCTCTGTTCCCAGCTTAATAATATTTTATTAAAAATCGCCCTCCCCCTAGCCTTGACGCCATGCCCAAGCTGAATCCAACTGCATTACGCAAGGACAGACACATGACGCAAGCAATAACAAAAACAGACACCCTGGTTGTGGGAGCCGGTCAGGCTGGCGTGGCCATGAGCGAACACCTGAGCAAGCACGGTGTGCCGCACCTGGTGCTGGAGCGCAGCCGCATCGCCGAGCGCTGGCGCACCGGGCGGTGGGATTCGTTGGTGGCCAATGGGCCGGCCTGGCATGACCGTTTTCCAGGCCTTGAATTCGATGACGTCGCCGCCGATGGTTTCGCGCCTAAAGAGCGCGTGGCCGATTACTTTGAAGCCTATGCGCGCAAATTCAACGCGCCGATCCACACCGGCGTGGAGGTGACCTCTGTGGTGCGCAATGTCGGCCGCCCGGGCTTTACCGTGCACACCAGCGAAGGCGTCATCGAAGCCAACCGCGTCGTCGCGGCCACCGGGCCGTTCCAGAAACCGGTGATTCCAGCAATTGCGCCTAAAGACACCGCGCTGCACCAGATCCATTCCGCCGACTATCGCAACCCTGCGCAACTGCCCGCCGGCGCCGTGCTGGTCGTGGGTGCCGGCTCGTCCGGCGTGCAGATCGCCGATGAATTGCAGCGCTGCGGCCGCCAGGTGTACCTGTCGGTCGGCGCCCACGACCGCCCGCCGCGTGCCTACCGCAACCGCGATTTCTGCTGGTGGCTGGGCGTGTTGGGCGAGTGGGATCAAGCCGCGATGAAGCCTGGCCGCGAGCACGTGACCATTGCAGTGAGCGGCGCCCACGGCGGCAAGACCATCGATTTTCGCGAGCTTGCCCAGCAAGGCATGACCCTCGTCGGCCTGACTCAATCCTTCAACGGCAGCACCGCCACCTTCCAGGCAAATTTGGTGGACAACCTGAAACGAGGCGATGAGAACTACCTGGCCCTGCTGGACGCGGCAGATGCCTACATCGAGCGCAATGGCCTCGACCTGCCGATGGAACCCGAAGCACGCCGCGTGTTCCCCGACGCCGAATGCATCAAACACCCGATCCTGGAACTGGACCTGGCAGAGGCCGGTGTCACTTCAATCATCTGGGCCACCGGCTTTGCCGTGGATTACAGCTGGCTGAAGGTCGATGCCTTTGACGCCGCCGGCAAGCCGCAGCACCAGCGCGGCGTGGCCCCCGAGTCGGGGATTTACTTCCTCGGTTTGCCTTGGCAATCGCGCCGTGGCTCGTCCTTTATCTGGGGCGTTTGGCATGACGCCAAGTACGTGGCCGACCACATTGCCATCCAGCGCCAATACCTTGAGTACCGTGAACCCGCACCGATTGTTCAACCCTCACCTGTCAGCGCCTGATCACTTTTTTCTGGAGTTTTTTGATGCCTACTCACACGCGTATCCGCATGTTCAACACCAAGGAAACCTACCCCAACCAGAGCCTGGACAACGACCTGTGCCAGGCCGTGCGCGCCGGCAATACAGTGTATGTGCGCGGCCAGGTGGGCACTGATTTTGACGGCAACCTGGTTGGCCTCGGCGACCCGCGCGCGCAAGCGGAGCAAGCCATGCGCAACGTCAAGCAACTGCTTGAAGAAGCCGGTTCCGACCTGAGCCACATCGTCAAAACCACCACCTACCTGATCGACCCGCGCTACCGCGAGCCGGTGTACCAGGAAGTCGGCAAGTGGCTCAAAGGCGTGTTCCCGATTTCCACCGGGTTGGTGGTGTCGGCCCTGGGCCAGCCGCAGTGGCTGATGGAAATTGACGTGATCGCCGTCATCCCCGAATAAGGAGCCGCACATGACCTTTTCAATCGTCGCGCGCTGCGCGGACACCGGCCAGCTGGGCATCGCCATCAGCTCATCGAGTATCGCCGTGGGTGCGCGCTGCCCGTGGCTGCGGCCCGGTGTGGGCGCGGTCTCGACCCAGAACATCACGCTGCCGGCCCTGGGCCCGGACGTGCTCGACTTGCTCGAACACGGCCTCGCGCCGGCCGAGGCCGTCGACAAGGCCCTGACCCGCAACGGCTACAGCCAGTACCGGCAACTCACGGCGATTGATCACCTGGGCCGCAGCGTGCATTTCAGCGGCAGCGAAACCCTCGGTACGCACCACGCGGTGTCGGGCGAACAATGCGTGGCGGCGGGCAATATGCTCGCTGACCGCGCGGTGATCGAGGCGATGGTCACGGCCTTCGAGCAAGGCGAAGGCCAACTCGCAGACCGCCTGCTGGCCGCCATGCACGCGGCCATCGCCGCCGGTGGCGAAGCCGGCCCGGTGCACTCTGCCGCCTTGGTGGTGGTGGGCGAACTGACGTGGCCGATCATCAACTTGCGGGTGGACTGGGCCGATGAACAGCCGATCGGCGAACTGCAAAAACTGTGGGACGCCTACCGCCCACAAGTACAGGACTACATCGACCGCGCGCTCGCCCCCGACCGCTCGCCCGGCTACGGCGTGGCCGGGGACGAGCGATGACCACCAGCCGCCAATTGCTACAGACGCTGGTGGGTTTCGACACCACGAGCCGCGAATCCAACTTGCAGTTGATCGCGTTCGTGCGCGACTACCTGGCCGAATTCGGCGTGACCAGCGAGCTGGTCTACAACGCGCAGCGCAGCAAGGCCAACCTATTTGCCAGTGTCGGCCCGACGCAGGTGCCGGGCATTGTGCTGTCGGGGCACACCGATGTCGTGCCGGTGGATGGCCAGCCGTGGACCGTGCCGGCGTTTGAGTTGACCGAGCGCGACGGCAAGCTGTTTGGTCGCGGCACGGCGGATATGAAGGGGTACATCGCCTGTGTGCTGGCGCTGGTGCCGGCGTTGGTGGAAGCCGACTTGCGCCTGCCGGTGCATATCGCCCTGTCTTACGACGAGGAAGTCGGCTGCCTGGGCGTGCGCTCCTTGCTGGCGGTGCTGGAGCAGAGGCCAGTGAAGCCGATGCTGTGCATCATCGGCGAGCCGACCGAACTCAAACCGGTGCTCGGCCACAAGGGCAAATTGGCGATGCGCTGCGATGTACATGGCGAGGCCTGCCATTCGGCGTATGCGCCGTCTGGCGTGAATGCGATTGAGCATGCCGCCGAGTTGATCGGTGAGCTGGGGCGGATCGGCCAGCGACTGCGCGAGCAACAGGACCCGCGCTTTGATCCGCCATTCAGCACGGTGCAGACCGGAATGATCTCGGGCGGCAAGGCGCTGAATATCGTACCGGCAGACTGTCGGTTTGATTTTGAGATTCGCGCCTTGCCGTCGCAGGACCCAGGCGACGTGGCGTCAGCGCTGCGGGCCTACGCCGAACAGCAGGTGCTGCCGCGCATGCAGGCGGTGAGCGCGCAGAGTGCGATTCGGTTTACCGAGTTGTCGGCGTATCCGGGGCTGGTGACCGATGAGCGCAGCCAGGCAGCGCAGCTGATCGCAGCGTTCAGCGGTTCGCGGGATTTCGGCACCGTGGCGTTCGGCACCGAGGGCGGGTTGTTTGATGCGGTGGGTATTCCCACGGTGGTGTGCGGGCCCGGGAGCATGGACCAGGGGCACAAGCCGGATGAGTTTGTCAGTGTGGCGCAGTTGCAAGGCTGCGATGCCATGTTGCAACGGATGCTGGACTCGATTCGCGCCTGAGCCGCCAGGCTGTCAAACCCGCACAGCAACGGTGAGGGGGAACAAATCCCCTCTCACCGTCAAGGGTGTGTTCAATCCTGGCGTGGCGCCGCGCCCGTCGACTCGCGCTCAATGAGTTGCACCTCCAGCATCGGCGGCGCCTCACAGGCAAGCCCGGCGAGACGATCAATCAGGTACTGCGCGGCCAGTTCGCCGATCTGCCGGTCGGGCACCTGAACGGTGGTCAAGGCAGGCCGACTGTGGGCCGCGATCTCGATGTCGTCGAACCCGCAAATGGACAATTGGTCGGGCACCGCAATGCCCAGCGCCTGGGCTTCCAGCAATGCGCCGATGGCAAGCATGTCGTTACCGCAAATGATCGCAGTGGGCGCCGGTTGTTGGCTCATGATGTGTTGGAGGCTGGCGCGGGCAAAAGCGACGCGCCCCTCGTTCAGACTCTGGGCGCGAATGGCCTGATGCTGAGGCCGCAGGGCCAGCCCTTGCTCGGCCAGGGTGGCGTGCACGGCCTGCAGTCGGGCCTGGATGCGGCCGTTGTCGGTGACCGACTGGAAAATGATGCCAAAACGCTGATGCCCCAGCGCCAGCAGGCGCCGGGTAATCATTGCGTAGGCCTGCCCATGGTCAAACCCGGCGCAGGGGTGCCGCGCACCGGCGCGCTTGCCAAAGGTGACCACATACGGCGTGCCTTTTGCATCCAGCTGATCAAATAACGCATCGGGGTAATCATCCCCAAGCAGTGCCAGCGCATCGACGCCACGCGCCAGCATACCTCTGGCCTGACGATAACCTTCGCCCGGGTCATACGCCGAACAGGCGACAAACACCGCCAGCCCCTGGGCGCCCAAACGGTTCTGGAACGCCTGCAACTGCTGGTGAAATTTCTCGTGTTCCAGGGTCGGCACGATCACGCCGATGGTGTACGAGCGCCTGGAAACCAACGAACGCGCCGCCGCGTTGGGCACCCAGTCCAGTTGGTCGATGGCCGCGCGTACCTTGGCGCGGGTTTTCTCACTGACGCGTTGCGGCTCATTCAAATAGCGCGAAACCGTTGCGGTCGACACATTGGCGATCCGGGCGACATCGGCGAGCACCGGTTCCTGGGTAATGGGCGCATGAGGCGTGTCGCGGGGCGTGGTGATTGCAGCGGGCATAGGTGGCTTCATGTCAAAAAGTAAGCGTTACGCACAACCTAAGCGGGCACCTCGGTGCAGTCAATGAATCGTTGACAGCCAGCAAACTGAAAATCTAGGATGTAAGCGCTAGACAAAAATAAACATTTTCAACATATGCTGTTTATATTGGGCACTCTGCGTTAAAGGTTCGTGCAACCAGGGACGATTTTTGTCTGGATGACAAACGATTACATAATGCCATGTGCTGCCACGTCAGCCGGGAAGCCGGGCCAACGTGCCGGGTCAGCGCACGCTGTCAAAAACAATAAAAAGAGACATCCATCATGAGTCAGACACCTGCACACCCGATTGCGCCACCGCGCATTCGGCGCCAGCAAACCCTTGCCCTCAGCCTGCTGGTGCTCAGCGGCATCATCAACTACCTGGACCGCGGCACGCTGGCCGTTGCCAATGAATTCGTGCGCGCCGACCTTGATCTGTCGCTGGGCGAAATGGGCATCCTGCTCTCGGCTTTTTCCTGGAGCTATGCGCTTTGCCAACTGCCCGTCGGCGCCCTGGTCGACCGCATCGGGCCACGCTGGTTGCTGGGCGGCGGCCTGGTGCTGTGGTCCCTGGCCCAGGCGGCTGGCGGCCTGATGTCGAGCTTTGGCTGGTTCTTGCTCGCCCGCGTGCTACTGGGGATCGGCGAGTCGCCGCAATTCCCGTCTGCCGCGCGGGTGGTGAGCAACTGGTTTCCACTGCGCTCACGCGGCACGCCCACCGGCATCTTCAATTCAGCCTCGCCGCTGGGTATCGCGCTGGCCCCGCTGTGCCTCTCGGCGCTGATCGCGGCACTCGACTGGCGTTGGGCGTTCTACCTCACCGGTGCCGCCGGGCTGTTGGTCGCGGTGGTCTGGCTGGTGGTCTATCGCGACCCGGTCAAGGACACGCTCACCGAGGAAGAACGTCGCTACCTGTACAGCGATGAACCCCACGTCACCACTCCCAAGGTCACGTTCGCTGACTGGCGCGCACTGTTCTGCCACGCGACAACCTGGGGCATGATGCTCGGCTTCATGGGTTCGGTGTACTTGAACTGGGTTTACCTGACCTGGCTGCCCGGCTACCTGCGCAGCGCCCGGCACATGAGCCTGGAGATGAGCGGCGTGGCTGCTGCGATTCCGTTCCTCTGTGGGTTTATCGGCGCGCTGGTCGCCGGCTGGGTGTCCGACCGCATTACCAGGCGCAGCGAAACCGCGGTGCTGGGACGCCGCAACGCGATGGTCGTCGCGATGGTGGGCATGGTGATTTTCACCATCCCGGCCGCGCTGGTAGAGAGCAATGTCATCGCCGTGGCCTGCATTTGCGTGGTGATCTTTTTGGCCAACGCGTCCTCGGCGTGCGCCTGGTCTTTGGCCACCGCCGTCGCGCCGGCCAATCGCGTGGCCTCACTAGGGGCGATCCAGAACTTCGGCGGCTTCCTGGGCGGCGCACTCGCGCCGATCATGACCGGCTACATCGCCCAGACCTGGTCGTTCGTGCCCGCACTGCTGACCGGCGCCGCCATCGCCATGATCGGCGCCCTGTCGTACCTGTTCCTGGTACGCCACCCCATCCCCGACACCCCGCCCGCCTGCGCGGTCACCGCCGTGGCGGCTCACCCATGAACATTCATCCAGAGGACGCCGCTATGCCCCGCCCTGCCCAACCTGTCATCGAAGGCATTGTGCCGGTGATGCTCACGCCCTTTGACGAGACTGGCCACATCGACTTCCCCGGCGTCGACCGCTTGATCGAGTGGTACCTGGGCCTTGGCTGCGACGCGTTGTTCGCAGTGGCGCAGTCCAGTGAGATGCAATGGCTGAGCCTCGACGAGCGCACGCAACTTGCCCGGCATGTGGTTGAGCGAGTGGCCGGGCGGGTGCCGGTGGCGGTGTCCGGCCATATCAGCGACTGCCTCGAGATCCAAATGCACGAGCTTAATGCGATGGCCGCCAGTGGCGCCGACGCCGTGGTGCTGGTGACCAACCACCTTGACCCGCAACGCCAGGGCAGCAAGGTGTTTCTCGATAACCTGCACACCCTGCTCGAACGCCTGCCCGTTGACGTGCCCTTGGGCCTCTACGAGTGCCCGGCGCCCTATCGGCGTTTGCTCAGTGACGAGGAGCTGCAGGCCTGCATCGACAGCCAGCGCTTTATCATGCTCAAGGACGTGAGCTGCGACCTGCAAGTGGTCAAGCGGCGCGTTGCCTTGGCGCAGGGCTCGTCGCTGCGCATTCTCAACGCCAATGCGGCGATCGCCTGGGACGCCCTGCAAGCCGGGGCCGCAGGCTTCAATGGTGTGTTTACCAACTTCCACCCCGACCTGTATCAGTGGCTGCGCCTGCATGGCGCACAACACCCGCCACTGGCGCAAGAGCTCGCGACCTTTCTGGTGCTGGCGGCCACCACAGAAGGCATGGGCTACCCGGCCCTGGCAAAAATCTACCACCAGCGAATCGGCACCTTCGCGTCCATACGTTGCCGGGTGATCGACTACGACGTGCGCGAACGCCATTGGGCCCTGGACGCCGTGCTCGATAAAATCGTCGCGGGTACCGAACACTTTCGCGCCAGAATCCGCGCGCTCGATACCCTGCAGGCGACACTGGCGGGAGAACCGCGCCATGGCGGATAACCGTGTCATCTGCGTGGGTTGCGCGCTGTGGGACACCATCTTCAGCGTGGATCACATCCCGTCGCGCGGCACCAAGATTCTCCCCCGCCAGGCGGTCCAGGCCGCGTCAGGCATGGCCACCGCCGCAGCGGTAAGCATTGCGCGCCTGGGTGGCCCGGTTGCCCTGTGGGCGCGTATCGGCGACGACGCCACCGGCACAATGCTCCTCGATGACCTGAGCCAGTCCGGCGTCTGCACCGCATGGATTCGCCAGGTGCCTGGCGGGCGCACGCCGTTCTCGACCATCCTGGTGGACCGTGACGGCGAGCGGCTCGTCGTGCCGTTCATCGACCCCACACTGGAAGCCGACGCCGCCTGGCTGCCCCTCGACGACATCGCTGGCGCGGCGGCGGTAATGGCCGACATGCGCTGGCTGCAGGGGGCTCACGCAGCTTTCAGCGCCGCCCGGCGGCTGGGCGTGCCGACGCTGCTGGATGCCGACGTGGCCGCCGTGCAAGACCTTAACGCACTGATCCCCCTGGCAGATCATGTGCTGTTTTCCGAACCGGCCTTGCAGTTGCTGGCTGGCAACGTCCCGCCCGAAGAGGCGTTGTTGGCCCTGGCGTCGCGCTGCGAAGCCAAGGTGATCGGCGTCACCCTGGGCGAACGCGGCTCGCTGATCTGGCAGCGCGAAGCGGCGAGCACTGCGGTGCAACACTTCACGACACCCCACATTCGCGCAATCGACACGCTCAACGCCGGGGATGTCTGGCATGGCACCTATGCGTACGGCCTGGCGCATGGCTGGACGCTGGCCGAGCGCGTGCGCGCCGCGAGCGTTGCCGCCGCGATCAAATGCGAAGTGTTTGGCGGCCACCGGGGCGCGCCGACCCTGGCACAATTGGTCGCGCGCCTGGGCGCAGAAATGTCGCCGTGCTAACCCAGCAGCCGCGCGAGCTCTTCGCGGCAGTAGTCGACGAACAGTTGCACCGGCTTGGTCAGCGGCGCGCGACGCAGCCAGACTGCCGATAGCCCTGAGCCGGTCACCGTCTCTGCCAACGGTACACACACCACCTTCTGGCCATCGTAGGTGTATTCGGTAAACGGCTTGGTCACCAGGATCGAAAACCCGAACCCCCTGCCCACCATGCCCCGCACCATCTCGATCGACGGCGAGCTGAACACGATATTGGGTGTCAGCCCGCGCTCTTCAAAGATGCTCACGAAGTAGGTGCGGCTCGGCAGCACATCCAGCAAGATCATGGGCTCCAGCACCAAGTCCGCCAGCGATACCCTGGCCTGCTGCGCAAAACGGTGATCCGCCGGCAGCAAGGCATACGGCTGTTGCGGCGGCATCAGCGGCGTGGTTTCAATCGTGCCGCCCAGGTCATGCTCGAACAGCATCGCCACATCGATACTGCCCGCCGTCAGCGCCTGCACCAGTTCTTGCTGCTCGCCATCACGAATACGGATTTCCACTCCCGGCCACAGCGCCTTGAAGCCCGCGATCAAACGCGGCAGGTACAACGGCGCCACCGTTTCAAAGCAGCCAATATCGATCTGCCCCGCCACCACATCATTGTCGGCCAAGGCGTTCTGCTCGAACTCATGGGCCACCCGCAACAGCTCCAGCGCCTTGCGATAAAACCGTGCGCCGCTGGGCGTGAGTGAAACGCCCTGAGCGTGATGGCGGATAAACAACTGCACGCCAAAGCTGTCTTCCAGTTGCTTGATCGCGGTGGAGACCGACGGCTGCGCGATATACAGCTTGCGCGAGGCCTCGGCGACGCTGCCGCACTCGGCCGTGGTAACAAAATATCTGAGCTGGCGCAGGTTATAGGCAGCCATCGGGACCTCCGGAAACGTGGGACTTCGCCCCAAACAAGTGCGCGAAAATCGGCTTTTTCACACTGATTCAAGCCCCTGCAACATACCGGAGCAAAAAATCCGGCGAGATACTTTTTTTAAGGTCTATAGCAACAAACTTACTAATTTACCTCCCTGCGCCCATTGCAGATGATCACTCCAACAACAAAGCGTCGCCCACGCGTCGCACAGCGAAGTACGTAAACGTACTCACCTTGCCTTGGAGCTCGTCATGGTTACCACTGCAACATCCTCCGCCCCGCTTATCGAAAAACACACGATTGGATACGTGCCCCCGGAAGATCGCCACGGAAAGGTAAGAGACCTGTTCACCCTGTGGTTCGGCGGCAACATCGCACCGCTGCCCATCGTCACCGGCGCGTTGGGTGTGCAACTGTTCCACTTGAACCTGGTGTGGGGCATCGTCGCCATCCTCGTCGGCCACCTGGTCGGCGGCGTGCTGATGGCGTTGCACTCAGCCCAAGGCCCGCAAATGGGCATCCCGCAAATGATCCAGAGCCGCGCCCAGTTCGGCTCGCTCGGCGCCCTGCTGGTGGTGGTCATCGCCGGCGTCATGTACATCGGTTTCTTCGCCTCCAACATCGTGCTGGCCGGCAAATCCCTGCACGGCGTGGTCGACAGCGTGCCCGTGCCGGTCGGCATCGTCATCGGCGCCATCGGTTCCGGAATCATCGGCATCATCGGCTACCGCTTCATCCACGTGCTCAACCGCATCGGCACCTGGGTGCTCGGCGCCGGCATCGTGCTGGGCTTCGGCTATATCTTCACCCATGTGCAGACCACGGATTTTCTGACCCGCGGCAGCTTCAACATTTCCGGCTGGCTGGCCACCGTGTCCCTCGCGGCGCTGTGGCAAATCGCCTTCGCACCTTACGTGTCGGATTATTCGCGCTACCTGCCAGCCGACGTCCGCGTGGCGTCGACGTTCTGGACCACCTACCTGGGCTCTGTCCTTGGCTCCAGCCTGGCCTTCATCTTCGGCGCCGTCGCCGTGCTCGCCACCCCGGTCGGCATGGACACCATGGACGCCGTCAAACTCGCCACCGGCGCCATCGGCCCACTGATGCTGGTGCTGTTTTTGCTCAGCGTGATCAGCCACAACGCCCTTAACCTCTACGGCGCGGTGCTGTCGATCATCACCTTGGTGCAGACCTTTGCGTATCGCTGGATTCCTACCGCCAAAAGTCGTGCGGTGATCTCGATTCTCGTCCTCGCCGCCTGCGCGATTGCGGCGGTGTTCGCCTCCAAAGACTTTATTGGCCACTTTGTCGACATGGTGCTGGTGTTGCTGGTGGTGCTGGTGCCGTGGACGGCGATCAACCTGATCGACTTCTATGCGATTCACAAAGGCAAATACGACATTGCCTCGATCTTCCGCGTGGATGGCGGGATTTACGGCAAGTACAACCCACAGGCGCTGCTGGCGTATGCCATCGGGATTGCAGTGCAGATTCCGTTTATGAATACGCCGCTGTATGTAGGGCCGATTTCCGAACACATCAATGGCGCGGATTTGTCCTGGGTGGTGGGGTTGGTGGTGACGTCGCCGTTGTATTTCTGGTTGGCAAGTCGCGACAGTGCGTATAAGCGACGCATGGACGGGGGCAAGTTGGTGGGTGGCCTTTGAGGTAAAAGGCTGAAGTGTTCTTAGAGTAATGGGTGGAACCATCCCTATCGTGGCTTTGCAGCTGCGGTATGGGTGGTTTTTTTCGTTTGGGCTGCGGTTACGCGCGTGAAGGCTGTGCACGCGCGCACGTGCGTGGCGTTTGATCAGCCCGTTGACGTGTTGTGGCCAATAATGACCCAAGTTCGATTCGAGGGCTGGCTTAGTCTGACAAAGCCGCTGAAACGTAGCGCGCTGCTTAGTCTGCTTTGGGCCATAAGTTGCCACTCGTGAGGGGTTCTTGCGACATAACAACGGCGACTTGCGCGACAACTTTCCATTTAACCCTAATGGCTCCCGAGCCGAAATGGAGTAGCATTCCACCCAGTAGCTTGGTTTAAACAGATTGTTTTTCGGATCAGGGTCGCATTGTGGAAAAGCTAAAACGCCTTCAAAGCGGAATAGAAGGGCTCGATGCTCTGCTCAAGGGCGGATTGGTCGAGGGTGCTTCATATATTATTCAAGGACGCCCAGGGTCTGGAAAAACGATCCTTGCCAACCAGCTGGGGTTCCATCATGCGAATAATGGGGGCCGGGTTCTGGTCGCCACGCTGCTGGCAGAGTCACATGACCGTCTTTTTCAATTTCTTTCTACGTTGAGCTTTTTTGATTCATCCAAAGTCGGTGCCGAAATTCAATTTGTCAGCGCCTTTGACACGCTGGAAAACGACGGGCTGGATGAAGTAGTCAAGCTGCTTCGGCGTGAGATAAGCCGCCAAAAAGCCACCGTGATGGTAGTAGACGGGCTGCTCAACGCGCGTTCTAAAGCCGATTCGCCCATAGACACGAAAAAATTCATTTCAGAATTGCAAGGGCACGCCGCTTTCGCCGGTTGCACGGTGCTGTTTCTTACCAGCTCCCGACTTGATGACGGAAGCCCTGAGCACACCATGGTAGATGGCGTCATCGAGATGGGCGAAGAGCTGTATGGCACTCGCTCGGCACGTCGCATCCAACTGCGTAAAACCCGCGGCAGCGGAGCGATGACCGGTCTTCATGAGTGCGAAATCACCGACCATGGCTTGGTGGTTTACCCTCGCCTCGAAAGTCTTTACAGCCACCCGTCCGCCCCGGACAGCGCCGACATGACGCGCATTGCCAGTGGCGTCGGATCACTGGACGGCATATTGGGCGGAGGCCTTTACAGTTCCAGTGTGTCTCTGGTCATAGGGCCCTCCGGGATTGGTAAAACGACCCTGGGTCTGAAATTTCTGTCCGAGTCGACGGTGGATATGCCAGGGCTGCATTTTGGCTTCTACGAGAGCCCACAACGGTTGCGGCTCAAAGGTCAGTCACTGGGTATCGATATCAAAGCCATGGAAGACAGCGGCGCGCTGAGCATTGCCTGGCAGCCAACCACCGAAGGCCTGCTGGATGGGCTGGGAGCACGACTGCTGAGCATCGTTGAGGAAAAGGGCATCAAGCGCCTGTTCATCGACAGCCTCAGTGGCATGACGCGAGTCTCGACCAACCCGGCGCGCATTACCGACTTCTTCAGTGCGCTGATGAACGAGTTGCGGTCCAGGGGCGTTACGGTTTTTGCATCCTGGGAAATGCGCGATTTGTTTGGCTCCGAGGTCAGCGCACCCAGTTCCGACCTGTCCAGCATCGTCGATAACCTGATGCTGATGCGGTTCTCTGAGAATCGCGATGAACTAAGCAGGACGTTATCCATTCTTAAGGTACGAGATAGCGCTTATGACCCCTCTCGATTCGAGGTCGTCATCCAAGATCAAAATGTTTTTCTGAGAAAGGCTTCAAGTCATGAACCTTCAGTCGTCACTGAGTCATCACCTGGTTCAATTTCTTAAGCTTTCGAGTGGGTTGAACTAACATGACCACCATTCTGGTCGTCGACGACGAGTATTTGATCGCTGATATTCTCAGCTTCGCGCTGGAGGATGAGGGGTTCATGGTGGTAACGGCCAGCAATGGTCGAAAAGCACTCGAGGTGCTGGACAGAGAACGCCCTGCCCTGATCATCACCGACTTCATGATGCCGATCATGGACGGCCAGGAGTTCGCCACCGCTGTCCGCGCCCTTCCCGCAGGCAATCATTTACCGATCATTTTGATGAGCGGCGCTCAGGCGCACATTGGCATGCAGCGATCGGACTTGTTTGATGTTGTGCTGCCAAAGCCCTTCAATATCGATTTGATCATTGCCGAGGTCAGGAAGCTGTTGTCCTCTGAGGCATGAGGCGGGTGGGTAATTGAACGTATTTGCCCGCCCCGTGGCCTTTAACTGAAGCTGACCCCTCGCACTGCAAGGTTATGAGCGGCGTAGAACCACCCGCGGCGGGCCAGGTGAAGCCTGCCTTGCGTCGACCGGCGCTTGGTCTGAGAACTTCGAACGGACTGTGTCGACATGAGTTGTCAGGTGGCATCCGCCAAGTAGTAAAGGATGTACCCGCAATACGTAAGAGCACCGGCTGCTACCTCTGCCTCAAAACACTTTTTGAGTGCATCCTCATCAGCAAAACCGTACGCCGACAACTTGTCACCGGCAAAATCAGCAAGTCGCCACACGTCGAAACCATCGATCTCACCGTGGGCCCCAAAGTCGAAGTCCACCGTGCCTGTGGGGAGTCTGACCGCGCAGCCGTAGCCGTGCTTGAAGTAACGAACGCCGCCTTCAAGCTCGCCGTGCTGAGGAATGTCATTTACCACCCAATCCACATTCGTCGCGGGCAGCGGGATGCCAGACCGCTGCATCATGGCCACCGCGACGCCGACACTTGCCTGGTAGTCGCTGATCAAAATGGCGAGTTGATTATTCATACCGTCCCACTGTTATAGATGTCCGTGATGGCCAGAAAAATAGCTGGCCCGTCCGATAATGTTGGCGCTCGATAGCAACCCCGTGCGTTCAGGGTGTGAACCGCGCCCGCACTGTTCAAGTTTGACTTCACACTCATCGATCATCAGGGCATCTGCAGGTAACAAACCTGTTCAATTAGCTCGACGACATTTTCACCCATCACAGTACTTCCATTTTCCCTGATCGATACCGGCAATCATCAGGCCGCGCTGAGAGACTTTCTTCAATAAGCTCCATGCGCAGCGCTTTGATAGAGGATTCAAAGCGCCCGCACGCTTGTATCAGATCGGCCTGTCCACAACCCGTGCATTCCAGAGGGCCCGATAGCGCTCGCGCCAACCCGGGCTGCCTTGATCCAGCCACGCCACTGTCGCCTCGATCGTATCCGCGCTGATGACAAAGTGATTGATATGCTCGGCAATCCGCTCCTGCGACAGGTGCAGCATGTCCAGGTAGGCATTGAAGCTGTCCGCCAACACCACATACTCATCGCCTTGCTGGCGACGCCCCGTCCATGCGGGTAAACCTGCGACCATCGCGCCCACGTCCTGACGGCCCTCGCGCAGGTCAAGCAGCAACAGGCTCGCACCGCCATCGCGGCCGATCGGCAACACCCCCGTAGTGGGGAAGTCAGGTTGCTTGCGCAGTTGCTCCAGTTCATAAGGGTTGGATTCATAGCCTTCGCCGGGCTGCAGCCCATACAGCGAAAAGCTCAGCAACTCATTATCGCCATTACTCATAGTGGCCAGCACGTCGTAATCCACGGTGCCGCCGTTGCACACCTTGAGGAACTGCCGGTAATCGTCCGGCAGGCGGGCACCGAGCAGCGCCTCCAGTTGCGAGATGGCCTGCTCGGAGGCGCCTTCGCGGGTGTCGTCGAGCATCAATCCACGGTAGTCAGTCATTGAGCGCTCGCAAAACCTTAGTAAAAATCATAATAAAGTGCCCATTCACCGGTTTCGATGTGCTTCCAGAACATCAGGCTCCCGCTGTGGACCACGTTCAGATTGATCTTTGCGTCGGACGAAATCTGGAACACAAACTCGAAGCCTTCACCCGGATCAACACCCGACTGGCAGAACGAGGGGTAACCGCCGATCTTGTGTTCGTAGGTGTGAGTAACCAGGTCGTAATAGCTGGGTATCTCGCCCGCGCGCTCCAGCGTAAGTATGGCTTGCTCAAGGTCGGCCGGCACACCGCCGCCATCCCACAGTGGAAAGTCCTCCGGCACCGCTTGCGCTTTGAGCGGGAAGGGTTTGAGAAACGAACCGTCCACCGGCAGCGCCTTGCGAACCAATACATCATCCGCCGCATATTCGCGGACAACCCAGTTGTTCCCCATCGGCTCAAAGGGCTCGGGAAGCGGATTTGAAATAAACACCGTCAGCACACGAACCCCTTCCAGCAGCGGGCTGCTGAAGGGCATGGCGGGCAGAAAAAATTGCGCATAGGGAAGCAATGGCTGCCCCGCCTGATTAGTCGGCACGCCTTCATCAGGTCGGAACACAAAGACATTCCCCAGCCAGCTTTCTTCATCGGTGCCAGAGGGACGAAAGCCGCCAGCAACGAACTTCACTGCAGGGCGGGCCAGGCGTTGCTTGATCAGTTGAATGTCCATGGCGATGTAAACCTTCCTTTTTGCGACTCACCTGACAGGTTGGGTTTTGGCTATAGCTGCCGTTTGCGGCTGGTAGCTACCGGCTAGAGGCAGACATTGCTACACAGCCAGATTTCAATTATTTGCCAAGCGATATAACGCGTGAACATGGGTTCTCGCGAGCCCTGCACGATGACGTAATCCTGTTCAGGAATGCCTATGGGTAGCCGGCTTGAGTTAATCAGGCAGGAGCCTCGCGACTTCTGCTGCCAGGGTCGAATAGCTAGCCTGAAAACGCCCCGTCAGAAGCCTGCGCACTGGCGCTCTCGTTGAAAAGCCCAAGGATGAAATCGCGTATATGCACGATGCGCGGATTGCGCATCGAGGCCTTGTTCCACACCAGGTACAGATTGTTGGTGGGCGCGGTCTTCACCGGGGTGATCGAAACCAGTCGTCCCGACTCCCGCGCCTCGTTGCATTGGTAGTCAGGCAGCACGCTCCAGCCATGTCCCTTGATGACCAGGTCCTGGATGATGCGAAGATCCGGGACGGTCAGCGCCGCCTGCAGCGTGGGCGCAAACTGGAACATGGCTGTCCACACCGGCCGGATCAACGGCAGGTCCTCGTCATAAGCGATGAGCGGAACACTCGCCAACTGTTCCGCGGTCGGGCGTTTGCCAAGCACGCTGGCAATCTGCGGCGCGAGCACCAGCAGAAACCGCTCGGTGAGCAGCCTGGCGAATCCGTGCGAATGCTCATCTGGCATGGAAGCGGTGATCGCCAGGTCGGCCGTCGAGGCATGAAGCAGGCTGTAGATACGCTCCCGGTTGCCGGTGTGCAGGCGGATCCGGAAACCTTGAGCCATCAATGGCGCTAGCCCCGCAGCGACCTTCGCGTTGATGAAGTCGGAGGGCCCGGCGATATGCACGGTGCCGCCTCCCTCGCTCCCCAGGCGGTAGGAGGCCAACCGCATTTGCAGGCCGTCGAGCATCGGCCCGATCGCGCGCGCCAATTCATCGGCCGCCTCTGTCGCTGTAACGCCTCGGGCGCGCCGCACGAACAGGGGCTTGCCGACAAACGCCTCCAGTGCCTGGATGTGCTGGGATGCCGCCGGCTGAGTAATACCCAGCGCCTCTGCGGCGCGGGTAAACGACTGCAGCCGATAGGCCTCAATGAACGTACGAAGGTGATCCAGATGGCTCATGAGGTCATCGCGTCCTGGCTGTCACGCTCTCACGACAGAGAATAGCGTCGACTCTAGCCATAAAAATATTTATCCGAAGGCCAAAGAATAATAATTTTTTCAATTTCAGGCAATTCTCTAGGATTTCGTATCCGTCGGACCTGCTCCGACCACCTGCCGTTCGAGAGATACGTCATGCCATTTGTTGTTTACATCTTTTCACTCAGCGCATTCGCACTGGGCCTTGCCGAATTCGTCCCCATCGGCCTGACTGACGTCATGGCCCACAACCTGAATATCGATGTCAATCAGGTCGGTAGCGCTGTGACCGCCTATGCACTGGGTGCAACTTTCGCCGCCCCGTTCCTGACGGCCCTGACGGCAGGGTGGTCGCGAAAGCGGGTCATGCTGATGACTGCGCTGGTCTTCACCGTCGGTAGCGTGGCTGCTGCCTTTGCGACGAACCTTTCTACTCTGCTGATTGCGCGCTTTGTGGCAGGCATGGGGCACGGCCTGTTCCTGGCGGTGGCTTCCAGCACGGCGGCGCGCCTTGCCGGTCCGAAGAAGGCAGGCAGCGCGGTGGCGGTGGTGTTTGGCGGCTTCACCCTTGCCATGGCGATAGGTGTACCCGTCAGCACGTACCTGGGTGGTGTGATCTCCTGGCGCCCGGTGCTGGGCGCAATCGGGGCATTCGGTGCATTGGGCTTCCTTGGGCTGCTGCTGGGCATGAAAGAGCCAACGGAGGCTCAGGGTCGGGAAGGAGCCGGCGACGTGGGTCAAGCCTTTAAAGCGATCTTTAACCCAGTTCTGCTGTTCGCGGCCCTTGTGACCGTACTCGGCTATGCTGGCTCGTTCACTGCCTATACCTACATCGCCCCGTTACTCACCCAAGTGACACAGGTCAGCAGCCACACCGTCGGCGTTTTCATGCTCGTCTATGGCGTGCTCGCCGCAACCGGCAACGTGATTGGTGGCGCACTGAGCGATCGGTTCGGGGTAAACCGCACAAGCGTAGCCTTGATCGCCGGCATTGCGTTGATCACTTTGGGGATGTGGGGTTTCGCGTCCTCGACGATTGCGATGGGCATCCTTGTCGGGCTGCTAGGCATGTTTACCTTCGCCGCAGTGCCGGCCCTGCAAGCCCGCCTGATCGGCGTTGCCGAGTTGCATGCGCCGCACGCCCACGGTGTAGCCGCCGGGCTGAACATCGCGGGGTTCAACTGCGGTATCGCGCTGGGCTCGTGGGTAGGCGGCGCGACGCTCGCCACGCTGGGTATTTCGTACACCGGCCTCGCGGGCGCATTGGTTTCGGCCCTGGGCCTCGTGGTGCTGCTCTTGCAATTGGCACGCCGTAGTGGCGGCAAGTATCGCGAAACGGTGTGTAAAGACCTCCCGGCGTCACCAGGATGACGAGAGAGTAGCCATATCGAAGCAGGCGCAGCGTCGCGTGCTGTTGCAGCACAGTTGGCGCCAATCGTAATGACTGGAAGGTAACGATCATGACAAGCCTCACCCACAACGCCCCCGAGCGCATCACTGTCCGAATTCCGACCGCGTCGGGTGACGAGATCGAGGCGTGGGTCTACCTGCCAGGAGGCACTGGCCCTCATCCCGTGGTGGTAATGGCCCACGGCATCGGCGCGATCAAGGCATGCGGGCTGGCCCCGTTCGCCGAGCGTTTTCGCGAGGAGGGATTCGTCGCCATCGCCTTCGACTACCGCAACTTCGGTGGCTCCGATGGGCAGCCGCGGGAAGTACTCTCTGTTCCGCGCCAGCGCGAGGATTATGCAACGGTCATCGGCTGGGCCGCCGACCAGCCCTACATCGATCCGCGCAAGGTCATTATCTGGGGCACATCGTTTGCCGGTATGCATGTCGTCGAACTGGCTGCTTCGGACACTCGCCTGGCAGGTGCAATCACTCAGGCGCCACTCACGGACGGCTTGGCGGCAGCAATCATGGCCCCGCCCAGACTTGGCGTTCGGCTGTTCGGGTTGGCGCTGCTCGATGTACTCGGCGCCCTGGTGGGCCACCAGCCGATCTACATTCCCGGTCACGGCAAACCCGGGGAACTGTCCATCGGTGCCACACCTGACGGCGTGTTCGGGGAAAGGCTCATGACGCCGAAGGATGGGACGCCATGGCATAACCGGGTTTCCGCGCGGTCATTGATGAGTTTCTTGTGGCGCCGCCCCGTGCGCCGCGCCGCGTCAGTGCGCGTTCCCTTCCTGCTCGTCGTTCCGGAGTCAGACTCGATCGCGCCAGTGCCGGCTGCGCTCAAGGTTGCACGCAAGGCGCCACGGGCTGAATTGTTCCGCAGCGCTGGTGGTCACTATGACGTCTACGAAGGCGGGGCAGGTTTCGCCGACGTGTTACGCACGCAGGTCGAGTTTCTCCATCGACACTTCGGGGCAGCAGTCGAAAAAAAACATGTTTGAGGCACATTTCGGACAGGCATTCGGTGCTGCCGAAAGAGAAGAATTGGGTCAGACCACTATGATGAAAGGAATAATATTAAAGGGGGTCTGACCCCGTTTTATTCGTCTCCGCCGTTTCTTCTGCCATAGTCCTACCGTGAATAGCTATATGGGGTTGAACTCAAACTTTAGACCAAGTGGATCGCTCCGGTTTTGAGCTCACTTGAACCCGGCTGCTTTTGTCCGCTGTTGGCCGAGAGTGGACGTTTACGGATGACTTGAAGCCGTTTGGAAGCAAGGTACTATTCAATAGCTCCTTGCTCCCAGCTCCAAGATGAAACGGGTGAAGACTGAGGGCCAGCCATGTAAGAAACTCGCTAACTCCGCTGGTCCCATCTTCAGAGGGTGGCGCATCCGGTGGTAGCGCGGGAAATAGCGTATCCAGTACCAGTAGGTCTTCTCGGTGGGAATGCTGTAGTGATTCACCCCAATAACGTTACGAAACTGCTCTCGCAGGCGTGTCTTGTCTATATCGCATTCATGCTGTATTTTTGATTGCACAAAAAGAAAAAGTTAAACGAATACAGGTTGTATGCAGCAGCAACAGATAACCAATTGTTTTATAGAGAGAATTTAAGTACTGAATCGACGGGGCGAGGTATTGTTATGAAGAAGTCACTAATATGCAATCATAAAGCCGTCGACCAACTCAACCGTTATATTCCATAGGAATCGTGCCTCCCAATAGTTGCATTCTATTCAATAGAATAGGCATGACTGATCAATAAGAGTAAAAAGATGAGTGTATTTGAAAGCTTCAAGTTGTTAAAAGCGGACATGATTGCAAACGGTTGGGCTATAGAAGGTTTCCCTTTCAATTACAAAGGCCTTGACTACATCGTCTTAGCAAAATTGTACGAGAAAGGAGAAATAAAGCCGAAATACGCCCTGCTAAAAATAGAGATATTGAAGAGTCAAAATATTAATGAACGACTGATTTCAGCTGTTAACGCAAATGGTTTTCTTATTGAACCGAAACTATTGAGAGAGTTTTTTAATATAGAGTACGGTGAAAACCTTGGAGATATATTGAGTCAGTTTAATGAATACTTTGCTCAATTTATTCCAACTCAAATAACTTTAGGTAAACCACCACGGATTGAGGAAGCAATGATTGCATCTCTATCAAAGAGTGATAGCCAAGATCCTAAAAAGCGCTACTGTTATGGTGTTAGGAGAAATCAAGATGGGCGAGCAAGAACACCGTTCAATGACAATAAAACTAGACTTCTAAGACCTACTTTATACCAAGAGTTCAGTGCAGATCAATCAATAAGCTTTTGCTACTCAATCGACACTAATGATCACAAGTCTGATGCAGTAATAATTCAGAATTTTTCTAATAGATAATTTCGAGATTTTGAATATAACAAAGCCATCAAGAGCGGACGCAAAAGCTTGGCTTACGCTCCTTCGCCGCTAATTTTAGCCAAGCCTTTTTCGCAACTTATGGCGGCGTTAGGCTCTCAGGGCAACCAGAACACCCGTAAATTTTTCCCATGCATATTAAATTGATGAGAACAATTCGTCTCATAGCACTAGAGCGGAAATAGGGGTCAGACTACCATTATTGAAAACGTGGTCTGACCCCTATTCTCGCTATGTTTTCTTGGTTGAAGATGACCTTGCTAAAGAAATTATTACGAGACTACTAAAGGTGAATGGTCTCTTATCTAGTAAGCTAGTGCATGTTCTTCCTTGCGGCGGATACACAAATGTCATTGAGCTCGCGAGAGAGGTGGTCAACAGCAATTTATTGGGAAGAGCATCAAGCATCTCTATGATTCTAGACGGTGACATAAAATTAGATGCTCAAAAATATATTGCTTCTCGGAACATAAACAATAATATACCAATGAATTTTCTACCTATTGAAAGTCTCGAAAAATATCTAAAAAGCAAACTTCATGACAGTATAGATCATAAGCTGTTTCGAGCATTGAACGATTTCATTTTTCAAAAAGTAAGTCTTTCAGAATTAATTGAAAAATACCGGAATGAGATAGATACCTCAAAAGATAGCAACGGAAAGAAGCTGTACAAACTAATTGAGAGTGAATTAAAGAATCGAGGAAAATCAAGGGCTGATATAATCGAAATGGTTGTTGAGCATCTTGCGAATACGCAGGATCAAGAACTAAGCAAAATCGTCATCTATCTTCAGAATCATCTCGCTGCATAAGTCGGTTTTTAGCTTATCCTATATACTTATATTAAATATGAGTATATAGGATTGAAATATAATTTTTTTCACGCTTCCCTCAACTACTTCGTACCTTCGAAAGAACTGAATCTATGAGAGGAAAGCAGTTGCTGCAAGCCCTTTGACCATAGCCATTAATCATAAATTCGCTCAGCATTGGAGTTTGGATTGACGTTTTACTAGACGCTCGCTGCAGTGACAACGTCCGCTAATGGCCGTTTGCGGCCGTTAACGTTGACGAACCCTCGGCTATTTGCGCCCGATTGTGCCAGGAATCAACCAGCCACATTCCGCCAATAATGTGCGCAATCTTGCTGACAAACGTCGAAGAAAACGACAGACCAAATAGAACGCAAATGGATGATCACGTTCGTGATCCAGCCAAGATCTCCTAAATGATGGATGGGTGAAATTGATGGCTCGAGGTGTGTTACATCCTCTCGGTTGCACCCTGGCCAACAGCACCTTATAGTTCGCCCCGTCGCCGACCTCGGTCAGCGATCGGGTTTCGCAGCCCTACCTAAATAGAATCAACCTGCACAGTCATCAGACCCTCAGGCGGAGCCCGCCTGCGTCTTGTTTATGGCGGCTGTGCGTGGGAGACCTTCGGGTCTGCCGGGGGTGATTCTTCCTGGTCTGCGAACCCGCGCACAGTTGCCACCCAGACTGTTTCGCAGCAGCAAGGTGGCAGTTCTTTTTACCCAAATAGAATCGAACCTTATGACGACTCAACACCCGCCCCGCCGCTTCACCCCCATGTCCCAAACCGCAACCGAATACCCTGTCCTCCTCATCGACAGCGACGCCCCGCTCAGCGAGCTCCACGCTTGCGCCAGCGAACGACTCAACGCCGCCCTCGCCTACCTGCACCTGATGGCCTGCTCCAATGTGTCCGACTATGCCGAGCACGACATCAATACCGTCGCCAATACCGCCAGGATCATGGTGCAGGATGTGGCAGATGTGTTTTCGGTGATTGAGAAGCGCGGGTTTGATGTGCCTGCTGTGGCTTGATGAAAGGTGAGTTGTGAGAAAACCCGCTTCGGCGGGTTTTCTGGTTTTCGGCGGTCGGTTCAAGCCCACCTTTTTTGTGGTGAGCGGGCTTGCCCCGCGTTGGGTTGCGCAGCAGCCCCGAAACCAGTCCCTCAATTTGCCTGGCGTACCGCGTTTGTTTTGACTGGGGCTGCTTCGCAGCCCATCGCGGGGCAAGCCCGCTCGCCACAATCCGTGTCAGGCCCTTGATGTTTCTTTATGATGTGGCCTTTCGCTAAACGTCCCAGGAAATACCCATGCCCGCCCTCACCTTCCGTAACGCCCTCCCCGCCGATGCCGCGCGCTGCTTTGAAATCGAAATCAGCGCTTACGAAGGCGATGAGGCCGCGACCCTGGAGAAAATCGCTACGCGCATTGCGCAGTACCCCGAAGGCTTTTTGATTCTGGAGGCGGATGGCGAGATGGTGGGTTTTATCAACTCTGGCTGCGCCCATCAGGTGGTGATGTCGGACGAGGCGTTCAAGGAGTTGGTGGGGCATTCGGCCGAGGCGCCGAATGTGGTGATCATGTCGGTGGTGGTTGACCCGGCGCAGCAGGGCAAGGGCTATTCCAAGCGGTTGATGACCGAGTTTGTGCAACGCATGCAGGCCATGGGCAAGCAGACGATTCACTTGATGTGCAAGGAGCAGCATGTGCCGTTGTACACGCGCATGGGTTACAGCTATGTGCAGCCTTCGCCTTCTGACCATGGCGGGATGGCGTGGCATGAGATGGTGATGGCGCTCTAACCAAGGGAGTTTGCGGTGATGACTGCTTTGCGCATTGAAATCAGCGACCAACCCAACCCCGACGCCGAGCGCCTGCTCGGCAACGGTCTCGCCGCGTTCAATGAAGCCATTACCGGTGCCAACGACCGCCAGCCACTGACGGTGCTAGTCAGAGATCCGGGCACTCGGCAGATCCTCGGCGGCATCACCGGCAAAACCTCTTTGGGCATGGCCTTCCTCGACCTGTTCCACTTGCCCGATGCCCTGCGCGGCTCGGGCCTGGGCAGCCAATTGCTGCAAGCCTTCGAAGACGAAGCCCGGCGCCGGGGTTGCTTGAGCGCGGTGCTGTACACCCTCAGTTTTCAGGCACCGGAGTTTTACCAGAAGCAGGGGTGGGTGCGGTTTGGTGAGGTGCCGTGCTTGCCTGCGGGCAGCAGCCGGGTGTTTTTGTCTAAGGCGCTTTGAGGGTTTGCCAGTCGAGGCCGGCAAAGTGTTGCGTGAATTCGAATAGCTCGCGGTCGATGACTTCGGCATGCCCATGCACCCCGCTATCCGCCAGGCTGTACGCATCATCAAAATACCCGCACGCCTGCAGGGTGCCGGGTAAGTCGTAGCCTGACCGGGTCCATAGACGGTAGATGCCCTCGGCCAGGCGTCGCCCGAAGGCGGGGTCACCAAGAAGTCGGCTGTGCGCAACCGACAGCACATAAGGCAGCATTTCGTCTTCGGCCATGGCCGGCGCGGCGACTTGCAGTAGCTGCCACATGACCTCCTCGCGACTCGACCTGCTCATGAGCGCGAGTTCTATCAGCGCATAGGGAGGATGCTGCAGTGTCGCCAGTGTCGTATCCGCCCATTGAATGACCGCGGCCACATCGATAACGCCGACGTCCAAGGCGCCCCTGAGGTAGGCGACGGTTACACCAAAGGCTGCGCCATCCTCGCTCATCATTCACCCGCCGGCGCTCAGGGTTTTACCAAACAACCGGTTCTCGTGGGTTTCGCCCTGGAACGTATAGGTCGGCGAGCCCAGCAGTTCGTAGCCGCGGCGCGGGTAAAAACCCAGTGCCCGTTCATTGCCGACCCACACCGTGGCCCACAACAGTGAAGCCCCGGCCAGCGCTGCGTGTTGCTCGGCCGCTTGCAGCAGTTGGTAGCCGATACCCCGGCCGGTAAAGCGCTCCTGGATGTACAGGCGTTGTAGCTCGGCAACGTTGGAGGATGGAAGCATCGCGTGCCCGGCGCGCAGTTTGATTTGAGCAAAACCGACGAGGTGGCCGTTGGTTTCTGCCACCACCAGAGCGCTGCCGGGTTCGGTCATCAGCTGCGAGATGGTAGCCGGCGCAAAGGCTTGCAGCGCTTCGGTGGCGATGGCGCTGCGAATGCCTTCGGTAGCGTAGGTGTCGAGAAATACCTGCATGCCCAGCACGCCGATGCATAAGGCATCCTGGGGGCTGGCGGCGCGAATCTGGATGGACGAAGACGATGTCATGTGCGGCTCTAGGGCTGAAAACGGCGTGAGCAGGGTTTTTAGCATAAATGGACCTTGGCCGGCGTATTCCACCCGCAAGCCACTCCCATTTTGCGCACAAGGGTTCTGAGGCTGAACTGTCGGGTGGAGTACTCGACGGCTGGCACCTGCCAGCCGGCTACACCTACCAACACACTCGCGATGCCGACGGCTGTGTGTATAGCTCAGTGTTGCTGACGGCCCTGGCGGTCTGTGTAATGATCGCCCTTCGTTCCTCAAGGGATGGAGCCACCGCCATGTCGCTGAACACCGCTGACCCCGCACAAGCGCCGCGCTTCTGGCGTGATGCGCGCATGCCGTTCATCGAAGCGCGGACCATTGCCGATGGGCGCAAGGTCACTTATACCCGTCACGCCCACGAGCATTTTTCCATCGGTGCAATCACCACCGGGCGCAGTTATTACCACTACGGCGCGCAGACGTTTGAGATCAGCGCCGGCACGGTGGTGTTGATGAACCCCGGCGATGTGCATGCGTGCAATCCGATCTACGACCAGTCTTGGTCGTATCACATGATTTACCTCGACACGCCTTGGCTGACCGACCTGCAATACCAGCTGGGATTCAGTACCGATCAGGGTTATCGGCCGTTCAACACGCCTTACACCCGCGATCCGGTGCTGTTCAACGGTTTGATCGAGCTGTACGCAATGCTGCTGGATGAGCACGCCGAACTGCTGCAAAAACAGAGCGCGCTGGTGAGTTTTTTCACCGAGGTGCAACAGCGTTTGAACCCTTCGTTGACGCCAGTGCGGGAGGTCAACCACAAGCTGGAGCGCGCCGCCGAGTACATCCGCGCGCACTGCACCGAGGCGTTGAAGCTCGAGGAGATTTGCCTGGCGGCCGAGCTGTCGCCGTCGTATCTGATCCGTGCGTTCAAACAGTATTACGGGCTGACGCCGCATGCCTTTCTGGTCAACCGGCGTATCCAGTTTGCCCGAACGCAATTGCGCAACGGCGAGTTGATCGCTGACGTGGCGCTGGCGGCAGGGTTTGCCGACCAGGCGCATTTTCAGCGCGCGTTCAAACAGCATTTCGCCGCTACGCCGGGGCAATACCGCGACTTGCTCAAGCCATCAGCAAATAACCCACACTGGCCACCAGCAACGCGGCCATTGAGCGGTTGAACAGGCGTACGCCTTGCGGGTTGCTCAGGTAGCGTCGCAAGAACGTCCCGGCGTATGCCCAGCACGCCACCGACAGGTAGCAGATCACCAGGTAGAGCGCCGCAAACAGCCACACTTGGCCCGCATCGCCGTCCGCCACAAACAACCCCATCCCTGCCACACAGGCCAGCCAGGCTTTGGGGTTGAGCCATTGCATGATCGCGCCGTAAAGCATCGACGGCGCGGTGGCGGTGCCATCAGCGTCGAGCCGGCCATCGTCCACCGCCAGCTTCCAGGCCATGTACAGCAAAAACGCGACACCGCCCCACTGGATCAACTGGGTCAGGATCGGCCAGCGCACCAACACTTCATGCAGGCCCAGGCCGATCAGCACCAGCAGCAAGGTGAAGCCGACGGCGGCGCCAAACACGTGTTTCTGGCTGGCGGCAAAGCCGAAGCGCGCGCCGGCGCTGAGCGCGACCACGTTGACGGGGCCCGGTGTGATGGAAGTGGCCAGGGCGAAGGCGGCCATGGAGAGGATCAAGCTCATTGCGATTCCTTTTTGTTGTGCCAAGCGACGATGGCACCACGGTAAAGCGCTGAACGTGCGTGGTATTGAAGAAAATCACCCTGAGCACTTAGACGGTTTTATTCCATTGATATAACTGCATTTTTTCTCTCATTCGGTGAGTTTCGATAGGCAAAAATGCATATTTTCAACACCGACGCCGATGCTAGAGTTCAGCGCCTTCTCACTGCAAAAAAGGATTCGCCATGTCACGTCGCCTGCTGGCAGTTGCCTGCCTGATGCTGTCTTTCTCTGCGGTCCACGCTGCCGAACGCTGGGAAACCCTGCCGCCCACCCCAGCACCGGTGGCCGGTGCCAAAACCGGTTACGCCGCCGTCAATGGCATCAAGGTCTATTACACACGCACCGGCCACGGCTCGCCGGTGGTGTTGCTGCACGGTGGCTTGTCCAATTCGGATTACTGGGGCAACCAGGTCAAGGCCCTGGCGGCCAAGCACACGGTGATCAGTATCGACAGCCGTGGCCACGGGCGCAGTTCGCGGGATGACAAACCCTACGGCTACGACTTGATGGCGGATGATGTAGTGGCTGTGCTCGACAGCCTGAAAATCCCGCGTGCCGATATCGTCGGCTGGAGCGACGGCGCGATCATCGGCATTGACCTGGCGCTGCGCCACCCGGACCGCATCGGCAAAGTATTCGCCTTCGCCGCCAACACCCAGACGTCCGGCGTCAAAGACGCGGTCGAGAAAAACCCGACCTTCGCCGCCTTCATCGAACGCGCTGGCAAGGAGTACGCCAAGCTGTCGCCGACGCCCAAAGAGTACGACGCGTTTGTCGAGCAGATCAGCCATATGTGGGCCAGCCAACCGAACTGGACCGACGCGCAACTGGCGAGCATCAAGACCCCGATTCTGGTGGTGGATGGCGACCATGACGAAGCGATCAAGCGCGAACACACCGAGTACATCGCCGCGACCATTCCGGGTGCCGGCCTGCTGATTCTGCCGAACACCAGCCACTTCGCCTTCCTGCAAGACCCGGCGTTGTTCAATGCCGCGCTGTTGGACTTCCTCGACAGTAAATAGACCCTGTACCCTGTCGGCGCGCACCGGTTGCGCGCCCACAGTTTCCAGCCACGTCAGGACGCCAATGCCCAACCCCATTCCTCGCCGGCGCGATGCCGCCGTCACCCGCGAAGCCATCGTGTCGTCTGCGCGCAAGGCGTTTTCCCGATCAGGCTACGATGACACTGGGCTAGGAGAAATCGCCGCAGGCGCGGGGGTGACCGTAATGCTGGTCAACCGCTACTTCGTCTCCAAGGAGCAGCTGTTTGCCGAGGTGATCGCCGAGGCGCTGGCCAGCCCGCGCGCCCTGACGCAAGGCAACCTCAGCGCGGCAACCCTCGGCCGCACCCTCGCCACCGCGTTGGTCAGCATTACCGAAGCGGGCAGTACGCCGCTGGATGGCTTCCTGATCATGCTGCACTCGGCGTCGAGCAAGCGCGCGACGGCGATTGGCCGCGAGCACGTCGAAAAAGGCCACCAGGCGACCATGGCCGCCGCGCTCCAGGGCGCGCATCGCGAAGAGCGCGCAGCGCTGGTGATGGCGCTGGCGTCAGGCTTTCAAGTGATGCGCCAGATGCTCGAACTGTCGGCGCTGGCCAAGGCCGACCCGCAGGTGTTGATCGACTTGCTGACGCCGCTGTTTCAGCAACTGGTGGACGGCTGAACCTGGCTACTTCACGAACAATTCCGGTCCCGCGCCTTCACATGGCCGGGGCGATGGCAGGCATCGAACCAGGGTTTCTCCCCGCAGCCGGCGGTTTGGCCAGGCGCAAGGCGTGCGCCACGGCGATCTTGGGCGTCACGCACTTTGCCGTTGATCTGGCTGAGGAACACGATGGAATACAACACCGAACTGCTGTTTGCCCGATGCTGGTGGCGATAGGGTTCAGGGACAGCGCGCCGTCGGCGTGGGGCGTAAAGCACAGTGAGACTTTTGAGCCGGGCTGATCGCGCACCTCCCAGCACTGCGGTGAAAGCGGATGCTTGCGCAAGGTCGCGGGCGCGGTCCAGTAGGCGTCGAATACCTCGGTACACTTGCCGGCCACGTTTTCATCGTCGAACAGCAGCACGTTGTTGGCCTGAATATACAGGCCGCGCAGGGCGAGACTGGTGGAGCCGCTGAGCACACGTATGGCCTTGCCCGCGCGCCGCACAATCAGCACTTTGTTGTGCTGCTGGCTGGAAAAATGCAGGCGCGTGACCTGCGCCCCAGTGGTTGGCGCCGGGGCAGCGCACTTCGATGCTGAAGCCCGCGAAGGCGGGCGTCGCCAGGTCTTGCGCGAGGTCGAACGCCAGCAGCGCAGCGCCCTCGCCGCGGTACAGCTTGAAGGTCAGCCCCTGGGAGCTGGTCTTGCTTTCAAAGTCGGTGATCATGGCGTGTCTCCTCTCCTGGAAGACCTCCGTACACCGGACGGGGCGTTAGCTCGCTCACCACTGGGAGGCGGTCCTGTACAGTTCAGCGGCTACGCCGCATCAAGCCACCGGCGCTTGCGTAACGATGTCTTCCAGGCCCAGCACCCGGCCATCCTCAGACACGATCTCGACCTTGCGCAGCGGCTTGAGCGAACGCGCATCCAGCACGCGCGCACTGACATGCTCAGGCTCGGTGTGCGCCTCGCCCCATTGAGCCAGCGTGACCAGCACCGGCATCAGCGCGCGGCCTTTGTCGGTCAGTTGGTATTCATTGCGCGCGCCGACCTCACTGGTGTGCAGCAGACCTTGCTCGACCATGTCCTTGAGGCGGGTGGCGAGGATGTTTTTCGCTACGCCCAGGTGTTTCTGAAAATCGCCGAAGCGTGTCACCCCGGCAAACGCGTCGCGGATGATCAACAGCGTCCACCAATCCCCCACCACATCCAACGCACGGGCGACCGGGCAGCCGTCGCCTTCCAGGCATTTGCGTTTCATCGTCGGGCCTCCAGCAATCAGAAATATTCGGTTGCATTATAGGACCAACAGGCTCAGGATAAAAACGGTTTCATTATTAAACCTAATTTATCGCGGGAGCTGATCATGGATATTCGTGGAAAAGTGGTGTTGGTCACCGGCGCCAACCGTGGCCTGGGCAAAGCCTTTGTGACCGCGCTGTTGGCAGCGGGCGCGGCCAAGGTGTATGCAGCGGCGCGCGACCCGGCCAGCGTGAACATTCCCGGCAGCACGCCGATTGCTCTGGACATCACCGACCCGGCCAGCGTGCAGCGCGCCGCCGAGCAGTGCACCGACGTCAGCGTGTTGATCAACAACGCGGGCTTTCTGAAGTACGGCTCGTTGCTCGCCGACGACAGTGTCGAGAACCTGCAGCAGCACTTTGACGTGAACACCTTCGGCACCCTGCGCCTGAGCCGCGCATTTGCGCCAATCCTGGCCAAGCAAGGCGGCGGCGCGCTGATCAATATCCTCTCGGTATTGAGCTGGCTGAGCCCGCCCGGCTCCGGCGGCTACAGCACGTCGAAATCCGCCCAGTGGGGCCTGACCAACGGCCTGCGCGGTGAACTGCGCGAGCAAAATACCCTGGTGATCGGCGTGCACCCGGCCTATATCGACACCGACATGGTGGCCGATGTCCAGGCACCGAAAAGCACGCCCCAGGAAGTGGTCGCGATCACCTTGCAAGCCCTGAGCGAAGACCGTGAAGAAGCATTGATCACTGACATGACCCACGCGGTGAAAGCTTCGTTGTCCACCGCCAGCCCGGTCTACCTCACCCGTTGATCAACGAAAAGTGCGCGCCCACCCCGGCGCGCACGCCCTCGCCAACCGCCAGCGCCACGGAGCCGGCGGCAAGTGAGGTATCGCCACAGGCAAACACACCGGTCACGGAGGTCTGGCGCGTTTCATGGGTGTGCACATAGGCGCCCGTGGGGCCGTCGGCCAATTCACACCCCAATTGCGCAGCCAACGGGCTGATGCGGGTGCGCGACAGGGTGAAGACACCGTCCAGCGCAATGACGCGGCCATCTGCCAATTCCAGGTCGGCGCGTTCGCCGCTGATGCGCGTGACGGTTGTGCTTTCCACTGAAACTCCCCGTCGATCCAACTGCGCCTGCTGTTCGGCATCCGGCGTGAACACGCCATTGGTGAACAAGGTGGTGGTGCCCCAGTCGGGCAGCATCAGCGCGTGGTGCATCGCCAGCGCTGAGGTGGCCAATACGCCGATGCGGCCTTGATCGAGTTCATAGCCGTGGCAGTAAGGGCAATGAAACACGCGTGTGCCCCAGCGTTCCTGCAGGCCTTCGATGGCGGGTAATTCGTCGACCACACCGGTGGCGAGGATCAGGCGTCTGGCCTTGAACTCGCCATTGCACTGGGTGCGCACACTGAAACCGCCCTGCTGCACGACGGCTGTGATCACGCTGTCCTGCACCCAGGTTACCGTCGGATACTCCATCAGTTGGCTGCGGCCCTCGGCGGCGATGACATTGGGTGATTGGCCGTCCTGACCGAGAAAACCATGGGAGGTGGCGGCAAAGCGATTGCGCAGCTGACCGGCATCGATCATCAACACCTTGCGCCGCGCCCGCGCCAATTGCAGGCCCGCAGACAGGCCGGCATAGCTGCCGCCCACAACAATGACGTCGTGCACCATGAACGTGACCTCGTGTGTTGCGCGCACGGTTATCCGTGCGCTTTCACGACACACCATAAGTTACGTAAAAATACCGCGTCAAGCGTCTCGCAACTTTTCAGGTTACGAACGATACTTTGCGCCGACTCGACTGGGGATTATTTGATGAGAAACGACACCCGCCTCTCGCGCATGCTGCATGTGCTGATCCATATGGGCCGCCATGAGGAGCGCGCCACCTCGGAAACCATCGCGCAGATGCTAGGCACCAACCCGGTGGTGGTGCGACGCACCCTGGGGTTGCTCAAGGAAAAGGGCTATGTGCGCTCGGAAAAAGGCCATCAGGGCGGCTGGACGCTGGGCAAACCCTTGAGCGACATCACCTTGCTGGATATTCACAACGCGCTGGGCACGCCGTCGATTTTCGCCATTGGCCTGTCCACCGACCACCCGCAATGCCTGGTGGAACAGGCCGTAAACGCGGCCCTCACGGACGCATTCGACCAGGCGCAGGCGCTATTGATGGCGCGCTTGGGCGATGTAACGCTGGCGCAGTTGGCGGATGATTTTGACCAGCGCTACCGCGTCGCGATGGCGCCCTGAGCGCTTACAATCCGCGACTGCGCAACCACTGCAAAAAGCCTTTTTTGACCGGTACTACCGGCGCTTCCTGGGTCATGGCCTGCGCTGCGTGCACGCGAAAATCCAGCAGCGCCTTCATCGCTTCGCTGATGTCATGCCGCGCGTCCAGGCAGGGTTTGAGGTATTCCTTCTCGATGCGGTACAGGGTGCAGAAGGTCTTGGCGGAAAAGTCCGCCAGCGCCGCCTGGTCGGACAGAATCCCCGCCTCGCCAATCACTTCACCCGGCCCCATGCGACCGGCTTCGAATTTGTGACCGCCCTTGATCAGCATCACCGAGACCACACCGGACTCGACGATAAACAAATGATCGCTGACCTCCCCCGCCGGCAGGATCATTTCGCCAGCACGGTAAGTGTGCAGCGTCATGTTCTGGCTGAAGGTGTCTTTCTCCTCCTGGCGCAGCGTGGAGAAAATCGACGAGCGCTCCAGCAATGCGCGTGCGCCGGACAGCGCCGGCGGCGCGCCGCTTTCGGTGGCAGACAGCAACCCCACACCCGCCGCCTGCAGGTGCCTGAAAGCCAAATCGTAAAGCTGGTTGCGCACTTCGCGCTTGAGGGTCATGGCCGGCACAAAGCCGCTGATTTCATACTCGACGCCGCCACTGCCAGAGGTCTTGAACGCCACGCTCGGCGCGGGGTTGGCCAGCAGCGGTCGGCACCCTTGCATGGCGCGCTCGAGCGCCTCGATCACGATTTGCGGACGCGCATGCGGGCTGACTTGCAGGCTGACGGCCAGGCCGAACATGTCGGCGGGGCGTGAGAAGTTGATGATCTTGGCCTTGGCCGCCAGAGAATTGGGGATCACCGCCATGCTGCCCTGGGAGGTCTGCAGGCGCGTGGCACGCCAGTCGATATCGGTGACGCGGCCTTCGGTGCCGTCGATGGAGATCCAGTCATCCAGCTGATACGGCTTGGTGGTGTTGAGCACGATCCCGGAAAACACGTCGCTCAAAGTGCTTTGCAACGCCAGGCCGACAATGATCGCCACCGCGCCGGAGGTGGCGAGCACGCCCTTGACCGGCAGGTCGAGCACGTAGGCCATGGCGGCGATGATCGCGATCAGGAAAATCACCGCGCCCATCAAATCCTGCAGCAAGCGCCCGCCATGGCCGACCCGTTGCATCATTACCGCACCGAGCAATACCGTCAGGGTTCGTGCGGCGAACAGCCACCAGCCGATCTGCAAGGCAGTAGCCGACAGGTGCAAGGCGGTGTTGTCGGTGTACGGTGCGAGCTGCATGGGGTTCATGCCGTCGTTGAACAGCACGGCGCTGTACACGGCAAAGATCGCCAACCGCGCCGCCAGCTTCCAGTTGGCGAGGTTGACGGAAATAAGCCGCCACACGGCAATGTCGATAAAGATCAGCGCCACGGCGCACAACATCGGGTGATCAGCAATAAATGAGGGCATCCAGGCGACTCCAGGGCGAATGCTCAGAAGATCGCATGAATCGGGAACGCTGGAAAACAAAATGTGGGAGCTGGCTTGCCTGCGATGCAGACACCTCGGTTTATCAGTTGCTCCGAGTTGTTATCGCCGACAAGCCAGCTCCCACAGGGGTTTGCGCTCGACCGTCAAGCCTGCATCTGTCCGAAACGACCGGACTGGTAGTCGGCAAATGCCTGGTGGATTTCCTGCTCGGTGTTCATCACGAACGGGCCGTGGCCGACGATGGGTTCATCAATCGGTTCACCGCTGAGCAGCAGCACCTTGGCGTCGTCATTGGACTCCAGGGTGAGTTGATCACCGTCGCGCTCGAACAACGCCAGTTGCCCCTGGCGTGCCACTTCCTCGCCATTGACCAGCACGGTGCCACGCAGGATCACCAGCGCAGTATTGCGCCCGGCGTGCAGGTCCAGCGTGACCGCTTTACCGGCGTTCAGCCGCAAGTCCCACACGTCTATCGGCGTGAACGTACGCGCCGGCCCTTGAGTACCGGAAAATTCACCGGCGATCAGGCGCAATTGCCCGGCGTCGTTGGCCAACGGCAGCACCGGAATATCGCCGTCGACGAGGGTCTGGTAACCGGCGTCGGCCATTTTGTCCTTGGCCGGCAAGTTGACCCACAGCTGCACCATTTCCAGCGCCCCGCCGCTACGGGCAAAGGCTTCGGAATGGAATTCTTCATGAATGATGCCTCGCGCGGCGGTCATCCACTGCACATCGCCGGGTCCGATCGTGCCACCGGCGCCGGTGGAATCACGGTGCTCGACTTCGCCGTCATACACGATGGTCACGGTTTCAAAGCCGCGATGCGGGTGCTGGCCTACACCGCGACGTTGTTCGGTGGGGGTGAAATCGGCCGGGCCGGCGTGGTCCAGCAACAGGAATGGGCTGATGTGCTTGCCCATCGCGTCGTAGGAAAACAGCGTGCGCACCGGAAAGCCGTCACCGACCCAATGGGCGCGGGGGCTGGTGTAGATGCCGATGATTTTTTTCATGGTGTTCCTCCAAAGTGCCTACACCCTAAGTCCGTCGGCCTCTGAACACTAGCCGGCAAAAGCAGCCCTGATCGTCCTACGTATAGGACAGTCCCTTGACCGGACGTTGGCGCAACAAGTGGAACGCGACAAACGCCGACACTGCAAAGCTGGCCTCAATGAGGATCATCGGCGTGGCACTGCCATCGCGCAAATGGCTCAGGAACAGGCCGCTGCAGGTCGCACCAAACATCTGCGAAAACCCCATCAGGCCAGCGGCCAGGCCCGCGCGGTGAGCGTTGGGCATCACCGCGCCCGTGACCGAGCCGGGGAGCACCAGGCCACCGCCCAGGGTCACCAGCGCCACCGGAATGTCCAGGCCCAGCACCGACAGGCCGAACAGCTCGTAAATCAGCACCGCCGATAGGCCGCCGATGGCCACCAGTGTCACGCCCATCGCCACAATCCGCTGCGGTCCCAGGCGCATGATGTTGCGCCGGGTGTAGGTGGAACCGACGATCAGCATCGACACAATCACGCCAAAATTAATGCCGTATTCAAGGCTGCTGAAACCCAGCAGGTTGATAAACACCGCCGACGAACCCGCAATCACCGAGAACATCGCGCCATAGGTACAGGCCAATGCCACGGCGTACGCCCGGTATTGACGGCCCTTGAGCAAATCCAGGTAGTGCCCGCCGAGGGTACGCCAATGGCCGGCCGTGGGATCGAGGCAGTGATTGCTCTCGCGAAAGAACAGCACAGCCAACACCAGCACCACACTGCCAATGATCAGGGCCACAACAACCGGCGCGTGCCAGCCCAGCAGCTTGATCAGCAGCCCGCCAATCATCGGCGCGACGACAATGGCGTAAAGCATGCCGATCATGGTCAGCGCCAGGGCCGGCCCGGCTTCGGCTTGCCACACGTCACGCACCACGGTACGCGCCAACACCAGCGCGGCGCAGGCGCCGAGGCCTTGCAACACGCGGGCGGCAATGAATTGGCCAATGTCGTTGACCAGCAGCATCGAGAAAGTCGCCAGCACATACAGCACCAGGCCGCCGATCAGCACCGGACGACGGCCGATACGGTCCGACAACGGCCCGAACAGCAACTGCCCGAGGCCGAATGCAGCAACAAACGCCGACAACGCCATCAGCGCCGAACCGGCTGGCGCCGCCAGCGCCTGCTCGATAGCGCCAAGGCCTGGGATGATCAATTGAGTCGACACTTCACCCAGCGCCGTAAGGGCCACCAGGAAAAACAACATGCTTTGCGAGGGGGCCGGGGCGTTTGCCATGGGGAATATCCGGGGGCTGGATTAATTTATATTTCGACCATAATATGCGTAAAAAATTATGTCCATAATTTTTTATTCACTGGTTAGCCCGGAGCCCGTCATGATCCCTCTTCCCCTGCGTCTTCTCACGCCTTTAGCCCTGTTGATCCTCCTCGGCGGCTGCAACAGCAAGGCCGACACCGCCGCCGAAGTGCCGCTGCCCCGCCCCGTGCTCGCGGCCAAAGTCGAAGCCGCCGGCACCCAGCAAAGCGCGTACACCGGCGTAGTGGCTGCGCGCACAGAAAGCGACCTGGGCTTCAGGGTCAGTGGCAAGGTCATAGGCCGCAAGGTCGACCCCGGCCAACATGTCTCCCGTGGCGACACCCTGCTGGTGCTGGACATCGGCGACTTCGAGCTGGCACTGCGCTCGGCCAAGAACCGCGTGAACGCGGCCCAGGCGCAAGTGCGCCAGCGCCGCGATGATGAAAACCGCTACCAACGCCTGGCCAGCACCGGCGCCGTGTCGCGGCAGATTTTCGACCAGTCGGCGACCAACCTGCGCGTCGCCGAGGCTGAGCTGGCTTCGGCGCAATCGGACGCCAGCCAGATCGAAAACCGCCGCACCTACTCGGTGCTCAAGGCCGACGGCGACGGCATCATCACCGATGTGCGCGTGGACCGCGGCCAAGTCGTCGCCGAAGGGCAGATCGTCGCGCGCCTGGCCCATGACGGCGCTCGCGAAGCCATCGTCAACCTGCCCGAAAACCAACGCGACCACGCCTCACAAAAAGCCTTGGCGTTCCCCTTCGGCGCGCCGGACCAGGCCGTGACTGCCACCCTGCGCGAGCTGTCCGCCAGCGCCGACCCGACCACCCGCACCTACCGCGCGCGCTACGTATTGCACGGCGCCGTTGACCGTTTCGCCCTTGGCTCGACCATCACCGTCCGCCTGCAAGGCAACGGCCAGGCCCAGCAAACCCGCGTGCCCATCGGCGCGTTGCAAGACGCCGGGCAAGGCACCGGCGTGTGGCTGATTGGCGCAGACGACACCGTCAGCTTCGCCCCCGTCAAGGTCGCCAGTCTCGGCCAGGAGGATGCCCTGCTCGACAGCGGCCTCACACCCGGCCAGACCATCGTCGCCCTCGGCGCGCACCTGCTGCACAGCGGCGACGCGGTGCGCCTGCTGCCCGCACAAGCACTGGCCCTCAACCGTAAACAGGACCACTGAGCATGCGCGGCATCAACCTCTCCGAACTGGCGGTGAAACACCGCGCAGTCACGCTGTTTCTGATCATCGCGATCCTCGCCGCCGGCATCTTCTCGTTCGGCCAACTGGGGCGCGCCGAAGACCCATCATTTACCGTCAAGGTCATGACCATCACCGCCGCCTGGCCCGGCGCAACCGCCCAGGAAATGCAGGAGCAAGTCGCCGACCGCCTGGAAAAACGCCTGCAGGAACTGGACTACTACGACCGCGTCGAGACCATCGCCCAGCCGGGTTTTGTGTCGATGCGCATGACCTACAAAGAGTCCACGCGCCCCAGTGAAATCCAGGATCTGTTCTACCAGACCCGCAAAAAACTCAGCGATGAAGCGTCGAAACTGCCCAAAGGCGTGATCGGGCCGTTCTTCAACGATGAATATTCCGACGTGTATTTCGCCCTTTACGCACTGGAAGCCGAGCACTTGCCGCATCGCCAGCAAGTGCAAATGGCCGAAGAACTGCGCCAGGGTTTGCTCAACCTGCCGGGCGTGAAAAAGGTCAACATCCTCGGCGAGCAGGCCCAGCGGATCTTTGTGGAGTTTTCCTACGAGCGCCTGGCAACCCTGGGCATCAAGCCCGATCAGATCTTCGCCGCCCTCGCCGCGCAGAACGCCGTAGCGCCATCGGGTTTCGTCGAAACCGCCGGCGCCCGCGCCTATATCCGTATCGACGGCGCCTTCGACAGCCTCGCGCTGATCGAAAACGTGCCGCTGGAAGTCAACGGCCGTGTGCTGCGCATTGCCGATGTGGCCACCGTCAGCCGTGGCTATGAAGACCCGCCCAGCTACCGGATTCGCCATCAGGGCGACCCGGCGCTGATGCTCGGCGTGATCATGGAAAAGCACTGGAACGGCCTGGAGCTGGACAAAAGCCTCAAGGCCCAGGAAGCCAAAATCCAGGCCGATCTGCCGCTGGGCGTGAACTTCGCCAAGGTCTCCGACCAGGCGAAAAACATCAGTCTGGCGGTGAATGAATTCATGCTCAAATTCTTCGTCGCCCTGGCCGTGGTGATGGTCATCAGCCTGCTGGCGCTGGGCTTTCGCGTGGGCCTGGTGGTGGCCGCCGCAGTCCCGCTGACCTTGTCCGTGGTGTTTGTGATCATGCTGCTGACCGGGCGTGAATTCGACCGTATTACCCTGGGCGCGCTGATTATTTCCCTGGGTTTGCTGGTGGACGACGCGATTATCGCCATCGAGATGATGGTAGTGAAACTGGAGGAAGGCGTTGACCGGATTCACGCCGCCACGTTTGCCTGGAGCTCCACCGCCGCGCCGATGCTGACCGGCACGCTGGTGACGATCATCGGCTTTCTGCCGGTGGGTTTTGCGCGCTCGGGCGCCGGGGAATATGCCGGCAATATCTTCTGGATCGTCGGCTTTGCGTTGATTTCGTCGTGGCTGGTGGCGGTGGTGTTCACGCCGTACCTGGGCGTGAAATTGCTGCCGCAGATCAAACCGGTGCCGGGCGGCCACGACGCCATCTACGCCGGCCGTTACTACCAGAAACTGCGTGATGTGGTCCAAGCCTGTGTGCGCGGGCGCTGGTGGGTGACGGGCTTGGTGGTGGCGGCCTTTGTGCTGTGCGGCTTGGGGATGGGCGTGGTGAAGAAGCAGTTCTTCCCCAACTCTGACCGTTCCGAACTGATCCTTGAGGTGTACATGCCGCCCGGCAGCGCGTTCAAAAGCACCGAGGCGGTGGCGGCGCAGTTGGAGAAAGCCCTGCTGCAAGAGCCACAGACCCGCCTGGTCGATACCTATGTGGGCGGCGGCGCGCCGCGCTTCTTCCTGTCGCTGAACCCCGAGTTGCCCGACCCGGCGTTTGCCAAGCTGATTGTGCAAACCCCGGACTCGCATGCCCGCGATGCGCTGAAACTGCGCATGCGTGAGCGCATAGCGGCCGGTGAATTCCCGGCTGCGCGTGTGCGTGTAACGCAATTGCTGTTCGGCCCGCCCGTGCCGTTTCCGGTGGTGTTTCGTGTGTCCGGGCCAAACGTGGATGTACTGCGCGGCGTGTCCGAAGAGGTGCGTCGCATTGTCGCCGCCAACAAGCTGACCAAAGACGCCTTTCTCGATTGGGGCGAGCGCACCAGCGGCTATCGCCTGGTGCTTGATCAGGACCGCCTGCGCCTGCTGGGCTTCACGCCCAATGAGGTCAAATCGCAGCTCAATGCCTTGCTCAGCGGCAACCCGATCACCGAGGTGCGCGAAGGCAATCGCACCGTCTCCGTGGTCGCCCGCGCCCAGGGCGACCAGCGCGAAGACCTCGGCAACCTCAACAACATGACCCTGACCAACAACGCCGGCACTTCAGTGCCGCTGGCCCAGGTCGGGCACTTCCAAGCGGTCATGGAAGAACCGATCCTCAAGCGCCGCAACCGCGCGAGCACGGTGGAAGTGCGCGCCGACATCATCGACGGCGTACAACCGCCCGACGTGGAAATGGCCGTGTACAAAGACCTGCAACCGCTGATCGCAAAGCTGCCTGCCGGTTACCAGATCGACATCGGCGGCCCGGTGGAAGAAAGCGCCAAGGCCAACGTCGCGCTGGCCGCACTGTTCCCGATCATGATTTTGCTGACGCTCACCGTGATCATGTTCCAGGTGCGCTCGTTCGGCGTGATGTTCATGGTCTTCGCCACCGCGCCCCTGGGCCTGATCGGCGCGGTGCCGACCTTATTGCTGTTCAACCAGCCGTTCGGGTTTAACGCGATTCTGGGCCTGATCGGGATTGGCGGCATCCTGATGCGCAACACGCTGATCTTTACCGATCAGATCCGCCAGAACCAGGAGCACGGCATGGCGATTCGCGAGGCGATTATCGAAGCCACCGTGCGCCGCGCACGGCCGGTGATTTTGACGGCACTGGCGGCGGCCCTGGCATTTATCCCGCTCACTCTGTCGGTGTTCTGGTCGTCCCTGGCTTACGTGCTGATTGGCGGGGTACTGGTGGGCACGGTGTTGACGCTGTTGTTCCTGCCGGCGCTGTGCAGCTTGGTGCTTGGGCGGGAGAGGACGAAGACTACCGAACATCCCACGTAACCGCCGGATAAGCTCTACAGATATCGCCTGAAAACCTCTGCAAAGTCCTTCGCCTGATCACACAGTGCGAGGGATTGCAGATGGTTTCTTTGGTTAAAGCCTCGGTTCATGGGGCTGTCGCTTGAACACGGCCATCGGCAGGCTGGCCCTGGCCCCAATGGATGCAAAGACGGTCGATGTTGAAACCGTCTTGCGTGACTTTCGGGAATGCCTGAACACCTTTGATGAATGGGCGTCCAGCTTCTGGAGCTTTTCGGCGCTGGATGTCGAGCAGGTGTTTAAAGTCGGGGAGGAAGTGGCGCTGGTCGCCCCCATCAACCGCTCGATCATTCCCAGCAGCACCGTCGCCACCTGCCAGGCCAACGGCACGTTGACCCTGGTGCACATGTTCCAGAGTACTCAGTTCGTGCCCATTGGCAACACGCCCGTGGTGTTGCAACGCATCGACCCCAACGGTGGCCCCCTGGGCGAGCCGATCCACAAGACCATCGGCCCCAGCGGCATTCTCGAAATCACCGAGTGTGATCGCAACCAGCAGTACCGAATCAATTTCTATCCCAACGTTTCCAAGGATCACGTCAAGGCGCTGTATGCGTCTTATCAGTCGGTGATCGGAGATCTGGACGTGCGTCTGCGCGACGAGTGGAACGGCACGTTTCAGGCGCAGTGGAAAACCTATACGGACGCTACTCCGCTGGACCGGCGTCGGCTGCTGGAGGCAGCCTTTCTCAATGGCATGGGCAAAGCGCTTTACAGCCTGTGGGACAACATAACGCAGCTGTACGACATGTTGGCGGACATCAAGCCTAACAGCGAAAAGTTGCTGCACTACATCTCCCAAACCGAACTCGATGAGCTGCTGAAGCTCGGCAACGACGCGATCGCCATCGGCCTGCTGGTGCTCAGCGATGAGCCGCTGTTGTTCATTTATGTGTCGGCGATGGTCAGCTGGATGCGCATGCTGCCACCGCAAGAAATGAATGAGCTGATGGGGCAAATCACTGGCGAGGTGTTGATCAACCTGCTGCTGATCTGGGCGACGGCGGGTATGGGCGTGGCGGTGCGTCTGGGTACGCAGGTGCTGGGGCACATGAAGTCTGGACGCGGGCGGGATCTGCTGGAGTTGCTGGCTAAAAAGCTGGTGATGCCCCGGTTGGAGTCACATGCCGAGGTGGTTAAGCCGTTGCTGCTGAGTAGTGCGGCGACGCCGATCAAGACGGTGCCGGTTGCGCCGTTAAAGGCTGGGGATCAGTTGGTATCCAACCCGGTGCCTGCGGTTCGCAGCAAGACGCAGCGGACGGCGTTGGTGCGCCAGGAACATGTGGATGATGTGCCGGCCGCTGCGAAGAACCCGCAGGGAGATGCAGCGGCGCCTGCGGCCAGCTGAAAAACCTGCGCCTGCCGGATAACAACCGCCTCACCTTCAACCACGACAAAAGCGGCCACCTCGCCACCGTCGAGCTGAACGGCAAAACCCTCACCTCTCACCTGTTTAAAACCGGAAAAGAACGCCAACGCCAACAAGGCCAGCTCCTCAGCCACTACGACTATGACGACCAAAACCGTCTCCACGCCCACGCGGTGAGGCAAGAGGAACACAAGCTCTACCGCCGCCACTACGACTACGACAAAACCGGCAACCTCACCCGCCTGCTCGACACCCGCAAAGGCGAACACCACTACCACTACGATCCCCTCGCCCGCCTGACTCGAGCGGATCACTCGCAAGACCAGCAAGAGCGCTTCGGCCACGACCCGGCCGGCAACCTGCTGATGCAATACCGCCCCGGGCCGGACATCGTGGCGGGGAATCGGTTGATGATTCAGGGCGATCATCATTATGACTATGACGCGTTTGGCAACCTGACCCGCCAAAGACGCGGTAAAGACCACCAACTCGTCACCGAGTATCGCTACGACTGCCAGCATCGGCTGATTGGTATCACCCAGCCCAACGGGCAAACCGCCAGTTATCACTATGACCCGTTTGGTCGGCGTATCAGCAAAACCGTCGACGACCTAACCACGGAGTTTTTCTGGCAAGGCGACAAGCTGGTTGCGGAGCATCACGCGGACAGGCATCGCAGTTATATCTACGAACCGGACAGCTTTCGGCCCTTAGCACTGCTGGAAGGTTTCGGCCCGAAAGACACCCAGCCCTTCCACTATCAACTGGACCACCTCGGCACACCGCAAGAACTCACCGCCCCCGACGGCGAAATCGTCTGGTCCGCGCACTACCGTGCCTATGGCCAGATCAGTCGCCTCGACATAAACAAAGTCGACAACCCGCTGCGCTTCCAAGGCCAATACCTCGACGAAGAAAGCGGCCTGCACTACAACCGCCATCGCTACTACAATCCAGACATTGGTCGTTACCTGACACCGGACCCGGTGAAGCTGGCGGGTGGGATCAATGCGTACCAGTACGTACCTAACCCGACGGGGTGGGTAGATCCGTTGGGACTGAGTTGTAAGAACACGAACTGTCCTGAAGGTCCGTACAGCAAAATAGTTCCAGGAGGAGGTTTAGCCGCGCACGAGCGGGCAGGAGGGCATCTAATGCAAAAGCATATCGGTCGAACTGATAGACAATTGCTGGATCGATTACAGCAGGAACCAAATATCCCAGCGGCTTCTACTTTTCATGATCGCGCCACAGCAGAGTTCGCAGTATCAAATGTACTAGATGACAACAAAACCCAAATAAATAACTTCCTTGCAGGGCAAAACAATCAGATCGTCATTATTCAAAAAACTGAAGAACCTATAGGTACTAGCTTTAAAAAGAACACGACAGCAGCCGTTCCGGGAACAGAAATCCACCTTATCATTCGCAGAGATGAAAACATGCATAATGGTTACCGAATTCATACTGGATTTCCAAACCCATGAACCAAGACTATCCCGAGCTACAGCAATTCCTTGCAGGGTATTTCAATCAGGATTGGATGGAAGACCACAAGAGCGCGAGCGATGTAATTGACTTCTTTATCTCTGACGTCTCTGCAGACACATTATTCAAAGTGCAATCAGAATTACATAGATTGATAACAACCCAAAAAACCGAACAAGAGCTCCAAGATTATTTATTCGCTGATATTGGATGCTACTACTATTACCTTAACGAATGGGAGAGCGCCCGAACGTGGTTGAGGCACGTTGCTTCAGCATTGGAAAGTAGTAAAGCCTCAAATAAAAAATAAAGAAAACAAACTTATAAACCAATCAATCTTTGGCCCCTTTGGCGAGCTTGACCGCGCTGGGTCGTCCGGCAGCCAAAAGAGGGGCGACGCGATTTAACCGGCCGATAAGCGTCCAGTTTTGGGGCTGCTACGCAGCCCAACGGTGGGCAAGCCCGCTCATCACGTAAAACTGGCTTCCGCATTGAACACGACGATAGAAGTGGCGCTCATATAAACGTCTGGTCTGCCAAGAAAAAAGGGCCGCATTATCTTTTCGATGCAAACCAAAAAATGGTAATAAAGCTGGCCAAAAGGTTTGAAACAAATAAACTATTTTGATGAAGAACTCATTAAAGAGTTTAAAAGCTTCAATATAAATTTTACCGTTCTCTCTGAAGCTAAGCATGAAGCAATAGTCGATAGCATCAATGATGACAATGCCTTTCTCCGGAAGCCAAATTGCCTGGAGCAAGTTAACAAATAGCATTAACTTTGGACTTCAAGCCTCAGATCTGGCTATATCGCTACTGATCGAAGAGTTCAACAAAGTAACCAACGAAAACCTGTACTTCGTCGGCGACGTATGCTCGGACGGTTATTTAGTCGATCATAGAGACCTGAGTCAGGTGGTGAAAATCCTCTCTGAATTTCCTCAGCACACCTACATCGTGCCGGAACCGATGACGTGGATCGCATGCCTTTCATTTGAAGGCTATATTGACTTCGCAACTATTTGTGAATAGAAACTAATGGGTAAATGTTCGTGTCGGCTGATGCACCTCCCAGCAAGTCGAAATAATAGATCCTCGTGAGTAATTCACCGACATCTACCAATTAGTCAACGAGGCCTGGAAAGACGACCTCCAAAAAGCCAGCCTCGAAGACCAATCCACATGGTGAATGCCACCGGCATCACTGATGCGCCTTGAAATACTGTGGCGAGCAGGCTTGCCCTGCGTGGGACTCAAGCCCCAACAAGGGCGACGCGCTTCTAAAGCCAAAACCGCGTCGCCAGTTTCGGGCCTGCTGCGCAGCCCAACGCAGGGCAAGCCTGCTCGCCACAATAAAACCGCTAGTCACAACAGGCCTACTCACCGGATAGCGAGGTTCACCCTCAAAAAATGAGTGAACCCAGCGCCCCAATCAACGCTTCGAAAGCTCCATAATCATCCGGCTAAGCAAGTAAATTCGCGGCGCTACACTCTCCACTTCCGCATATTCCTCTGGGGTATGTATGTTGCCACCGACAATCCCGAACCCATCCAGCGTCGGTGTCCCGACCCCGGCAGACAAACTGGCATCCGCTGCCCCGCCGCTGCCTTCGATGGTCAACTTACGCCCCAACTCCCCGTAAATCCCCTGGGCGATTGCGACCAGCTTGTCCGACTCCGGCGTCTGCGGCATTGGCGGTAAACCGCGCAGCAAACTGGTTTTCACTTCGGTGTCCGCAATCAACTTATTCGCCGAAACACGGGCCAGGTCCTTCTCGATCCGGTCGAACTCTTCCGGCAATGCCGCGCGTACGTCCGCCTTGGCCGTCGCCTGGTCGGGGATGACGTTGACGCGGTCGCCGGCCTTGAGCACGGTGAAGTTGATGGTGGTTTTCTTCTCTTCGTCGCCCAGTTTGCCCAGTTGCAGGATCTGGTGCGCCGCTTCCATCGCGGCGTTGCGCCCCAGTTCCGGGGCGACGCCGGCGTGGGCAGCTTTGCCTTTGACTTCAACCACGGCGGTGGCGCTGCCTTTGCGCCATACCACCAGGCCGTCGGCTGGGCGGCCGGGCTCGAGGTTGAGGGTGACGTCGTGGCCCTTGGCGGTGGTGCGAATCAGTTCGGAGGCAGCGTCGGAGCCGGTTTCTTCGCTGGCATCGAGCAGGAAGGTGATCTGTGCGTAGTCCTTGAAACCCTGATCTTTCAGCACCTTCAGCGCATAGATGCCAGCGACGATGCCGCCTTTGTCGTCCATCACACCGGGGCCATAGGCGCGGCCGTCCTTGATGTGGAACGGGCGTTCGGCGGCCGAACCTTCCTTGAACACCGTGTCCATGTGGGCCATCAGCAAAATCTTGGCTTTGCCGGTGCCTTTGAGGGTGGCGATCACGTGACTGTTGTTGGCCGCTTTGTCCGGCACCAGCTCGATGCTGAAACCGAGCTGCTTCAATTCTTCTACGGCGATGTCGCGCACTTGGGTCAGGCCGGGCTCGTAGCCGGAGCCCGAATCGATATTCACCAGACGCTCAAGCAGCTTCAGCGCTGGGGCCTTGTATTGTTCGGCGCCGGCCTGGATCTGCTTGTAAGGTTCGGCGCTGTAGGCCGGCACGGCGAAGGACATGGCCAGGGTCGCGGCCAGGAGGGTACGGGAGAAGGTGAAGAGCATGGACCGATCCTTGTTTTTTTGTTGGGGGGTGCGCCAACACCCTACCCCACTAGACCGATCGCAACCAACTCCCTTGCACTGAACTCACACGGTTGCGCCCGCTGCTCTTGGCCTCATACAACGCCTGGTCGGCGTCGTTGAGCCAACTGGTCGAATCCGCGTGCGCAGGTTGATACGGCGCCAGGCCAATGCTCAGGCTGGCGCGCAGTGTCGGGTCTTGGGTGTACGCCAATGCGTTGAAGCGGTCGCGCAAGGCGTCCATCACTTCGGTGGCGCGGTGCAGGGGCATGTCCGGCAGGATCACGCAGAACTCATCGCCGCCATAGCGCCCGGCAAGGTCGGTGGTGCGCAGGTTCTGTCGCAGCACTTTGCTCAGTTGGCGCAGCACGATATCGCCGGTAACGTGGCCGTAGGTGTCGTTGATAGTCTTGAAATGGTCGATGTCGATCAGCGCAATGGCCGCGCCCACCTGCTCTCTGCGACAGCGTTGGAATTCGATCTCCAGGTGGTCCTTCCAGGCACCGTGGTTAAGCAGGCCGGACAGGCTGTCGGTGCGGCTCAGCGCCAGCAACTCGCGTTTGTGCCGGGCGAGGGTCACGGCCTGGCGATAGCAGATCCAGCCCAGAACCAGCGGGTACACCATCAGAATCGGCAAGCAGGCGTAAAGCTGGGTTTCAGTGGTAACGGCAATGAACGACGGGGCGAACACCAGCAACGACGCGCCGACACCCAAGGCCTGCGCCACCCAGCCCGCCAGCATGAAGCGCGGCCCGCCAATGGCGACGTTGTTCATGGTCATCATCGACAGCGTGGTGACACTGGGCAACGGGTTGAAGTGCATGGCGCCGACCCAGAACCCGCCGCAAAAGGAATCAAACAACAGGTTACGGCGTTCGCTGCGCAGTGAGTTGCTGGCGCGGCGCGACCATTGATAGGCAATGTGCGGCCAGACAAAGGCGTTGATCAGCATCCACGCCCACACCCACAGCGGGGGATGCAGGGGGTACATGCCAAACACCACGCACACAAAACCGAGCGTCAGCCCCAGCGTGCGCGACTTATACAACCGTGAAGCGAGCGGAAGTCCATTTCCTCCGGCGGTTGACATGGCTTGGTGTGATCCTGGATGAATGCCTGGAGTCTATCAGGGCAACGTCAAATCGCCACTACCGCTCATAAACCTGCTAATCGCGCCCTCAGTGCGAAAAACCGCGCGCCAGCATCAGCGCCACACCCAGCAACAGCACCGCCGTGACCCGTTGCAGCAACACCCGCCGCCTGGGGGTTTCCAGCACGTGTTTGATGCGTTGGCCGAAATAGCAATACAGGCAGCCGCTGGCAAACTGCAGCAACAGGAACGTCAGCCCGAGGATGGCGATATCTGCCGCGCGGCTGTGCCCTCCCGCCCCGGCAAACTGTGGGAACACAGCGCTGAACATGATGAGCGTCTTGGGGTTGGAAAACCCGGTCAGCAAGCCCTTGCCGAACAGGCTGCGCGCGCCCTGCGCGGCACCGTCCCGGTTGATCGATACGCCGCTGCTGGTCCACTGCCGGTAGGCCAGGTAGAGGATGTAGGCCACACCCACACACTGGAGGGTCTGGGTGATGGCAAGGTTGCCTTTGATCAATTGCGAGAAGCCTACGGCAAAGATCAGGATCGAAATCAGGTACGACACACTGGCGCCGATCTGCGCCGGGATCGAGCTGCGCAGGCCGTCCTTCAACCCCAGGCTTAACAGCAGCAGGGTCATCGGGCCGGGGCTGAAGGTCATGGTGGCGCAAAACAGCAGAAAATAGAGAAACGAAGAAAGCGTCAACGTACTGGTCATGAGCCCAGACCCGGGTTGGCAGAAACAACGGCGAAGGTGCGCGCCAGGTCGGCCAGGGCGGCCTGCGCACTGTGGTGACAGGTTTCAAAGGCCACCAGGCCTTTCCAGTTCGTCTCGACGATAGCTCGCAGCACCTCGGCGTACGCGCAGTTGTCGACGTCGTGCCCCTCCTTGTGGTTGCTGAAGGAAATACCCTTGATCAGCGCGGGGTACTTGCGCATCACTTGCGCGGGCAAGCGGCTGTCGATGTGTGTGTGGCCGGCGTCGAGCAAGCAGTACACATTGCTGTGCGCTTGCAGGTGCTCGAACACAAAGGCGAATTGCGCTGGGTGGGTGAAAATCCGGTAGTTGACGTAGTTGGACAGACTCTCCAGGTAGATATCCGTGCCCTTGGCCTCGGCGTACTGCGCCAGCTCCTTGACCGATTTGAGGTAATGCTCAAGGGCGATGTCCTTGGCCTCCAGCACCCTTTGCGGACCCACGATGCAGCCGCCGTGGATGATCAACGGCGCGCCCAGACGGCTGGCAACATCGACCTCTCTTTCCACGTACTCCACCGCCGCCGCACGAAAAGCGCCGACATCGCTGCCCAGCGGCGCCTTGAAGTTACTGTGGAATATTGGCTGAACACCGCTGGCGGCGATCTTCTCCTGCAGGCTGGCGATGCGCGCATCAGTCCAGTCCTCGACCCTTTCGCCTAACAGGCTGGCGTCGATGTACCAGTGGCTGTAGCCCCCTTCCATGGCGCTTTGCAGGCCCTTTTCGGCCCCCAGGTATTTATGCTGGGCCACCCCCAGGCAGAACGGCGCGCCGGGGTTGATCAGTTGGCTGTCCATCACGTAATCCCTGTCATTGATGGCCCGCAGTCTAGAGCGGCAGCCTTGCACAGGGCAGGTAAAGTAATGCCTAATCCGGCCGAACTTTACCGGTAACAATCACCGGTAAAATAACCGGCAAATACCAGGAAGGTTTATGTTTGTACCCGCCATCGCCTTTGTTGACGGCACACCCAAGGTTCAGCAGATTGTCGACGCGTTCAGCCAGGCCATCGAGCACGGTGACTGGGCGCCGGGCAGCAAATTGCCGTCGGTGCGTGAATTGACCCAGACCCTGGGCGTGGGCAAATTCACCCTCAATGAAGCGCTGGACCGCCTGCGCGGACGTAACCTGCTGACCTCCAGCCAGGGCCGCGGCTACTTCGTGGCGATGGACAGCGCCCGCCCCGCCTCGATGACCTGGGTCGACCTGTTGCCCCAAGACCTGCTCAGCGTGTTGCGCCGCCCTTTGGTCACCGCCGGCGGCGAGCTGCGTCCCGGCAGCGGGCACTTGCCGGAGAGCTGGCTGAACAACGACGCCATCCGCCACGCCCTGCGCAGTGTGGTGCGCGCGCCGTCGTTGCGCATCGCCGGGCTGGGCGCGCCGGCCGGGCTGTTGCCGCTGCGCCAGGCGCTGCAACAAAAGCTGCACGCTGAAGGCCTGTCAGTGCCGGTGGAACAAATCATCACCACGCCCAACACCGTGCAAGGCCTGGACATGCTCATGCGCCTGCTCGCCCGCCCCGGCGACACCGTGCTGCTGGACGCGCCGTGCTACTTCAACTTCCACGCCAACCTGGCCTTGCACGGCGTCAACGTAGTGACCATCGAGCGCCGCCCCGACGGCTTTGACTTCGCCGCCCTTGAAGCACTGCTGGCCGAACACCGCCCCAGTCTGTACCTGACCACCAGCGTGCTGCATAACCCCACCGGCCATTCCTTCAGCCCCAGCCAGGCGTTTCGCCTGCTGCAACTGACTCAGCAATACCATTGCCATATCGTCGAGGATGACCTCTACGGCGACCTGCACCCCAGCCCGCCCCCGCGCCTGGCGGCTCTCGCCGGGCTGGACCAGGTCACGTACCTGTCTGGTTTCTCCAAGATTCTGAGCGCCAACACCCGCGTCAGCTATGTGGTGGCCGCGCCGCAACTGGCGGCGAACCTGACCAACATGAAGTTGATGAGCGGTGGCGTGACCTCAGAGCTGTTCGAGCAACTGGTCTATCGCATGCTCAGCGAAGGCAGCTACGCCAGGCATCGCAAGCGCATGGTGCAACGGTTGATGGAGTCCGGCGGACGCGTCGAGCAATGGCTTAAGCGTTGCGGGTGCGAGCTGCCGATGGCGTATGAGGGCGGGATGTTTATCTGGGCGCGGCTGCCGCAGGCGGTGGACGGCGAACTGCTGGCCCAGCACGCGTTGAAACACAGCATGGTTCTGGCGCCGGGCGCCTTGTTCGGTTATGACCCGGCGCACCTCAATGCGATGCGTTTTAATGTCGCCCACAGTGATGAACCGCGCGCGCAGCAGCTATTCGAGACACTGCTGCTCAAGGCCGTGCGCGCCCCTTGAGCATGCCGTGGTTGACCAGCAAGGTGCGCATCGCGTTGCGGGTGATCCCCAGCAAGTCCGCGGTGCGCAGTTGGTTGAAGCCACAAAACGCAAACGCCTCGCGCACGATCAGGTCCTCGATATCGTGCAGCAAGGTGTCTCCCGGCACCTCGAACAACCTCAACAGCTGCTCGCGCATCACCTCCTGCGGGATCCGCGGCGCACCACTATTGGCGCTCGCGTGGAGCGCGCTGAGCCCGGCGGAGAACTTCAGGTGGCTGGGCATGATCGGCTTGTCGCCGGCCACCAGCAGCGCCAGGTGCACGACGTTTTCCAGCTCGCGGATATTGCCCGGCCACGGGTACTCCAGCAGCGCCTGGGTGGCGGATTCGGAGAGCATCGGCTCGGCGATCTTGAGCTTGGCGCTGTACAACCGGCGAAAGTGCTCCACCAGCGGCAAGATGTCCAGCGGCCGCTCGCGCAGCGGCAGCACCTGCACCTGCGCAACGTTGATGCGGTAAAACAGGTCCAGACGAAAATTGCCGGCCTCCACCGCCTGTTCCAGGTCGATGTTGGTGGCGGTCACCAGGCGGATATTGATCTTGACCGGCTTGCGCGAGCCGACCCGCACCACCTCCTGTTCCTGCAGCACACGCAGCAACTTGACCTGCAGAGGCAGTGGCAGGTCGCCGATTTCATCCAGGAACAGGGTGCCGCCATCGGCCTCTTCAAACCAACCGATCCGCCGCCCGGAAGCACCGGAAAACGAGCCGGCTTCATGCCCGAAAAACTCGCTTTCGGCCAGGTTCTCGCTGATCGCGCCGCAGTTCACCGGCACAAACGCGCCAGTGCGGCCGCTGGCGCTGTGGATGTAGCGCGCCACCAGCTCCTTGCCGGTGCCGGTTTCGCCATTGATCAACACCGGCGCTTCGCTGGGGCCGACGCGTTTCAAATAATCGAGCAGTTGCAACGAGCGCGGGTCGGAAAACACCAGCGCCTTGGCACGGATCGACAGCGGGTCTTTTTCGCCCTGGGGCAAGGTCAGGATCGGCGTGGGCTGCCCGTGGGGACGGTTCATGAACAATTTCCCGGCGGCGAGATAAAGAAGTGAAGGTGACTTTACCCAGCCGCGCATATAACTAGAAATATTAAAAATTCATTAGTACATAACCGTTTATCGGCGGTGCGCCAGCGACCTCACACAGCGATCCCCCAGGCTTTGCACGCCCTGCACCAGCACCACCAGCACGATGACCGTGACCACCATGATCTGGTTGTTGAACCGCTGATAACCATAACGAATCGCCAGGTCGCCCAGCCCGCCGCCACCGATCACGCCAGCCATGGAGGAAAAGCCGATCAGCATCACCAGCGTCAGCGTGACCCCGGCCACCAGCGCGGGCAAGGCTTCCGGCAGCAGCACTTTGAGGATCACATGGCGCACGTCACCGCCCATGGCGACGATGGCTTCTATGCGCCCCTTGTCCACTTCATCCAGGGCGGTCTCGACAATGCGCGCAAAAAAAGGAAAAGCGCCAATCGTAATCGGCACCACGGCCGCCGTACTGCCCAATGTGGTGCCGACGATCAGGCGCGTCAGCGGGATCAACGCGATCAGCATCACCACAAACGGCAATGATCGCCCCAGGTTGATCACGGCGCCCAACACCCGGTTGAGCCGTGGCAAAGGCAGTAAACCGCCGCGTCGGCTGACAAACAGCACCACGCCCAGCGGCAAGCCGATCAACAGCGTGAACAGGCCCGCCAGCAGCACCATGTACAGGGTTTCGCCGGTGGCGTTGAGCAGCAGTTGAACAATCTCGTTCCAGTCGGTTTTCATACGGCCCTCACCACGGGCAGGGTTGGCGCCAGCGAACGGCCCAGGCGCGATGTCGGGTCGGCTTGCAACTGCAGCAGCGTGCCGCTTTCCACCACGCGGCCATCGGCCAGCGACACTGCGCTGTCACAGATGGTCTTGACCACGTCGAGTTCATGGGTGATCAACACGATGGTCACGCCCAACTGCCGATTGATGTCGCGCAACAACTCAAGAATCGACGCGGTGGTTTGCGGGTCCAGCGCGCTGGTGGCCTCATCCGATAACAAATAGGCCGGACGCGCCGCCAATGCCCGGGCAATGCCCACACGTTGTTTCTGCCCACCGGAAAGCTGCGAAGGAAACGCCCCAGCCTTGTCACTCAAACCCACCAACGCCAGCAACTCGGCCACCCGCGCCGCGCGCTCGACCTTGGGCACCTGGGCGATTTCCAGCGGCACCGCGACGTTGCCCGCCACCGTGCGTGAATGCAGCAGGTTGAAGCCCTGGAAGATCATGCCGATGCGCTGGCGTTGCTCGCGCAGTTGCTTGTCGCTCAGTTGGGTCAGGTCCTGGCCATCCAAAAGGATGCGCCCGCAGGTGGGCCGCTCCAGCAGGTTAAGGCAGCGCAACAAGGTACTTTTACCCGCCCCGCTGCGGCCGACGATGCCAAAAATCGAGCCGTCGTTTATCTGCAACGACACGTTATCCAGCGCCGCCGGCTGGCCGTCGGCGTAGGTTTTGCTGACGCCCTCGACGACGATCATTTGGCCGCCACCGGAATCACGGAGCCCGCGTATTTTTCGCTGATGAACGTGGCCACCTCCGGCGAGCGCAGGTCCTTGGCGAGCTGCTTGATGCGCGGGTCATCGACCAGTTTTGGTGTGGTCACCAGGATATTCGCGTACGGGTTGCCCTCGGCTTTCTCCAGGCCCAAGGCGTCTTTGGCCGGCACCAACCCGGCTTCCAGAGCGAAGTTGCCATTGATCACCGCCAGGTCCACATCGTCCAGCGCCCGCGGAATTTGCGGCGATTCAATCTCCAGAATCTTCAAGTGCTTGGGGTTCTCGGCGATGTCCTTGGGCGTGGCCTGCTCCTTGGACGCGTCATTGAAGCCCGGCTTGAGCGTGATCAGGCCGTTCGCTTGCAACAGGTACAAGGCGCGGCTGAGGTTGGTGACGTTATTCGGCACCGCCACCGTGCCTTTGTCCGGCACCTGAGCGAAACGTGTGTGGCGATGCGAATAGATGCCCAACGGCTCGATATGCACGGTGGCGGCCACGGCAAACTTCTGGCCGAGGGCCTGTTCCTGGGCGTTAAGGAATGGCAGGTGCTGGAAGTAATTGGCGTCGACATCACCGTGCGCCAGCAGCTCGTTGGAGTTCACGCCGCTGGGGATCTCGATGATTTTCAGGTTCAGGCTCGGGTCGATTTTCTGCACATACTCGAGGATCTGCGCGTGGGGAATCGGGTCGGCGGCGACACGCAACGCATCGGCGGCCGACACACTCAATGAGGCCAGCAACGCCGCCAACGTCAGTGCGGTTTTCTTCAACATGGTGATCTCCTGATCAGGCGGACAGTGCGTGGGGAAGTGTGGCGTCGGCGTAAAAACGTTGGGCGACATCCGGGTGCGAGCGCAGGCGGCCCTTGAGGTAATTCCAGCCGACATCGCGCAGCAACGGGTTGCGCGGGTCACTGGTGGGGCCGTGGGCATCACGCAGCAGTTCGGGGGCCAGGTCATACACCGGCACCACCGCATCCAGCTGCGCGCCGAGGAAGAACGCCAGGGACAGGCGCTCGCTACCCAGCGGCGGCGACACCACGCGGTGTACGGTGGCGCGCAAGTAACCGTTGCTGGCCAGCTCAAGCAGTTCGCCGATATTCACCACCAAGGTTGCGGGGCGTGGCGACGCATCAATCCAACGGCCCTCCTCCACTTCCACCTGCAAACCGGCCTGCTCGTCCTGCAGCAGGAAGCTCAAAAAGCCGGAGTCCTTGTGTGCGCCCACGCCCTGGCGGCTTTGTTGCGCGTGGCGGCCGGGGTAGCGAATCAGCTTGATGTGTTCGTTGGGTTGGTCGCAGTACAGTGCGTCAAACGCGTGCTCGGGCAGCGACAGGGCCTGGGCGAAGGCGCGTAGCAAGCGCAACGACATGTGCGTCATTGCCTGCTGCCAGGCCAGCACCAAGGGTTTGAGTTCGGGTAAGGCCACAGGCCATTGGTTCGGGCCTTGCAGACGGGCCCACGCGGCCGGGTGCTCAGCCTCACTCAACGGCTCGCGTTCGGCGCCGACGTCAAACTGTTCGCGCAGGTCTGGCTGGCCGCGAGTGATCTCCGACGCGGCGCGGTTGTAGCCGCGAAAGTGCGCGGAGTTGAGCATGCCGACCGCCAGTTTGTCGGCCTCGGGCAAGGCAAAAAATGCGCGCGCCTGCTGCTGCACCTGAGCCAGCAGCGCCGGGTCGATGCCGTGACCGGTCAGGTAGAAAAAACCGACCTGCCGTGCAGCAGAGCGCAATGCATCGAGAAAGTCGCCGCGTTGCTCAGGCGTGCCGTCAAGCTGCGACAGATCCAGCAGCGGCAAGGTGGTGATTGATTGCAGCATCGGCGGCTCACTCCATAAGCGTCTTGGGTTGGAGCAACCAAGCTAAACGATCTTAAAAAACCTTAATAAATACCTTTTTAGCATTAGCTTAGGCGAGCGGGTGAACGACGCCGGAGGCTAGCCTATCGGTTTTTTTGCCTCGCTGTGTATCTCGTTATCGCCAGATACACTGCAATACAAAGGGCACAAGGCAAAGCCTGCGGCGATGGCTAGACTGCGGCCCATGAGCATTTAACGAGGAACGCAGCATGGACCATGTCGACCATATCCTGATCGTCGATGACGACCGCGAGATCCGCGAACTGGTGGGCAATTACCTGAAGAAAAACGGCATGCGCACCACGGTGGTCGCCGATGGCCGTCAGATGCGCAGCTTCCTCGACACCACCCCGGTTGACCTGATCGTGCTGGACATCATGATGCCCGGCGACGACGGTTTGCAGCTGTGCCGCGAGCTGCGGGTGGGCAAGCACAAAGCCACGCCGGTGCTGATGCTCACCGCGCGCAACGATGAAACCGACCGCATCATCGGGCTGGAAATGGGCGCCGACGATTACCTGGTCAAACCCTTTTCCGCCCGCGAACTGCTGGCACGGATCAACGCCGTGTTGCGCCGCACACGCATGCTGCCGCCGAACCTGGTGGTGAGTGAAACCGGACGGCTGATCCGCTTCGGGCGCTGGCGCCTGGACACCACCGCCCGCCATTTGCTCGACGAAGACGACACACTGGTGGCCTTGAGCGGCGCCGAATACCGCCTGCTGCGGGTGTTCCTCGATCACCCGCAGCGCGTGCTCAACCGCGACCAACTGCTCAACCTGACCCAGGGTCGTGACGCGGATCTGTTCGACCGCTCCATCGACCTGCTGGTCAGCCGCCTGCGCCAACGCTTGTTGGATGACGCACGTGAACCGGCGTATATCAAGACCGTGCGCAGCGAGGGTTATGTGTTTTCCCTGGCGGTGGAAATCCTTGGAGCCACGCAATGAAATGGCGGTTGGGTTGGCCGCGCACGCTGGCGTCGCAGTTGTCACTGATCTTCCTGATCAGCCTGGTGTGCGCCCATGGGTTGTCGTTCAGCGCGCAATTCTACGAGCGCTATATCAGCGCGCGCACCGCGATGCTCGGCAACCTGGAGAACGATGTGTCGACCTCGGTGGCAATCCTCGACCGCCTGCCCGCCAACGAGCGCGCCAGTTGGCTGCCGCGTATCGACCGCCAGAACTACCATTACCTGCTCAATGCCGGCGAGACCGGTGAGCCGATGAGCAGTGACGACGTGCCGATGGCCGCCACCTCGATTGCGGATGCGCTGGGCGAGCAGTACGCGTTGACCTTTCGCACCATTCCCGGCTTGCAGAAGCACTTCCAGGCGCACCTGACCCTGACCGACGGCAACCCGATCACCCTCGACGTGCGCCCGGCGGCCCTGCCCGTGGCATATTGGTTGCCGGTGGTGCTGATCCTGCAATTGGCGCTGTTGCTCGGCTGCACCTGGTTGGCCGTTCGCCTGGCGATTCGCCCGCTGACGCGCCTGGCCCGCGCGGTAGAAACCCTCGACCCCAACGCCCATCCGACGCCGCTGGACGAACACGGCCCGACCGAAGTGGCGCATGCGGCGGCGGCGTTCAACCAGATGCAACAACGCATCGCTGAATACCTCAAGGAACGCATGCAGATCCTCGCGGCCATTTCCCACGACCTTCAAACGCCGATTACCCGCATGAAACTGCGCGCCGAGTTCATGGAAGAGTCTGCCGACCGCGACAAACTCTGGAGTGACCTGGGGGAAATGGAACACCTGGTGCGTGAAGGCGTGGCCTACGCGCGCAGCGTGCACGGTGCTACCGAAGCCAGCCATCGCATCAACCTCGACGCGTTTCTGGACAGCCTGGTGTTTGATTATCAGGACATGCACAAGCAGGTCAGCATCACCGGTAAAAGTGCGCTGGTGCTCGACACCCGCCCTCACGCCTTGCGGCGGGTGTTGGTGAACCTGCTGGACAACGCGCTGAAATTCGCCGGCAGCGCAGAACTGGCAGTCGGCTCGACGCCAACCGGGCAGCTGTCGATCAGCGTATTGGACCGCGGACCCGGGATTGCCGAGGACGAACTGGTGCGCGTCATGCAGCCATTTTATCGGGTAGAAAGCTCACGCAATCGCGGCACCGGCGGCACCGGTCTGGGCCTGGCGATTGCGCAGCAACTGGCGGTGGCGATCGGTGGCTCACTGACCTTGAGCAATCGCGCGGGCGGTGGGCTGTGCGCGCAGATTCGGCTGAGCTTGTAGCTCGCCTTTTAATGCGTGTTGCTAATAAATAAATCGAATGATAATTCCATATTTTAATACTTAGGTTAGAACCAACAGGCATTTTACAGACCCGGCGCCTGCCCTTACTTTTGAGCCGAGTGACCGACCCCACGCCCGGAGGAGGTGTTGATCCCGTACCTGACAAGGACTAACCATGAGCATTGAATTCATCGGCTATATCGGCGGCCATCACGCCTCTGAGATCCACCCGCGCAGCGGCCCCACCCTGCAACCGGACTACGTCGAAACCGTGGCCCGCGCCCACGAAGAGGCAGGCTTCGACCGCGCCCTGGTGGCCTTCCATTCCAGCAGCCCGGACAGCACGTTGATCGCCGCGCATGCCGCCAGCGTGACCAAAAAACTGCAGTTTCTAATCGCCCACCGCCCAGGCTTTGCCCAGCCGACGCTGGCTGCGCGCCAGTTCAGCACCCTGGATGTTTTCAACGGCGGGCGCACCGCCGTGCACATCATCACCGGTGGCGATGACCGCGAACTGCGCGCCGATGGCAGCCACATCGGCAAGGACGAACGCTACGCACGCACCGACGAGTACCTCAGCGTGGTGCGCCAGGAATGGACAAGCGAGCAGCCCTTCGATTTCGCGGGTACGTACTACCAGGTGGAAGGCGCGCACTCGACGGTGAAGTCACCGCAGCAGCCGCATATTCCGCTGTATTTCGGTGGCTCCTCCGCGGCAGCGATTGCGGTGGCGGGCAAACATGCCGACGTGTATGCGCTGTGGGGTGAAACCTATGAGCAAGTGCGAGAAGTAGTGACTCAGGTGCGTGCCGAAGCGGCCAAGCATGGGCGCACGATCCGCTTCAGTTTGTCGTTGCGCCCGATCCTCGCCGAGACCGAGGAACTGGCGTGGGCGCGCGCCGAGACGATCTTGCAACAGGCCACGGCGCTGGCTGAGAAGAACGGATTCGTGCGACGGGAACCGCCGAACGAAGGCTCACGCCGGTTGCTGGCAGCCGCGGCGCAAGGCTCGCGGCTGGATAAGCGGTTGTGGACCGCAGTTGCCGGGCTGCTCGGCGCCCAAGGCAACTCCACCTCACTGGTGGGCACCGCCGAACAAGTCGCTGAAGCC
>NZ_JCBCUX010000018.1:0-158603 GCF_059862645.1 Pseudomonas sp. MF08831 | reverse complement strand
AGGACGCTACGGCCGCTGCAAACTTCCCCGCCGATATCGTCAGTCCGCCTGACGGGAACGTGAGTCTTCCCCAATGAAAAACATTGATTTCAGCAAGATGGTGACTGTCGAGCAGCGTCAGAAAGAATACCGCCGGGCAACGCTTGAGGCTGTCCTGGCTTCTCGCCGGGCCGCATACCTGGCCGAGTCTGATCCGCTTCGCCTGGAGGCTGACTACGACGCACTGAGCCAAGGTCTCGAACCAAACTATGCCACGTGGCTTGCCTCCGTCGCCGCCATCAAGGCCCGGTTCCCACTGCCCAGCACTGTCGATCCGGTCGCGAACTGATCCGCGATCTAGCCCTGATGCCGCCTTGAGCGGTTTTTTTTCGCCTGGAGAAAACACATGCCGATCACCGAAACCCGCGGGGTGCGCAATCGAAACCCCGGGAACATCGACTACAACCCAGCCAACCAGTGGCAAGGCCAGCTCAAGCCAGACCCAGCCATCGAAAAGCGCTTCGCTCGGTTCGACACTGCCGAGAACGGTATCCGCGCCCTGGGCAAGGTGCTGCTGACCTACCAGCGTAAGCATGGACTGAAGACGGTGAAGGCCATCATCAGCCGCTGGGCGCCGTCGGTGGAGAACGACACCGCTGCCTACGTACGCGCTGTCGAAGCGAACACTGGTACCCGGCCAGGTGCCGAGGTCGACCTAACCCAGCCGGCGGTGATGGCTGGCTTCGTCAAGGCGATCATCCATCACGAGAACGCGGGGTATACCTACCCTGACGCGGTGCTGGCGGAAGGCGTGCGGCGGGCGCTGGCATGACGCCCGGGCAGATCCTGGCGGCGATACTGCTGGCCATGGCCATCAGCGCAGGCGGCACCTGGAAGGTTCAGGACTGGCGCCTGGGCAAGCAGCTCACCGAGCAAAGTGCCGCGCACCAGAAAGACCTCGACGCAATCACCGGCGAGGCTTGGCGTCAGCAGACGGCCGAACAGGACAAACGCATGGCCATCGAGCAGGATCTCGCGGCCCAGGATCAACAACACACTCGAGAACTATCCGATGCTCAACGCAATCAGGCTCTTCTGCGCGATCGCCTTGCCACTGCTGATGTGCGGCTGTCAGTCCTCCTTGCCGACGACCCAGCCAGTGGCTGCAACGTGCCTACCGCCGCCGGCGCCGTCGGCGTGGTTCATGCAGCCCGTCGAGCCCAACTTGACCCAGCGCATGCTCAACGAATTATCGCCATCACCGACGATGGGGATAACGCCGTGATTGCGCTGCGGGCGTGCCAGGCGTACGTCAGGGCTATCACGGACTGAACTTCGCTTAGCATCGAAAAGATGGCAGACTCGGCCGCGGCCGGGGAGGGCCGCACCTATGAAAAAACTATTCGGCGTCGCTGTTCTGCTCGCCCTTGGCGGGTGCGCAAACCATCCATTGGATTGCGCAATTGGCATCATCGCCTGGGATGACTGTTTGCCGGGGACCAAAGGATATGAGGTGCGGCAGCAGAGCCTGAAGAATCTCTCAGCAGCCCGAGCGGAAAAGAGCGCAACTGACGATGCCCTATGCCAGTCCTATGGAGCCAAGCCAGGGACAGACGCATACATCAATTGCAGGGTACAGAGGGACAAGTAGGCGCTTCCTAAACTGCGGGTCTTATCAATTCAGGGCCTTTGTTCCGCACATTGCCCACGGCCGTGTCGACCTTGAACCACTCGAAGGCCTCGGCCGGTTCGCCCTGGTGCAGCACCATCTGTTCGGCGCGCTCCTTGGGCGTGGCCGGGTCCAACCATTCCCGGGCTAGGTCCGGCGTCAGCACCACCGGGCGCCGGTCGTGGATGTCCACCATTCCGCCGGCGCTGTCGGCGGTGATGATCACGAAGCCGTCATGCTCGCCCGGGCCTTCATCACTATTGGGCAGTTGGCCAATGGCGGCGCACAGCACGGGTGCACCATCCCGCCGGCGGATCAGGTAGGGCTGCTTCTTCGGTCCGCCTTCGTCCACCCACTCAAACCAGTTGTCGATGGGCGTGATTGCCCGGTGCGGCCAGATTGCGCGGAAGAATGGGCCGTGGGCCACCTTCTCAACGCGGGCATTAATCGGCGCTGCACGGTCCTTTGCCCAGTGTGGCCGCCATCCCCAGCGCACCAGGTCGGCGTGCAGCAGGTCGCCCTGCAGGTGGAGTAGGGCGACTTGGGTTGTCGGGGCGACGTTGTAGCGTTCGAGCGGCAATTCGCCGACGGAGTTCGCCAGGGCATTAGGCATGTTCAACGCTGCCACGAAGTCGTGAATCCCCCGGTACTGTGTAAGTCTTCCGCACATGATGCTCTCCGCTTGTCGGACCTGCTGAACAGCTGCGCGCTGGCCAATCTCTACACTGTAGACACTGACCTCGAGTATTCGTCATGACGATCAACATTGAGCAAGTCAACGCGATGGAGGCGTGGTTCGCCTTGCGCACTGATCCTGAATTCATCTCAGCCACTCCAGAGCATCGCTACGACACGCGGCTCTCACTGGCTGATGATCTGCAACAGAAAGGCCTTATCGACAGCGGCGAGTGGCGTGAGCTGGTAGAGCAAGCGCAGGCCGCGTATATAGACGAGCTGGGCTGACGCGCCTGCTGCCAGATATTTCTCAGAGGATTTGATATGGATGGTGTAATTCTGAGCGCCAGGATCGAACGAGACGCGGATAAGCTGTTGGCACAGATTGCAAGGGCGGGCTCAATGATTGTGGCGGCCAAAGCAGGTGCTCGGGCCGACGGGTTCGTATTGGGTTTGGAGTCGGCGCGCGCGGTGGCAGATGAAACCATTGAACAGCTCTACGTCATCTTCGACACCGCAACTGAAGAACGCCTTAAAGCGCTTTCGAAGTAAGGTCCATAGCTGGGCGCTCTTGAGGCGCCTTCAGTTCCGCCAGCAGCCGCTGATTCTCCCTCAGCAAATAGTCGCGCTGTTCGGTTACCAGCTTGATGCCGAGGATTGAGGGCTCTGAGCATCGTTCTTTGAGATCATCAATTTCGATGCGGGCAACGTTGAGGCATGCCAGTGCTTCAGCTAAACGCGTGGCAAGTCCGTCGCTCATCTGAACCAGCCCAGCAATATTCCGACGAGCGCCACTTAACCGCTTTAAGGTTTCGTTCAGCTCGTCCTCGAGCAGGGCGCACTGATGCTTGTACATTTCCAGGGGCGTAGGGCAGCCGAGCCACGTTGAGGTGTCTTCGTCGATAGAGTGCATGGTGAGTAAATCCGAATGCTGTATGTTCATACAGTAATCGAGATCTAAGCACGACGCGATTTCAGGCGACGAGAGGTGTTCAGTCCGGAGCCAGGAGGACTGCCAAGGTCATCTTTATAAAGTCTTGGTTGTGATCAAGGGTGTATAAGGCGCCGCGTACGTTTTCAGCCACTTCAGCGGAGCCACGCTGCTCGACCCAGTTCGATATCTCCATGATGGAAGCCTCAAGGGCCATCTGGTTTTCGTAGAGCTTCGAGAGAAGGGGCGGTATCAGGTCTGAGTTGGGCATCGGTGTTACTCGAAGGAGGGCACAGCGTAGTAGTGGGCGTGTCTTTTAGGTAGTTTTGTTCTGTCGGCAGGACGCCGGTGGAATTGTATTGCGGTGCAATGTATCAAATTGCGGAGCATAAATGATAAGGGCCTGCATGAAGTTCATCATGCAAGCCCTTGATATCTATGGTGCCCGAACCCGGAATCGAACCGGGACGCCCTTACGAGCGGGGGATTTTAAGTCCCATGCGTCTACCAGTTTCGCCATTCGGGCGGTAGCGCGGTGCAGCAGGGTTGGGAATATATAGACCCAGGCGCTTGGATGCAAGGTCGAACGTTGTGTTTGTTGCATTCGCGCAAAGTTGAAAAAGCTTGCCAGATCAGTGCCCTACACGAGAAACCTGCCGTCGAGGCGAGGGTTTTGACACGCCACGACATGCTCCTGTCACCAGCTGACGCAGCCCTGAATTAGAGTGCGCCTGCGCATTCCTGTCAGGTCGGCTCATGAAATTTGCATCTGATCCCATCGTCACTCAACAGTTTGAGCAACGCATACGGTTATTAAAACCGGTCGACTATCGAGCTGCGGCATCGTGCTGACGGTTTTGCCGAGATGGATTTCGAGGGTGTCGTTCTGGCGATAAGCGACGAGCGCTTGGTCCGCTTGCATCACAACGGATTGGCCGTCACTGCGAATAACTGCTCGGCGATCCTGGCGTTTCAAGTGGAGGAGGTCGAAGCTGTCCTGCTGCGGGTCAGCAGCACGCAAGTGGCCATGCCCGTGACAATCATGCCATGGGCAATACTTGCGCACTGCTGCAGGAACCCGACGGGCACCTGGTGAATATCTTCTCAATGCCCGAACAGCTCAGACAAAGTGCTGCCCGCTGAACCCGCGTGGCAAGCGCTGCAACCCGGGCAGGTCGGTCAGGCGTTGCGTCCACGCACTGCGCCAGTCGCTGGCAGCGTGGGTCTGGGTTTTGCGCGCGGAGCGGCGGGCGGCATTGCGTTGTGTGCGGCGCGCTTCTTTGTAGGCTTCAGTATTGCGGCAGGTGCGGCATTTGACTCGGTTCAGCTCGGTGCTGGACGTAAGGTTGCTGCCGTGATGGCCGCAGGCTAGATGCCCGGCGACCTTGAAGTGAGTGACCATGTAAGCGTCTCCTTCTTATGGGGGTACGCGCATCCCAGACCAGCAGGTGCACGTGAGCAGGGCGGGGCAATTAACCCCGGCACCTCAGGGTTTTGACTCCAGGCGCGGCGCGGCGTTCGGTTTTGTTCCGCGGCGGGTTCGCGTTACCCTGTGAGGCCAACAATCATAAAAAGGAATGGATGATGACTGTCGACGTGTTGCCGCTGGAAGGCAGTTGCCGGTGTAACCGGGTGCGCTTCAGCGTGAGCCTGCCCCCAGTGATTACCATGGCTTGCCATTGCAGCGGCTGCCGGAAAATGACCTCAAGCGCGTTCTCCCTCAGCGCTTTGATCCCTGCCAGTGGCTTTACCGTGACCCAGGGTTGCCCAGTCATCGGCGGCTTGCACGGTGTGGACCGTCACTATTGCTGCCCGCATTGCATGAGCTGGCTGTTTACCCGTCCCCATGGCATCGACGAATTCGTCAATGTGCGCGCGACGTTGTTGGATGACGCCCACGACTACGTGCCGTTCATGGAAACCTGGACCAGCGAAAAGCTGCCCTGGGCCTCCACGCCTGCCGTCGAAAGCTTTGCGCAATTGCCAGCGCCGCAGGACTTTCCACGCTTGATGCAGGCCTACGCCGCGTTCAGCGCACGCTGAGTTCAGTCAATCAGTGCCAGCAGGTCTGTGTCGCCTACATCCACGCCCGCTTGGGTCAGCAGTGTGGTTGCCTGGCCTCGGTGGTGGGTCTGGTGATTGAAAAAATGCACCAGCAAGCCAAAGAACGGCTTGTGGTTCGCGGCGCCGCGCATGTTGTGATAACGCAGGTGCTGGTCCAGGTCGGAATCGCGCAGGCTGTGCGCCCACTCGATGATGAGCTGATCCAGCCAGGCGCGATGGGCTGACAGCACGCGCAGATCGGCAAAGGCCAGTTGCTTGAGGTCGGTGGGTGTGGCAATCGCACTTAAAGGGGCCAGCGCCGAAAAGCCCGCGGGATGCTGGGCAAAACGTTTGAGCCAGACGGTATCCCCCAGCGCGAGGTGATTCAGCGTGCCGAGGATTGAGCGAAAAAACGCCTGTCGATCCGCCGCCAGCTCCGCGTCCGTCAGCGTGCTGGCGGCGTCGTAGAGTTTGCGGTTCATCCACTGGTTGTAGTTGGCCATCAACACGATGTGCTCGATACGGTTCACGGGTGTTCTCTCTCAACGGCGCAGTGGCGTCATCATAGAGCGTGCCTGCCCGGCGGTCATGGTGTTCCAGCAGCGGCGGGCTATGGTTGTTGAATGCCAACACTGCGCCCTGGGAGGGTAAGACCATGAACACCAGCGATCTATTGGAACAATTGCTGCGCGGGCAGTCAGGCAGCGCCTCCTCGGGCGGTGGCCTGGGCGGCCTGTTGGGCGGTTTGCTCAAAAACACCAGCGCCGGCAATGCCTCGGGAGGCGGTGGGTTGGGTGGATTGTTGGGTGGCCTCGGTGGGCTGCTGCGCGGCGCGCCCGCCAGCGGTACGACGCAGGCGCGTTCCGGCGGGATGAATTACGCGGCATTGGCGTCTCTCGGGATGGCCGCGTTTCAGGCGTATCAGGCCTGGCAACGACAGCAGGCGTCTGCACCCCAGCAAGCCATTCAGACGGTTGACCAGCTCGACGGCCCTGAGGCCGAGGCCCACAGCCATGCACTGTTGCGTGCATTGATTGCGGCCGCCAAGGCGGATGGCAAGATCGATGCGCAGGAGCAACAGATGATCAGCACCGAGATTGGCCGCCACACCGACGACCCGCAACTGCAGCAATGGCTCGACGCCGAAGTGGCCAAGCCGCTGAATGCTGCGGATTTTGCCGAGTATGCGCGTGACCCGGCGGTGGCTTCGGAGATCTACCTGGCCAGCGTGATGCTGGTCAATGATCAGCAGCAGGAAGAGCGTAGCTACCTGGATGAACTGGCAGGGCAGTTGCAGATCGATCCTGATCTGCAACTGCACCTGGAACAGCAGGCCAAGGCTTAGAAACGTAGGGTGGCACCGGTCGTCAACCACTGATCGCGCGCGCCGCTCAGGCTCTGCCCGACGACGACATCCACATCCACCAACGCGCCGAGATGGAAGCGGGGCCCGGCCTGCCACGCCTGGTCGCCGCCTTCCTGGCCGTAGCGCTCACCGATCAGTGTCAAAGCATGCGCAAGCTCATATTCGAACCCCGTGCCCCAGGTCAGGCGGTGGGTTTGTTCGCCGCCGTTGTAGGCATGTGTCCAGCCGCCATTGAGGTTCAGGCGCAGCGCTTCGACAGGTTGCCAGGTCAATGGCACATTCAGGTCCGCGCCGTCGAACGCGTGCTGGCGGTCCAAGGCAAAATGCGACGTTGCCGAAACTGCCAGCTGTAGCCCAAGGTTCTCGCGTGACCACACCTGCGCCTTCACTTGCGGGCTGACCTGCGTTTGGGCATCACCGGCCTCGCTGGCGCGCGACAGTGCGGCGCTCCATTGCACCGAGGGCAGTGCGTTGAAGGTACAGGCCGGGTTCAAGGTTTCGCTGTGGCTGTTGCCTTGGTGCCGATTGGCGGTGTACCAGGCGTCCACATTGCATTCGCCCGGGGCGTTGACCGCGCCGTCATCAACCACATAGGCACCACCGGCCGCGTGAGCTTTGGAAAGCAGCGCGATGAGCAGGACAAGGCCCAGGGTCACGCCGATAAACGTCAGGTTACGTTGCAGTGCACGCCGCTTGGCCGGCGGCAGCAGCAACAGGGTATGGCGAGCGCCGCGATAGTGACGTGCGCGATATTTGGCAAACCCGTCTTGGCGATGAGGGGTGTGTTTTTTGTGCATGATGCACCTCGCTTGAATTCAGCTTTCTACGGTCAGCACCGAAATGCCGCTGGCTTTGGCCTGGCAGACCAGCTCCGAGGTGTCGTCACCACCCGGCAGGGCGATGACCACGTCGGGGCGGCTGTCGGTCAGCATGAAATGGTTGCGTTGGCGTTCCGCCTGCTTGCCATGGCGTTGCCAATTGGGCGGGTATCGCACCACGTCGATGCCGATTTCCCGCGCCCATTCCTCAACGTCACTGCCCAGAAATTGGTTGCCGCCGTGAATCAATACCTGCACCGGGCGCAGGCGGTGGTAAGCGTCCAGCACTTGGCGGGACTTTTTGGTGTCGGCGTAATGACGACCTGCACAGATCAAGACGCGCATGGTGAGAATCCTTGTGTTGCACGGTGGCCGCCGGGCGACGGCCACCGTTTTCAGAGGCGGGGGATCAGTACCACTGCTTGAAGCGGCGGATGTAGATCGTTTTCATCAGTTGAGCCACGCAGCAGTAGGCCAACAGCGTGCCGACCAGCCATGGGAAGTACGCCAGCGGCAGCGGCTGCAGGCCGACCAGTGTGCCCAGCGGCGAGAACGGCACGTAGATCCCCAGGCCGATGACGATGGCGGTCATCATCAACACCGGCCAGGCGGCCGTGCTCTGGAAGAACGGGATCTTGCGAGTCCGCAACATGTGCACGACCAGGGTTTGCGAGAGCAGCCCCTCGATAAACCAGCCGGACTGGAACAGGGTCTGCATTTCCACGCTGTTGGCGCTGAACACGTACCACATCAGCGCAAAGGTGGTGATGTCGAAGATCGACGAGGTTGGCCCGATCCAGATCATGAAGCGGCCGATGTTTTTCGCATCCCACTTGCGCGGTTTGGCCAGGTATTCCTTGTCCATCTTGTCCCACGGCAGGGCCAGCTGGGAGATGTCGTACATCAGGTTTTGCAGCAGCAGGTGGATCGCCAGCATCGGCATGAACGGAATGAACGCACTGGCCACCAGCACCGAGAACACGTTGCCGAAGTTGGAACTGGCGGTCATGTTCAGGTACTTCATGATGTTGCCGAAGGTTTCGCGGCCCTTGAGCACGCCTTCTTCCAGCACCATCAGGCTCTTTTCCAGCAGGATGATGTCGGCCGATTCCTTGGCGATGTCGGTGCCGCTGTCCACCGAGATGCCCACGTCGGCATCGCGCAGCGCTGGTGCATCGTTGATGCCGTCGCCGAGGAAGCCCACAGTGTGGCCGTTGGCTTGCAGCGCTTTGAGCACCCGCGATTTCTGCAGCGGCGTCAGCTTGGCAAACACGGTGCGTTCTTCCACGCGGCGCAGCAGCGTCGCGTCGTCCATCGCTTCAATTTCCACGCCCAACAGTGGTTGACCAGGTTCCAGGCCGACCTGGCGGCAGATCTTGCTGGTGACCACCGCGTTGTCGCCGGTCAGCACCTTTACCGCCACGCCAATTTGCTGCAGCGCTGCAATCGCCGGGCCCGCAGTTTCCTTCGGTGGGTCCAGGAAAGTCAGGAAGCCCTGGATCACCAGGTTGCGCTCATCAATCGTGGTGTACTGCTGGCGAGCCAGCGATTTAGGGATGTTGCGGGTGGCGACCACCAGTACGCGAAAGCCATCCTCGTTGTAGTCATTGGCCAGTGCCAGCAGCTCGTCACGGCGACGATCATCCAGCGGTACTGCAGCGCCATCTTCCATAACGTGGGTGGAAATGCTCAGCATCTCTTCCACCGCGCCTTTGCACACCAGCAACTGGTCGCCGGCAGCGTCCTTGACCACGATCGACAGGCGACGGCGCACGAAGTCGAACGGCAACTCATCGACCTTGCTGTAGGCAAATGGCCGCTGGAACTTGGGATTGTGTTCCGAGAACTGCACCACGGCCTGGTCCATCAGGTTTTTCATGCCGCTTTGGTGGTAGCTGTTCAGCCAGGCCAGGGACAGCACCGCATCATCACGTTGGCCAAAGGCGTTGACGTGGTGTTCGAGGATGATCTTGTCCTGGGTCAGGGTGCCGGTCTTGTCGGTGCACAGCACATCCATCGAGCCGAAGTTCTGGATCGCATTCAGGCGCTTGACCACCACTTTGCGCTTGGCCATGGCGGTCGCGCCCTTGGCCAGGTTGGCGCTGACGATCATCGGCAGCATTTCCGGGGTCAGGCCCACGGCTACCGCCAGAGCAAACAGGAACGCGTCGCCCCAGTCGCCTTTGGAGAAGCCATTAAGCAGGAACACGATCGGCACCATCACCAGCATGAAGCGAATCAACAGCCAGCTGACGCTGTTGACCCCACGGTCGAACGCGGTTTGCACCCGCGAGCCGACAATCGCCTTGGCCAGCGAGCCAAAATAAGTGCGCGGCCCGGTAGCAACCACCACGGCCTTGGCGCGTCCGCTGACCACGTTGGTGCCCATGAAGCAGATGTTGGGCAGGTCCAGCAGGTTGCCCTGGTCGGCCGCCAGCGAAGAGGCGGATTTTTGCGTGACGTCACCGAGCGTGTCGTACTTTTCGACCGGCAAGGCTTCACCGGTCAGCACGGCCTGGCTGATAAACAGATCGCGGGATTCGATCAGGCGCACATCGGCAGGGATCATGTCGCCGGCCGACAGTTGCACGATATCGCCGGCGACCAGGTCGCGCATCGGCACTTCGCGCAGCGTCGGCTGGGCGCCGACTTGTTCACGCCGCAGCACAGTGGCAGTGGTGCGCACCATGGCCTTGAGTGCTTCGGCGGATTTGGCCGAGCGGTGTTCCTGCCAGAAGCGCAGCAGGCTGCTGAGCAGCACCATGGTCATGATGATGATGACTTTGGTCAGGTCGACTTCTTCACCCGCCTGTAACGGCAGCCAATAGTCGGTGACAAAGCTGATGCCCGCCAGGGTCAGCAACACGTAGATGAAGGGATTGTTCAGCGCCTGCAGGAACTGGACGATGGCGTGAGGCGGCTTGTCGTGGGCCACTTCGTTGTAGCCTTCGCGTTGCAGACGCGCCGAGGCGTCCAGTTCGGTCAGGCCATCCTGGGTGGCTCGCACGTTGGCGAGGGTGGCCTGCAGGCCGTTCTGGGCTTCGCGGGCGGCGCGCATCGACAGTTTGGTGTCGGTGTCGGTGCCATTTTTCTTGTGCAGAGGCGTGTTTTTTACGGCGCTCATTGTCTGTACTCCTGTCGCCAATTCTCGACAAAACATACCCGGTACTTACCTGAAGACAGGCGAGCGAAAGCATGCCGAGCCGCAAACTTCGCGATCGGTTTAAATAAGGTGTTCACATAACTTCTACAGCGCCCGCCAGACGCGCGTTAGTTAACTAACGCGCAGCGGGCTACTACTGGACGTGTTCATAAAGAACTCCAGAACATCAATTAGAAAGTTGCTGTTTCCAGCCGGGTTAAGCGCTGCGAGTGCTCAGGTAAAGTCCGAACATCAGGCGCGCTTGAGCCAGCATGGAAACCTGGGGTCTCTGCGGGTCTTGAGGGTCGGCATGGTCCCAATGCTGCAGCAGTTGGCCGCTGGCAGGGCACAGATGCCAGTGCGCCAACACAGGGGCCGGACGCGCTTGGTCTTTGCTGGCTTGAGGGGAGGGTGCAGCAAACGTGGCCCGGGTAGGCGAAAAGCCTACGGGCTCGCGGCACAGCTTGGCGCGCAGAGCGGCGGCCAGCGTACGTACATCGGGCAAAGCAATGAGTTGGAAGGTCATAACACACCTCGGGACCGGACGGGCGACCGGTGAGGCAGTTACGGTGGAGCATCAAGCTCTAGCGCAGCTTACCGGACCTGGAAGGCGAGTCCTGTCATATTCTGGGTTTGGCGCCCGATGCCCGCTAAAGCGGTGCTCGGACAGCGACTAGATACTGTGTCCATTGGCTTCTTTTGTGAGGTTTAAAAAAGGCCCCAGTTGCGGGCACGGGCAATCTACTCAGACGGTTACAAAATGTCAACGCATGATTAATTAAATGCGCCCGTGTTCAGAGTTTATTCAGACAAGGGGCACGGTTAGTTGTGGGCTATATAACTTCATACACCCCGTGCAGCCAGAACCGCCAGATAGATCAACACTAAACCACACGCGCCGTAACTGACGCGCTGCCACAGCGGCGAGGCATTTTTGCGTAACAGATGGACCAGCGCCGCAATCAGAAAACACGACAGCACTGACGCCAGCATGAAACCTGCAAAAAACATCAGGGTTTGCCCAGCGCTGGGCGTAGCGCCGACGATCCCGGACAAGGCGCTGCCCAACGCGCCCCAGTACACAATGTTCTTCGGGTTAGCCAGGGACATGGCCGCGCCAACCGCCAGTGCGTTCCGACCGGAGTGGGCCGGCCCGCTGTCTGCTGCGGGCAGGTGCCAGGCGTCGATCAGACTGCGCACGCCGAGCCACGCCAGGTAAACCGCGCACACTATCGTCAGCGGAACGCGCACGGCTTCGTGTTCAATCAGCAGGGCGATGCCGGTGAGGCCGATCACCGCCCAGGCGGCGTCGCCCACCAGTGAACCGATTTGCACCAGCAAGGCAGAGGTGAACCCATGGAGCAAGCCACGGCGCAGGGTTTCTGCCAGCACCGCGCCGGGCGAGAGGCAAAACACAAAACCGAATACCAGCGCGTAAAAAAAGATCGTCACCATGCCCGCTTTCCTTCAACAGAGGCGCGCAGTGTGCGGCTGTGTGGCGCAGGCGTCTTGAACCAGATTGCGCTTTCAGCGTTTCAACAGGCTTTGGTAGCGGCCTGGGGTGATGCCATAGGCGGCGCGAAAATGCCGGTTGAGATGGCTTTGATCAGCAAACCCCAGCTCATGCGCGACGTCGCTGGCCGAGGCGCCGCGGCGCAAGAGTCCCTTGGCACGACAGGTACGCAATTGCATCGCCCACTGCCTGGGGCTCAGCCCGGTTTCTTTCTGGAAGGTGCGCAACAGGTGGAATTTGGACAGGCCCAGCTCATCGCCCAACTGGTCCAGCGGCAGCGCTTGGCTCAGTTGCTCGGCGAGCAGCTCCTGGGCCCGGCGGATCATGCCTTTGCCGCCCGTCGCAGTGCCGGGCAGGCGCACACCGCTGGCACCGACCACTTCACCCAGCAGCAGAACCAAGGCGTCTTCGTTAATCTCGCGGAGCAATGGGTCGTCGTTCAAGGCACCCTTGACCGCCGCAGCCAGGCGCTGTGCCAAGTCTGGCTGGAAGCACAGCGAGCGATCAAACTCCAACTGGGCCAGCCCCAGGTCAGCTGCCAGCGCGTCGGCCGCGACGTACAGGCTGACAAAATGCCAGGGCGCACCATCAGCTGCGCCGCCACCTTGAATCTGCCCAGGGTTGTACAACGTAATGCTGCCGGGCCCGGCCTGGAACTCGCGGCGGTCGAGCCAAACGCTTTCCTCGCCGGCCAGGTTCACGCCGATCACGCATTCATCATGGCTATGGCGGGCAAAGGTCAGGCCGGTGCAGCGTGTATGGGTGACTTCGTAGTTGCCCAGCCAGGCGTGTTGCATGGCGCTCATCGGGTCGGCTCGATAGAAAATCAGCCGTGAGCATACGCTGACAAAGGTGTTCAGATCGACCATTGGCTGCGACGCGCGCCTAAGATGCGCACTGTGAGCCGGTCGCTATTCGGGGGCTGAGCTCACTGGCCAGGATGACGGTTCAGTAAGCTCTGCACCTTCCAAAAACAGGTTCAGGGTTTTAAATACTTCATTGACGCAAACGTGGAAGCGAGCTTTTTATAAATACGCTCGTCATCACTATCGATATCGCCATCCCCGTCGGCATCCAGTGCACCCTTGATGGTGCGGTAACTGCCCAGGTAGTCAGGGTTGCTGGCGACGACAATGACGTCGGGACGGTTAAGGTCGCGATTGCCTTTTCGGTAATGCAGGATGCTGACATCGGTTGCCGGGCTGTCGCTGAAGCCCATCAAAATACGGTCATAGAGCCTCTTGCTCTCATCCCTAGGGCTCAAGGTGGCCATGGCAGTGATGAGGTTCGCGGCAGCCAGGTAGTAGGAGGCATCCTCCTCGTCATGGTCGCCATCCCCATCTGCGTCATTGGTGGGTGACGAGGCGTCGTACGTCCAATTGTCATTCGTTGAATACAGGGTGATGCGGCTATTGGGGTTGCTTAAATCACTGTTGCCTTCGTCAAAGCGAGACATCACCACTTCAGGATTGCCTGCGCCGTCGGTGTCTCTGAATTCGTAGAGCTGTTTGTGTTTCATGTCGGTGTCCCTTTTGTTCAGTGCGAAGTCCCTCTGGCAATTGAATTTAGGCACCTGTCCTTTAAGCGTCTACTGTGAGAGTTGACAGGTGTTTACTCATCCAGTGACGGTTCACGGCGCAGGTCTTCAGAGACTCAGGCGCAAGGCGAGCGCCGCCAGAGTGATCAACAGCACCGGCAAGGTCAGCACAATTCCGACCTTGAAATAATAGCCCCACGTGATGGTGATGCCTTTGCGCGCAAGAATATGCAGCCACAACAACGTGGCCAGGCTGCCGATCGGAGTGATTTTCGGGCCCAGGTCGCTGCCGATCACGTTGGCGTAAACCATCGCGTCCTTGACCACGCCCACGGCATGGCTGGATTCGATGGACAGCGCGCCGATCAACACCGTCGGCAGGTTGTTCATCGCCGACGAGAGCAGTGCCGTCAGCACCCCGGTGCCCATCGCCGCGCCCCATACGCCATACGTGGCGAAGGTGTCGAGCCAGGTTGCCAGGTAGGTGGTCAAACCCGCGTTGCGCAAGCCGTAGACCACCAGGTACATGCCCAGGGAAAACACCACGATCTGCCACGGGGCTTCTTTCAGCACTTTGCGCGTAGAAATTTTGTGGCCTTTGGCGGCGATCACCAGCAGTAACACGGCGCACACGGCGGAGATCGCACTGATCGGAATACCCAGCGGCTCCAGGGCAAAACAGCCGACCAACAAAATACCGAGTACCCACCACCCGGCACGAAAGGTCGCACGGTCGTGGACGGCGCTGGCCGGGTCGTCAAGGTCGGCGGGGTCGTAGGCCTGCGGAATATCGCGGCGAAAAAACCACAGCAGCACCGCCAGTGTCGCTGCAACGCTGACGAAGTTGACCGGCACCATGACTGCTGCGTATTCGTTGAAGCCGATCTTGAAATAATCTGCAGAAACAATGTTCACCAGGTTCGACACCACCAACGGCAAGCTCGCCGTGTCTGCGATAAACCCGGCGCCCATCACGAAGGCCAGGGTGGCCGCCGGGGAAAAGCGCAACGCCAGCAGCATCGACATCACGATGGGTGTGAGGATCAACGCCGCGCCGTCATTGGCAAACAATGCCGACACCAGGGCGCCGAGCAGCACCATATAGGCGAACAGGCGCCGACCACGCCCACGGCCCCAGCGCGCAACATGCAGCGCGGTCCAGGCAAAGAACCCGGCTTCATCGAGCAGCAGGCTGATGATAATCAGCGCGACAAAAGTGCCGGTGGCGTTCCAGATGATGTGCCACACCACCGGGATGTCAGCCAGGCTGATGACCCCGCACGCCAGGGCCAGAATCGCGCCCATGGTTGCGCTCCAGCCGACCCCAAGGCCCTTGGGCTGCCAGATGACCAGAACGATGGTGAAGATAAAAATCGCAATTGCGACAAGCATGAATAAACGCTCCGATGGCTCAGCAGCAGGTGCTGGCCCGTTGTGGTCTGTCGCCCATTGCATCAAGACGCTGCGCGTCGTTTTGCAACCATGGCTGGTTAGCTTGCAAGGTAATGTCCAGCACTTGGGTCACCCACTCGGGCAGTGCCGGATTGATGCGGTAGTAGATCCATTGACCCTGGCGACGGTCCAGCAACAGCCCGCCACTGCGCAGTTGCGCCAGATGGCGGGAGACTTTCGGTTGACTGTCGCCAAGAGCATGGATCAGTTCGCACACGCAAAGTTCGCCCTCGCGCAGGATCAATAACGTCAACCGTACGCGGGTGGCATCGGCCAGGCATTTGAACAGCTCGGGCGCAGAGAGGGGAGCGGACATGATCGAGGTCTTCGTATGGATGGCCGGGTGAATATATGGATAGCCATATATGTAGGTCAAATCCTGAATTCCATTGACGTGGATCAAATGCCCGACAATCCGCCACAAGTGACTGAAATTAAAATGAAACACGAATGTCCTAAAGTGCCTGCCCATTGCTGATGAAGGAAGAACTCGCGTGACCCGTGCCACTCGCAACCTGCGCAAAACCCTCGATTCTGTCGCGGACAATAATGAAACTGCGGCGTTTGACCTGATGCGCGCCGTCGAAAAACTCGGCGATGAAGTGCTGCGCCAACGCCTGCTCAATACCATCCACCGGCTCAACCAGGATGCCCATGAGTTGCGCGAAGCGCGTGACTCGGTGGAGCAGGTCTCGGTCAAGCTCGCCTGAGCACGATCGTTCAAGACAAGCCCCGTATCACGCTGGCATGCTTGTCGACTGTCTGTCGATGAGCCGTCTCCATGCCTACAGCCTTACCTCATTACGCCTTCGGTCGCGGCGCCCTTGCCGTTATTCCACTGTCTCTGGCCTGTGCCCCCTGGGGATTGTTGGCCGGTTCCATGGCGATTGATGCGCAATTTACTCCGCTGCAAGCTCAGGGTTTGTCCGCCATTGTGTTCGCCGGTGCCGCGCAGTTGGTGGCGATCGGCATGGTCAAGAGCGGTGCCAGCCTGATCTCGATTGTGCTGACCACCTTGCTGCTCACATCCCAGCATTTGCTTTACGGCATGCACATGCGCCCGACGCTCTCGTCGCTCAATGTACGGTGGCGCATGAGCCTGGGCTTTTTGCTGACTGACGAGTTTTTCGCGCTGGTCAACCACTATGACCGTCAGACCTTCAATCGCTGGTATGCGCTGGGCGTCGGCCTGACGTTCTACATCATCTGGAACCTCTTCACCCTGGCGGGCATCGTGCTTGGCAAAAGCATTCCGGGGCTTGATCAGCTGGGGCTGGAGTTTTCCATCGCTGCGACTTTTATCGCCTTGATCACGCCGGTGGTGCGCGATGTGCCCACGGTGGTCTGCGTGGCGGTCTCGCTGCTGTGTTCGGTATGGCTGAGTTACTTGCACTGGGAGTCGGCGGTGGTGGTGTCGGGCGTGCTGGGGATGGGCGCAGGGTTTGCCTGCAAGCGGCTGGGAGTAGGGCAGCGATGATCTACATCATGATTGTGGCCATGGGCCTGGTGGTATTTCTCAACCGCTACTTGTTTATCGAGCCGCGTCTGCCGGTGCGCCTCAATCGCGGCGCGCGCGAGTTTCTCGGGTTTGCGGTGCCGGGAATGCTGACGGCGATTTGCGGGCCGATCATTTTTCTCGCCGAGCATAAGCTCAACCTGAGTCCGGCCAATCCTTACTTGCTGGCGGGGATCTGTGCGGTGGCGTTGATGTTCTGGACGCGTAGCGTGTTGATCACGGTGCTGTTGAGCATGGGGCTGTTTTATGTGTTTCGTTGGTGGCTCTGATGCGCAGGTGAGTTGCTGGAGGTCATCCACCGACAGCCAGGCAAAAAAAAGCCCGCGGGAGGGCGGGCAGAAGGGAGACTTCTTAAAAATGAGCCTGCCAACTATAGGCAGCGCGAGCGCCCTTCACAGTGAAACTAAATTCATTCGGCCGCAGGTTTTGGCGGCTTCTTGGTCTTGGCCTCCGCCGCCAGGCATTCCAGGGCGAACTGCTCGGTATAGGTCATGTGGATCGGCGTGCTTTCACCTTTTACCGTGCGTTCGCCATCAAGGATGTAGCGGATGCGCTTGTCGGTGACGCCGATGCGCTTGGCGATCCACGTCGGCGTCTGGCCGATGCGACTGATCAGCTTATCGGCGTAGTCGGTGGACGGGTTATAGCGTTCGGCGTTGGGCGTCATCGGGGTTCCAGGGGCAAGCGGGGGCATAAGTAGGCGACAGCGTGACGTAATAATCCTTGAGTGTCGCCTGCTAATGGTAGAGTCGCGTTTTTTCCAAGGAGGCGATGGCATGCGAAAGCTGGTAATTGGCGCATTGGCACTGGCAGTACTGTCCGGTTGCGCGGGCTCGAAAATGAACGACGCGCGCACCGGCGTGCCGTACAAAACGCTGGCTTCAGACAAGACGCCATTGGTGGTCGCCCAATGCATTCAGTTCGGCTGGCAGGACGAGGCGGTATTTGGCGTTGACGCCGGAGGCTTCAAGGAGCCGATCGAAGCAGGCGGTTTTACCGTGTACACCACCGGCGGCGATTATTTTGTCGACGTGCGCAGTGCCGGCGCCGGTTCCAGCGTCAATTACTTTGCCGTTGCCGACACGATGCCTGCCAAGCGCCGACTGGCCGCGCTCGCGACCTGCCTGTAATCCTTTGCCTAAGTGATATTCGGAAAAGCCTGGCGGGACAGCCGACGGACATTGGCTTATCATTCCCCCGCTCGCTCGACGTGATGGCTCTTTACCAGTACACGGACGTCGAGGCCGCAACGTCGGGCGGGCCTCGTTTCTCCTAGCGTGGCATGTAGCCCAAGTGCCAGCGCCGCGGAATCTTCAGCGACACGACGCCCAGCAACGCGGCGAGCGCGCCACTGACCAGCAGCGCCTTCAGGCCGAGCTGGTGCTCCAGCACCGCGCCGATCACCGCGCCCACGAACATGCCGACCCACGGAATCAGTTGCACCCTCCAGCCATTGCGCCGTTCTCCCAGCATCCAGCGGCCCAGCCCGCGGCCGAAGCGCGAGAGGGCGCCCGTCACATAAGTCAGGCCCACCGGCAAACCGTTTACCTCTTCCACAGCGGCATTGAGCATACCCATCGCCACAATCGCTGCCAGCAGTGCAGGCAAGGTGTCGTCGAAGGGCCACATCGCGCCGCCGCACAGCAAAGCCGCAATGCACAGCAGCAAGGGCAGCGCGTGCCGACGGCTGAGGCGGCTGATCACCACACCCAGGGCGTTGCCGACGACAAATGTTGCGACCAGCAGCAACAACCGTCCGGTGAGGCCCTGGTCGCCTGCGCTGATCGCCACGGCCAGGCGCGTGGTGTTACCGCTCATGAACGAAACAAAATCACCGCTGGCCATAAAGCCTATCGCATCGGTCATGCCGGCCAGCACGGATAGGCTGGCCACCAGCATCAAGCCGACCCGCCCACGCCAGCGTTGGCGGTGGGCGAGTGCGGCGTTGGCGTAGGGTTTGCGCGATGAAGGCAGCATGGCCCCATGTTCCTCGGTGAGATTATTCGGCCACCACCGTAGGACGCTTTGGTTGCGCGCGCAATGACCTCAGACACACTCCAGTCGCCAGCCCTGACGCTGCCAGGTCAAAAGGTGCGTCGGTCTGACGGCTTGCACGAACGTCTCGTCATGGGACACCACCACCATGGCCCCAGTAAAACCTTGCAACGCCTGCTCAAAGGCCAGCACGGATTCAAGGTCCAGATGGTTGGTCGGCTCGTCCAGCAACAGCAGTTGCGCCGGCACCTCGCGCCACAAGGCAATCGCCATCGCCGCCTTTAAGCGTTCGCCGCCGCTCAATTGGCGGGTGGGTTGAGTCACCCGCAAGGCATCCAGTTGCAGCAACGCCAAACGCGTGCGCAGCTCGGCTTCGGCCAGAGGGGTGTCGAGCAGGTTGAGCTGTTCGACGATGCTACGGTTGCCATCCAGCAGTGCCAGGTGCTGATCGATATAGACACTGGCCACATGCACGGTGCATTCGCCACTGACCACCGGCCATTGGCCCGCAAGCACCTTGAGCAATGTGGATTTGCCGCACCCGTTCGGCCCGCGCACGGCCATGCGCACCGGGCCCGCCAGGTTGAGCGTGACGTAGCTGCAGGCATGGTGCGGATCAAGCCATGGCAGTTGAGCGTTTTCCGCGCTCAGAACCTGGCGGCCATTGGGCAACACTGAACCGGGCAGGGCCAGCAGTGTGGGCGATTGATCCTCCACACGTTCATGGGCTTGGCGTACCTGCGCATCGAGCGCGTGTTTATACGCGTGATGCGCGCTGCGCACGCTGCTGACGATCTCCTTGGCAGCGCCCTTCCAGCGGGCTTTGGTGAACCCAGTGACATTCGCGGTTTCTGCGTGCTTACGTGCGCGGGCGGCGTTGCGCTGCAGGTTGTCATGATCTTTCTGCAGACGTTTGCGTTCGCGGCTGCGCGCCAGGCGGGCGTGTTCCAGGGCGGCCACGGCCGCGTGCTGTTCGCTGTCGCGTTGCAAGCGATAGGCATCGTAGTTGCCGCCATACACCTGCGCGCCAAGCGGCGACAGCTCGATGATGCGCGCCATTGCATTGAGCAGTTGCCGGTCATGGTTGACCACCACCAGGCCGCCGGGCCAGGCTGCCAGCGTGCGCAGCAGCCAGTCACGGCCGGCGCTGTCGAGGTGGTTGGTTGGCTCATCGAGAATCAGCAACTGCGGCGCGGCCAGCAGCGCACCGATCACCGCAACCCTGGCCAGTTGGCCGCCACTGAGTTGATCGGCTGGCGTGGCAGCGTCGAGTCGATGCAACCCGGCTGCACCCAGCGCGGTGCGCAGGCGTTCGGCAAGGTCCCACCGATCATCGACCAGCGCCAGATCATCCGCGCGGGCCTCACCGTGGGCCAGTCGCTCAAGGGCGGCCAACACCTTCGCGGTGCCGGTGACATCGGCGACGGTTTCGCCCGGTTGAACCGCCAGCGCCTGCGGCACATATGCCACGCTGGCCGAGCTTTTCAACGTGCCGGCAGTGGGCGTCAGCAAACCGGCGAGCAGCTTGGCGAGCAGGCTTTTGCCCCGGCCATTACGCCCGACAATCCCGGTGGGTGTGTGATCGATCGACAGGTTGAGGTCGTTCAGCAGGGTTTCGCCATCGGCGAACTGCAAGGACACGTGTTGCAATGAAACGAGTACGGGCGGCCGTTTGACGTCAGTCATCAGCACCTCCAAAAAAATGTCGGACAGGCCAACAAGCGCGCCAGGCGGCTCGTTGCAGATACATTTTGGAAGGCTTAGTTGTTCACGTCGGCGTGCATCCCGTGATTCAGAAGAGGCGCAAAGGCTAACCCACCTTGGCGTTTTTCGGCAAGTCCGCGGCCAATTGCTCGAGGAACATTGCCAGCGCAACTTCTTCGGCTTTCAAGCCTTTGCGCACCCGGGGCTTGGGCAGCTTGGACAATTCGCCCAGGCTGAAATGCTCCAGCACAGCAGGGTGGATATAGCACTTGCGGCACACCGCCGGGGTATTGCCCAGTTGTTTGGCGACGTCCTTGACCATGGCGACCACATGCCGCTTGGCATCCGACTCCGGTTGCCACTCCAGTTCGCGCAATACCGCCAGGGCCAGGGCGGTGCCTGCCCAGGTGCGGTAATCCTTGGCTGTGAAGTCGGCACCGGTGAGGCTGTGCAGGTAGGCGTTGACGTCATGGGAGCTGACGGTATGCCGCTCACCGTCTTCATCCAGGTACTGAAACAGATTTTGCCCTGGCAATTCCAGGCAACGCTTGACCACCGTGGCCAGGCGCCGGTCCTTGACGCTGACCTGATGCTCGACGCCGCTCTTGCCGCGAAACTGGAACAGTATCTCGCTGCCCTTGATGTCGACATGGCGGGTGCGCAGCGTGGTCAGTCCGTAGGATTTATTGTCCCGCGCGTATTGAGTGTTGCCCACGCGAATCAGCGTGGCATCGAGCAGCATCACCACGGTGGCCAGGACTTTTTCGCGGGTGAAACCGGGCGCGGCAATTTGTGCTTCCAGTTGCGCGCGCAGTTTCGGCAATGCATTGCCGAACTGTTGCAGGCGCGAATATTTGTCGGTGTCACGCACCTCACGCCAGCGCGGGTGGTAGCGGTATTGCTTGCGGCCACGGGCATCGCGGCCGGTGGCTTGTAAGTGGCCGCGCGGGTCGGCGCAGATCCACACGTCGGTGTAGGCGGGTGGCACAGCCAATGAGTTCAAGCGTTTGATTTCGTCGGCATCGGTGATGCGCTCACCGTTGGCGTCGAAATACTGAAACTTGCCGCGCAGCTTCTTGCGGCGGATACCCGGTTGGGTGTCGTCAACGTAATGCAGGTCGCGGGGCAGGTCGGCAAGCAACGCGGAGTCGGGCATGGTGCAAATTCCTTGGCAGTAATCAGGCCGGTATGTCTGATTGACCGCAGGGTTTTGCGCTCGTGCCAAATTCTTAAGCCAGCACCGCCACCGCCTTGATTTGCGCCCACAGCGCCTGGCCGGGATGCAGCTGCAACTGGTCGCGGGAAAACCGCGTGATGCGCGCCAGCAACGGCGTGCCGCCGGCGTCGAGGCGCACCAGCACATGGGCGTTGTTGTCGGCAGAGATCTCCCCGGTCACCGTCACCGGCAAGCGATTGAGGATACTGCTGGGTTCCTGCGCCTGCAGGCTGAGGCTGACATCCCGTGCCTGTACCTTGATGCGCAACTGTTTGCCCAGTGCCAACGGCGCATGGGCAACGCGCATCGATAACGCACTGTCGGGCAATTGCAGCGTCAGCAGTTGATAGTGTGCGTCGTAGGCACTGACGCTGCCATTGATCACTACCCCGGCATCGTCACCCAGGGCCATGGGCAAATCGAGCCGCGCCAGGGTTTCACCGATGGGGCCGCTGGCCAGCACCTGGCCGTCACTGAGTAACACGATGTGATCAGCCAGCCGCGCCACTTCGTCCTGGGCATGGCTGACGTACAGCACGGGGATATCGAGCTCATCGTGCAGGCGTTCGAGGTACGGCAAAATTTCACTTTTGCGTTTGCTGTCCAGCGCCGCCAAGGGTTCATCCATCAACAGCAATTGGGGACTGGTGAGCAGCGCGCGGGCGATGCCGATGCGTTGGCGTTCACCCCCGGACAAATGCTGCGGGTGGCGGTCGAGCAAATGGGCAATGCCCAGCAGTTCGGTGGCGTGAGCCAGGTCCACGCGTCGCTGCTGACGAGCGATACGCTTGAAGCCGAATTCCAGGTTGGCCCGCACCGACAGATGTGGAAACAGGCTCGCCTCCTGGAACACATAACCCAAGGCACGTTTGTGCGGTGCCACAAACAGCCCGTTGCGGCTGTCTTGCCAGACTTGATCGTTGATCTGCACAAAGCCGTCTTCGGCACGCTCCAGCCCGGCGATACAGCGCAGGCAGGTGGTCTTGCCCGAGCCGGAATGCCCGTACAACGCGGTGACGCCGCGGCCTGGCAATTTCAAATCCACTTCCAGCGCAAAGCCTGGGTAGTTCAGTTTCAGGCGTACCTCAATCATCGCGATCAGCTCCAGCCCATCTTGGTTTTACGGCTGGAGTAAAGCGCCAGCAACACGAGGAAGGCGAACACCACCATGGAGCCGGCCAGCCAGTGCGCCTGGGCGTATTCCATGGCTTCGACGTGGTCGTAGATCTGCACCGAGACCACGCGGGTTTTGTTGGGGATATTGCCGCCGATCATCAGCACCACGCCGAATTCACCGACGGTGTGCGCAAAGCCGAGAATCGACGCGGTGATAAACCCCGGGCGGGCCAAGGGCAGGATCACCGTGAAAAAGGTGTCCCACGGATTGGCGCGCAAGGTCGCGGCCACTTCCAGTGGGCGGGTGCCGATGGCGCCGAAGGCGTTTTGCAACGGCTGCACCACAAACGGCATGGAGTAGATCACCGAGCCCAGTACCAGCCCTGTGAAGCTGAAGGTCAGGGTGCCCAGGCCCAGCCATTGGGTGAATTGGCCGAAATACCCATTGGGCCCCATGGTCAACAGCAGGTAAAACCCGATGACCGTTGGCGGTAATACCAACGGCAGGGCGACGATTGCGCCGATGGGGCCGCGCCACCAGGAACGGGTGCGCGACAGCCACAGGGCAATCGGAGTGCCGATGACCAGCAGGATCACAGTGGTCAGTGACGCCAGTTTGACCGTCAACCAGATCGCGGAAAAATCGGCACTCGACAGCGGCATTTACTGGGCCAGCTCATAACCGTAGGACTTGATCACCGCAGCGGCTTTCGGGCCTTTGAGGTAGTCGACCAGGGCCTTGGCCGCGGCACTGTCCTTGCCTTTGGCGAGGATCACCGCGTCTTGCTTGATCGGATCGTGCAGCGAGGCGGGCACGATCCACGCCGAACCGCTGGTGACCTTGCCGTCCTTGTAGATCTGCGACAGGGCGACGAAGCCCAGTTCAGCGTTGCCGGTGGAAACGAACTGGAAGGCTTGGGTGATGTTCTGCCCGGTGACCAGCTTGTCTGCGACCTGCTCGCTCAGACCTTCCTTGGCCAGCACTTGAGTGGCGGCGAGGCCGTAGGGTGCAGTTTTGGGGTCGGCGATGGACAAGTGCTGGTACTGGTTTTTCTTCAGCACCTCGCCTTTGGCATCGACGTAGCCTTCCTTGGCCGACCACAGCGCCAGGGTGCCGACCGCGTAGGTGAAGCGCGAACCTTTGACGGTCGCGCCTTCGTCATCGAGCTTTTTAGGCGTGGTGTCATCTGCGCTGAGGAACACTTCGAACGGCGCGCCGTTCTTGATCTGCGTATAGAACTGGCCGGTGGCGCCATAGGCCGCAACCAGTTTGTGGCCAGTGTCTTTCTCGAAGTCGGCGGCGATCGCCTGGATCGGCGCGGTGAAGTTGGCGGCCACGGCCACCTGCACTTCGTCGGCCTGCGCCGAGCCCAGGGCAAAGGCCGCGATCAGGGTGGCGAGGGCTGTGGGGGCCAGACGTGAGGTGCGGATCATCATGAAGCAGCTCCTTTGAGGATGTACGGCTTGTTATAGATAGAAGGCTTTATCGCTATGTAGAGGAATATATAGCGGTTAGCCATCGCCGGTACAGCGCAAAGTTGCCCGCGGCATCAGTTGTGCTTGAGCTTTGCCAGCGCCTGCGCGGCCAGCTCGCGAGTCAGGTCGTAAGTAGATGCATCTTTGCACAAGCGCAGTGCCTGGCCCGACCACAGGTTGCTGAAACCCGCCTCGTCCTTGGCCTTGAGCGGCATCAGGGCACCACCGGACGTGGGGAAGGCAGACGCCGCCGGATTGATCGCACCCAGTTCACGCATCACGCGGTTGACGATGCCGCGCGCCGGGCGGCCGGTGAACAGGTTGGTCAGTGCGGTTTCGCTGGCCTGGGCTTGACGCAACGCAGAGTAGTGGGAGGCGCTGACGTTGGCTTCGGGTGTAAACAGGTAGGCGGTGCCGATTTGTACGGCTGATGCGCCCAGAGCAAGGGCCGCGACAATGCCGCGCGCATCAGCAATACCGCCGGCCGCAATCACGGGCACGCTGACGGCGTCGACGATCTGCGGTACCAGCGCCATCAAGCCGATCTGGGTATTGAGATCGTCGCTGAGAAACAAGCCGCGATGCCCGCCGGCCTCAATCCCCATCGCGATGATTGCATCGCACCCATGCTGTTCCAGCCAGACCGCTTCTTCCACGGTGGTGGCGGATGACAGCACCTTGGCGCCGGTGGCTTTTACCCGGTCGAGCAAGGTTTTTTCCGGCAGGCCAAAGTGAAAGCTCACCACCTCGGGGCGAAACGCCTCGACCACCTGGCAGGCGGCCTCGTTAAAGGGCGCGCGGTTGGAAACGGGTGTTGGCGCATCGAAATCGGCGCCCAGTTCGCGGTAGAAGGGTTGCAACAAGTCCTTCCAGCGACGGTCGCCGGCCTCGTCGGCGTCGGGCGGTCGATGGCAGAAGAAATTCACGTTGATGGGGCGCGTACCAGCCTGGCGGATCGTGCTCAAGGCTTCGCGCAGTTGCTCGATGGTCAGCGCTGCGGCGGGCATCGAGCCCAGCGCACCCGCTTCATTGGCGGCAATCACCATGGCGGCGGTCGTAGCGCCGGCCATGGGGGCCTGGATGATGGGCAATTGAATGCCCAGCAGGTCGATGATGCGCGAGTCTGGCCAGGTGCTCATGGGATGCGTCTCCAGCGTGAGTAGGACTTTGCGCTGTTTTAACAGGGCCATTGGCACCCGGCCAGTCCGTATTATTCACTGGACGAGGGCAGGGTTTCGTGCAGCGCCATCAGTCGATGGCATGCCCCAGCACCGCGTGAATGCGCTCGGCAATATGGGCCGCATGGGTTTCCAGGGCAAAGTGGCCGGTGTCCAGTAGTTCAACCACCGCGTTGGCGTTGTCGCCCTTGTAGGCATGGGCGCCAGGCGGGATGAAAAACGGATCGTTCTGGCCCCAGATCACCAGCGTCGGCACTTGGCTGGCTTTGAAAAATGCCTGGAACGCCGGGTACAGCGTGAGGTTATTGCGGTAGTCGAGAAACAGGTCCAGCTGGATTTCGTCGTTACCCGGGCGTTGCATCAACAGCACGTCCAGCATGTAGGACTCCGGTGCGACCAACTCCGGCTGACTTACCCCATGCAAGTACTGGTAGCGCGTGCCTTCCAGGCTGATGACCGCGTTGCGGATCACCTCGCGATTGGCTGCGCTCGCGTCCGCCCAGTAGGCGCGAATCGGCGCCCAGGCATCGCCCAGCCCTTCCAGATACGCGTTGCCGTTTTGCGAGACCAGCGCGCTGACCCGTTCCGGATGCGCCACCGCCAGTCGCAGGCCCACGGGTGCACCGTAATCGAATACGTACAGGGCGTAGCGGCTCAGTTTCAGCGCATCGACGAAATGCCCGACGCTGATCGCCAGGTTATCGAAGCTGTACTGGTAATCGCGCTCGACGGGCACCTCGGTGAAGCCGAAACCGGGCAAATCGGGGGCGATGACCCGAAAGCGCGTAGCGAGCAGCGGAATGAGGTCGCGGTACATGTGCGACGAGCTGGGGAACCCGTGCAACAGCAACATGACCGGCGCCGAAGGATCGCCGGCTTCACGGTAGAACATGCGCACACCATCGACATCAACGTGCTGGTAGCGAACGACGGGGGTTGCGATAGACATGATGAGGACACCTATGTAACTGGATTGGTTGGTAATACAGGTTACTGATTTAAAAGTTGCGCCCAAATATGTAACCTGTCAAACCAATTATTACGGTTATCTTTTTTCATGCTGTAACTATCCAGGGGTAAAAATAGCGGTTACGATTGCGCGGTGCTCGAGAGGACAAATCATGGCCACCCTTACGCCCCATGCGCCACCATCACAACCCTATGTACTGGCCGATGAGCCGGTGCTGGACATGCTCAATACCCTGGCGAATATCGACGGCCAGCCGGTGGATTTCTGGCATACCGACGCCGACGTTGCGCATTGGCTGGTGCGCCTGGAGTGGGTAGCGCAAGCGAGCATTCCCACATTCGAAGAAGGTGCTTTGCTGGGGGCTGCACGCCAACTGCGCGAGGTAGTCCGTGAACTGGTGGCTGCGCGCAAGAACGGTGAGACGGGCGACCCTGCGGTGCTCAACGGTTTTTTACGCAAAGCGGTCAGCTATCCGCAGTTGGTCTGGCCTGCGTGCGGGCAGCCTCAACTGGAGCGCCAGCGCAAGCAACAGACGGCGGAGCAGTTTTTGTCGCCGATTGCCGAAGCAGCGGCTCAGTTATTGGTGGCCGGCGATTTCAGCTTGATTCGCCGCTGCGAGCATCCCGAATGCGTCCTGTGGTTTTATGACCGGACCAAAGCGCACAAGCGCCGTTGGTGCAGCATGGCGTTGTGTGGCAACCGGCATAAGGTCGCGCAGTTTCGTAAACGCAAGGCCTTGTAAACGCACACTGGCGCTATAAAAGGAGAGGGCGGTGCAGGCATTTTCGGGTGACCGGTCTCAACCTGCGCGCACGTAATGCGGATGAAGGTCCGGCCTCCGGCGCACAACGTCGGACCGGTGTGCTGCTGTTTTGTGCGCTGAGTCTTTACTGACTCTCCCGCTCCAGCAGCTGCCGTTTGCGCTCAACCCCCCAACGGTACCCGGAGAGCTCGCCATTGCTGCGTACGACGCGATGGCAGGGGATCGCCACTGCCAGGTGATTGGCGCCACAAGCCTGGGCCACCGCGCGAAAGGACGTAGGCGCGCCGATACGCTGGGCGATCTGCGCGTAGCTGGCCGTGCTGCCCACCGGAATGTCGCGCAGTGCCTGCCACACACGCTCCTGAAAGGCGGTGCCGCGCAAGTCCAGGGGCAAATTCAGGCCCAGCGCCGGTGCTTCGACAAAGCCCACGACCTGGGCGATCAATTGCTCGAAATGCCGATCCGCGCCGACCAAATCGGCCTTGGGAAATTGATCCTGCAGGTCGCGCACCAGCGTGTCCGGATCGTCTCCCAGCAAAATCGCACACACGCCCCGTTGGCTCTGCGCCACCAGAATGGCCCCCAGCGAGCACTGGCCCACGGCAAAATGGATCTCGCTGTTAGTGCCGCCGGCCTTGTAATCGCTGGGTTTCATGCCGAGTAACTGATCGGCGGATTCATAAAAGCGGCTGTTTGAATTAAAGCCTGCGCCGTACACCGCGTCCGTCACGGAATGCTCGCCCTTGAGGCCAACGCGTACTTTGCGTGAGCGAAGGGCGCTGGCGTAGCCCTTGGGCGTCAGGCCGGTGATGGCTTTGAAGACACGATGGAAATGGAACGAACTCAAGCCGGCCAGGCGCGCAAGTACGTCCAGGCTGGGCGGTGTTTCGGCCTGCTCTATATGCCTGCAAGCATCGGCGACTATTTGCGCGTGGTGCGCGGCCAATTGGGTCTGGTCGCCCGCGGCGCGTTTACTCGGCCTATAACCCGCCGCTTCGGCCTGGGCGGGGGAGTCAAAAAATTCGACGTTCTCCGGCCGTGGCAAGCGCGAGGCGCTGCTGGGGCGGCAATAAACGCCGGTGGTCTTTACGCCGTAGACAAACAGCGCGTCGGCCTTGGCGTCGCGGGCAACGATGGCGGCCCAGCGAGGGTCTTGTTGGTTGTTCATGGCCTGCACTCTTGATGGGTCACGGGCAGATTAACCGCGCGGGTTGCGCTCGACACTCCGAAGCTTGCGGTCAAATCAACCGGCCGTGCGGAAAGTCAGGTTGATACGTTGTGGTCCCATCACCGGATGCACACCTTCCTTGATCGGCATCACCCCATGAAAACGCAAGCGATCGACGCCACCCCAGACCACGACATCGCCGTGAAACAGCGAGATTTTCTGCGTGCGGTTGCCACGCTCATGCCCACCGAACAGGAAAACAGCCGGCAGCCCGAGAGACACGGACACCACCGGGGCGCTATAGCAACGTTCGTTTTTGTCCTGGTGCAGCGACATTTTGGCCCCGGGCACATAACGGTTGATCAGGCAGGCATCCGGGGAAAAGTCATTGAAGCCGGCCTCTGCGGCCGCCAGCTTGGCAAGCTCGCGCAAAGCGTCCGGCATTGCCGGCCAGGGTTGCCGGCTGCGCGGATCAACCGGGCTGTATCGATAGCCAGAGCTGTCGGTGGTCCAGCCCAGTGCGCCGCAACTGCTCAGGGCCGCTGACATGGTAAATCCGCCGGGTGTGACCATCTGCCGAAACGGGGATTGAGCCAATACGCGCCGCAGCTCAGGTAGCAGGCGATCAATCCAGGGCAGGGCGTAGCCCCTCAGCACGTAAGACTCTTCGCCGATCTGCTCGCGCCCGGCCGGTTGTTGCAGCGCATCGTCGGCGAACAGATCCGCCGTGGGGCCGGACATGGCTTACAGCGCCTTGCTCACAGTGATGTCGGTGATTTCGTCACTGGCATCGTGGATTTTCGCCAGCGCCTGCTGGGCTTCTTCGACACTGTTGGTGTGCAATTGCGCGAACTCAAAGCGACGTTCGCCGTTGAGTTTGTACTTGATGACGTATTTGGTTGTGGTAGTCACAGTGTTTTCCTGTCGAGTGTTCGGGTCAGCTCAGTTTGGTACTGGTGCGGCGAACGATGCGAATTTTGTGCGACAACGCGGGCTTGCGCGTAACGCTGATGGCGCGGCGTGTCACTACATCCAAGGTGATGTTCCAGAAACCGGTGCTGGGGGCGGTGATTTTTGCCGGGAACTTGTCGAACGCGCCGCCGTGATAGGTGTGGCGGCCGCCGTTCTTGAAGCTGCGAAAATTGGCGTCGCTCATCAGGCGAATGTTGCACGTCTGTGAGCATTCAATGACAACGATGTCGCCCTCGTTGAGGTGCTCGCGCTGGTGGATGAATTTCATGGGGTGTCTCCAGAAGGGCTTTTTCTGAAAAATCAGAATGATACGTAGGTTAAGATAGAGTTTATCAGCCCCAGCGCGTTTATTATCGGGTCGTCGTCGACGACTTCGACAATTTAAAACAGTTATTTCCCGAGTTTTTAGAGATAAATCCTACATTGGCGGGAGAAATTTACTCTCTACGCTGTCGTAGGATCTTTATCGGAGGTTTAAGTATGAAGTGGAGTGTGTTGGTTCTGGCCTTGGCCTTAGGTGGGTGTGCTTCGGTTGCAGATATCAAGCAGACCCCGCCAACATTGGTGGTCATTTCAGGTAAAAAACCGCCGGAATACGCCGCGTGTGTCGTGCGCAAGCTCGCCGCCACCCGCAGACCGCCGCAGATCGAGCCTCACAAGGACGGTGTACAGGTGATTGTGCCGCAGAAATTCTCGGCTGACCCGTCGGCGATCTTCGAGATTGAAGAGCGCTCCAGCGGCAGCAGTATCAAACTTTACGAAAGCATGTCGAACGTGCCCATTCGACCTGGTGATGTGAAAAAAGCCGCAGAGGATTGCATCTCCGGCTGAGCCCCAGCCTCATTGGACGCTTGAATCCGATAAAAAGCCTGACGCTGCACTGCAGCGTCAGGTTTTTTTTGCAGTCACTTTGGGTGTTTTCGCAAAAGGTCCAGTCCTCGACCGTTTTTAAGCTTATGCGCTCGTGATCTAAACCTATACCTCTAAAAATGGAGCCGTGATGAGCGTGTTGATCGGGCAAGGCATCCGTTAAACTGTTGGGCATTCAATGCAAAAAATGCCGCGCAACCTCATGGATGCGTGGCATTTGTCTTTTTCTGGAAAACCGTCATGAAGCGTGAACACGTCAAAGCCCGCCAGGCCGAGGGTCAGATTTCGGCCACCCATGTCATTCAGAACCCTGCCGATCTTGGCGAGTGGATCGTGTTTTTCAAGAAAAGCGGCGGACGCAGTTTTTTTCTGGTGGACGAGCAGGACGAAGTCGAGTCATTCGCGCGCCTGGATGACCTCATCGAGCTTCTGCGCGGGCTGGGCATCAAGTTCGCCGAAATTCACCTGTAGCCGTTGGCTATTTGCACACGACCACTACGCTTCGGCTCTTGAAGTTGCCTACGTCTTTGCCCAGGGTCTTGTCGTCTTCCTTGAGCGAGGGTGTGCCTTCGGTGCCGACGATACGGTAGCCGGTGCCCGCGCAGGAGGCGTCGGCTTTCTCGTAGCAGCTGGCCCACGAGTTGGCTTCGCCCGAGCAGTCGATGGTCAGGCCTTGCTCGCCATTTTTCAGAAAGGTGTCGGAGGTGGTGGTGCAGCCGGTCATCAGCGCCAGGGCCGCAGTCAGTGCCAGAATCTTGTTCATGAGTTGAGTCGTCGTCGAGGGTGTTGGAGGGAGCGCTGACACTGTCGTGGGGCGTTCGCAGCAGATTATAGCGAACTGCCACCTAGGTACAGACAAACACAAAAAAGCCCCGTCAAACGGGGCTTTTTGCGCAAGTCGCTCTGGCTTACTTGCCTTTGGGTCTTTTGCTCGATGCGTGGCCGGCTTCGTCCACAAACACTTCGGCTACCGCAATAGCCTGACTTTCAGTCGGGAATACCCCGGCAACGCTGTCACCGTGAAAGTTGATCAAGTGCCAGCCGTCTGCTCGCTGTGTGATCAGGTAGCCGTTTACGCCTTTTGGTTCTGACATCTATTAACAATCTCGTGGTCTGGTTCAAGCGGCTCATGATAGCGCCAAATGCCGGGGGAAAGCGCAAGTTGTTGCAGGTCAGTGTGACGCGTGGCAAAGCGTGCTAAAACAGTTGCACCCCTTTTAATCATTGGGGGATGGCATGTTTTGCCGAACCGCTGGGCACGCTCTTGGCAGGATCAGCGGAACTTACGCCGACATTTTTTCTCTATGATGACATCGCAACGCCAGCAGGACCCCATTGTAAGGTGACTGCGGCCTCATTAGACTGCGCCGAATTCCGTACGCACAGCCCTTTGTAAGGACTCATATGATCAAGAAATGCTTGTTCCCAGCAGCCGGTTACGGCACTCGCTTCTTGCCAGCGACCAAAGCCATGCCCAAAGAGATGCTGCCGGTGGTGAACAAGCCACTGATTCAGTACGGCGTCGAAGAGGCATTGGATGCCGGTTTGAACGAAATCTCCATCGTTACCGGCCGTGGTAAGCGCGCACTCGAAGACCACTTCGACATCAGCTACGAGCTGGAAAACCAGATCAAGGGCACCGACAAGGAAAAATACCTGGTCGGTATCCGCAAATTGCTCGACGAGTGCTCGTTCTCCTACACCCGCCAAACCCAGATGAAAGGCCTCGGCCATGCGATCCTCACCGGCCGCCCGCTGATCGGTGACGAACCGTTCGCCGTGGTACTGGCGGACGACCTGTGCGTCAACCTGGAAGGCGACGGCGTACTGACCCAAATGGTCAAGCTGTACCAGAAATACCGCTGCACCATCGTTGCGGTGATGGAAGTCAATCCGGCCGAAACCAACAAGTACGGCGTGATCGCCGGTGACGACATTGGTGATGGCCTGATCCGCGTACGCGACATGGTCGAGAAGCCAGCGCCGGAAGACGCGCCGTCGAACCTCGCGATCATCGGCCGTTACATCCTGACGCCGGACATCTTCAAGCTGATCGAAGAAACCGAGCCGGGCAAGGGTGGCGAGATCCAGATCACCGACGCCCTGTTGAAGCAAGCCAAAGACGGCTGCGTGATTGCCTACAAGTTCAAAGGTCAGCGTTTTGACTGCGGTGGCGCTGAAGGCTACATCGAGGCGACCAACTTCTGCTACGAGCACTTCTACAAGACTGGCAAGGCTTACTGATTCACGCTTGCTGAGTGTTTTAAGAGAAAGCCACCCTCGGGTGGCTTTTTCGTTTTTCAGCCCCATCTAAATCGGTATGCTGATGACCTGCCGAGGAGAGTGAAATGGCCTACGATTTTGACCTGTATGTAATTGGCGCCGGTTCTGGCGGTGTTCGCGCGGCGCGTTTTGCCGCTGGCTTTGGCGCCAAGGTGGCCGTGGCGGAAAGCCGCTACCTGGGCGGCACGTGCGTTAACGTCGGTTGCGTGCCCAAAAAACTGTTGGTGTACGGTGCGCATTTCGCCGAAGACTTCGAGCAAGCGAGCGGTTTCGGCTGGTCGCTGGGGGAGGCTGACTTTGATTGGGCGACCCTGATCGCCAACAAGGATCGCGAAATCAACCGCCTCAATGGCATCTATCGCAACCTGCTGGTCAACAGCGGTGTGACCCTGCATGAAGGGCATGCGCGTCTGGTGGACCCGCACCAGGTAGAGATCAACGGCGAACGTTTCACCGCCAAGCACATCCTGATCGCGACAGGTGGGTGGCCACAGATTCCAGAGATTCCAGGGCGCGAACACGCCATTGGTTCCAATGAAGCATTCTTCCTTAAGGCGCTCCCCAAGCGTGTACTGGTGGTCGGCGGTGGTTATATTGCCGTTGAGTTCGCGGGCATTTTCCATGGTTTGGGCGCGCAGACTACGCTGCTGTATCGCGGCGATCTGTTCCTGCGCGGTTTCGACGGTTCAGTGCGTACCCATCTGAAGGAAGAGCTGGCCAAGCGCGGCCTCGACCTGCAGTTCAACGCTGACATCGAGCGTATCGACAAGCAAGCCGATGGCAGCCTCAAGGCCACCCTCAAAGACGGCCGCGTGCTGGAGGCCGATTGCGTGTTCTACGCCACTGGCCGCCGCCCGATGCTGGACAACCTGGGCCTTGAAAATACCGGCGTCAAGCTGGACGAGCGCGGCTTCGTTGAGGTGGATGACCTGTACCAGACCGCTGAGTCGTCGATCCTGGCGATCGGCGATGTGATCGGTCGCGTGCAATTGACGCCGGTGGCTCTGGCTGAAGGCATGGCGGTGGCACGTCGTCTGTTCAAGCCCGAGCAATACCGCCCGGTGGATTACGCGATGATCCCGACAGCGGTGTTCAGCCTCCCAAACATTGGCACTGTCGGCCTGACTGAAGAAGAAGCGAAGAAGAACGGCCACAAGGTGCAGATTTTCGAAAGCCGCTTCCGACCCATGAAGCTGACGTTGACCGATTGCCAGGAAAAAACCTTGATGAAGCTGGTGGTCGACGCCGACACCGACAAGGTATTGGGTTGCCACATGGTCGGCCCGGATGCCGGCGAGATCGTGCAAGGCCTGGCGATCGCGCTCAAGGCGGGCGCGACCAAGCAGCATTTCGATGAGACCATCGGCGTGCACCCTACGGCGGCGGAAGAGTTCGTCACCATGCGCACGCCTGTGGCTGACTGATCAGGCTTGCGGTGTTGCCTCTGGCGCCGTTGCAACGACGGCCGCCAGGCGCAATGCCTCGATACTGGCCTGGGCCTTGATAAGGTCCAGTTCCAGATTTTTGTTGGCAAGCTGGTGTTCGGTCAGCGCTTCCTGGCGCGATTGGCTCTCCAGTACCGCCACCCGCAGGCGTTCCTGAAGCAGGGTGCGTTCGCTTTCAATCAGGTTTAACTGTTCGCCAAGTTTTTGCTGCAGGGTCTGGTCTTTGCGGGTTTGCGCCTGCAGCGCGGTCAGTTCCTTCAGGGTTACACGGTGTTCAATCAATAACCGCTCATTGTCGCGATGCAACTGCGTGATTTCATCCTGGCGCACCATGGCGCTTTGCTGGGCCTGACGCAGTTCCGCCTGCACTTGTTGCAGTTGGCCTTCATGGCGTCGCTGTTCCTGCTCGCGCTGCTCCTTGATTGCATTGCGGTAATGCTCCAACGCCTCGCGCGCGTGCAGGTGCTTTTCTTCCAGTGATCGAATCTGTTCGTCCTTGTCGGTAATCCTCAGCTCGTAATCGCTGCACGCCTGGCTGAGCCCGGCGTTGCGGGTTTGCTCGGTCTGCAGACTGGTATTGGCGGTCTGCAGGGCGGCGCTTTCGTCTGCCAATGCGGCGGCCTGGATATCAAATTGTTGCTTGAGCTCGGCGTGAGCCGCCTCCAGCGTCTCTACCTGGGCGAGCAGGGCGGCTTTGTGCTGTTCGAACTGCGCCAAGGCCAGGTCGATAGGTTCCTGAGCCTTCTCTTTCAAACGCAAAGCCAGCCGTGCAACCAGTTCGCCAAGCTCGTCGTCGATTGGCGCCTCAGTGATCGTCAGCCGGCTTTCGCTATCGTCCAATTCCTTCAAGTAGCGATGAATTGTGGTTTTCGAGCCGGTGTTTCCCATCTCGATGCGCACCGCGTCGATGCTGGGGTTTTCGCCGCGGGCAAGGATCGCCAAGCGTGCCGTTTGAACTACTGCTTTGTTTATGCCGCCGCGAGCCATGGAGTCTCCGTCGATTTCGTACTGTGGTACAGAGTATGTATATACATACTGTAGCATAAATAAAAACACGTTTAAATTCATGATTTAACAGATGGGATATTGGCGTATTATCCCGTGTCATAACGGTTTTAAACGCGGATCCACCTTGCAGCAGTACGAATAGGCCTTTCATGAGCGAACTGGATCGATACCTCAACGCCGCCACGCGCGATAACACGCGCCGTAGTTACCGGGCGGCCATTGAGCACTTCGAGGTGAGTTGGGGCGGTTTCCTGCCGGCGACCAGCGACAGCGTCGCGCGCTACCTGGTGGCGCATGCCGGCGTGCTGGCGGTGAACACCTTGAAGTTGCGGCTTTCGGCACTGGCGCAATGGCATAGCAGCCAGGGGTTTCCCGACCCGACCAAGGCGCCGGTGGTGCGCAAGGTGCTCAAAGGCATTCGCGCGGTGCACCCGGCGCAGGAGAAACAGGCCGAGCCCCTGCAACTCAAGCATCTTGAGCAGGTGGTTGCATCGCTGGAGGCAGAAGCGCGGCAGGCGAGCAGCGACGAGGACATGCCTCGCTTGCTGCGCGCCAAGCGCGACACTGCGCTGATCCTGCTGGGCTTCTGGAGAGGGTTTCGCAGCGACGAGTTGTGCCGCCTGCACATCGAACACGTGCAGGCCGTGCCCGGTGCTGGCATCAGCCTGTACCTGCCACGCAGCAAAAGTGATCGAGACAACCTCGGCAAAACCTACCAGACCCCGGCACTACTGCGTCTGTGCCCGGTACAGGCCTACAGCGACTGGCTCAGTGCTTCGGGGTTGGTGCGTGGCCCGGTGTTTCGTGGGATTGATCGCTGGGGCAACCTGGGCGAGGAGGGCTTGCACCCCAACAGCGTGATCCCGCTGCTGCGCCAGGCGCTGGAGCGCGCGGGTATCCCGGCTGATCAATACACCAGCCACTCCCTGCGCCGAGGCTTCGCCACCTGGGCTCATCGCAGTGGCTGGGACTTGAAGTCGCTGATGAGTTATGTCGGTTGGAACGACATGAAATCCGCCATGCGCTATGTTGAAGCGACGCCCTTTCTTGGCATGACCTTGGCGACTCAACCGTTGATTTGAGATTTCTTCTATTAATACGGTTACCTGATAGGCAAAACCAATCGTCGGCATCAGGTTTGCCAATGAGCCAACGGCCAGGAGAGTGGGTAGGATTCACCCCATCAACTTCTTAACCCCTGACGGAGAGTCAACGATGCCTATCATCAACAGCCAAGTAAAACCGTTCAAAGCAACTGCTTACAAAAACGGCAACTTCGTAGACGTGTCGGACGCTGACCTGAAAGGCAAATGGTCCGTAGTGTTCTTCTACCCAGCCGACTTCACCTTCGTTTGCCCAACCGAGCTGGAAGATCTGGCTGACAACTACGCCGAATTCCAGAAACTGGGCGTCGAAATCTACAGCGTTTCCACCGACACCCACTTTGCCCACGCTGCCTGGCACAACACTTCGCCAGCCATCGGCAAAATCCAGTACACCATGATCGGCGACCCAACCCTGACCATCTCCCGCAACTTCGACGTACTGATCGAAGAAGCTGGCCTGGCAGACCGCGGCACCTTCGTGATCGACCCAGAAGGCAAGATCAAGATCGTTGAATTGAACGACGGTGGTGTTGGCCGTGACGCTTCCGAGCTGCTGCGCAAAATCAAAGCTGCTCAATACGTAGCTGCCCACCCAGGCGAAGTATGCCCAGCCAAGTGGAAAGAAGGCGAAGCGACGTTGGCTCCGTCCCTGGACCTGGTCGGCAAGATCTAAGTCTGTGAAGCACCAAGGGCGGAACTCCGCACTTAAGTAAGCCGCAACCGCCCTCAAAACGCCCGGGCGAGATTCGCTCGGGCGTTTTTTTGTCTGCAATAAACCGAATTAATAGGAAATCGCCCGTATGTTGGACGCCAATCTTAAAGCTCAGTTGAAGTCATACCTGGAACGGGTCACCCAGCCGATCGAGATCGTCGCCTCCCTCGACGACGGTGCGAAATCCCAGGAAATGCTTGCCCTTTTGCAAGACGTAACCAGCCTCACCATGCTGATTACTCTGAAAACCGATGGCGATGATGCGCGCAAGCCGTCGTTCTCCATCAATCGCCCGGGTGCCGATATCAGCCTGCGTTTCGCCGGCATCCCCATGGGCCATGAATTCACTTCGCTGGTGCTGGCCCTGCTGCAAGTCGGTGGCCACCCGTCGAAGGCGAGTGTCGAAGTGATTGAACAGATTCGCGCCCTCAAAGGCGAGTTCAGCTTCGAGACGTACTTCTCGCTGTCCTGCCAGAACTGCCCCGACGTGGTCCAGGCACTGAACCTGATGGCCGTGCTCAACCCGAACATCCGCCACGTCGCCATCGACGGTGCGCTGTTCCAGGCTGAAGTCGATGAGCGCCAGATCATGGCGGTACCGAGCGTGTACCTCAATGGCGTTAACTTTGGTCAGGGCCGCATGGGCCTGGAAGAAATCCTCGCCAAGCTCGACACCAGCGGCATCGAAAAAGCAGCAGAAAAAATCAGCGCCAAAGACGCCTTTGATGTTCTGGTAGTCGGCGGTGGGCCAGCCGGTTCGGCGGCCGCTATCTACGCCGCACGTAAGGGCATCCGCACGGGTGTGGCGGCTGAACGCTTCGGCGGGCAAGTGCTGGACACCATGTCCATCGAGAACTTCATCTCGGTGCAGGAGACCGAAGGGCCTAAGCTGGCCAGCGCCCTGGAAGCCCACGTGCGTCAGTACGACGTGGACATCATGAACCTGCAGCGTGCCAGCAGCTTGATCCCTGCAAAAAACGCCGGTGACTTGCACGAGATTCGCTTCGAAAGTGGTGCGACCCTCAAGTCCAAGACCGTGATCCTGGCCACTGGCGCCCGCTGGCGGGAAATGGGTGTGCCGGGCGAGCAGGAATACAAAGCCAAAGGCGTGTGCTTCTGCCCGCACTGCGATGGTCCGCTGTTCAAAGGCAAGCGCGTGGCCGTGATCGGCGGTGGTAACTCTGGCGTGGAAGCGGCTATCGACCTGGCGGGTATCGTCAGCCACGTGACCTTGCTTGAATTCGACAGCAAGCTGCGCGCCGATGCCGTGTTGCAGCGCAAGCTCTACAGCCTGCCGAACGTCGACGTAATCACCAGTGCGCTGACCAGTGAAGTAAAAGGTGATGGTCAGAAAGTCACTGGCCTGGCGTACAAAGACCGCGACAGTGGCGAGTTCAAGACCCTCGACCTGGAAGGCATCTTTGTCCAGATCGGCTTGTTGCCCAACACTGACTGGCTCAAAGGCACAGTGGAGCTGACCCCACGTGGCGAGATCATTGTCGATGCGCGTGGTGAAACTTCGCTGCCAGGTGTATTCGCCGCCGGTGACGTCACCACCGTACCGTACAAGCAAATCGTGATTGCGGTAGGCGAGGGCGCCAAGGCTTCCCTGAGCGCGTTTGATCACCTGATCCGCACTTCCGCACCTGCGTAAAGTCGGACCCGGAAATGAAAAACCCCATGAGTGATCATGGGGTTTTTTTATTGCGCGAGGCTTTTACATCGGCGCTGGCTGAATAATCTCGACCCAGTACGCATCCGGGTCCTTGATGAAGGCCAGGCTTTTCATGCGGCCGTCGGTCAGGCGCTTCTGGAAGTCACAGCCCAGGGCTTCGAAGCGTTCGCACGCAGCGACAATGTCCGGCACCGAAATGCAGATGTGGCCAAAGCCACGCGGGTCGGTGTTGCCGTTGTGGTACGCGAAGTCGGCATCGTTTTCGGTGCCGTGGTTGTGGGTCAGTTCCAGGATGCCCGGGATCGACTTCATCCACTGGGTGCGTTCAGCGGCGTCGGCCGGGATCTGAGCCTTGTCCACCAGGGCCAGGAAGTACAGGCTGAATTCGGCTTCCGGGAAGTCGCGCTTTTCAACCAGGGAAAAACCCAGGACGCGGGTGTAGAAATCCAGCGACTTGGTGATGTCCTTGACCCGCAGCATGGTGTGGTTGAACACGAAGTTCGTGGTGGCGGTGTCAGGCTGGGCGGTGACGCCCGGGAAAGTGTTCAGTTCGTGCAGGCTCATGGGCCCTCCAGAAAAAAATGGGGCAAACGCGACTTGAAATGATCGGCGCGGTCCGTTGGCTTGCGGCAAGCGTCCATGCAGCCGAGCCATGATACGCAAGGGCCGCCCACTGCGCCAAATGAAAAAGGTCACGCAGCGCTTGCGACCAGCGGGTGCCGGGGCTCAAACTTTGACGCTTGAACCTTGGGCGTTTTTTGCAATGATCGAATTTCGTAAATCGCTGTTGAGCTCGTTGTGTCTACTGCTGGGCAGCCCGTTCGTACTGGCGGCCGCCCCGGAAATTCACTGGCCCAGTGGCTGGCAGGTCGAGGAAGTGGAGCCGGACGGCGAAGCCCCGGTAAAACCCCAGGCCGTGTCTCGCCAGCGCGCGATCAAAAATGACGAAAATGGCAATACCTTGATGGTCATGGAGTTGACCGGCACGCCGATCGAGGCGGGTCATAAAGTTAATCTTCAAGGCGTGTTGCTGGAAATGCGTAAATCCATCCAGAAAGACTTTGCCGGCAGCGGTTATCAAAGCGTGTGCACCAAGATGCACCCAACCACATTGAGCCGTCTTGATGCATTGGAAACAACTTGCGTGATTACCGAGAATGGGCGGCACGTGTTGTCGCAAACATTAGTCGGTGCGGTAGATACTGACAAAGCCTATGTTTTTTCATACGCCGGCCAAGCCGAAGCCTATGAGGCCAGCCAGGGCGAAGTCGGATCGGTACGCGACAGCCTGAAACTTTGAATGTGCCAGGTTGATCGGATTTGAACAAAGTGAAATGTTAGTTAAGTTCGTTTTCGAATCCTTAAACAAAAAAAGCCCCGCATCAGCGGGGCTTTTTGTTAGTGCAGTGCGATCAGCCGCGAAGCCAGGAATCTACAGTGGCGGCGCCATACTGTTCTTTCCAGGCTTTGAGGCCGCGGTGGTTGCCGCCCTTGGTCTCGATCAGCTCGCCGGTGTGCGGGTTATGGTACACCTTGACCACGCGTGCGCGGCGCTGTTTAGGGGCGGCGGCCGTTGCAGCACCGGCCTTGGCAGGGTGAGGGTCAAGGATCGCGATGATGTCGCGCAGGCCTTTGCCGTAGTGCTTCATCAAGCCTTGCAGCTTTTCTTCGAATTCGATTTCTTTCTTCAGGCCGGCGTCGTTCTTCAGGGATTCCAGCTGGGCCAGCTGCTCTTGAAGGGCTTTTTCTGCTGCGCGAAATTCGGCGAGTCTGGACAAAATCTGTACTCCAATAATGTAGTTTGCTGATATCAACTGCAGACAAAGCTCTAAGCCAAGCGCTTATAAGGTGACTCAAAGAAAGAGGCCTTTCTGCGAGTTCAGCACAGGCAGGAAAAATTGTAGTAGTTAATGCCCCACGAGTAAATCACGTCGTTTACCTAAATAAGATTATTTCATCAAGCGTAATGAGTGGCTATTCAATGGCTGGCCAGCGACTTAATGAATTCGTCACCGGGGAGTGGTCGGCCAAACAGGTAACCCTGCAGAAAATCCACACCGTGCGCCGCCAGATATTCACATTGCTCTGCTGTTTCCACGCCCTCGGCCACGATGCCAAGGTCCAGCTTGCCGGAGAGTTCGATGATGCTGTCGAGGATATGCCGTGAAAGTGCATCAGCGCCAATCATGGCGACAAAGCTTTGATCGATTTTCAAGTAATCGACATTGAAGTTGCGCAAGTAACCGAGGCTGGAGTGCCCGGTACCGAAGTCATCAATGGCAATCATCACGCCCAGTTGATGCAGGGCGTCGAACAGCTGACGCGTGATATCCGTAGGTTTGATCAGTTCACGCTCGGTCAACTCCAGCACCAGCGTCACTTGGCCTGGGGCGAACGCGGCGAGAAACGTTCGACAATCTTCCACCAGGTCCAGATCCTCACAGTGGCGTGCCGTGATATTCACGCCAATATGAAAGCCCGGACGCCAGCGCGCGGCATGCGGGGCCAGCTGCGCCGCCGTCTGGTGCAGCAAGGCGCGGGTCATCGGCACGATCAGGCCGGAATGCTCCGCCAACGGGATAAACAGGTCGGGACGCACCAGGCCTTCTTTCGGGTGCTGCCAACGCATCAGCACTTCACAGCCGGCCCATTCACGCGTGTCGCCGCGGACCACCGGTTGAAAGTACGGAATGAACTCATTGGCACCCAAGGCGCGTTGCAGTTCATGGGTGGGCGCAGACGAGCGCTTTTGCAGCCAGTGCGCAAGCACGCCCGACAGTACGCCAAAAAACACCAGCAGGCTGAACAGTGCCGGATAGCGCGCTTCCATGTACCGCCACACTTCACCGGCCGGCATGCCGGCGTCGACACTGTAGTGATAGCGCTGCGAGGCCAGGTGGTGATGGGCCACCTCGAACACCGGCACGGGCGTGTTGTGCACCTTGCCGTCGGCATCCAGCCAGTTGGGGCCCACTTGCAACACCAGGTGTGCGTAACGGCTGATCAAGCGCAAGGCGTTGGTCAGGTGATAACCATCAATCGAGGCGAACGCCGCCTTGTCGCCTTCGACCAGCCGGTTAACCAGCAGCGCGGTATCGGGTGTGACCGGATTGCCATTCATCAACCACAGACTCCCGTCCACGTAATCATCCGGGTTGACCGCCGACTGGTAGTGATCGCCGAACAGCGAGCTGCAATAGATGTTTTTCTGCCAGGACAACGTTGTTGCGCGCACAAAGGGCCGGCGCGTGACTTGTTCACGCAGCGCCAGCTGCGCGCCGTTGTCGCACGGCTGACCCGCCAGTGGCAGCAAGGCCTGGGCGGCGAGGGTGGTGTTATCGAGCATCAGGTCAAACTGGCGCACGGCTTCACGGGCGGTTTGCGCAGTACTTTGTTGCAGGGTGCGTTCGGCTTGCCAGTGCAGAATGACCATCCCCAGCGCGATTGGCAGCAGGCCACTGAGGGTGGTAAGCAAATAGCGGGTGGCGCGTTTTCGCGGGCCGTTTACGGTCAGGGGCATGGAGAGACGGCCTGTCGCAGGATGGGAAAAGCCCCGAAGGGCTAATCAGATACATCAAATGATAGATGGCGCGTGCGAAATAAGCTCGCTGTACCTGGCGGTCAGTTGAGTCAGCCCCGCTGGAAGTTCAGCGTCTGCGCCAATTGGATAAACGCCAGGGTCGCAGGTGTCGACTGACGTTGGTCCAGCACCGCCAGGCCAATGTCGCGGCCCACCCGTGGCGACAGCGGGCGCACCTGGTAACGTGCGTCTGGCGTCTGCGGCAAGGACGCCTGCGCCACCACACTCACGCCGTCGCCGCGGCTTACTGCCGCAAGCGTACTGAGCAGTTGCGAGCAGCGGTAACGCACATTCGGGGTTAGTCGCGCGCTGCTGAACAACCGCGAGACCAGCTCCTGCGAGCCGGCGTCGGTGAGGATGAACGGGTCGTCACACAGCGTCTTCAAGGTCACACAAGGCTGCGCAGCCAGCGGGTGCGCAGCGGGCAGCAGGGCGACCATCTGGTCGTTGAACAGCGCAAACGTATCGAAGCGCTCCTGCTCCAGCACCACAAATCCCACGTCGATACGCCGCTCGTCCAGCCACTGGATCACTTGGCGGTCCGGGCCTTCGTCCACGTGCACCTCAATGCCCGGGTGCTGACGCCTGAATGGCTCAAGAATGCGCGGCAGCAGACGATTGGACGAAGTCGGGCCAAAGGAGCCGATGCGCAGCGTGCCGCGCTTCATGCCCCGCGCATCCGAGGCTTCCTGTTGCAGGGTGTCGGCCACGCCCAGCAAGGTGCGCGCACGCATCAGCAATTGCTGGCCGATATCACTGAGTTCGACCTGGGACTGATGGCGCCGGAACAGCTCGACGCCCAGTTCCTGCTCAAGGGCCTTGATGGCATGCGACACGGCTGACTGGCTGATGCCCAGGCGGTGGGCGGTGTGGGTGAAGCTTTGCAACTCGGCCACGCGCGAGAAAATTTGCAGCTGCGTAAGGGTCATGAGCAATTACTCATTTTACGATGATCAGTCATTAGCCGCAGGATATCCCAATCCTGACATCCACTGAGCCTCACCGATGACGTCCTCTCCCGATCGCCTGACTTACCTCAAACTTGCTGCTGTCACCATGATCTGGGGCGCGACCTTTGTGGCCGGCCGCTACCTGGCAGCCGACGTGGAGCCACTGCTGGCAGCCACGCTGCGTTTTGTGTTGGCCAGCGCAGCGCTGCTGGGCTTCATGGCCCTGGCACGCGTGCGCCTGGCGCGGCCCAGCGCCAGGCAACTCGCGCAGTTGGCAATGCTGGGGTTCTGCGGAATCTTTTTCTACAACCTGTGTTTCTTCTACGGTCTGCATTACATCAATGCGTCGCGGGCGTCGCTGATCGTGGCCTTGAACCCGGCGGTGATCGGCCTGGGTTCGTGGTGGCTGTTCAAGGAGCGGCTAGGCACGGCCAGATGCCTGGGCATTGCCTTGTGCCTGGGCGGCGCGGGTGCGGTCATCATCAGCCGCAATCCCCAAGTGCTGCAGGGTACGGCCAACGCCTGGCTGGGCGATCTGCTGATTTTTGGCTGTGTGTTGGGATGGGGCGCCTACTCGCTGTTTTCCCGCAGCCTCAACCAGAGCCTGGGGCCATTGCAAACGGTGACCTGGTCGATCTTGCTGGGCACGGCGATGTTGACGGTCACCACACTGGTCGGTGGCAAGCTCACATTACAAGCCCTGAGCGCGATCCACTTACCGCAAATGCTCAGCCTGCTGTACCTGGGGGTGTTCGGCTCGGCGCTGGCTTACATCGCCTGGTATGACGGCATTCGGCGTATCGGAGCGACCCGCGCCGGCGTGTTCATCGCGCTCAACCCGCTGACGGCAGTGATCTGCGGCGCCATGCTGCTGGATGAGCACCTGAGCGCGCCGATGCTGATGGGCGGGGCGGTGATCCTGCTGGGCATCCATCTGTGCAACAAACCCCTTGCGCAGCCCAAGCCATTGGGGATTTGATAAGAGTGCGGACAAACGCTGTTACGCTGTGTAGAATCGATTTACGCATACAAGAATATGGACTTGCGCTCACGCAAGCCTCGGCCGTCAGAGATTGATGTAACCATGAAGCTACTCGGCTCCCCCCTCATCTTTGGTGATTTCCTCGCGCGCAGTGTGCGAGGCCTGTCCTGTGCGCCACCCTGCAACCTCATCCTTGCTCGCAAATAACCCCGTGTTAATGACAAGAATGATGAGGTGCCACCATGGCAGACCAATACGAAAACCCAATGGGCCTGATGGGCTTTGAATTCATCGAATTCGCATCGCCAACGCCGGGCACTCTGGAGCCGATCTTCGAGATCATGGGCTTCACCAAAGTCGCCTCCCACCGTTCCAAGAACGTGCACCTGTATCGCCAGGGCGAAATCAACCTGATCCTCAACAACCAGCCCGACAGCCTGGCCTCGTACTTTGCGGCCGAACACGGCCCGTCGGTGTGCGGCATGGCGTTCCGCGTCAAGGATTCGCAGCAGGCGTACAATCGCGCGCTCGAACTCGGCGCACAGCCGATCCACATCGAAACCGGCCCGATGGAGCTTAACCTGCCAGCCATCAAGGGCATCGGCGGCGCGCCGCTGTACCTGATCGACCGCTTCGGCGAAGGCAACTCGATCTATGACATCGACTTCGTGTACCTCGAAGGTGTGGACCGCAACCCGGTGGGCGCCGGCCTCAAGGTCATCGACCACCTGACCCACAACGTGTATCGCGGGCGCATGGTCTATTGGGCCAACTTCTACGAGAAGCTGTTCAACTTCCGTGAGGCGCGCTACTTCGATATCAAGGGCGAATACACCGGCCTGACGTCCAAGGCCATGAGCGCTCCGGACGGCATGATCCGCATCCCGCTGAACGAAGAATCGTCCAAGGGCGCGGGCCAGATCGAAGAGTTCCTGATGCAGTTCAACGGCGAAGGCATCCAGCACGTGGCGTTCCTCACCGACGACCTGGTGAAGACCTGGGACGCGCTGAAGAAGATCGGCATGCGCTTCATGACCGCGCCGCCAGACACCTACTACGAAATGCTCGAAGGCCGCCTGCCTAACCACGGCGAGCCGGTGGACCAACTGCAAGCGCGTGGCATTCTGCTCGACGGTTCGTCGATTGCCGGCGACAAGCGCCTGCTGCTGCAAATCTTCTCGGAAACCCTGATGGGCCCGGTGTTCTTCGAATTCATCCAGCGCAAGGGCGATGATGGGTTTGGCGAGGGCAACTTCAAGGCACTGTTCGAGTCGATCGAGCGTGACCAGGTGCGTCGTGGTGTATTGACCGCCGACTAAGCGTAAAAAAGCCCGGCCGAGGTAACCCTCGGACGGGCTTTTTATGGCCTGCGCATCACGCTTTGCGCTGACGCACCAAGTGCTTGAAGCCCTCGTACACCAGCACCATCACCGCCAGCCAGATCGGGATATAGGTCAGCCACTGGCCGCCCTTGATGCCTTCGCCCAATATCAACGCCACCGCCAGCAGCAACACCGGTTCCACATAGCTGAGCAGCCCGAACAGGCTGAAAGGCAACAGCCGGCTGGCCACGATATAGCTGACCAGCGCCGAGGCACTGATCACGCCCAGCATCGGAATCAATGCATACAGCTTTGGATGAATGTCCATCACGGCAAAACCTTGTTCACCGTGCTGCACAAACCACCAGGCCACGGGCAGCATCAGCGCCATGTCCAGCCACAACCCGCCCAGGTGATCAGTGGTCAGGTATTTGCGCACCACAAAATAGATCGGGTAACCAATGATCACCACCAGGGTTGCCCAGGAAAAACCACCGGCCTGATACAACTCGTTCAGCACGCCGAGCGCGGCAAAAAATACCGCGATCTGCTGCAGGCGCGACAAGCGTTCGCCGTACACCAGGCGCCCGGTCAGCACCATGGTCAGCGGCAGCAGGAAGTAGCCGACCGACACATCCAGGCTGCGCCCATTGAGCGGTGCCCACATAAATAGCCACAGTTGCACGCCGAGCAAGGCCGACGACAGCAGCACGCCGCCGATCAGCCGCGGCCTGGCCGCCAGCATTCGCACCAGCTCCCAGACCCGCCGCCATTCGCCGCTGATGATCATGAACACGGTCATGCACGGCACGGTCAGCAACATGCGCCAGCCGAAAATTTCCAGGCCGCTCAATGGCGTGAGCAGCGAGGTGAAGTAATACATCACGGCAAACAACACCGAGGCCAATACCGACAACACAACACCTTTAGACACACTGTCCTCGCGAAAACGAATAGCTATAAATTGGGGGGATATTTTCAGGAGGGGATTATGGTGCTTTTGGCGCAAGACGGTTGCGCTGTTTTGGGGCGTTTTGCAGGAAATTTTCTCACCACACCAGGTTCATGCAAGCGCCTGTGACGAGCGGGCTTGCCCCGCGCTGGGCTGCAAAGCAGACCCAAAACCAGACCCCGCGCTGTGCCTGACACAACACGGTGTCCTCGATGGTGCCGCTTCGCAGCCCAACGCGGGCAAGCCCGCTCGCCATACACACCTGCACGTTGCAGGCGCTACGCGCGTGCCACGCGGCCCGAAACAAAATGCCCCACATCATTGAAGCCCGGCGTGGACGAATGCCCCGGCGTTACCAGTGAATCAATAAAGGCCTCATCTTCAGCGCTGATCTTCACCTCCAGCGCGCCGGTGTAGGCATCCCACTGCGCTTCGGTGCGCGGCCCGACAATTGCCGAGCTCACGGCCGAGTTGTTCAGCACCCAGGCAATCGCAAACTCGACAATGCCGACGCCGCGCCCTTGGGTGTACTGCTGAATCTGTTGGGCGATGCGCAGTGACTCCACGCGCCATTCGGTTTCCAGAATGCGCTTGTCCTGACGCGCTGCACGGCTGCCCGCTTGAGGAGCGACGTCGGGTGCGTACTTGCCGCTGAGCACGCCGCGCGCCAACGGGCTGTAAGGCACCACGCCCAGGCCGTAGGCGGCTGCGGCGGTAAGCTGCTCGACCTCGGCCTGGCGATTGACGATGTTGTACAGCGGCTGGCTGATGATCGGCTGGTCCACGCCCAAACGCTCGGCCACGCGAATCACTTCGGCGATGCGCCAGCCCCGGTAGTTGGACAGGCCCCAATAGCGGATCTTGCCCTGGCGGATCAGGTCGCCAATTGCCGACACTGTGACTTCCAGCGGCGTGTCATGGTCTTCGCGGTGCAGGTAATAGATGTCCAGGTAGTCGGTATCCAGGCGCGTCAAGCTGGCTTCCAGCGCGTTGAAAATGCGCTTGCGGCTCAAGCCGCTGCGGTTCGGCGCGCCGTCCGCCGGGCCGATGCCGACCTTGGACGCCACCACCCAGTCCTGGCGATGACGAACGATGGCCTCGCCGACGATTTCTTCGGAACGCCCGCCGGTGTAGACGTCAGCAGTGTCGATAAAATTGATGCCCTGGTCCCAGGCCTTGTCGATGATGCGCAGCGAGTCTTCGGTGTTGGTCTGTTCGCCAAACATCATGGTGCCCAGTGTCAGTGCGCTGACCTTCAACCCGGACTGGCCCAATGTGCGGTAAATCATGCAAAGCTCCTCATGGCAGGGAAACGTGAACCCTGCAATACCAGACTCGAGGGCTCTGGAACAAGCCCGGCGCGCGTTTCTTCATGCACTGAGCAAGGCCTGACAGCGTGTCTGCAGAAATCGGTGCAGCACTTTCACCCGTTCCGACACTTGCAGGCGGTGCGGGCACATCAGGTTGAACGGCGTGGGTTCGCCTTGCCAGTCAGGCAACAACCGCACCAGGCGCCCGGCCTTGATATCGCTGGCGATGTCCAGGTTGGCCTTGTAGGCAATACCATGGCCTGCCAGCGCCCAGCGCCGCACGATTTCGCCGTCGTCGCTGAGGTAATCGCCCGTCACCTCGACTTCCTGCAGCAGTGCGCCCTGACGAAAGTACCAGGTGTTGTTGGCCTGCCCACGGCGCATGTAGCGCAGCGTGCTGTGCTGCGCCAGGTCTGCCGGCGTGCGCGGTGTGCCATGGCGCGCCAGGTAGTCGGGGCTGGCGCAGGGAATACGGTGGTGGCCCGGCACCACCGGCAGCGCGACCAGGCTGGAGTCGCGTGGCACACCAAAGCGCAGGGCAATGTCGACGGTGTCGCGGAATAAGTCGGCGTTGCTGTCGTTGAGCAACAACTGCAAACGGATGTTCGGGTGTTCGCGCTTGAATTCATCCAGCCAGCCCAGCAGCACATTGCGGCCAAAATCCGAGGGCGCCGCCAATTGCAATAAACCGCTGAGGCTCTGGCCTTGTTGCTTGATCGCCTGCTCGCCTTCCGACAAGGCTTCCAGCGCAACCCGCACGCTGTCCAGGTAGCGCCGGCCTTCTTCGGTCAGGCGCATGCTGCGCGTAGAGCGGGCCAGCAGGCGGATGCCCAGCCGGGTTTCCAGCCGCTTGAGCGCAATGCTCGCCGCAGCCGGTGTGAGGTTGAGGTTGCGCGCAGCCGCTGACAGGCTGCCGGTGTCGGCGGTGCGCACGAACACTTCAAGGTCGAGGGTTGAGCTCATTTGTAAAAATCCTTTAAAGATCTTGTCGTTTTACCGGGATTTTTCGCTGATTGCCAAGCTGAGAAGATCAACGCTCACTTTCTTAGTCAGGTAGTTAACCCATGACATCTTCCCTCAGCGGTAAAACCGTCATCGTCATCGGCGGCAGCAGCGGTATCGGCGCCGCCGTGGCCAAGGCAGCCACGGCACGAGGCGCACAGGTGGTGCTGGCCGGGCGCCGGTTGACCTCCGGTGTCGACAACGGCGTACGCAGCGAGCCGGTCGATGTGACCGACACTGCGTCCTTGCAACGCTTGTTCGAGGCGGTGGGGCGCTTTGACCATCTGGTCTACACCTCTGGGCCGTCGGTGCGGGCCAAACCCTTGCTCGACACTGACCTGGATGAAGCCCAGGACAATTTCAACGTGAAGCTCTGGGGCTCGCTGCGCGCGATTCAACAAGCGCTGCCATTTCTCGACGAGCACGGCAGCATCACGCTGACCTCTGGCCAACTGGGCCGTAAATTGGCGCCCGGCCAGTTCATCAAGACCGGCATCAACGCCGCGACCGAGGCGCTGGGCAAACAACTGGCGAAGGAGCTGGCACCACGTCGGGTCAATGTGATCAGCCCGGGGGTGATCGACACGCCTGCTTATGCGGGCTTGCCAGAAGAACAGCGCCAGACGATGTTTGCCAAGGCCGGCGGGGCCTTGCCGGTTGGGCGCGTGGGGCAGGCTGAAGAAGTGGCGGCGGGGTACGTGCTGGCCATGGAAAATGGCTTTGTCACCGGCGCCGTGATCGACATCGACGGCGGCGGCCTGTTGTAAACCCGGCAACCAAAAGTGGGAGCGGGCTTGCTTGCGAAAGCAGAGTGTCAGTCACTGAATGTATCGACTGAACCACCGCATTCGCGAGCAAGCCCGCTCCCACATTGAACTCATTGCTGCTGGGCGCGCGTTATACCTTCAACGTGCGCGTCATGCGCAGCGCCAACACGCTACCGGCAACGATCACCGCCGCCAGCAAGTACAACGCCACATCCGTGGACCCGGTGGCATCCTTCACAAACCCTACGATATACGGGCTGAGGAAGCCGGCCATCTGGCCCATGGAGTTGATCAGGGCCAAACCACCGGCCGCTGCGCCGGCACTGAGCAGAGCGGTCGGCACCGGCCAGAACATCGGCAGGCCGGTGAGGGCGCCCATGGTGGCGATGGTCAGGCCAAGAATCGCAATCGCCGGAGTGGTGGCGAAATTAACGGCGATCACCAAACCGATAGCGCCCATCAACATCGGCACCACCAAGTGCCAGCGACGCTCCTTGCGCAAGTCGGCGGAGCGGCCCACCAGCAACATGAACACCGCGGCCAGCAGGTACGGAATCGCGCTGAGCCAGCCAATCACCAGGTTATCGCTGAAGCCCAGGCTCTTGATGATCGACGGCAGCCAGAAGTTGATCGCGTACACGCCGCTCTGGATGCAGAAGTAGATCAGGCCGAACGCCCAGATGGCCGGGTTCTTGAACACCTCGCCGAGCGAATCTGTGGTGGTTTTCGGTTTGTTCGCCAGATCCGTCGCCTGGTCGGCCTCCAGCACTGCACGCTCATGCGGCGTAAGCCACTTGGCATTGGCGAAGCTGTCGCTGAGCAGGAAATAAGCGAGCGCGCCCAGAATCACCGTCGGGATGCCTTGCAACAGGAACATCCACTGCCAGCCGGCGAGGCCACCCTGGCCGGCGGCAAAGTGGTTGAGGATCCAGCCGGAAAACGGGCTGCCAAGCAGGCCGGACACCGGGATTGCCGACATGAACAACGCCATGATCCGCCCACGGCGGAAGGTCGGAAACCACTGCGAGAGGTACAGCACCACGCCTGGGAAGAACCCGGCTTCAGCGGCACCGGTCAACAGGCGCAGGCCATAGAAGTGTGTCGGCGTGGTCACGAACAGCAAGCACGTGGAGAGCGTGCCCCACACGATCATCATCAGCGCAATCCAGCGCCGCGGGCCGAACCGGGTCAGCGCCAGGTTGCTCGGCACGCCGCACAGTACATAACCGATAAAGAAAATCCCGGCCCCCAGGCCGTAGACCGTTTCACTGAATTTCAACGCATCGAGCATCTGCAACTTGGCAAAACCAACGTTTACCCGGTCAAGGTAATTAAACAGGTAGCAGATGAAAATGAAGGGGATCAGGCGCAGGGTGATGCGCTTGTAGATGGCGTTTTTATCGTCATCGGTGGCCAGTGTGGCAGCGGCGCTCTGTGACATGTCAGTCTCTCTTTATTATGATTTTTCGCGATGCGAAGGTAACGTTGATCGCTCAATGAGTCTCGGCCACCTTGCGGGGTGCTGTCTTTGTGCTTGCGCACAGTCAGGCACGCTTTGCGCTGTGCCTATGACCAACTCGCTTTTTTCAGGAACTTAGCCCCATGTTCGAGCTGGATCATGACCTGGCGCAGGATATCGTCAATCGCACCATGGCGATCCTGCCCTATAACGTCAACGTCATGGACAGCCAGGGCCTGATTCTGGGCAGCGGCGAGCCTGAGCGCATCAATACCCGCCATGAGGGTGCGCAGCTGGTGCTGGCCAACGGCCGGGTAGTCGAGATCGACGGCCAGACTGCCAAGCACCTCAAAGGCGTGCAGCCGGGTATCAACCTGCCCTTGATGCACGACCAACGCCTGATCGGCGTTTTGGGCATTACCGGTGAACCCGAGCTGTTGCGCACCTACGCTGAACTGGTGCGCATGACCGCCGAGATGTTGGTCAGCCACCGTCATCAGCAAGCCGAGCAGCAATGGCGACGCCAGCGGTGCGACGACCTGCTTGCGTTATTGCTGGCCGAACGCGGTGACTCGCCGCGCCTGGTGGACGAGGCCCAGCAACTGGGGCTCAAGCCGCACATGCCGCGCACGCCGTACCTGTTTGAGCTGGGTGTGGGTCAGTCGGCCGAAGCACTGAGCGCCTGGCTGACCAGCCGTTACCCGGACAGTTGGTGTGTCAGCTCTGCGCAGTTTTCCCTGTTGTGGTGCCGGCCGGCGGCGTTGCAGGTGGACAACCCACGGCTGCTGGAAAAACTTCAGGGCCTGGGCTGGAACATCCTGCGGGTTGCCGTCGGTGGGCAAGCAGATGGCCTGGCGGGCCTGCGCCGGTGTTATCGCCGGGTCGGCGATCTGCTGGCCTACGGTCGTGACATCTTGCCCCAGTCACGTTTGTTGACGCTCAACCGCTATCGCCTGCCGGTGATGCTCTGGCGCCACCGCAACGACGATGCGCTGGATGAACTGCTGAACCCGTTGCGCAAAGTGCTGGCCAAGGACACCAACGGCCAGCTGCTTGCCACGCTGCGCAGTTGGTGCGACCACGACGGCCAGAGCCAGGCCTGCGCCGACGCGCTGGGCATCCACCGCAACAGCTTGCGCTACCGCATGGAACGCATTGCCGAGCTCAGCGGCGTCGACCCATTGACCCTCGATGGCATGCTGGCCCTGTACCTTGGCGTACAGCTTTTGCCCCAGGCTTTGTCGGAATGAACAACAAACCTGCGCCACACTTGTGCATCGGACCGGCGTCATTGCCGCAGCCAACTGGCAGCATGGGCGTTATAAAAACCGGAGAACGCCCATGAAAATCATCATCGCCCCCGACTCGTTCAAGGACAGCCTGAGCGCCGAAGGCGTCGCCCAGGCCATCGCCGAAGGCTTGGCCGAGGTCTGGCCGCAGGCACATCTGGTCCAGTGCCCGATGGCGGACGGTGGTGAAGGCACGGTGGATTCGGTCCTTGCTGCCTGCAAGGGCGAGTTGCGCAGCCAAACCGTTCGAGGCCCCTTGGGCGCGTCGGTTGAAGCACGCTGGGGCTGGTTGGCCGACAGCCATACCGCCATTATCGAAATGGCCGAAGCCAGTGGTTTGCAACTGCTGGCGCCGGGCAAACGCGACGCCTGTTCGAGCAGCACCTACGGCACGGGCGAACTGATCCGTGCAGCCCTGGACGCCGGTGCCCAGCGCATCATTCTGGCGATTGGCGGCAGTGCGACCAACGATGCCGGTGCCGGGGCGATGCAGGCGCTGGGTGTGCAACTGTTTGATGCGCAAGATCAGGCACTTGCCCCGGGTGGCCTGGCGCTGGCGCGGCTTGCGCGGATCAGCCTTGAACAACTGGACCCACGTTTGGCTCAGGTGCGTTTTGAAATTGCCGCCGATGTGAATAACCCGCTGTGCGGTCCGCACGGCGCGTCTGCCATTTTCGGCCCGCAAAAAGGTGCCAGCGCGCAGCAGGTCGAACAACTGGACGCAGCCCTGGGTCACTTTGCCGATCATTGCACCAAGGTCCTGCCCAAAGACGTGCGCGATGAACCCGGCAGCGGCGCCGCCGGTGGCCTGGGCTTTGCCGCCAAAGCGTTCCTTGGCGCGCAATTTCGCGCGGGTGTTGAGGTGGTGGCCGACCTGGTCGGCCTGGATGCAGCGGTGCAGGGGGCTGACCTGGTGGTCACAGGCGAAGGCCGTTTCGACGCCCAGACCCTGCGCGGCAAAACCCCCTTTGGCGTGGCGCGCATCGCCCAGCACCACAACGTGCCCGTCATCGTGATCGCCGGCACCCTGGGCGACGGCTACGAGCATATGTATAGCCACGGCGTGAGCGCCGCATTCGCCTTGCCGTCCGGGCCGATGAGCCTTGAACAGGCGTGCAGCGACGCGCCGCGCCTGCTGCGCGCGCGCGCGGCAGATATTGCGCGACTGTGGCGCACAGCGACCGAGCGCTGACGCAACACCGTGAACGTGGGACAATCCGCGCCGTTTTTCGACACGGAGAGTCCCCATGCTGCGCACCACCGCTTTGCTGGCCCTGTTGCTGACCGGCATCAGCGCCCCGGCCCTCGCTCAACCCGCGACTGAAACCGTCCCGCTGCTGCGGGAAATCAAGAATTGGGTCACCGGCTGCGACAACCTGCGCAATTGTCACGCCCTCAGCGCGCCCAGTGGCGTGGATGAGGAAGATGCCAGCTCCCTGACCTTGCATATCTGGCATCAAGCCGGCCCGGAAGGGTACCTGCGCTTACGCGTTGATCATCGCGGTGAGGCGCTGGACCTGTCTACTCTGCAATTGGACGGAAAGCCCCTGGGCCAGGCACTGACGCGCAGCCTGGAGGTGCAGTTGGACGATCAGGGTGTTGATCCCCACCTGCAATCCTACGGCGTGATCGAGGACGCGCCGGCGCGGCTCTGGCTGCAGCGCTTGCGCAACGGCCAGCGTTTGCAGTTACCGGGCGACGACACCGCGCATGTGTCCCTGAGCGGGCTGAGTGCCTCGCTGCTGTTAATGGACGCGGTGCAAGGGCGGGTGGATAACGTCACCGCACTTGCGCGGCCTGGCAAGGGGGCGGCCAGCGACGTGCCGGCACGCTTGCCGCCACCGGTGCTGCGCCCCTTCACGTCGGCGCCGGCGCTCAACGACCAGGAATACGCCGCGCTGGCCGCCGCTGCGGTGAAGGCGATCACCACCACCGACACCGCGATGAAACCCGAGGCCGAAGTTGGCGCATTGAGCGAAGTTCAAGCCCTGACAGTGGTGCGCTATGACTGCGCGGCCTACACCTGCGAGTACGAAGTCAGCAGCCGTGAGCGCAAGGCGCCGTACGCCGAAACCACGTTGAGCATTCAACCGCTACCTGTGGACGGCGCTGCCTTGCAAGGCTCGGTCGGCTACGACCCGACCACCGGCACCTTGAGCTATTTCTACAAACTGCGTGGCGTTGGTGATTGCGGCGAGGGCGGTGTCTGGGTGTTTGACGGCAAGGCTTTCCAACTGCGCGAGTTGCATCAGATGCCGCGCTGCAATGGGGTGGGTTACGGCGATTGGCCGACGTTGTGGACGACAGTGCCAGCACCCTAGCCAGCGTGGCGGCTTGGCCTCTACACTGGGCGGCCACTTGTTTTTCCAAGGAAGAAACGCAATGCGCACACCTGAATCTCCTATCGTGATCCAGCGCTTCACCGAGGCCCACCTTGAAGGCGTCGCTGCGCTCTACAACGAACCGGCTGTGTGCCGTCAGGTGCTGCAAATGCCTTTTCAGTCGGTGCAGGCGTGGCGTAACAAGCTGGCGCTGGATAACGAGCGGCGGCTACAGCTGGTGGCGATGCATGCAGGGGAAGTGATCGGCCAGCTTGGCCTGGAGCAAACCCTGCGGGTGCGCCGCAGCCATGTCGGTTCGTTCGGCATGGGCGTCGCCACGGCCTGGCAAGGCAAGGGCGTCGGCTCCAGGCTGTTGACGGCCGCGCTGGACGTGGCCGACAACTGGATGAATTTGCGCCGCGTCGAACTGACGGTGTACGCCGACAACGAAGCCGCGCATAACCTCTACCGCAAGTTCGGCTTCGAGGTCGAAGGCCGGATGCGCGATTACGCCCTGCGTGACGGCGTCTTCGTCGACACCCTGAGCATGGCGCGCCTGCGCCAGACGGCTTAATCCCCCAGAGCAAACGCCACCGCAGCCTGTGCATGCAGCTCGGTGGTGTCCAGCAATGGCAGGTTGCTGTGCTGCGGTTTGATCAGCAGGCCGATTTCCGTGCACCCAAGAATGATTGCCTGGGCGCCCCGTGCGGCCAGCGACTCGATTACCCGCTGATAGACCTGGCGCGAGGCAGCGCTGAGCACGCCGACACACAACTCCTCATAGATGATTCGGTGCACGGCCTGGCGCTCGTCAGCGTCGGGCACCAACACGGTCAAGCCTTGGGCGGTCAGGCGTGCGGTGAGAAAGTCCTGCTCCATGGTGAATGCCGTGCCCAGCAAACCGACTGTCAGCGTACCGGCTTCTACCGCAGCGGCACCGGCGGCATCGGCAATATGCAGGAACGGAATCGACACGGCCGCCTCGATCCGCGCTGCCACCCGATGCATGGTGTTGGTACACAGCACCACGCAATCCGCACCGCCAGCCTGCAAGCGGCGCGCCGCATCCTCGAGGATCAGCGCGGCGTCATCCCAACGGCCGGCATGCTGCGCCTGCTCGACCGGGCCGAAATCCACGCTGTACATCAACAGTTGCGCCGAGCGCAGCGGGCCCAGCTGGTCACGCACGCGCTGGTTGATGATGCGGTAATACTCGGCGCTGGACTCCCAGCTCATGCCGCCGATAAGGCCGATGGTGCGCATGCGATGCTCCTGACAGGGGATGTCGCCTCACCATACCCATCGGCTGCGCAATAGTCATACGCAGTTGCCGGTCAAATGACCGGTGCAGTTAAGCCGCACGCTGAACCGCCGCATCTGCCATGATCAGCGTTCGCAACCTGGCCCACCCAAGGAAATCCGCAATGGACGATGTACAGCAATTGGGCGAGATGCTTCGTCATTACGCCGACAGTGAAGCGCACAAAAAACAGCAGTTCGACGTGCAGTCCGCACGCTGGGCGCAAAAGCTCGGCGAGCTGTTCGGGCAGATCGAGCAGTGGCTGGAACCCGTCAAGACCACTGGCCTGCTGGAAGTCCACCGTGAGGCCTATGTCGCCAGCGGCCCGAGCCTGCCGGTTGAGACGTCGACCTTCAAAACCGAAAAACTGACGGTGCACATCACCGGCAAGACGGTGGAGTTCGTGCCGGACGTGATGGGGGCGGGCGGCTCGATTGCCGTGTCGGTGATGGGCTTGACCGCCGCACGGCACGGCAGCGTATCACTGGTGCTGCCGGCTGATAAAAACGATTGGCTATGGAAAAAAACCAACGGCCTGAAGGACCCGGACACGTTTGCCTTCGACGCAAATTTTCTGGCGTCGCAGTTGCAGAGCCTGATCCCGCGCGATCGCGTTTGAGCGGGCTCGCCCGGCGCCGGGTGCCCCGGCGCAGTCCTGAGCTGGGCGCCGCACGCACTCAGGGCTAGAACGCATTTCTTGCCGGGCGGTTGTAATAACTGAGCAGCGCGTCGTAGCGGCGAGTCACGAGGTAGTAATCGTCACTCAGCTGTTGCGGCGGGGCGTGGTCCAGCCAGTCTTGAAGCAGATTGTGCAGCGCGATGAGGTAGGCATCGGCGGGCTGCCTGAGGACGTACCAAAGGTGCAGGGCTTCATCATTAAGGTTTTTATTCGGGATGTGGTCCACGAAGGTTGCGCTGTTTTCGTTGGCGCGCTGCACCGCCGCCGTCAGCTTCGCCAGCGCCTGGGGCGTCAGGCTGGCAGTGCGCACGCCGTCGTCGATCTGGTCCACCGCCGCGCGTGCGCTGATCATGTAATTGAGCAGGTGCCAGTGCAGGTCCTGGCCCAGACGCGCTTCCAGCACAGCCCGTTGCTCAACGCGCAGACGCTGATCTTGCACCGCCAGGCCGCGGCGCAGCTGGCTGGACACCGTCGCGTAGGCTTCGCCATTTCTGCTGAGTTCGTCTTGAATGCGTTGCTGCAAGACGTCGCCGAACAGCCGCCGCTGGTTCGAGGTGCCCAGCGTAGAGGAGATTTTCTGCAGGCTCGCGAGGTACTCAGCGGTCATCCCGATCAAGGGGCTGGCGGGGTGCTGATGCGCCAGCTTGGTAGTGAGGGTGGGCGCGCACACGTCGTTCTGGATCACACGCGCCTGCGGCTCGCTGTTGTCGCCGAACTCTTCGCGTGACCTGGCGTAGCGACCTGCCGGCAAAGAGGTTTGCGCTTCAGGCGCTGACTCGGCCATTGGCGGGTGCACCAAACGCTGGTAGGCCAGCCGCGTGTCTCGGTCAACGCGGTTCATGCAGTCGATGATCGGCGCCAGCGCACTGGCGGCCGCGGTTTGCGGGCCGTCGAGCCTATCCAGCCACAACTCGAGCACTTGGGTGTGTTTGCCCGCGCCGGCCAGGCCGACCAGCATCAGCGTAAACACGAGGCCAATGGGGAGTAACAAGGCTGGGTTCATTGCTCGGCCTCCTGGCCATACCATTGCGCGTGTGTGGCCGGGGCCTGACAGTCTTCAGCGGTTTGCGGCATGCGGCTGCACACGCGTTCGGTCCATTGCTGCAGACCTTGGTGGCGACCGACTTGATGGCGGCTGTCGAGGTATTTAAACCCGGCAAACACCAGGGCGAAGGCGAGGGCGCCCAGGCCGATGGCGCCCAAGGCCCGGCGCGGAAAATGGGCGGCCCACTCCTTCACGTTCATGCGTGCCCGGCGCTTGCCCGCGCCGACGGCAGCCAGGACCGCCACCAGTGTCAGGCCGGCGACGGGCCCGAAATGAGCGCTGATGGCAATGCCCATGGCCGCACCCGGGATCAGGTCGCGTACCGGCAACAACGGCAGGCGGGTGGGGCTCATCCAGCGCGGCAGTGTTGCACCGAGACGTTCATCCAGCACGCGCAGCCAATGCGCCAACGGGCGCCACACCTGCCAGGCCAGTGCGCCAACGGCCATGTAGGCCATCGACCAGGCCAACGCGTCCCCCGCAGTGTCCACTAACGCGCCCGCTTGCCAGGGCGACTGGAACAGCGCTCCGACAAGGCAGCCCAGCACAATCGCGAGCAGCAGCGGCAAGGTGTCAAAAGCAGTTTCCCAATCCTGCCAGAAATACGGCGTGCCGCCTGGCATCGCCTGTGCTATGTCGGGATGGTCGGCTTTAAGGGTCGCGGCCAAGGTTCGGCACGCCTCCCAGTCTTGTTCACTCAGGCGCTGTGCGAAAGCACGCCGCTGGCCCAGAGACATCGGCGCCAGCAATAAGCGCGCGGCGCGTTGCTGTGGGGTATTGGGCGCTGTGGCTGCCAACGCGTACTGGTGGGCCATGAATACCGGGCCTTGCTGGCGCCGTATCAAGTGTTGCCATTCGTCTGCGGGGCATGCGTGGTCGCTGCCCTGCCATCCCTGGCCGGTGCGCACGGCCTCAAACACGGCGGGGGACCAGAACTGGCTTTCGGTCAACAGCGTCGCCAGCATGCGGTGAACCCACTGGGCATGCGCCGGTTGCTGGAGCCAGGGCTGATCAACGCGCGCGGCATAAGCTGCGAGAAAAGCCGCTTCGTCACGCTCGGCCATGGCCAAGCTCAGCGTGTGTTGGAAGGCTTGCCTGCGCTGTTCGGCCAAGGCTTCGATCAGCGCTTGCGGCAACTCCAGGCGTTGCCAGGCGCTAAGCCACTGGAAAGTGTCAAACGCCCAACGCCGATCCTCTTCGTTGAGCTCCTCGTCCCAGAGGCAGCGTTTAAGCAGCCCCACTTCAAATTCCAGCCCGGCACCCGCGGCCATCGCCAGCGTGTAGTGCTCCTGCAAGGTCTGGGCAGCCAAGGCCGTCGGCACCGTGGCCACTGCCAGCTCAGCACCGTCGTCTTCCTGCGCCCATTGTTGCCAATTCAAGGCGTGTTCGTACGCTTCACGCAGGCGTTGAAAACCTTCCGGATCATCATCCGGTCGGGTTTTCTTCAGCAAGGTGGCGTATTGGCGTTTGATCGTGCGGCTATCGGCATTCGGGGATAGGCCGAGGAGATCCCAGCAAGTCATGTGCGGTACAACTCCATAAATAACGCGCGCACCTTACCCGGTTTAGTGTCCGCTGAACCAGTGGGAGTGAGGGAGGGCGCGGTCTTGCTGGCGTACTTGGCGCACCCGCTTCGACGATCCGCAGGGTGCGTGCCCGGTCGCAAACCGGTGGCGAACGGGCACGCGGCTGAGCCGAGGATTATTTGAGCGGCGTCAGCGGTGGCAACTTCCATTGGCCGTTACTTGCTTCAGGCTTGGGCAAGTAGATGCGCAGTACTGCGTAGAACGGGCCGGGCGGTGCCGGCAGCCAGTTGCTCTGTTCGGCCTTCGGTGGCTCGTGGTGCTGCAATGCCAGGGTCAGCCCGCCGTCGGCGTCCAGTTTGAGGTTGGGCAACATCCGCGAATTGATCAGGTAGCGCTTCTTGAGGTTGGGCGCCAGCAGCTTGGTCTTGGCGTCGTACATGGTCAGCGACCAGAACGCTTCAGCGGGCGGCAGTTGATCCTTGTCAAAGTGCACGGTGTAGCTGTGCCGTGCGCCGTTGGCCGGTTTACCCTCGCTGTCGACGAAGTAGTTCAGGTAAATGGCCTCATCGGGGGAGTTGCCGAAAATTCCCAGGTCCGCCCCGGCGTAGCGGTACAGGTAGTTGTTTTTCAGGCGGTCGCGGCTGCCGAACAGGTCGCCGCTGGCCACTTGGTTGGTGTCGATTTTGTCTTTCTTGAACGCGGCGAATTCGGCTCGGCCGTCGGCAATCCCGTCTTCCAGGGCTTTGCGCTGCTCTGCGGTCAAGTCCTTGACCTTGAACGGCGCGCCCGGGGCGATGCCAATCTTGGCAAAGCGCGCCAGCAGGTCCTTTTCGCTGTCCTGAGGGGCGGCGAAGGCCAACATGAAGTTCAGGTATCGAAACAGCTGCGGCCCTTCGGTCATGGTGGCCATCGGCTTGGGCCATTCAATTTTCGGCACCGCGGCCGGCGCAGGCTGTTTTACGTAGCTGCTCAGGGGCTGCACTTTGTAGCCGTTCTGGATCTGCTTGACCTTGTTCAGGTCCTTTTCATCAAACAGCTGCGTGCGGTACAGGGCGTAGGCGATATTGCTTTCGCTGTACACCACGCGGTCCACGTCAACCGGCTGCTGACCTTTCCAGTCCGGGCCGGCGATCATGTAGTGGCCGCCGTTGTTGCCGGTGCTGCGGGTGCCCAGGTAAGCGATGTTCTGCGTGTAGAGGTCGATCAGCTGCACCGAGTAGTAACGGTTGTCTTCGATCTTGGGCAGGGTCAACACCAACGGCTCTTTGCGCAGGTCCATCCATACGAAGGAGTAGGGCGTGTCCGAATTCGGTGTGGCGAACGCAGTGTCCTTGGGGGTGAACACCTGCGCGGTATTGCCGATATGGTTGAACGGCGCCTTGAAGTTGGGCCCGCCTTTATCGACGGCCTGGGTGTAGAGCGTCTTGTACATCGCTACGACCGGGTAGCCATACAGGTAGGCTTCCTTGGCAATCGCCCGTGCTTCGGCGGGGGTTGCCGTGAAGTCAGCCCAGGCACCGGTGCTCATGAATATCGAGAGGCTCGCCAACAGCAGGCGCGTCGGTTTTCCAATCATGTTGTTGCGTCCTTCCAGAGTTCTTTTGACTGACGGGAGTTGAAGGCGACGAGTTTCCAGTTTTATTTCGCGAACGTCACGTTAATCCCTGCAAACCAGGCCAACTGAGGTAAATCATCGCCTTGGCGCGCCCCTGTCTGTTGCGGTTTGACGCAGGTGTTGACGATGACGCGCTTGGGCATTCACGGATGATATCGATTCAAGCTAGCAGCAAATCCCTGACGCGCGAGCGGCTCAGTCAAATGAGCGCGCAGCGCCATTGGGAATGGCGAAATACGCTGAGGTCGGGAATGCCCCCGTATCCGGCGGCCTGCGGCAAATGAGGGACTATGCGTGGGGCAGCATGGATTTGACTTTGTCGCGCAATTGATCGATCGAGAAGGGTTTGCCAATTACTTGCATGCCGGCCGGCACGTCGATGCTTTCGGCATAGCCGCTGGCAAACAGGATTGGCAGGGCAGGGCGTAGCTCACGCACCTTGGCGGCCAGTTCTTTACCGTCCATATCAGGCAGGCCAACATCGGTCATCATCAGGTCGATCACCTGTGAGGTGTTTTCGACCACTTTCAAAGCTTCTTCAGCGTCCGCCGCTTCTATCACTGTGAACTCCAATTCTTCGAGTACATCGACGATTAGCATGCGCACGATGGCGTCGTCTTCGACTACAAGGAGGGTGGAGGGGGTGGCGGACATAATCAAAATTCCCGAAAAAATGAAGTGGGCAGGTCTTTAGCGGTTGAAAGACCATTCTCTAATGAGTCGCGTCAATCTCGGCAAGTTCCGTTGGCGCAGGCATTGTGAAGGGAATGGGCGCAAATGTCGCGTGCAAGTCCGCGGCTAGGGGGATGACGCGTTGCGTGAATGACACCGTCCAAAAGTGCCATTCACGCCAGTGAGTCACCTGTGGATCAGAGCGCGGTATTGAACAGTGCGTACGGGTTGTTGTAAGGAACCGTCGCCAGAAAGTCCAAGTCATTGAAGGTGCTGACGTCGTACTCCGGAATGCCGTGGTTAATGGCAACCGGTTTAAGCGTGCCGGCGCTCCAGCCGCTATTCAAGGTAGCGTCCAGCCCCCGGCGCATTGAAGCTTCGTCCGGGAACTTCGCCAGGCCGAAGTTAGGATCAAAGAAAAACCATTCTTTCTGGTTGTTATTGACAATGACGCCCGCCAGAAGCCCGTGATTTTGGGTGCTGATCTTGAGGGTGGTTGATGTGGTTCTATTACTGAGGTCATTAATAATGTCGGTGTACGCTTGCCGGGAAACCGGATTGGTGCCGTGAAAGTTCACGCGAAGCGCTTGGTGCATGCTGTTCAGTTGTCGGCGGAAGCCAGTAATGGTGGGGTCGATGGAATTTAAGCTGGCTTTGAAGAAGTTATCGATCAGTACACGCTCTTTACCATGCTGAATAGCCAACGCCATGGTGTTAGCCAACGCAGCACATTCTCCTGATGAAGTAACGTCGTTTGAAGCCAGGTAGAAGGTTTGCGGCATGCCGATCGCTTTACCGCCTGCCTTTGCAATTTCTTCGCTAAACATCCTGGAGTACTCAAGACTGTTTTTGGTCTGGAGATTTTCTATCAGTTTGGCCAGTGCCCCTGTCTCTTCGGGGGTTCGGCGGGGGAGGATGGCTAGCTCTTTAAGTTCGAGCACGTTCATGGTGGGGTAGTAGCCGTCTATGGTTTGGCCCCTTGGGTTAGCGTAGCCACGATTGTAACCAGCGATATCCTTGAGCTTGACGTCATCTATTGCCTTCTTAAACACTTCGCCAAGATTAGGGGTCCGGGGGGTTGGCGCCACCCACGTGGACAACCAGTTAATGAAGTTGTGGTTTATCTCACCATTCCCAGCAACAGTGACAGGTTTGAAGTCGAGCAGCGGCTGCCCAAAGGGTTTCTGGCTGAGGGGGTCAAGGGCATACCATTTATTGTTCTGTAGGGTCGCGCCCACGTCCACTCGTTGCTCCAAAAACTTGTAGGTGCCCGTTGCTGTTATGCCCTGACTTTTACTCGCGGCTTTAAGCAGGTCATAGCTACCGGTAGCCCCTTTGAGTTTGTTAACGGCTTCAAGACTTTTGTTCAGTGCGTAGCGCCCGCCTTTGAGCAGCAGTTTGCCCCCCTGCGCCGCCATTTCATTCAAGCCACTGAGAGGGTTAAGTAGGGAAATGGCTTCGGCGCCGATGACGCGGGTGCCGCTCAGTACCTTGGAGCCAATGGAGAGCGCTGAGCGGCCGATCTTGATCAGCTTGCCTGCGACTGCAGCGCCGGCAGTGAGAAAGCCGAATATATCCATGGTGAGGTCTTGGGCTGCTTCACCGTAGTTGCCGCTATTAAAATTGACAATGGCTGATCTGAACGGGATCAGATTCAACAAAAAATCGTCAAGTGGCTTGGGGCCGCCTTGTAACGCATCCAGGGTGGTTTGCCCGCGGGCGTCTTCTTTTATGCTGGGGTCATCAAGTTCGAGGTGATCGACAAATGCGCTGGCAATCAAGTTGGATCGAATGCTGTTAAAGCTATCCATAGGTAACGCCAGCACGCCACGTTCTGTGCCCAAGTCATGCACGTGATGGTTGAACGTGATTTCCTTGGTCTCATGCACCTGGTTGGCTACTCTCGACACCTTGGTTTGTGCCCGGCTCAGATTGATCTGTTTGATCGTGCTTTCATTTAAATTGATTTCGTAGGCTTGAGACTGACCATTCAGTTCGGTTCGGAATATCAGCCCGGGTTCTTTTTGGTGGTCAGTGTTATTCGGTAAAAAGCCCATGCCCAGCCGATGTGAACTCTCTTCAAAGACAGTGACTTTTCCAAACTCAAAGTTTTGTCTGTCTTCGAGTGGAAGCTGCGCGATCATATGCCTGACCGTGGCGTTAGTGCCGGTCTTTTTATCCCAGATCGCTTGGGTGAACTGCTGATCGAAGGCTTTCTGTACACCCACTATCGGGGCTGCATTGAGCTGCTCCAATGGGATGCTGGGGTCGTCTGACCTCCAAGGACGCGGATTCGGCATGTCCATCATGGCGATATCCAACATCGAATGTCGGCCGACCAACCCGGTTTGGTCCTCGGTGCCGCGATAGCTATCAGTGCCCAATACTTTCTTTTCAAATACCGGGCCCAGATCCCCAAAGCGTTCCTTTAATGTAGCCAGGGCAATTTCTTTTCGCGTCGGTATTGCTCCGTAGAGCATTTTGGAAGCCGAGAGCCGCTCTTCCAGTTGTTGGTTGAAGCTGTTTTTTATGCTGTCGAGTTGTGCGGGCGTATAGGTGTCGTCAGCATTTTTTGCAATGACGCCGTTGGCGACAGCCCAATCAACCAGCGCGGTACTTTGGGCGTATTCGGTAGCGGGTGATCGGCCTTTGGAGGCATTGTACTCCAGCATGACCTCGGCGTACGTCATGTGCCTCACAGCGCCAGGTCGCTCGGCTTCTATAGTTGCCGCTGCAATCGACAGGAAAGCCCACGCCTGGCTGCCGACGGTCAGGTTGCCGGGAATATCTTTAATCAGAAACTGCGGGGCCGTATGGCCTAACAACAGGTGAGTGGCGAGCTTGGCGGTATCTACCGTGGCTTTTTGGGTGGCGACAAGATGCTGGCCAAGGCTTTCAATGACCGAGGAGGGTGAATGACCCCAATGCTGCGGGTCCGCCAGGTCAAATTCGCCCACCACGTTGCGTTCACGCGAAAGGTAGGACTTTGGATCCATTCCAAGGTTGAGCGCGGTCAATAGATAGTCGTAGATACTGCTGTCCGAGGAAGCGCCGTTCATCTGCGTTTGCAGGGTTTTACCCAACGCTTGGGCCCTGGGGGTGTCGAGCAGTTTTTGCAGGGCCTTTTCTGGGTCCTGCAGGTCGCTTGCCGTCAATGCACTGCCTCTGATCAAGTAACCGAGCGTCGCCTGGCTGTCAGGTGACAATGCCCCGCCTGGCGCACCGGGCTCGGCGCTGTAGAGGAAATCCAACATTTTTTGTTGATCGGCTTGCGACATCGGGATTGGCCAGGAAAGTGCGCCACCCAGATTGCCCAGAGGGCTCAATTGCGACTGCTGCTCCAACGTGGTCGCCAACGCAGTGAGCTCTTCCATGGTGCGCGGAAGTGCCAGGCCGAGGTCGTTCAGCGCTACTGCCAATGTGGGCGCCGGGCCTTGCGCCATGGCGTATGTCGAACCGACGAAAGGGACTAACCGTTCATTGTTCAAACTGTATGCGATCTGGGCAGCGGTAGCAGGCTGACCATCACCCTGGGTGGCTGCGTACCGGAGCTTGACGGCCAAGTCGTAAAGATCTGCCTTGTCTGCTATGAGGTGTTTTACCGTTTTGGTCAGCACCGCCGTGCCTGTGGCGCTACCGTCCTGGGGCTTGGCGGCATAGAACGTTTCAGCACTTAACCGTTGATCTGCAATTGCCAGCACAGAGCGGGTCGCGGCAGGTCGCAACGGGTCGCCTGCCGAGATAGGGCGCAAGCGCTTGGTGGCGATCAATATCTGGATTTCGCGTTCTACCTGAACCTCGTCACCGTCGATGCGCGGTTGGCCATAAAAATCGCCCACAACCGCCAGAGGCACCTTCAGGACGCCATTCTCGAACGACAGGTGCAACGGGGTGTCCGGCGTGGGCGTGATGACGCGCGCCGCTGCCAGTATTGGCTCGGCGATAGCCTTCCAGCCTGGGGTATCGCTCAGGGTAAATCTTCTGGCTACGCCATCAACCGTGGCATGCAACACGCCGGTGCTGGCAACGATGCTGACGGTGGCAGGATCGATGTGCTGCTGGCGCATCCACTGCTGTACAACCGGACGCTCAAGCTGAGCGTGATAGAGGGTCAACCACTGACCCAGTAGCGTGTTTTTTGGCACCTCGATCTTTTCATCGACGCCTTTCAACTTGTTCTGCAGGGCAGCGATATATTCGGCGAGCAACGTTACGTCATCGTTGGCGGCGCCGGTCGCGGCGTTCAGTGCAGCCGGTGTTGGCGCTTTGGCCATCGGCGCCAACTGTAGCCTGAAGGTTTGCTGTACTGCATTCGTGTTGGTCATCTGGTTTACCTTGCTGGGTTAAAAAGACGCCTTCCCAAAAGATCTTCCGTGTTCCCGAGGCGCACACCTGAGTGCTGAAACGAGGAAATTTCGTTCCAGCACGGCGCCACGTACCTGTATTTATTTGTGTAAATGAATTGATGAATTCGGACAGAATCCTTTGGGAATTCACGTTTAGAGCGTAGGAAGTCACCTCAAATCAATGCAGAAACATAGCCTTGGCCGTCGATATTCGGGCAAACTCCCAGCTTTTCCATACCTGGCCAAGGCATGCCCATGACTCCCGCGTCGTCTGTCGATGAAAAGAGCTTTCGTAAACTCCTGAGCCGTAACGTGGCCCTCCCTTTGGGTGTGGGCGTGCTCAGTGCGGCGTTTTTCGTCGTGCTGATCACTTACCTGTTGTCGGTGATCCAGTGGGTAGAGCACACCGACCGGGTCATCAATAACCTCAATGAGTCTTCGAAGCTGACGGTGGACCTGGAAACCGGGCTGCGCGGCTTCCTGATCACCGGCGACGAGCATTTCCTGGACCCGTACGAAGTGGCAAAGCCGCGCATCATTGGCGATTTGCACAATTTGCAGGAGCTGGTAGCGGATAACCCGCAACAGGTGGACCGCCTCAAGCGTCTTGAGGCCATGCAGGCCGAATGGAACAAATACGCCCAATCGATGATTGACCTGCAACGCCAGAGCGGTGACTACCGCGCAGCGGTCAAGGCCGGCCGGGGCAAGAGCCTGACCGACGCGATTCGCCAGGAATACGCGGACGCGGTGGGCATGGAGCAGCAGTTCCGTGTGACCCGTAACCAGGACGTTACCCGTACGACGGTGGTCAGCGTCACGCTGTATCTGGTCTTTGTGCTCGGTCTGAGCGGCTTTCTTGCCTATGTGGGTCGCAAAAATTTAATCGCTCTATCAGACAGTTACAGCGCAAACCTCGCGTCGCAACAAAAGATTGCGCGTCGCCTCGAACAGCAAGCCTGGCTGCGCAACGGCCAGACCGAATTGGCCGAACAAGTGCTGGGGCAACTCAGCCTGAACATGCTGGGCCGTAACATCCTGCAGTTCTTTGCCCAGTACATGGGCTCGGCGGTCGCTGCGCTGTATGTGCGTGAAGAACACGGCGGTCTCAGGCGTGTGGCCACGTATGGTTTCTCCCGCGAACAGGAGCAACGCGAGCAGGCGATCTACAGTGACGAAGGCATTGTCGGCCAGGCGGCCCAGCTCGATCGCCTGATTCGCCTGGACGATGTACCGGTGGACTACTTCAAGGTCAGCTCCGGTTTGGGCGAAGGCGCTACCCGCAGCGTACTGGTGATGCCGACCAGCGACGACGACCGTGTCAACGGCGTGATCGAACTGGGTTTCCTGCGCCCACTGGACGAGCGTGACGTCGAACTGGTGGAGCTGATTGCCGGCAATATCGGCACCTCCATCGAAGCTGCGCGCTATCGCCAGCGCCTGCAGGAAGTGCTGGCCGAAACCCAGCAGCTCAACGAAGAGCTGCAAGTGCAGCAAGAAGAGCTCAAGACCGCCAACGAAGAACTCGAAGAACAGTCGCGCATCCTCAAGGAATCCCAGGCTCACCTGGAAACCCAGCAGGCCGAACTTGAGCAGACCAACGAACAGTTGGCCGAGCAGACCCAGACCCTGGCCGAGCAGCGCGACGCCATGGACCGCAAGAACGTCGAGCTGAACCAGGCCCAGCTTCAACTCGAAGACCGCGCCGACGAACTGCAGCGCTCCAGCAAGTACAAGTCAGAGTTCCTGGCCAACATGTCCCACGAGCTGCGCACGCCGCTGAACAGCTCATTGATCCTAGCCAAGCTGCTGGCGGAAAACCCTCAGGACAACCTCAGCGCCGAGCAGGTCAAGTTTGCCGAGTCGATCTATTCGGCAGGCAATGACTTGCTCAACCTGATCAACGACATTCTGGATATTTCCAAGGTGGAAGCCGGCAAACTCGAAGTGCGCCCGGAAAACTCCAGCGTTGTACGCCTGGTGGACGGCCTGCGTGGCATGTTCGAACCGCTGGCCGCCGACCGCAAGCTGGGTTTCCAGGTGGAGGTTCAGGCCGATGCGCCGACGCTGATGTTCACCGACCGCCAGCGTTTGGAGCAGATCCTCAAGAACCTGCTGTCCAACGCGGTCAAGTTCACCGAGCAGGGCGAAGTCAGCCTGTCGGTGTCCAGGGCGCCGGGCGAGGGCATTGCCTTTACGGTGCGCGACTCCGGCATCGGCATTGCCCCGGACCAGCAGGAAAGCATTTTCGAAGCGTTCCGCCAGGCCGATGGCACCACCAACCGCCGTTACGGCGGCACCGGCCTGGGCTTGTCGATCTCTCGCGACCTGGCGACATTGCTCGGCGGCTATATCAGCGTGAGCAGTGAGCCGGGCAAAGGCAGTGTGTTCACGCTGGTATTGCCAGAGCAGTACGTCGAACGCGAGGAGGGCGCCGCACCTGTCGAGCAGCCGCGCCAAGCCGTAACGGCCCCTGCGCCCAAGCCCGTGGCGGTCTCACCCCTGCCGGTGGCCGACGTTCAACAGATCCCGCGGTTTGCCGATGACCGTGACAAAGCGCCGTTCACCACCCGATGCATTCTGGTGGTGGAAGACGAACCGAATTTCGCGCGTATCCTGTTCGACCTGGCCCATGAGCTGGGCTACAACTGCCTGGTGGCGCACGGTGCGGACGAAGGCTACAGCCTGGCCGAAGAGTTCATTCCCGACGCGATCCTGCTCGACATGCGCCTGCCCGACCATTCCGGGCTGACCGTGCTGCAACGTCTGAAAGAACACGCCAGCACCCGCCACATCCCGGTGCACGTGATATCCGTCGAAGACCGCGTCGAAGCCGCCATGCACATGGGCGCAATCGGTTATGCCGTCAAGCCCACCACCCGCGAAGAGCTCAAGGATGTGTTTGCGCGCCTGGAAGCCAAGCTGACACAAAAGGTCAAGCGCGTGCTGCTGGTGGAAGACGATGACTTGCAGCGTGACAGCATTGCCCGCCTGATCGGCGATGATGACATTGAGATCACCGACGTCGGCTATGCTCAGGCCGCCCTGGACCTGCTGCGCACCCATGTCTACGACTGCATGATCATCGACCTCAAGCTGCCGGACATGCTCGGCAACGAGCTGCTCAAGCGCATGGCTACCGAGGATATCTGCTCGTTCCCGCCGGTGATTGTCTACACCGGGCGCAACCTGACCCGCGATGAAGAAGCCGAGCTGCGCAAGTATTCGCGCTCGATCATCATCAAGGGCGCGCGCTCACCCGAGCGCCTATTGGATGAAGTGACACTCTTTCTGCACAAAGTCGAATCCCAGCTGTCCCATGATCGCCAGAAGATGCTCAAGACCGCCCGCAGCCGCGACAAGGTCTTCGAGGGCCGCAAGATCCTGTTGGTGGACGACGATGTGCGTAATATCTTCGCCCTGACCAGCGCCCTGGAGCACAAAGGTGCGGTGGTGGTGATCGGGCGTAATGGCCGTGAAGCCATCGACAAACTCAATGAAGTTGACGACATCGACCTGGTGCTGATGGACGTGATGATGCCGGAGATGGACGGTTACGAGGCAACCGCCTTGATTCGCCAGGATCCGCGCTGGAAAAAGCTGCCGATCATTGCGGTGACGGCCAAGGCCATGAAGGACGATCAGGAACGCTGCCTCGCGGCGGGCTCCAACGATTACCTGGCCAAGCCGATTGACCTGGACCGCCTGTTCTCGCTGATTCGCGTCTGGCTACCGAAGATGGAACGTATTTAAGTGGAGCAACGTTTTTTGGATAAAAGCAGCGATATTGAGCTGCGCCTGTTGATTGAGGCGATTTACCTCAAGTACAGCTACGACTTTCGCGACTATTCCGGTGCGTCGGTCAAACGACGCGTGGCCCATGCCTTGCGCCAGTTCGATTGCGCCACGATCTCGGCATTGCAGGAGCGCGTGCTGCACGACCCGTCCGCGTTCATGCAGTTGCTGCAGTTCCTGACGATCCCGGTGAGCGAGATGTTTCGCGACCCGTCGCACTTCCTGGCGATCCGTCGGGAAGTGGTGCCGCTGCTCAAAACCTACCCGTCGATCAAGGTCTGGATTGCCGGCTGCAGCACGGGCGAGGAGGTGTACTCCATGGCGATCCTGCTGCGTGAGGAAGGGTTGCTGGAGCGTACGATCATTTACGCCACGGACATCAACCCGGCGTCGCTGGACAAAGCCAAGCAAGGTATTTTTTCCCTGGAGAACGTACGCGCCTACACCGCCAATTATCAGCAGGCCGGCGGACAGCGTTCATTTGCCGACTACTACACCGCGGCCTACGATTACGCGATCTTCGACAAGTCCCTGCGCGAGAATGTGACCTTCGCCGACCACAGCCTGGCGACCGATAGTGTATTCTCAGAAACTCAGTTAATTTCGTGCCGTAACGTACTGATTTATTTCAATAAAAAATTGCAAGACCGAGCGTTTGGATTGTTCCACGAGTCGCTGTGTCATCGCGGCTTCCTGGTGCTGGGCAGCAAGGAAACCCTGGATTTTTCCGCCTACAGCAAACAATTCGAACCCTTGGTCAAGCAGGAACGGATCTACCGCAAATCATGAACGACGTTGCAGCCAACCCGATTGTCGGGATTGAAGCCATCGTCGTCGGCGCTTCTGCTGGCGGCGTCGAGGCGTTGCTGACTATTTTTGGTGCATTGCCCCAGGGCTTTGGCTTGCCAATCATCGCGGTGCTGCACCTGCCGGACGAACGCCGCAGCCAGTTGGCCGAGGTCTTTGCCCGGCGCCTGCGAATCCCGGTGCGTGAAGCGCGTGACAAGGAAGTGATCGAGGCGGGCACCCTGTATTTCGCCGGGCCCGGTTATCACCTCTCGGTGGAGCATGACCGCAGCCTGTCCCTGAGCCAGGAAGACCGCGTACACCATTCGCGGCCCTCCATTGACTATCTGTTTGCGTCAGCCGCCGATGCCTATGGCAAAAGTCTGCTGGCCATTTTGTTGACCGGCGCCAACCAGGACGGTGCCCGCGGGCTGGCGCACGTCAAGCGCTCAGGCGGGACCACCGTTGTACAAGACCCCAAGGATGCACGCATCGCCGTGATGCCGCTGGCGGCCCTGGCCCTGCAAACACCTGACTATATTCTGACTCTGAGCCAAATTGGCTCGTTGCTGGCTTTGCTGGAATCTTCCCCATGTTAAGTACTGTCCAGGCCAAACTGCTGATCGTCGACGATCTGCCGGAAAACCTGCTGGCCCTCGAAGCGCTGATCAAGCGCGAGGATCGCCAGGTCTACAAGGCATTGAGCGCCGACGAGGCCTTGTCACTGTTGCTGGAGCACGAGTTCGCCATGGCGATTCTCGACGTGCAGATGCCCGGCATGAATGGTTTCGAGCTGGCCGAACTGATGCGCGGCACCGAAAAGACCAAAAACATCCCGATTGTGTTCGTCAGCGCTGCCGGCCGTGAACTCAACTATGCCTTCAAGGGCTATGAAAGCGGCGCCGTCGACTTCCTGCACAAGCCGCTGGACATCCATGCGGTCAAGAGCAAGGTCAACGTGTTCGTCGACCTGTACCGCCAGAGCAAGGCGATGAAGCTGCAGGTCGAAGCGCTGGAGCGCAGCCGCCGCGAGCAGGAACTCTTGCTGACCCGCCTGCAGGCCACCCAGGCCGAGCTGGAGCAGGCAGTGCGCATGCGTGACGATTTCATGTCGATCGTCGCCCATGAGGTGCGTACGCCGCTCAACGGGCTGATCCTGGAGACTCAACTGCGCAAAATGCACCTGGCCCGGGACAACGCCGCCGCGTTCACCCTGGACAAAATGCACGCCATGGTCGATCGCGATGAGCGGCAGATCAAAAGCCTGATTCGGCTGATCGAGGACATGCTCGATGTGTCACGCATCCGCACCGGCAAGCTGTCGATTCGCCCGGCGCGGTTTGACCTGACCCAGTTGGTGCACAACCTGGTGGAAAACTTCGCGCCACAAGTGGCCGCCGCCGAGTCGTCGATGCACCTGGAGGTCCAGGGGCCGGTAGAAGGCAACTGGGATGAGTTCCGCATCGAGCAGGTGATTTCCAACCTGCTGACCAATGCGCTGCGCTACGGGGCCAAAAGCCCGGTGGAAGTACGGGTGTATACCGAGCATAGTGAGGCAAGGGTTGAAGTGCGCGATCACGGGATCGGCATCAGCGCAGACAACCAGAAGCGAATTTTTCAGCAGTTCGAGCGCGTTTCCGCCAGCCATGTTGCGGCTGGCCTGGGCCTGGGGCTGTTTATTTCCGAGCAGATCGTGGCGGCCCACGGTGGCACCATCGAGGTAGAAAGCCAGATAGGCGAGGGTGCCTTGTTTCGGGTGTGCCTGCCCCTTGAGACGCCGGCGTGAAATCTATCGTCAGCTCGACGCAACCTCTGCGTGACCCGATGGTCGTAACTGCAGCAATTGACCGGACAAAGGCTTCCCATGAGTGAAGATGCACAAGATGTTGTTCTGATCGTCGAGGACGACGAATCGATTATGTTCGTGCTGGGTGAATACCTGGCCGGGCTGGGGTATCGAGTACTGAAGGCGATTGATGGGGAGCAAGCCTTCGAAATCCTCGCGACCAAGCCGCACCTGGACCTGATGGTCACGGACTACCGCCTGCCGGGCGGAATTTCCGGGGTACAGATCGCTGAACCGGCGATCAAGTTGCGACCGGAATTGAAAGTGATCTTTATCAGCGGTTATCCGCAGGAAATCCTCGACTGCAACAGCCCGATCACGCGCAACGCGCCGATCCTGGCCAAGCCGTTTGATCTGGATACGCTGCAGGAGCATATCCAGCGATTGTTGGCTTGAGTACGGTCTGTGCCAGGGACGCGTATCACTGTCCCTGGCAACATTCACCGGCTTAGTCGCGCGCCCAGTCCAGAATTTCGTTGATCTTTGAGCGGTCGAACACGCCCGCCCCCTCATCATCACGCAGCTTGAAATTGCCCTCGGGATAGACTTCTACCCCGACGGAGCTGGCGTAGGTCACGGACACGTCTTTCTTTTGCAGGATCGATAACAACGGTTTGTTACCGTTGCTATCGACTTGGCCTATTACCCTGCCGACCATCAGCGATGAGCGTGTTGCGGTGCCGCCGACAAAAATGACCTTGCCGCCATTCTCCAATGCGCTGTCCAGCTGCTGGAGCAGGGCAAAGGCATTGTGCTCAGCACCCACAGGCGCCTCCAGATTGCTGCCGTTCAAGTGCACCAAGGTGCGTTTGTGGTACACCCCGTTGCGCAGATCGGTCAGCACCACCAGTGCCGAGCAGTCACCGAGTCCATGGGTGCTGAGGATGCTTGTGGGGTCATCGAGGGTTTTCGCCTCGGCCACGAACACTTCAACGTTTTGCACGCCGGGCTTACTGGCGCTGTTGGCTATGAGCGGTGGCTGCACAGCCGCATCAGCGACCGAAGGCTTCGCGCCCAGGGCGTCGTCGAACAGCGACTGAACATGTGCGTCGGCAATATCGTTGGTTTTCTTCCATGCGTCACTGTGAGTGCTGACGTTGAACTCCAGCCTGGTGGGGTCGCCGCCCGCAGTTTTGTACGGCAACGGCAGGTGTTTGTCGGTAAACAGCTTGCCCAGGCTCTTCTTCATGGCGGCAGCGCTCGTAAACTCGGCGAGGCCGTAGTTGGGGTCGTAATAAAAAAACCGCTTGGCGACGCCTTCGCCCTGCGTGCCAATCATCATGGCGTGGTCGGCGGTGCCGATCATCATGGTCTTGGGGCCGCTGGCGTCAGCAATGTCATCCATCAGTTGGGCGTAGCCCATTTTGCGAACGGGCGCACCGGCATGAAACTGCGTGGGTGTATCCAGTTGCTTTTGAATGTGCGTCAGGTTCGCCACGAACTGCCTGGACTCGGCGGCGGTGGGGTTGGCCGCTGCGCTGAATAAGTTGGCGGCGAAACGGGTGTGCTTGCCTTGCTCCATGGCCGTCGCCATGACGCGCGACATTGCTGCGCATTGGCCTTTGCTGAGCGGGGTGGTCTGGCTGAGATAGAACAGTTGGGGAACGGGCGTGAACGTGCCGCCGCCCCCGCTGATGTGCTGGTAAAACGCATTGACCCCGCTGAAGCTGTGCTGCACCGCCAAACGCTCGCGCTGGCGTACCAAGGCGCCGACCTCGGCCGGTGTGCGTCCAGGCGTGCGCGCCAGCGCCATCACTTCAGCGGATTTCATTCCGGCGCGATAGCCGCTGATCGTCAACGGGTCGACCTGGGTATAGCCATGGTTGAACTGCACACTGTTTGCACCGTGTTGGTGGTGTTCAACCCAGGCGGTCCAGGCGCTTTCACCGGCGGTCTGCTGAGCCTCGTGTAATTCCCCGCTGGCTCTGATCGAGGGGTGGAAGTCCTCCAAAGCCTTGCCATACGGCTGGCCATTTAGTGTGTCGAAGGCAAACCACTTGCCACGTTGAAGCACTGCCGGCCCTTCGGCGATGGCGCCGCCCAGCCTGAAGGTGCCCACTGCGCTGGCATCAAAATGTCGACTCGCCTTGATCAGGCTGTAACTGTCGGCACTGCCGCGCAGTGTGTTGTAGGCATACAGCCCGCCTTTTTGCACCCCACCCGCGGCACGGGAAATCAGGCTGCCCACGCCATCCAGCGGGTTGAGTGCGCTCAGCGCAGCACGCCCCACGATCTTCACGCCCTGGGCCAGCCTGGCCGCCGCGCTGGTACCTGCTTGCAGTGCCTTGGCGCCTTTGGCTGCGAAGCCTACGCCGACGACAAACCCGAAGGCGTCGAACGCCAAGTCAACGATGCCGTCGCCCACGGCGCCGGCTCGAAAGTTCTGGATTGCCGAGCGCAGGGGAATCAGGTTGAGCATGAATTCGCGGGCTCTTTTGTAGAATGGCTCCTCGGTATCAAACGTCGTCACACCCCGCGCCTCACTCTGCAGCGCCCGGATGTTCAGGTCTTCGACCAAGGCGTCGGCAATGTAGCGGGACCGTTCGCTGGCAAAGCTGTCGGGTGTGCCCGCTCGCGGTTTTTCTTCAGCAATGCGCGCTGAATAACGGCCGGAAGGTTTAACCTCCAGCAGCATTTTCGCGTAGCGCCACTTATCCGCTTCATCAGTCTGGCGCCCGATCGGGTGGTCTTTGAGCTCTTCGCGCTGGCGGATGTTGCTGTCTCTTAAATTGACTTGATAAACAGTGACGACGCCGTCGAGCTCTGTTTTCAGCAGCAGGCTATCGGGTACCTTGGTTTCAACACGGTTCTGGTTGAAGGCGGTATGAGAGATGCTGTGCTCGGTCAGCAGGGTCACTTTCCCATACTCAATGGCTTTTCGATCTTCCAGGGGCAGTGTGGCGATCAGGTGTTTGATTTGCGTGCTCGTCGCCTGTTCTGCCGCGTGGAAGTACCGCTGAAGTTCAGTGTTGAACACAGCATTGATGTCGGAAAGTTTGTTTGCATGGCCCGCGAGTGTGCGTGTGTCGACGTCACCGGAGGATGACGTCCATGCCGTTGCCTTGAGTTGCCGGTGCAGGTAAAGGTCCAGCACCGAGTACGGCCCGGGGAAGTCGCGGCTCTGATCAAATGGGGTGATGCATTTTTTCTCGAAGGGCAGGTCACCATACACACGCTTGAGTTCCTCCAGCGCCATCGCCCGGCGCTCGGGCATTGGGGTCGAGTAGGCTTGCGAGGCTTGGCCCAATGCTGAAATCCGCGCGCTGTAGGCGCCAAAGACGCGGTTCATCTGCTCGTCGGTGTAGTCATCCAGCGTGTTCAGCGGGAGCAAGCCTTGGGCAACCCCCCAATCTTTGAGCGCATCGCGCTGTGCCATGCCTTCTACCTGCCGGTCCTGGTCGGTGACAGGTGCCAGATCGGCTCGTTGCATGACCTGTGCGAAGGTCATACGCGCCGTTGAGCCGGGCGCCTGGCTCTCGAGGCGCGCTACCGCCGTGCTGAAGGTGACCCAGGTGTGTGAGTCACACGTCACCTTGGCGGGAATGTCGTTGACCAAAAAAGCGGGGGCTCGGCGTGACAGCAACAGGTGGGCCGCAACGGGTGCCAATTCGGCGCTGACACGGCCCGAGGAAACCAAATGCGTCACCAGCCCCGCGACCACCGTTGAAGGATGCTGGCTCCAATGTTGATGACGGGCCCTATCAAAACCAGCGACGCCGGTCCTGGCTGGCGCCGAGGTGTTTGCGGCTTCATCCAGGGTCGCGCCAAGGGCTGCCAGCGTCCAATCGTTAACGCTCTGCGGGGTCGAGACGCCATTGAATTTTTCCTGCAGCGCCAGCCCCAGCGCCTGGGCCTCAGGCGTAGCGAGCAGGCGTTGAATAAACCGCCGCGGGTCGTGCAGTTCGGACGGCGCAAAACGCCGATTGCGCGTCAGGTAACCGAGTGCACCGGTGGCCTGGTGATAATTTTGCAGACCCTTGAGTCCCAGCGTGTTCTGACGCAGGGAATTTCTCAGGTTGTAACGATCGTCAGCACTCAATGGGGTTGGCCAGGACAAGGCTCCGCCGAGATTGCCGTCGGGAAGCTGCGAAAGGGCTGGCGTTGTCAGTAACCGTCCCAGATTTAACAGCTCGTCGCGGCTGCGGGGCCTGTCCCAGCCATTGTCACTGAGGTATTTGTCCAGGCTGACGGTAGGGTCCGCTTGCAACAGCCTGTGGGGCGAATCGGCCTGCAACGTGATGCGGGTGTTGCCCATTTTGTCGCGAATAAGTTGCTCAACCCGGCTTTGTACAAACGAGGGCGAGAGGTACAAGCTGTCGAGGGGATCTTTGGTGGTGCGGTCTAGCCACTGTTCGGACAAATCGTCGATCTGCTGAATGACCGCGATCAGTTTCAAGGCCACGTTGCTGTGATCATGAGCACTGGCCAGCTTGGCCCGTTCGTGTTGCAGCACCTCGGCAGCGCGGTCTGGCCGGGGGCGGGGAAGGCCGAAGCCTTTAGCGGCCTCTAGCTGCACTGCACGGGCTTCAGCGGATTCCCGCGTTTGCCCCGTGATGGCTTCGCCATAAAAGTCCGCGACCGCCCGGTAGGGTGCCGATGTGCGGCTGGAGGGGCTCAGAATATAACCAGCGCTTGAAGTCAGGGCTGTTGCCGCTTGCATGATGGACGCCATCATCGAGGTCCAGAGGTGGCCATGCTCAAAGCCTGAAAAGGGTTTGCGCTGACCGCCGACGAAGGCGCTGATGAGGTTGTCTCGGGGATTGATCTCAATGGGCTTTGACAGATCGATCTGCTGATGCTTTGCCCAACTGACAAAGTACGGGCTCTTCATCAAATCGTGCAGGTGTGACCACCATTGGCCGAAGGCAGAGGCGGGCGCAATGGTGTCGATGTCGCCCAGTCGTCCACTACTGGCCGCGGCGCGCAGCGTTTGCGCCAGATAACCGGCCAGCTGACTGTCGCCGTCGACTTGCGCACGCTCAGCCGCGTCCGGGCCCGCGGGGTTGCCGTCCCGATCCGCCAGGCGTGGCCGGCGTATTGTGGGGGGCTCAGGTGCAGCATTCAGCGGCCATTGATGCAGTGGAATAAGGTTGCGGGCAGCGATCATGATGGGACTCGTGAGGTAAGTTTCAGTTTAACGACGGGCACCTTTCATGCGTCGCGATTTGAAACTTCGTGTCCGATCCCTCAACGCCGGTTCCAGCCTGTCAGCCACCAGATATTGCGGTAACGTGCAGCAACTACCTCACGCCTGAATCATTTCCCGCACCTTCGCCGTCAACAAATCAAAGGTGAATGGCTTGGTGATCAACTGCATCCCAGGATCGAGGAAGCCGCCGCGCACCGCCGCGTGTTCGGCATAACCGGTGATGAACAGGACCTTGAGCTGAGGGCGAATCTGCCGACCAATTTCCGCCATTTGCCGGCCGTTCATGCCCGGCAGGCCCACGTCGCTGATGAGCAAGTCGATACGCTGGTCGGATTCGATGATCGGCAGCGCCGTGTCCGCATCAGCGGCCTCGACGAAGGCATAGCCCAACTCGTTGAGCACGGCGCTGACCAACACGCGTACTGCCGGGTCATCCTCGACGATCAATACCGTTTCACCCGCATTGGCATAGGGCGCCAAAGCGGGATTGACGTGTTCTGGCGCCTGCAGTTCACCGACAAAACGCGGCAGGAACAGGCTCACCGTGGTGCCTTTGCCCACTTCGCTGTGGAGGGTGACGTGGCCATGGGACTGGCGGGCAAAGCCGTAGATCATCGATAAGCCGAGGCCGGTGCCCTGGCCAATCGGCTTGGTGGTAAAAAATGGATCGAACACGCGGCCCATCAGGTGTTCTGGAATGCCGCAGCCGGTGTCGCTGACGCTCAGCTCGACATAGTCGCCGGGCTTCAAGGTGCCGTAGGCCGCAGTGAACACGTTGTCCAGGTGGCGGTTGGTGGTTTCAACCACTAACTTGCCGCCGCCCGGCATGGCGTCCCGCGCGTTGATTACCAGGTTGAGCAGGGCGCTTTCGAGCTGATTGGGATCAGCTTCGGCAGTCCAGAGCTGACTGTGGAGGCGCTTGTCGAGGGCAATGCTTTCATTGATGCTGCGTTGCAGCAGCTCACCCATGGAGGTCACCAGTTGGTTGATCTCCACAGGCTTGGAATCCAGCGATTGGCGACGGGAAAACGCCAACAGGCGATGGGTCAGGCCGGCCGCGCGGTTGGCCGAGGTCACGCCCAGGTCGATAAGGCCGTCCAGGTCATCGAGCTTGCCGCGCGCAATGCGCCGTCGCAGCAGCTCCAAGCTGCCGATAATCCCGGTGAGCATGTTGTTGAAGTCATGCGCGATGCCGCCGGTCAACTGACCTACGGCTTCCATTTTCTGCGATTGGCGCAAGGCTTCTTCATTGCTGCGCAGTTGCGCCGTGCGCTCCTCGACTTGCTGCTCGAGGGTTTCCATGGTGCGTTGCAGGCGCAGCTCGCTTTCACTCAAGTCAATCAAGCGGTCGCGGGCGTCATATTGCCGGCGCCGGCCACGCAGGGCTGCGCTCACAAGGCTGATCAAGGTGATGGGATGGAAGGGGCGTTCGAGGAAGGTCACGTTGCCCAGCAGCCCGCTCAAGTGCGACGAACCATTCTGCTCGCTGCCGCCGTGATGAGTCATCAGCACAATCGGCAAGTCCGACCATGCCGGCTGCTGATGCAGATGCTTCAGCAATGGCTCCAGGTCAACCCCGCGCAACGCCTCCGCCGCAATTACCAATAAGCCGGCGCCGTCTTCGAGCAATTCGCACAAATCGGCCAGGTTGCTGGCAACAATGCCGCTGTAGCCAGCTTCGTTCAGCATCATCAGCGCCAATGAGCCGTCGCGGCCCATCGGCGCGAGGATAATTGCGCGCTCGGAGGCAGGAGAAACGCCGATCACGATCCCTCTTCCTTGAGCAAGGGTGAGCCGCTGCCGTTGAAAGTCGGGATGCCGCGCAGCACGCCCTGGAAGTTGTCGAGCGGCTCGCCCACCGTCATGCCACGGCTGCCAATGCGGTACTCGCGAATGGTCGACTCATGCGAACCGGTGCGCTTTTTGATGATCGAGATGGCCCGGCGTACCTTGCCCAGTGCTTCGAAGTAACGCAGCAAAATCACGGTATCGGCCAGGTACGTAATGTCGACAGGGGCTTGCATGTCACCGACCAGCCCGTGCTGGGCGACGGTCATGAACGTGGCAGCTCCCCGGCGATTGAGGTACAGCAACAGCTCATGCATGTGCAGGATCAGTGCGTTTTCTTCCGGCATCGCCGCCTGATAGCCGTTGATGCTGTCGATGACCACGGTTTTGATCCCGCGCTCGTCAACACAACGGCGCACTCGGTGCGAGAACTCGCCGGGCGACAACTCGGCCGCGTCCACCTGTTCGATCAGCAGGTTGCCGGTGTCCTGCAGGGCAGCGAGGTCGATGCCCATGTTTTTCATGCGTTCGAACAACAAACCCAGTTCTTCGTCGAAGATAAACAGCGCAGCTTTCTCGCCACGGGCTACAGCCGCTGCGGCGAAGATCATGGAAATCAGGGATTTACCGGTGCCCGCAGGGCCAAGAATCAAGCTGCTGGAGCCGGTTTCGACGCCGCCGCCCATCAGCCTGTCCAGTTCGACAATGCCGCTGCTCAGGGTCTGGCGGACATACCCGCCGCGATGCTCGGCGGCGACCAGCCGCGGGAACACATGCACGCCGTCGCCCATGATGGTGAAGTCATGAAAGCCGCCACGGTATTTTTGCCCGCGGTATTTCACCACCCGCACGCGGCGGCGTTCGGCGCCGTAATTGGGCGTCAGTTCTTCCAGGCGAATCACGCCGTGGGCCACGCTGTGTACGGTTTTATCCAGCGATTCGGTGGTCAGGTCGTCCAGCAGCAGCACGGTGGCGTCGTAGCGCACGAAGTAATGCTTGATTGCCAGGATCTGCCGGCGATAACGCAGGGAGCTTTGCGCGAGCAGACGGATCTCCGAAAGGCTGTCGATGACCACGCGGGTCGGTTTGACCCGCTCCACCACTTCAAAAATTTGCCGTGTGGCTTCGCCCAGCTCCAGGTCGGAGGAGTACAGCAGGCTTTGCTGATGGTTGGCGTCGAGCAGGCTCTCTGGCGGGGTCAGCTCGAAGATGTGGATATTGTCATCCAGGTCCCAGCCATGGGACTTGGCGCCCTGGCGCAATTCGCGCTCGGTTTCGGAGAGGGTGATGTACAGCGAACGTTCACCGTTTTTCGCGCCGGCCTGCAAAAAATGCAGCGCAATGGTGGTTTTGCCCGTGCCGGGTTCGCCTTCCAGCAGGAACAGGTGGCTGCGCGATAACCCCCCGGAAAGAAAGAATGTCATCAAGACCTTCGATGCCGGTGGCCGCCTTTTCACTGAACAGCTCGTTGGATGTAGACAAGAAGTGCCCTCAGGTCACGTACAAATAGAGGAGCGCGCCGCCTCGGGCGCGCCATATTCACTTGACCGTGGAGGCCCGTGGCGGTTCAACGTTTCGCGAAAATTGTACAAGCCTGGGTATGGATTACAACTTTTTGCAATGCCCTACAGGCCTTGCTGCAACGCCGGGTCATCCGGGTTCTGTTGCTCAAGTTGCGCCAGCAATACCTGCACGTTTTGCAGCTGGCCGCTTTCTTTCCAGTAATTGACCAGCAACACCCGCGCCTTGCGGTTGGCCGGATGGCGCTGAATGATGTCTTCCAGCTGACGCTGGGCGGCTTCCAACTCTTCCTGGGCGTGCAGGGTCGTGGCGAGGTCGTAACGGTAATCCTGATTGTCCGGTTCAAGCTCTACCGCTTTGGACAGGCCGAGCAGGGCGTACGGGCGCTCGCCATGGTGCAACAGCCACATGCCCAGCGCATGCTGCAGGTAAGCCGAGTCGGGGTGAGCCGCCAACTGACGTGCCAGCAGTTGCCGCGACTCATCGGTCTTGCCTTGTTTGTCCAGCAGTTCGATTTGCGCGACCACCGCCTGCAGGTTGTCCGGTTGCAAGCGCATGGCCTGTTCGAGGGCATTTTGGGCGTCTGGCAGCAGCGCACTATGGATGTAGAGGCGCGCCAGTTGAATCCAGCTTTCGGCCGTTTCCGGCTCACTTTTGAGAGTCTTCACGAACTCATCGAGCACTTGCTGCAACGGCCCGAAGTACAGCCCCAGGGTGTCCGGCGACAGACCGAGCAAGGCATTGGCAGCAGCAAAGCGCACCGCCTGTTCGGAATCGTCGAGCACCGGCCCCAGCAACAAGACGCGTTGACCGCTGGGCACCAGGCCGACAATGCTGTGGATCGCCGCCTCACGCACCACTGGCGAATCATTGGCCAGGTCTTTGTCGGCGAGCTTCAGTGCCTGCGGGCTTGGGTAGTTGGGCAACTCGGCGTGCAAGGCAGCGCGACGTTCAGGCGACAGGTCCGGCCGGCCGAGCTGTTGGTACAGCACGCGCGCGGCGCCGGGTTCGCCGTTATGCGCCTGCTTCAAGGCTTTGGCGTAACCATGGGCAATCGCCGGCGGCACGGCCACCGGGGTAGGGCGGGAGAAAAACCAGGTGAGCAACACAATCAACAACAGGGCGCACAGGCCGATGATGGAGTAACGGCGTGACTTTGACATGCAGGCGTCCAAAAGCTGGTGGCAGCTAGTGCAAAGCCATCAGCTTCGGTCAGACCACGGCGAGTGTCAAACCCGCATCAGCTCAGCACGTATTCAATGGGTTCCAGGGCCGGCGGCAAGTCGCTTTCGCCCAGAGCGGCAAGAATCTCGCGCTCCAACGTGCGCACGATGGCATTGCACGGCAGGTCATTTTCATCAAAACCGAACGGGTCTTCCAGGTCGCCGCCGATTTCATCCAGGCCAAAGAAGGTGTAGCTGACGATGGCGGTGAACACCGGCGTCAGCCAGCCCAGCGGCTCGGCCATGGCAAACGGCAGCAGAATGCAGAACAGGTAGATGGTGCGGTGCAACAGCAGCGTGTAAGGGAAGGGCAGCGGCGTGTGCTTGATCCGCTCGCACGACGCCTGCACCTGGCTGAGGCTGACCAGTCGGGTTTCCAGCTGGATGTAGCGCCATTCGCTGATGACGCCTTGCTCGGCCAGCCCGGAAAAGCGCGCGCCCAGTTGTTGCAGCACAGCGTCTGGAAGATTTGGGTGCGCGCGATCAACGCCGATCCACGGCGTGATGGCGCCTGCCTCGTCTTCATGGCGCAGGCGCGCAATCAGGCCATGGGCAAAGCCGCACAAACCGCGCAGTAGCCCACTGCGCTCAGCCGGATCAGTCAGCACCTGGGTTTCGCGGATCAGTGAGCGCACATCGATGATCATTTGCCCCAGCTGCTTGCGGCCTTCCCACCAGCGGTCATAGCAGGCGTTGTTGCGAAAGCTCATGAAGATCGACAACGACAAGCCCAGCAAGGTGAACGGCGTGGCGTTGACCTTGGAAAAATACGCCGGGTGCAAGGTTTCAACCAGCACGATCACCGAGGCCAGCAAGGTCACCAGCAGGCTGCGCAGCGCGATGCGCTTGGCAATCGAGCCCTTGAGGGAAAACAGGATGCCCAGGAGGTTGGGTTTGGGACGAACGATCATTGCAGGGAGGCTTTTTTGGTGGCGCAGGCCCCAAGGTTAGAAGCAACCGTGGCGGGCGTCCAGTCACTTGAACTGACCGGCTGATCAGCGCGCTCAATGATTGGCCAAACCAGTCAGCCAAGTTGAAGGCTTTGACCATTGCTGCTGTAACGCTGCAGAGCGACTATTTCCACGGTTTACGTGTTCAAAAGCGTCCTGAAAATAAAAACCACAAGGATTTGAAACGATGCGTGAGTATTTGGCTGCCACTACCGAGTTTGATTACCAGCACACCGTCGACGCCGCACTTGCCGGCAACCTGCAGGCGCTCAATGCCTGCGTGGAATGCTGCGATCGGCATGCGCTGCCGGGCCGCATCGCGCTGTTCTGGGAAGGCAAGGACGGGCGCAGCGCCACGTCCACCTTCACAGACTTGCAGGACCAGGCCGCCCGCTTCGCCAATTTCCTCCTGGCCCAGGGCGTCAAACGCGGCGACAAGGTGGCCGGCCTGCTGCCGCGCACCGCAGAATTGCTGGTGGTGGTGTTCGCCACGTGGCGCATCGGCGCGGTCTATCAGCCGCTGTTTACCGCTTTCGGGCCCAAGGCCATTGAACATCGCTTGAGCAGTTCGGGCGCCGCACTGGTGGTCACCGACGCGGTGAACCGGCCCAAGCTTGCGGACGTGGAAGGTTGCCCGACCATCGTCACTGTCGCCGGGGCCAGGGGCGAAGGCATTGTGCGCGGCGACTACAGCTTCTGGGCCGAACTGCCGAATTATTCCAACGCCTGCGAGCCGGTGATGCTGGACGGTGACGCGCCGTTTTTGCTGATGTTCACCTCGGGCACCACCGGCCCGTCGAAAGCCCTGTCGGTGCCGCTCAAGGCCATCGTTGCCTTTGAGCGCTACACCCGCGACGCAGTAGACCTTCGCCCCGAAGACGCGTTCTGGAACGTTGCCGACCCGGGTTGGGCTTACGGCATCTATTTTGGCGTGACCGGGCCGTTGTCCATGGGCCACCCGATCACCTTTTACGATGGGCCGTTCACCCTGGAGAGCACCTGCCGGGTGATCAACAAGTACGGCATCACCAACCTGACGGGCTCACCGACCGCGTACCGCCTGCTGATTGCCGGCGGTGAGCAGTTCGCCCGCGCGATCAAGGGCAAACTGCGCATTGTCAGCAGCGCCGGCGAACCCCTGAACCCGGAAGTGATCCGCTGGTTCGCCGAGAACCTGGGCGTGACCATCCACGACCACTATGGCCAGACCGAACTGGGCATGGTGCTGTGCAACCACCATGGCCTGGCGCATCCGGTGCATGTTGGCTCAGCCGGCTTTGCCTCGCCGGGGCACCGCATCGTGGTGCTCGATGACAACCATCAGGAACTGCCCGCCGGTCAGCCGGGCATTCTCGCCATTGACCGCGAACAGTCGCCGATGTGCTGGTTCGCTGGTTACGACGGCGTGAAGACCAAGGCCTTTGTCGGCAAGTACTACCTCAGCGGCGACACCGTGGAGCTGAACCCGGACGGCAGCATCAGTTTTGTCGGGCGCAGTGATGACGTGATCACCACCTCTGGCTACCGCGTCGGCCCCTTCGACGTGGAAAGTGCCCTGGTCGAGCACCCGGCCGTGGTCGAAGCCGCGGTGGTCGGCAAGCCCTGCCCGGAACGCACCGAGCTGGTGAAAGCCTTTGTGGTGCTCAACGAGCAATACCGCGCTACGCCTGAACTGGCCGAAGAGCTGCGCCTGCACGTGCGCAAGCGCCTCGCCGCGCATGCCTACCCGCGAGAAATCGAATTTGCCAGCGACTTGCCGAAAACCCCGAGCGGCAAGCTGCAACGTTTTATTTTGCGTAATCAGGAAATCGCCAAGGCTCAAGCAGCCTTGGCGTGATCCCTTTCAAAGGAACTAAAGATGCAGATTGAAAACAAGGTATTCCTGGTCAGCGGCGGCGCTTCGGGCCTCGGCGCGGCCACCGCTGAGATGCTGGTAGCCGCCGGTGCCAAGGTGATGCTGGTGGACCTCAACGCCGAAGCCGTCGCGGCCAAGGCCCGGCAGTTGGGCGATAACGCCCGCAGCGCCGTGGCGGACATCAGCCAGGAAGCCGCTGCCGAAGCGGCCGTGCAAGCCACCGTCGCCGCGTTCGGCGGTTTGCATGGGCTGGTGAACTGCGCCGGTGTGGTGCGTGGCGAGAAAATCCTTGGCAAGAACGGCCCGCATGCGCTGGCAAGCTTTGCCCAAGTGATCAACGTCAACCTGATCGGCAGCTTCAACCTGCTGCGCCTGGCCGCCGCCGCCATCGCTGAAACCGAGGCGAATGCCGACGGCGAGCGTGGCGTGATCATCAATACCGCGTCGGTGGCCGCCTTTGACGGGCAGATCGGCCAGGCGGCGTATGCCGCGTCCAAAGGCGCCATCGCCAGCCTGACGCTGCCGGCTGCCCGCGAACTGGCGCGCTTTGGCATCCGGGTCATGACCATCGCCCCAGGCATTTTCGAAACGCCGATGATGGCCGGCATGACCCCAGAGGTGCGCGATTCCCTGGCCGCCGGCGTGCCATTCCCGCCACGCCTGGGCAAACCGGCCGAGTACGCCGCGCTGGTGCGGCACATCATTGAAAACAGCATGCTCAATGGCGAGGTCATCCGTCTCGACGGCGCCTTGCGCATGGCCGCCAAGTAAGGAGAATTTTTCATGCACGATCCGATTGTTATCGTCAGCGCCGTCCGCACGCCCATGGGCGGGTTCCAGGGCGACCTCAAGGGCCTGACTGCGCCGCAACTGGGTGCCGCCGCGATTCGCGCCGCCGTCGAACGCGCCGGCATCGCCCCGGACGCGGTGGATGAAGTGCTGTTCGGCTGCGTATTGCCCGCAGGCCTCGGCCAGGCGCCTGCGCGTCAGGCGGCGCTGGGCGCCGGGCTGGACAAGGCCACGCGCTGCACCACGCTGAACAAAATGTGTGGTTCGGGCATGGAGGCGACCATTCTTGCCCACGACTCGCTGCTGGCCGGCAGTGTCGAGGTGGTGGTGGCCGGTGGCATGGAGAGCATGTCCAACGCGCCGTACCTGCTGGACCGCGCGCGCAGTGGCTACCGCATGGGCCACGGCAAGGTCCTCGACCACATGTTTCTCGACGGCCTTGAAGACGCCTACGACAAGGGCCGCCTGATGGGCACCTTTGCCGAAGACTGTGCTGAGCACAACGGCTTTACCCGTGAAGCCCAGGACGCCTTCGCCATTGCCTCGCTGAACCGTGCCCAGGAGTCGATCACCCACGGCAGCTTCGCCGCCGAAATCGTCCCGGTGCAGGTCACCGTCGGTAAAGAGCAAAAAACCATCCTGCATGACGAACAGCCCCCCAAAGCCAAGCTGGACAAGATCGCCAGCCTGAAACCGGCTTTCCGCGAAGGCGGTACGGTGACGGCGGCCAACTCCAGTTCGATCTCCGACGGCGCGGCGGCGCTGCTGCTGATGCGTCAGTCCGACGCGCAAAAGCGTGGGCTCAAACCGCTGGCAATCATCCATGGGCACGCGGCGTTCGCCGACGAGCCGGGGCTGTTCCCGGTGGCACCGGTGGGGGCGATTCGCAAGCTGATGAGCAAGACCGGCTGGCACCTTGGCGAAGTGGATTTGTTCGAGATCAACGAAGCCTTTGCGGTGGTCAGCCTGGTGACCATGAGCAAGCTGGAAATCCCCCACAGCAAGGTCAACATCCACGGCGGCGCCTGCGCGCTGGGGCATCCGATCGGCGCTTCGGGCGCGCGCATTCTGGTGACCTTGCTCTCGGCGCTGCGCCAGAAAGGCCTCAAGCGCGGCGTTGCGGCCATTTGTATCGGCGGCGGTGAAGCCACGGCCATGGCCGTCGAATGCGTGTATTAAGGACTTTTTATGCTGCCCAATGACGAACAACTGCAAATCAGCGACGCGGCCCGGCAATTTGCCCAGGAGCGCTTGAAACCGTTCGCTGCCGAGTGGGACCGCGAGCACCGCTTTCCCAGGCAAGCCATCGGCGAAATGGCCGAACTGGGCTTTTTCGGCATGCTGGTACCCGAACAGTGGGGCGGTTGCGACACCGGCTACCTGGCCTATGCGATGGCCCTGGAGGAAATCGCCGCCGGTGACGGCGCGTGCTCGACCATCATGAGCGTGCACAACTCGGTGGGCTGCGTGCCGATTCTGAAATTCGGCAACGATCAGCAGAAAGAACAGTTCCTCACGCCGCTGGCCAGCGGTGCCATGCTCGGCGCCTTTGCGCTGACCGAACCGCAGGCCGGTTCCGATGCCAGCAGCCTGAAAACCCGCGCGCGCCTGGACGGCGATCACTACGTGCTCAATGGCTGCAAACAGTTCATCACCTCCGGGCAAAACGCCGGGATCGTGATTGTGTTTGCGGTCACCGACCCGGCCGCCGGCAAGCGCGGGATCAGCGCGTTTATCGTGCCCACCGACTCACCGGGTTACACCGTCGCACGGGTCGAAGACAAGCTCGGCCAGCATGCGTCCGACACCTGCCAGATTCTGTTTGAAGACGTGAAGGTGCCGGTCGCCAACCGATTGGGCGAGGAGGGTGAAGGCTACAAGATCGCCCTGGCCAACCTTGAAGGCGGCCGCGTCGGCATCGCTTCGCAATCGGTGGGCATGGCGCGTGCGGCATTTGAAGCCGCACGTGACTATGCACGCGAGCGCGAAAGCTTCGGCAAAACCTTGATCGAACACCAGGCCGTGGCGTTTCGCCTGGCAGACATGGCCACGCAAATTGCCGTCGCTCGGCAGATGGTGCATTACGCCGCCGCCCTGCGCGACAGCGGCAAGCCAGCCTTGGTCGAGGCTTCGATGGCCAAGCTGTTCGCCTCGGAAATGGCCGAAAAAGTCTGCTCGGCCGCCTTGCAAACCTTGGGCGGTTACGGTTACCTGAGCGACTTTCCCTTGGAGCGGATCTACCGCGATGTGCGGGTCTGCCAGATTTACGAAGGCACCAGCGATATCCAGCGCATGGTCATCTCACGCAATCTTTAAGGAGCCATTCCATGAGTTACGAAACCATTTTGCTCGAGGTCCAGGGCCGCGTCGGGCTGATTACCCTCAATCGCCCGCAAGCCCTTAACGCCTTGAATGCGCAACTGGTCAGCGAGTTGAACCAGGCGCTGGACAGCCTGGAGGCCAACCCGCATATCGGCTGCATCGTGCTGACCGGCTCGAAAAAAGCCTTCGCCGCCGGTGCCGACATCAAGGAAATGGCCGAGCTGACCTACCCTCAGATTTACCTGGACGACCTGTTCAGCGACAGCGACCGCGTAGCCAACCGGCGCAAGCCGATCATTGCCGCCGTCAACGGCTTTGCCTTGGGCGGCGGCTGTGAACTGGCGTTGATGTGCGACTTCATCCTCGCGGGCGACGGCGCCAAGTTCGGCCAGCCGGAAATCAACCTCGGCGTGCTGCCGGGCATGGGCGGCACCCAGCGCCTGACCCGCGCGGTGGGCAAGGCCAAGGCCATGGAAATGTGCCTGACCGGGCGTTTTATCGATGCGGTGGAAGCCGAGCGTTGCGGGATTGTGGCGCGTATCGTGCCGGCGGATGAGCTGCTGGAAGAGGCACTGAAGGTGGCGACGCTGATCGCCGGCAAATCCGTGCCGATCAGCATGATGGTCAAGGAAAGCGTGAACCGCGCGTTTGAAGTGAGCCTCTCCGAAGGCGTGCGCTTTGAGCGCCGGGTGTTCCATGCGGCGTTTGCAACGCAGGATCAGAAGGAAGGGATGGCGGCGTTTGTGGCCAAGCGTGCGCCCGATTTCAACGATAAGTAACCGGCTTCAGGACTGCTGGAACGCAACGTGTGGGAGCGGGCTTGCTCGCGAATGCGCTGGATCAGTCGATACATTCGCTGACCGATACGCCGTATTCGCGGGCAAGCCCGCTCCCATATTGGTTTTGCAGCGTATTAGTTAGCGTGGGCAGCGCTTGAATACGCTGGCAATCAGGCGAACACGTTCGCCGATTGCAACGTCATCACCGATCAAGTTGTGGGAGCTGGCTTGCCTGCAATAGCTGCACTTCGGTCCAGCAGGTGAACCGAGGTGCCTGCATCGCTGGCAAGCGAGCGCCTGCACAGCCTGTTTAGCTTAGAGCTGGTAGTTCTTCAGCTCGCGCGCGATCACCATCCGCTGAATCTCGCTCGTGCCCTCGTAAATCTGCGTGATTCGCGCATCCCGGTAGTAACGCTCCACCGGATAATCTTCCAGATACCCATACCCACCGTGAATCTGCATCGCTGAGGAGCAGACCTTCTCGGCCATTTCCGAGGCGAACAGCTTGGCCTGGGACGCTTCCGACAGGCACGGTTTGCCGGCACTGCGCAAGCGCGCGGCGTGCAGGATCAGCAACCGTGCGGCATTCAGGCGGGTTTGCATGTCGGCCAGCAGGTTAGCGACACTCTGGTGCTCGATAATCGCCTGGTTGAACTGCACGCGATCGCGCGCATACGCCAGCGCCGCCTCAAAGGCCGCGCGGGCGATGCCCAGGGCCTGGGCAGCAATGCCGATGCGCCCGCCCTCGAGGTTGGACAGGGCGATAGCCAGGCCTTTGCCACGCTCACCGAGCAAATTGGCTTCAGGCACCGTGCATTGGTTGAGGGTGACGGCGCAGGTATCCGACGCGCGAATGCCCATCTTGTGTTCTGTGCGGTCAACCACAAACCCTGGCGTATTGGTGGGCACCAGGAACGCGGAAATGCCTTTTTTGCCCAAGTCCGGATCCGTCACCGCAAACACAATGGCCAGCTTGGCGCGTTTACCGTTGCTGACAAACTGCTTGGCGCCATTGATCACCCACTGGCCATCGCGCAGTTCGGCACGTGTGCGCAGGTTATGGGCTTCGGAACCTGCCTGGGGTTCGGTCAGGCAAAAACAGCCGATGGCCTGGCCACTGGCAAGGTCGGGCAGCCAGGCTTCTTTCTGCGCTTGTGTGCCGTAGTTGAGGATTGGCCCGCAACCGACTGAATTGTGGATACTCATCAGCGCACCGGTGGCGCCGTCGCCGGCCGAGATCTCTTCAACCGCCAGGGCGTAGGCGACGTAATCGACATAGGTGCCACCCCATTCTTCGGGCACCACCATCCCCAGCAGGCCCAGTTCGCCCATCTTGGCGACCAGGGCATCATCGATCCAGCCGGCTTTCTCCCACGCTTGGGCATGGGGCGCGATTTCACCGCGGGCAAAGTCGTGTGCCATGTCACGAATCATTACTTGTTCTTCAGTGTATTCAATATCTTGCATGGCTTATCTCCCAAACTGCTTGAAGTCGTGGAAGAAGCTCTCCACATGGGTGGCGTTCAGGTCGTGGATCGTGGCTGGGCGCCAGCGCGGCGTTTTGTCCTTGTCGATGATCAACGCGCGTACCCCTTCGATCAGGTCGCCGCGCTCGAACCACTGGCGATCCAGGTGCAATTCCAGCGCGAAGCACTGTTCCAGCGGCAGGCGGCGGCCCAGGCGCAGCATTTGCAGGGTGACGGCCATCGCCAGCGGAGAACGGGTCTGCATCAGCGCGACGGTGTTCAGCGCCCACTCATGGGAGTCGGCGACGGTGACTTGCTGCAACTGCTCGACGATGCTTGGCACGTCCGGCAGGGCGAAGAAATGGTCGATGGCCGGGCGCAATGCTGCCAGCGGCGCGTCGGGCAATTGCTGCACAGCCAGTTTGGCGAGTACGCCTTGCAGGTCTTTGAGCGGCGAGTCCTGCCATTGCAGGCGGTCGAGTTTCTGGTCCAGGTCGGCGAGCCGGGAGCTTTCGAGGTACCAGTCCGCCAGCCCGCAATACAACGCGTCGGCCGCGCGAATCTGTACGCCGGTGACGCCCAGGTAAATCCCCAACTCGCCGGGTATGCGCGGCAGGAAGTAGCTTCCGCCCACATCCGGGAAATAACCAATGGCCGTTTCCGGCATCGCCAGGCGGCTGCGCTCGGTGACCACGCGCAGATCAGCGCCTTGCACCAGGCCCATGCCGCCGCCGAGAACGAACCCGTCCATCAGCGCCAGGACGGGTTTGCGGTAATGGTGGATGGCCAGATCGAGGGCGTACTCCTCGACAAAAAAGTCGGCGTGCAGGCTGTCGCCGTTCTTGAAACTGTCGTACAGCGAACGGATGTCGCCCCCGGCGCAGAAGGCCTTTTCGCCAGCACCGCGCAGCACCACGGCGTAGACCTGCGGGTCATCCGCCCAGGCCTGTAACTGCGCCGTCAGGCTGCGAACCATGTCCAGGGTGATGGCGTTCAAGCCAGCGGGACGATTGAGGGTGAGGTGGCCGATGTGGTTGCGAACGTCGGCCAGCACTTCGTCCTGAAGAATTTCGGCGCGGCTTGCTTCGGATGAAACCTGAGCAGTCATCTGTAACTCCCTGCTTTTATTGTTCTTTATCAAGATGTTCGCGGACGAACCTTCTCGCGATCGTACCAGTGCAAATTTGCCCAGTACAACCCGGAATCCTGCAGGTCGTTTTTGCATTTATGCACGCAGGCTCAGGCGGCGCGGCGGGCCAGTACTTCGCCGATGCTGCGGCGTCGCGCATGGCCTTCTGCGGCATGGATCAACTGTTCGAGTTCGCTCGGTTGCACATCGTAAAACTGCTCCATCTCGGCCAGCGCCCGTTTCAAGTCGGCCGCCGTGATGGCCGGGTCTGTTGCGGACGCCGTATTGCCCATGACCGCTGCCGGTGACTCGACCGCACCCCTGGGATAGCGCGTGCGCGTGGCGTTGTTATACGCCAGTGCACACGCCAGCAGCGCACCCGCGCCCAGCATGACCGGCGCCAGCACCTGCCACCCAAGGGCCACGGAGGCCGGGTCTGCCAGTACCAACGTCATTGCCAGGCCACCGGCCGGCGGGTGCAGGCAGCGCAGCCAGCAAATCAGGATAACGGTCATGCCCGCCGCCAGGCATGCGCTGCCCAGCGTACGCCCCAATACGCGGGCAACCAGCAGGGCAACAACACCCGCGCACAAATAGCTGCCGATGATCGACCAGGGTTGGGCCAGCGCGCCGGAAGACACCGCAAACAGCAACACAGCCGAGGCACCGAGCGGGCCGAGCAGGTGCAGCGCGACCTCCATGCCAAACACTTGGGCGCACACCCAAACACTGAACAGCGTGCCCAGGGCCATGCCGATCGCTGCACGGCTCCATTCAGCAGGGCGGGTATTGATTGCAGCAGGTAACCAACGGGTAAGCATTAAAGCGGTCCTGAAATTGCGGGCGAAAAAAAAGGCTTGTCTGGTTGCCCGGAAAAGCCCTTGAAAGTTCCAACGTTTGGGGGAGGAACCTGCACAGTGTGCCGATCTTTGCTCAAGGGCTCCACTGCATATTAATGAGGGTTGAGTGCAAGTTTATTGAAATCAAATTGTTTTAAGCGCGTTCAAATGACTTCGCCGAAAGGAATCAGGCGCGTCATCTGCGCAAAGGGTGGGCTGACATGGCCCAATACGCGCCTGTCGGTCTCTTCATTGAATAGCTGTCTTTGCAGGTTTTCCTGCAGCGTCAGGTCGCTGGCCAGTGGCCCCTTCAACGCCACCAGGGCGTCGCGCAGTGCCATCAACCGATCCAGCCTCGGCACGGGAATTGACATCGGATCTTGCGCCACGGCATTGCCCTCGTATGCGTAAACCGCCGTGTGTATGGGCAGGCCTACTGCGTTCTTGTTATCCAGGGTGCGCCAGCCTCGGGCTGGTGAGATAAGCCAGACGTTGGGGCCGGAATGGGTTACCGCACCTGGCAAACGAGTCTACATTTGGGTTCCAGGCGCCGGAAGACAAAGTGCACCAGCCGTTACGCATAGCTGTGTAGGTGCTTTCTCGGTTGCGGTAATGAAAACGCCCACTCTTGTTGAAGTGGGCGTCGTCTTGTACACACGGCCAGCACCGCGATCAGGGCGCCGGGGTTTTCCCCATATGCAGCAGCACATAAGGGTCTTTGTCAAACTCCCCGGTAAGCGTCGGCGTAACCGATTTCAAGCGCGGGTCCTGCAGGTTTTCGAAATCCTGCGCGCTCATCACCAGCCAGGCAGGCCCTTGCAGCGGGGCCAGGTCTGCGGAGGAATGGGTGAACAACGGCACCTTGTCGCAGTTGAAGTTGACCATGAACTTGATGGCTTTCGCATCCTTGCCCAACCCGTGCAATACCACAGGCGCCGGCTGCTGCGTGATCTGATCTTTGACCGCCAGGGTGAAGGTGCGGGTGTCGTAGAGCGCGCGCTCCAGGGGTTCAACCACCACGATGTAAGTCGTCCAGAGCGCCAGTACCGCAGCGAAGGCTGGCCCCGTCGCGCGTATCCGCACGTTGAAGACCGCCAGCAGCGCCAGTACCTGAAGCACGCCCAGTACGCCGAATATCACCCCCAGGTTGCCCAGTTGCTCGGCGTAACGTCGGCGCGCCACCACCAGCCCGACGGCCAGCAGTGCCGGCATCAGCGTCCAGATACCCAGCATCAAGGCGCGCAGCCCTGCAAACAGCCGCCCCTGGGTGACCTGGAACGGGTAGGCCGCAAGGATCGCCGCCATCGGCAACATCGGCAGGATGTAGCGCGCCTTTTTTGCCTGAGGCACCGACAAGCCCAGCATCACCAGCAACCCGGCGGCGGCGCAATACAGCACCAGCTGCAAGGCCGGGTCTGGCGTGCGGCGCCCGCCGACGGCCACCGCCACCAGCACCAACAGTGCCAGTGGATAGGCCAGGGCATAATTGCCCAGCGAGCTGGTGAAGTAATACAGCGCGCCGCTGGAACCTTCGGTGCCATCCATGCGCCCCAGGAACTGCATACGGATCACGTCCTGCATGAAGTCCTCGCCACCGCTGAGCTTGGCCAGCAGCAGCAACAGGCCCACACAGGCCGCCAGCAACGCCAGGGCAATCAGGCCGAAGGTGAACAGTTGGCGCCACTGCCGGTTGAGCAGGTAATAGCTGCACAGCACGCCGGTTGGAATCACCAGGCCGATCGGCCCACGGATGGCGAAGCCGACGATCAGCAACAGGAACAGCCAGTGCAGGCGTTTCGGGCTGGCGAAGTGATCATGCGCATACCCCAGGTAAAACACCGCCAAGGCCACTGCCGCGAGCATCTGGTCGAGGGACACCGCCCGGGTTTCACTGATGAAAGTGCTGCTGAGCAGCAACATCGCAATACTCAGCAGGCCCCAGCGCACGGAGTAGGGCGCCGTCAGCCGATACACCAGCATCACGATCAGCGCCGAAGCGATGGCCGTGGGCAACCAGGCGGTCAAGCTGGTGACCTGGCCCAAGGGCAACGAGAACAACCACGTCAACACGGTCGAGGTGGCCAGGTAATCGGCGTAGGGCTGCCCGTAGGTCGTGGGGAAAAAGCTCGGCCCATGACGCAGCATTTCCTGGGCAAACACCACGAAGCGCGAGTCAAACCCGATAATCGCCTGGTGCCAGTTGCCGGCAATAAACAGCACCAGCGCCAGGAGCCCAAGCCCCAGCGACTGGTGACGGATCGTTGCAGTGAGCAGGGGCGGATAAGCTTTGTTCACGTATCAGGCTTCCTTGACCTGCTGTACCCAGTTTTGCTGAGGGATCGGCAGTTCACAGGAGTCGCCACGGCCCATCGGGAAGTACTTGAAGCCTTTGCGAGCCAGGCGTTCGCCGTCATACAGGTTGCGACCGTCGAAGATCACCGGGTTTTTCAGGCGTGCGTGGATCAGGTCGAAATCCGGTGCCTTGAACTGCTGCCATTCGGTGCAAACGATCAGCGCATCGGCGCCGCTCAAGGCCGATTCCGGCGTGCCCAACAGCGTCAGGCGTGACTCGTCGCCGTAGATGCGCTGAGTTTCCTGCATGGCTTCCGGGTCAAATGCACGGACATTGGCACCCGCGGCCCACAAGGCCTCCATCAGCACACGGCTCGGTGCATCGCGCATGTCATCGGTGTTGGGCTTGAACGCCAGGCCCCACAAGGCAAAAGTCTTGCCCTGCAGGTTGCCCTTGAAGTAAGCGTTGATACGCTCGAACAGCTTGCTCTTCTGGCGCTGGTTGATCGCTTCCACGGCTTCCAGCAAGTCACTGGAGCAGTTGGCTTGCTTGGCGCTGTGGATCAAGGCGCGCATGTCCTTGGGGAAGCAGGAGCCGCCGTAGCCGCAACCGGGGTAGATGAAGTGGTAACCGATCCGCGAGTCGGCACCGATGCCCAGGCGCACGGCTTCGATGTCCGCGCCCAGGTGTTCGGCCAGCTCGGCGATCTGGTTGATAAAGCTGATCTTGGTCGCCAGCATGCAGTTGGCGGCGTACTTGGTCAGTTCGGCGCTGCGCAGGTCCATGAAGATGATGCGGTCATGGTTGCGGTTGAACGGCGCGTAGAGGTCGCGCATCACTTCACGCACTTCCTCGCGCTCGCAGCCGATGATGATGCGGTCCGGACGGCGGCAGTCGGCGACGGCCGAGCCTTCCTTGAGAAATTCCGGGTTGGAGACGATATCGAACTCCAGCTGCCGGCCGGCGGTGCGCAGGTTCTTTTCGATGTGCGCACGCAGGGTGTCGCCGGTGCCGACGGGAACGGTGGATTTTTCCACCAGGATCACCGGCTCCACGCGGTGGCGGGACACGGCATCACCCACCGACAGCACGTATTTGAGGTCGGCCGAGCCGTCTTCATCCGACGGCGTGCCCACGGCAATAAACAGTACTTCACCGTGTTCGACCGCGAGCTTTTCATCGAAGGTAAAGTGCAGGCGCCCGCTTTCCAGGTTTTCCTTGACCATGGCCGCAAGCCCCGGCTCGAAGATGGTCACATGGCCTTTCTGGAGCGACTCGACCTTGCTCTTGTCCACGTCCATGCAGATCACATCGTGACCGACTTCGGCCAATACGGTGGCCTGCACCAGACCGACGTAACCGCTACCAAATACACTGATTTTCATGGGACATTCCTGGGGCTTGCAACGCTAGCACGACGAGAGTTAATAACCAGAACACCGAGGATGACCAACGCCACCCCCAGGGTTTTTGAAAGCGAAAAAGCTTCGTGGAACACCGGCAGGCTGGCGGCCAGCAGGTAGACCAACGCGTAGCTGATGCTGAGCAGCGAATAGGCGCGACCCAGCGGCAAATGCTTGAGTGCGCCAAGCCAGCACAGCATCGACAGCGCATAGGCGATGATCGCCAGGATCACCACGCCCAAGGCGCCGAGGTCGATGGCATTGCTGTTGAACGCATTCAGCCAGTCGGCTGGCAGCGGCAGGCGCGTCATGCTCCAGCGCATGCCCAATTGGGCGGCGCTGACCAGGCCGACACTGCCAAGGGCCAGGGCAAAGCCTTGAGCCCGGCTCATACGTGACGCCCCAGCAACACCACACCGCCGATCACCAGCGCCACGCCCAGCCAGTGCCGGCCGTCGATGTGTTCATGAAAAACAAAGCGCGCCATCAGCGTGACCAGTACAAAATTCAGGCTGAGCATCGGGTAGGCGATGCCCACTTCCAGGCGCTGCAACACCAGCAGCCAGACCAGCAGGCCCAGGCCCAGGCACACCAGCGCCGACCACAGCCACGGCGAGCGCAATTTGGGCGCCCAACCCTCCGGCTGGTCGCGCCAGCTTTCCACGGCAAACTTTTGCGAGACCTGGCCCATGCACGTCAGCAGGCATGCGCCCAGCAATAGAAGCAGGGTGATCATTGCGCGGCCTGTGGGAAAATCAGGATCACAATGTTGCCTTGCTCATAGCGTTTACCGTCCTTGGGCAGCAGGTTGACTTCGGCGACTTCATCGTCACCCTTGACCCGCATGACCACACCGACAGAACCTTTCTTGCGCGCCTCGCTCATCCATTGCTGGACTTCGTGGGTATCGATCCTGCGGTGCGCGGTGTCCGGGTAGGCGATGCCGTATTTCACTTCGCCGACCGTGTTGTAGAGGCTGACGTCCGGACGCCCCATGCGCCACGACAGCGCCGAGGCCGCGCCAAGGTCATTGCTGAGCAGGGAGGCAGTGGGTTGCAGTTCGTCCAGGTGATCGATGATGAACTGGTCCGGGGTCTTGTTGTAAACCACCGAATGCGGCAAAGCGGCGGGCACCAATGCCACCAGCAGCCAGCTGCCGATCACCGGCGCGGCCCACAGTTTCAGCGGGCGCGCCGCCTGGAGCAGGTTGACCACGATCCAGCCGAACAGAAAGGTGAACAGCAGCACCAGGCTGAGGGTTTCTTCGCCGTGGTCATACACAGGCTTTTTCAATTGGAACCAGCTGAGCGCCAGCACCGCCAGAACACCCAGCGCCAGGTTCAACCAGCCGTTGATGCGCAGGGCACGGCCGTGGCCCAGGGCGAGCTTGTCGCTCAGGGTCGAGCCCATCAACAAGGCCAACGGCAGCAGGCACGGCATGATGTACGACGGCAGCTTGCCTTTGGCCAGGCTGAAAAATGCCAGGGGCATCAGCAGCCACAGCAACAGGAAGGCGGTCTGCGGTAGGCGTTTTTGCAGCCACGCCTGTTTGAGCGTGGACGGCAACAGCGCAATCCACGGCAGCGAGAACGCGACCATCAGCGGCAGGTAGAACCAGAACGGCTCGGCGTGCTGGGCGTCATCACCGGCAAAGCGCTGGATATGCTCGTGCCAGAAGAAGAAGTTCCAGTAATCCGGCTCTTGCAGGTGCACGGCCAGCGCCCAGGGCAGGCTGACGATAATGGCCACGACCACGGCAACCACGCCGTACCCGAGCAACTCACGAAAACGCTTCTGCCAGATTGCATAGGGCAGGGCGATCAACACCGGCAGCAACCAGGCCAGAAACCCCTTGGTCATGAAACCCATGCCGCAGGCAAAACCCAGCAACGCCCAGGACCCCAAGCGGCCCTGGCGGGTGCTGCTGTCAAAGCAGAACCACAGCGCAACGCCGGTCAGGTTGACCCAGAAGGTGAATTGCGGGTCCAGGTTGGCGTAGCCACCCAGCAATGCCACGCTGACAAAGCTCATGTACAGCACGGTGCTGACCAGGCTTTTTTGCGGGTCATTCCACAAGCGGCGCGACACCAGGTAAACCAGCAGAATGCTCAGCCCGGTGCTCAGGGCCGAAGCAAAGCGCACACCGAACAGGTTCTGACCGAAGATCGCCTGGCCCAGCGCGATCATCCAGTAGCCGGCAGCGGGTTTCTCGAAGTAGCGGATGCCCATGAAATGCGGCGAGGCCCATTTGCCGGTCAACAGCATTTCCTGGCTGATCTGCGCGTAACGGGTCTCATCGGGAATCCACAGGCCGTGGCTGGCCAGCGGTAACAGGTAAAACACGCCAAACGCCAACAGGAGCAGGGGCAGTGCCCAGCGCCGGATCATGCCTGCTGCACTCCGAGCCAACCCTCACGGCCGCTCAACGCGCCGCGCACCAGGTGTTGCTGGGGCAGGGTGGTCACATCCGCGGGCAGCAGGTCGCCCAGGGGTTTAAAGTCGATGCCGCGCTGCCCGGCCTGGGCCAGCAACTGGCGAAAAACATCAGCCATCAGAATCCCTTCTACTTCTGCGTGGATCGTGTAGACGTTCAGCTTCGACGCGTTAAACCGGTCAAGAATGAAGCTGTTGAAGTCTTTGGCAGCCACTACCGGCCCGACCACTTCGTCGAAGGTCGGCAGGTCTACCGGAATTTGTGGGGTGCCCGCACTGCCATCGGCCAAGGTCGGACGAAACAGGCTGGTGCCCCGGCAATCGCTGTTGTAGCGAAAGTTGAACGTTTGCTTGGCTTGCACCACGCGCTCATCGGCACGCCAACCGGCGGCCGCTGAACAGTCGATGCGTTCACCCAGAATGTCGCTCAGGGTGTCTACGCCACGACGGATCTGCTCGATGAGCTGTGCCTCGCTCCAGCGCCCGGTGTTGGCCTGCCAGCCGTGGTGATCCCACGCGTGCAGGCCGACTTCATGGCCGGCCGCCTTGGCCTGGCGCATCAAGTGCCCCAGGTCACGGCCAATCGGTTTGCCCGGCCAGGCGGTCCCGGCCAGCAAGATATCCCAGCCATACAGCCCGGCGGCATTGGAACGCAGCATCTTCCACAGAAATTGCGGGCGGATCAGGCGCCACAAGTGGCGCCCCATGTTGTCCGGCCCAACGCTGAAGAAGAACGTCGCTTTAACCCCGGCTTCATCCAGGGATTCGAGCAACCGCGGCACACCTTCACGGGTGCCACGGTAGGTGTCGACGTCAATGCGCAAGCCTGCCTTCATTACTTCTTGTCCGCGATTTCGAGCATGGCTTCCTTGAGGAAGAAGTCCAGGGTGTTGCCGATGGTTTCGCTCATCTCAACGGTAGGCTCCCAGTTCAGCAGGCGCTTGGCGTTTTCGATGCTTGGCTTGCGGTGTGCCACGTCCTGGTAACCGGTGCCGTAGAACGCCTTGCTCTCTACGTCGCGGAAACCGGCGAACGGCGGGAAGTTGCTGCGCAGCGGGTGAGCTTCGAACTGACGCAGCAGTTCTTCGCCCAACTGACGGATGCTGGCTTCGTTTTCCGGGTTACCGATGTTGATGATCTGACCGTTGCAGTTGTCATTGTCGTTATCAATGATGCGCGCCAGGGCTTCGATGCCGTCGGCGATGTCAGTGAAGCAGCGCTTCTGCTCGCCACCGTCGAACAGACGGATCGGCGTGCCTTCCACCAGGTTCAGGATCAACTGGGTGATGGCGCGGGAGCTGCCGATACGCGCAGAGTCCAGACGGTCAAGGCGCGGGCCCATCCAGTTGAACGGACGGAACAGGGTGAACTTCAGGCCTTTGTCGCCGTAGGCCCAGATCACGCGGTCCAGCAGTTGCTTGGAGACCGAGTAGATCCAGCGCTGCTTGTTGACCGGACCGACGACCAGGTTGGAGGTGTCTTCGTCGAAATACTGGTCCTGGCACATGCCATAGACTTCGGAGGTCGACGGGAAGATCACGCGCTTGTTGTACTTGACGCAGTAGCGAACCAGTTTCAGGTTCTCTTCGAAGTCCAGTTCGAACACGCGCAGCGGGTTGCGGGTGTATTCGATTGGCGTGGCGATGGCCACCAGCGGCAGGACCACGTCGCACTTCTTGATGTGGTACTCGATCCACTCGGAGTGAATGCTGATGTCGCCTTCCACGTAATGGAAGTTCGGGTGGCTGCGCAGGCGCTCGATGGCGTCGGAGCCGATGTCCAGGCCGTAGATTTCGTAACGGTCGTCACGCAGCAGGCGCTCGGACAGGTGGTTACCGATAAAGCCGTTCACACCCAGGATCAGTACGCGGGTACGGCGTGGCTTGCGGCCGGACTCGGCACCGCGCAGCACGGAACCGTCCACCAGGCCCAATTCATCCGCCAGCGAAGGGCCGGCCAGGTACAGGCCGTTTTCGTTGCGCTGGCCGAACTTGACCACCAGCGAGTCTTCGCCGCAGGCAATGCGCAGCGGGTTGACGCTGATTACGCGGCCTGGGGCCAGGCCTTCGTTGCCCTTGACCACTTCAGCGTGCCAAACGATCAGTTTGTGCTCGCCCACAGCGCAGAAGGCGCCCGGGTACGGTTGGGTGACGGCGCGAACCAGGTTGAACAGCTCTTCAGCCGGCTTTTTCCAGTCCAGCTTGCCATCGGCAGCGGTGCGGCGGCCAAAGTAGGTGGCCTTGGTTTCGTCCTGTGCGGTTTCAGCCAGTTTGCCCTGGGCCAGTTGCGGCAGTGCGTCGCGCAGCAGGCTGGTGGCGGCGTCACGCAGCTTGGCGTGCAGGGTCAGGCCGGTGTCGGTACGGTCGATGACGACTTTCTGCTGGGCCAGGATCGGGCCGGCATCGGCGCGCTTGACCATACGGTGCAGGGTCACGCCGGTTTCGGTTTCGCCGTTGACCAGCACCCAGTTGGCCGGTGCGCGGCCACGGTATTGCGGCAGCAGGGAGCCGTGCAGGTTGAACGCGCCTTTTTTGGCGGTGGCCAGCAAGGCTTCGCTCAGCAGGTTGCGGTAATAGAACGAGAAGATGAAATCCGGGTTCAGCTTGGCGATGCGCTCGATCCACAGCGGGTGGTTGGCGTCTTCCGGTGCGTGCACCGGGATGCCGTTGCGGGCGCAGAGTTGGGCGACGGAACCGTAGAAATTGTTTTCCTTGGGGTCGTCGGCATGGGTGAACACGGCAGCAATGTCGTAGCCGGCGGTCAGCAGGGCTTCAATGCCTGCACAGCCAATATCGTGATAAGCGAAGACAACAGCTTTTGAATTCATGACGAAACCTGATCGGAAGGAGAAGTAGAAGTGGAGGTATGGGAGGACACCAGGCCGTCAACAACGACCACTGGAGCCGGTGCTGCCGGTTGGTTGCGCAGCACTTTTTCAATGAAGAAACGGGGGCGGGCGCGTACATCGCTGTACATGCGACCCAGGTATTCACCCAACAGGCCCATGCCGATGAACTGGCCACCGGTGAACACGAACAGCACCGCGAACAGCACGAACATGCCATCGCCAGCCCACTGTGCACCAAAGGCCAGGCGCAGGATGACCAGCGCAAAGGCGAACAGCACGCCGAGGGCGGCCAGGCTGAAACCGACAATCGACAGCAGGCGCAGCGGCGTGGTGGTCATGCACGTCAGCAGGTCGAACATCAGGCTGATCAGGCGCATGGCGCTGTATTTGGATTCGCCGTGCTCACGCTCGGCGTGATGCACCAGGATTTCCGTGGTGTGGCGGGCAAAACCGTTGGCCAGGATCGGGATGAAGGTGCTGCGCTCGCGGCAGGCCAGCATGGCGTCGACGATGGTGCGCCGGTAAGCGCGCAGCATGCAGCCGTAGTCGGTCATGGCCACGCCGGTGGAGCGTTGCACGGCCAGGTTGATCAGGCGCGAAGGCCAGCGGCGGAACGCCGAGTCCTGGCGGTTATTGCGCACGGTGGCGACCACGTCGTAGCCCAGGGCGGCTTGTTCGACGAGGCGCGGGATTTCTTCCGGCGGGTTTTGCAGGTCGGCGTCGAGGGTAATTACCACTTCGCCACGGCACTGCTCGAAGCCGGCCATGATCGCCGCATGCTGGCCGTAGTTACGGTTGAGGATCACCGCCACTACATGGCTGCCTTCTTGCGCGGCAGCGTCTTCCAGCAATTGGGCCGAATTGTCGCGACTACCATCATCGACCAGGATGATTTCGTATTCGTAGGCCAGTTGCTTGCAGGCTGCGCTTGTGCGACGCAGCAATTCAGGCAGGCTCTCTTGTTCGTTGTAGACCGGGATGACGATCGACACGCAATGAATAGGGTAGGGTTTCAAAGATTCATGACCTCGGGGCTAGAGCAGGTTGGCGCGTGAAAACAGCAGTCATCGGCGGCTGAAGGTGCAGAAAACTGATTAAACATAGCGTGGGTTTGCGGTGTTCATTCGACCTTCCTGAGACTGGCAATAATTTCTTCCATGGGCAAGCGTAGTAAAGACGAAATGTCTCAAAGGTAAAGCGTAATCAACAAGTTAGTCCGATAACACGCGCCTCGTTCTCAAGTCCTGGGGCCAAGATTAAGCGGAAAAATGTTGAACGAATATGAAAGGCGGATGAAAAACTCGTTTATTTGACAGGTAGACAGCTAGGGTTCAGCTAAGTAACTGAGGCGCCAGGGGATACCTTGAACCGGTAAAACCGTGGCGTTTTTTGCAGCTTGCAGTGTGCCGCCGGTTTTATTCAACAAACTTCTCTGCATTGCCCCTCAAGTGCCGGTAAAGTAAGCCATCTCTTGCCAGGGTACTCGGATGAATAGCGTGCAGCTTTTACGCGGCCAGTTGCGGCCTGCGTTGATGGGATTGTTGATGGCTGTGGCCTGCGTCACGACCGTGCGCGCCGATGATGGCGTGGCGCTCACCTCTGTCGATCAGGTGCCCGAAGGCGTCGAAGTGCGCGGCAAACAGGTCGCGGCCTACACCTGGGACGACAGCCAGGGCAAGAACCTGCTGGTGCTCGCCGAACAGGTCAGCGAACGCGATGACGATGGCACCCAGTCGGCGTTCGTCTACGCCGCGCAATACCTGCTCGCTGGCGATCATCCCAAGCGCGTGTGGATGCTCTATGACGATGTGCAGCATTGCCAGTTCGACGCCGCGCTGCGTTTTGACATGGCGGCCACCAAAGTCACCGACCTCACCGGCGACGGCATCACCCAGGCCACGGTGGGCTATTCGCGCACGTGCACCAGCGATGTCAGCCCGAACGAATTCAAACTGATCATGCACGTTGGCAAATCCCAGAAGTACCGCCTGCGCGGCGTCGATCGCGTTGGGGCGAGCTGGTGGGACGAGGAAGCCGGCGCCTTGCGGGGCATGCCGCTGCCCAAGGATTGCAGCGTGGCGGCGCAGCAGGCGCTGGTCAGTCAGTACAAGGAGCAGGGCACCGAGTTACCTCTGCCGGGCTGCTATGGCGATGAAAAGGACTTTGCCAAGGCGCCGGACAGTTACCTGGCGTTCATGCGCCAGCATTGGTTCGCGCTGATGCAGAAGCAGGACACCGAGTGGAGTCAATCCCAGACCCAGCCTCAGCCCGACGACGCTACCGGGGATGACGAAACGGCCCCGTGATTTGGTGCCAGGGCCGGTCCTGCGCTAGACTCGGCCTTCGCCAATTCACTAAATACCTCGATTAAACAATGGCTTGATCGAGGTATTTAATCCAAAGGCTGATCTACCTTGACTGAGTCCATCCGCAACCCGCTGACCCTTTACCTCACTCGCCTCGCGCCCTCCAGCCAACTGACCATGCGCTACGTGCTGCAGGACGCCGCCGACCGCCTGGGCTTCGAAGACATCAACCTCGAAGACATCGACTGGCACCTGCTGCAACCGGAACACGTGATTTCCCTGGTCGCCGCGCTGCGCGAGGACGGCTACGCGCCCAACACCTCTTCGCTGTATGTGAATGCCGTGCGTGGGGTGATGAACGAAGCCTGGCGCATGAGCCTGATCAGCCAGGACCACCTGCTCAAGATGCGCTCGGTCAAGGCGGCGCCCGGGACCCGGCTGGGCCAGGGGCGCAATTTGCGCCGCAGCCTGATTCGCGAACTGATGGAAGTCTGCGCTGCCGACCCGCGCCCTCAGGGCCTGCGGGATGCGGCGGTGATCGGCATTTTGTATGGCTCGGGCATGCGCAAGTCAGAGTCGGTGAACCTCGACCTGGCGCAGATCAACTTCGAGGAACGCAGCCTGCGCGTGACCGGCAAAGGCAACAAGGCGTTGATCAAGTACGCGCCCGCCTGGGCATTTGAAAAGCTGACAGCCTGGCTGGACTTTCGTCGCGAGCAGCTCAAGGACGGCGAGCAGGACGATACGTTCCTGTTCAACCGCATTCGCCGGGGCAGCCATATCACCCGTGAGCGCATTACCAAACACGCGATTTATTACATCGCCCGTCAACGCGGCGAACAGGTTGGCGTGAAAATCATGCCGCATGACTTCAGGCGTTCGTTCATCACCCGGGTGATTGAGGAGCATGACCTGTCAATCGCGCAGAAACTCGCGCACCACAGCAATATCCAGACTACCGCCAGCTATGACGTACGCGACGACAATGAGCGGCGGCGCGCCGTGGACCGGTTTGATTTATAACTTCAGTCAACCATGTGAGAGGGGGCTTGCTTCCGAAGATGCAGGGTCAGCGACTCACTGACTGACCCAGCGCTATCGGGAGCAAGCCCCCTTCGTTACTTGGTGGTGTACGGGGTTTAAAGGATTGGCTTGCCGCCGGTGACCGCGTAGCGCGAACCGGAGATATAGCTGGCTTCATCCGAGGCCAGCAACACATAGATCGGCGCCACTTCTACCGGCTGGCCGGGGCGCCCCAGTGGGGTTTCGCTGCCAAAGCTCTGCACGTCTTTGTCCGTCATGGTCGCTACGATCAGCGGTGTCCAGATCGGGCCCGGCGCTACGCTGTTGACCCGAATGCCTTTGTCACCCAGCAATTGCGCCAGGCCGCCGGTGAAATTGGCAATGGCGCCCTTGGTGGCGGCATAGGCCAACAGCGTTGGCTTGGGCATGTCGGAATTGACCGAACTGGTATTGATGATCGAACTGCCGGCTTTCATGTGGGGCAGGGCGGCCTTGCAGATGCGAAACATCGCGGTGATGTTGATATCGAAGGTCCGCACCCATTCCTCGTCTTCGATCTCTTCGAGGGTTTCGTGGGTCATCTGGAACGCGGCGTTGTTGACCAGCACGTCGATGCGCCCGAACTGTTCGACGGTCTTGTCGACCAGCGCCTGGCACGTGGCCTTTTGGGCAATATCGCCGGGCAGCAACAGGCACTGGCGGCCCGCTTCTTCAACCCAGCGTGCGGTCTCCTTGGCGTCCTCATGCTCGTCCAGGTAAGCGATGGCCACATCGGCGCCTTCACGGGCAAACGCAATGGCGACGGCGCGGCCAATGCCGCTGTCGGCACCGGTGATCAGTGCGATTTTGTTGGCCAGCCGGCCCGAGCCCTTGTAGCTCTTCTCGCCGCAGTCGGGGTACGGGTCCATTTTCTTCTGGAAGCCGGGTACGGATTGGGCTTGGGGGGCGAAGGGTGGGCGAGGGTAGTCAGTCATCTCAGTCTCCATAGGTCTTCAAGGGTGCTATGGAGTTAGTAGTTTTGCCGGCGGCGATAGTTGTAGTGAATGTCGGGCAAGCCCGACGAATGGTTTTCAGCCAGCCGCAGGCAAGAACTCAAGGCCTGGCAGCTCCAGCGTCGGAACGAGCCGGCTCAGGCGCTCGTACAGTTCACGCAACGTGTGGGCGTGGCGGCTCGCTCTGGGCCAGACCAGATAGTAGCCATCACCCGAGGCGACGGCCGTTGCGCAGGGCAGCGTGATCAGGCCGTCGCGCACATCGTTGGCCACCAGGTGCAGGTCGCCGATCGAGACACCATGGCCGCGTATGGCAGCCGAAATCGCCTGGTCTAGCGTATCGAAGACCTTGCCACGGTCCAGGTCGATACGCGCGTCAGACGGTTGGGCGGCCAGCCAGCGTCGCCAGTCCCTGCGGTCGGCAGTGGGGTGGATGAGTTCGGCCTCGGCCAGGTCAGTGTGCACCCAGCCGGGCGCGCAAATGGGGATCAACCATTCATCAAACAGTTTGTGTGCGTGCACATCGGCGCCGAACTGACCGTTGCCGAGCAAAATCGCGCAGTCGTAAGGCTCTGCGTAAAAGTCCACGCTGTCGAAATCCATCCAGACACTTGCCAGCTGTATCGCCATTTCAGGCGCGCTGAGCTTGAGGAGGTCCAGCGTGTGCAGCAGCCAGCGCATGGTCAGCGTCGATGGAGCCTTCAAACGTAAATCGCCAGTGCCAGCCCGGAAAGGCGCGCACGCCTGTTCGATGATGCGAAAGCCGACCTTGAGTTCCTGCGCAAGCCGTTCGCCCGCAACGGTGAGTTGCAGTCGAGGCCCGAGGCGTTCGAACAAGCGACAGTTGAGGAGGCCCTCGAGGGTTTTGATATGGCGGCTGACCGCACTTGGAGTCAACGACAAGGCTTGCGCCGCGCGTGTAAACGAAGACGTGCGGGCCGCCACTTCAAAGGCGCGCAGGGCATACAGTGGTGGAAGGCGTTCGGCCATGGAGGGGCAGTCATTGTGATTAAAACTCATAGTAGGGCACAGGCTTTTACGTTTTTCAACGCGCGCGGCCTGGCGCAAGCTCACACGCCTCACTTCACAAGGCGTTTAAGCACGATGAATAGCTCGTTACTTCTGATTTATGTCTTCAGCGTAGTGGCCCTGATTGTCACGCCCGGGCCGGTGGTGGCGCTGATCATCACTACCAGCCTGCAATCCGGAAGCCGGCGCGCGCTGTTGACGGCGGCGGGCACCAACCTGGCGTCGCTGATCCTGGCTCTGGTAGCGGTACTGATTTTGTCGGGGAGTTTTTCCGTCAGTCCAGGCTTGCTGAGCGCGATCAGCTTTGTGGGCTGCCTGTTCATCTTGTACCTGGCGGTCCAGGGGCTGCGTTATCCACCTGGGCCAGGTGTCCAGACCCGCTGCGCGCGCAGCGGTGTCGGCACGGGTTTTCTGGTGGGAATTTCCAACCCCAAGGACATCATTTTCTTCGTCGCCTTCTTTCCTCAATTCATCCATGCGGCGGACTCGTTCAGTGCCAGCGTGGCGTGGTTGACCGGGTTGTGGGTGCTTATCGACTTTGCGGTGCTGGCGGGGTACATCGCCCTCGCACGCCAGGCGTTCGCGCTGAAATATCGCGCGACTATCAACCGCGTGGCGTGCCTGGTGCTGCTGGCCGTGGCCCTGATGGGTATCGTGCATTCAGGGCGTTTGCTGCTGGGATGACGATGCGTATCAGCTGCGTGGCGAAGGCTGTAGATGCACGGGCAAGCGGCGCAGTGTCCACCAGGTGGTCAGCATGGCCGCGACTGCGCACAGGGCGATGCCGATCAACATCGGTGCCGGCGTATGGTCGGCGTACAACCCGATCAGGGTCATGGACGCGGCAGCGGTGATCATCTGGATAGCGCCCAACAGGGCCGACGCGGAACCCGCAACGGCGCCGTGGTCCTCCAGGGACAACACGCCGGCCGCTGGCAACAGCAGGCCGAGAAAGCCAAAGCCGATAAACAGCAGCGTCATCATTACCGCCAGGTGATTGCCCCACAGCGTGGTGGTGGCCAGCAGCACCATGATCGCCGCCACCGCCATGACCGACCAACGAATCACCGGCGCCAGACCAAAGCGCGCGCTCAGGCGCGCGGTCATTTGGCTCATGGCGAAGAACGACGCGGCATTGAGCGCAAAGCACAGGCTGAATTGCGTCGGCGTCAGGCCGAAATATTCGATGTACACAAACGGCGCGCTGCCGATGAACACAAAGAAGGTCGCCAGTCCGAAGCCGCTGACCACCGCCAAGCCGATAAACACCGGGTCGCGCAGCAGTGCGCCGTAACTGCCGATGGCGGTGCCCAGGGTCTTGCCCAATCGGCGCTCGGCCGGATGGGTTTCCGGCAACTGCACAATGATCATCACCAGGCACAGCACGGACACCACAGCCAGTACGGCAAACACTTCGCGCCAACTCCAGAGTGAAATCACCACGCTGCCGGCCAACGGCGCCAGGATCGGCGACACGCTCATCACCAGCATCAGCAAGGCCATCAGGCGCGCGGCTTCGTGGCCGGTGTACAGGTCACGAACAATCGCCCGCGGGATGACCATGCCGGCGCACGCGCCGAAGGCTTGCAGGGCGCGAAAGCCGATCAGTACTTCGATGCTCGGTGCCAGGGCACAGCCGACACTGGCCACGGCAAAAATCACCAGGCCGGCGTAGATCGGCGGCTTGCGCCCGTACACATCGCTGAGGGGGCCATAGAACAGCTGGCACACGCCGATGATCATGAAGAACACCGTCAGGCTCATCTGCACCGCCGCCGGCGAGGCCTGCAGGCTGGCGCCAAGGGTGGGCAGAGCGGGCAAGTAACTGTCGATGGCGAAGGGGCCGATGGCGGTGATCAACCCCAGCAACAGGGCGAGGTGGGCGATGCTTCGAGACATGGGGTGTTCCGGGTGACGGCGAAAGATCGGCCAGCTTAGAGAGCCGCCCGAGGGGTTACAAGGTGGCGTTTACACAGGGGCTACATTTTTGGCCTTGAGCCTGTCGAGGCCGCCCATTCGGGCTGACCATTGATCTTTGCGCTGAAAAATAGATTGAATAATCACACTTAATGTTATTTAAATAACAAAACAAAAGCGCCACGACCTGCCTGGTCGTGCTGCAACAAGGTGGAATAGCAATGAGCAAGATCGCAGTCATCGGCAGCAATATGGTGGATCTGATTACCTACATCGACCGCATGCCGGCCCAGGGCGAAACCCTCGAAGCGCCGGGGTTTGCCCTCGGTTGCGGCGGCAAGGGTGCCAACCAGGCGGTGGCGGCAGCCAAGCTTGGGGCCGATGTATTGATGCTGAGCAAGGTCGGCGACGACATGTTTGCCGACAACACCCTGGCCAACTTCCAGCGCTTTGGCATCGACACTCGTTATGTGCAACGGGTGCCCGGCGTTTCCAGTGGTGTGGCGCCGATTTTTGTGCGCACCGACTCCCACAACAGCATCCTGATCGTCAAAGGCGCCAATGCGTATTTGTCGCCGGCGGACATCGAGGCGGCGGCGGCTGATTTGCGTGAGTGCACGCTGATTGTGTTGCAGCTGGAGATCAACCTGCAGACGGTTTACTACGCCATCGAATTCGCCCACCGACATGGCATTGCGGTGCTGCTCAATCCAGCGCCGGCGCTGCCTGGCCTGGATACCGACCATCTGGCAAAACTGGATTTTCTGGTCCCTAACGAATCGGAGCTGGCGCTGATCACGGGCCTCACCGTGGACTCACCGGATTCGGCCCGCGCCGCTGCGCAAACCCTGGTGGCCAGCGGCATTCGCCACGTCATCGTCACGCTCGGCGAGCAGGGGGCGTTGTACGTGGGCGAGGAGGGCACCTTCCAGGTGCCGGGCCAGCGGGTGGTCGCCCGGGACACCACCGGTGCTGGCGACGCCTTTATCGGGTGTTTCATCGAGCACTGGAACCGCGATGGCGATATTCGCCATGCCATGGAGCAGGCGGTGGCGTATTCCGCGTGCTCGGTGACGGCGCTGGGTACGCAGACCTCCTATCCCGACAGCGAAGCGTTCACGCGCTTCCAGCAACAGCGCCACGCCGTCTAACTCGGCTCCTTAATCCAGCCCGGAGAACAATAATGAACAAACCTGCGCTGCAACAGACACCCGATGGGTTCTACCTGAACCGCACGCCCTGGTTCGCTTTTATTCTGCTGTGCAGCATCTTCGCGTTGTGGGCCGCGGCGGCGAGCATGAACGACGTGCTGATCGCACACTTCAAGAAAGCGTTTTTGCTCAGCGATTTCCAAACCGCCTTTGTGCAGTCTGCGTTTTACCTGGGCTACTTTTTTGTGGCGATTCCGGCAGCGATGGTGGTGCGCCGCCTGAGCTACAAAAGTACGATCCTGATCGGCCTGTCGCTGTACATGCTCGGCTGTTTGCTGTTTTTCCCGGCGGCGTCGACGGCCAAGTACGGCATGTTCCTGCTGGCACTGTTTGTGATCGCGGCCGGGCTGTCGTTCCTGGAAACCGCCTGCAACACCTACTCGACGTTGATGGGCCCACGGGAAACCGGGACGCGGCGCTTGAACATCTCGCAGACCTTTCACCCGTTCGGCGCCATGGCCGGGGTTTATGTGGGCAGCTTTGTGATGTTCAAGGACACCGATGCCACCACTGCACAGCTCAAGCAGATGAGTGTCACCGATGCGGCGGTGCAACAATTGCAAATGATCCAGTCCACGCTGTTGCCCTACAAGTGGATGATCGCCGTGCTGGTGTTGATGTTCATCCTGATCGCCATTACTCGTTTCCCGGCCTGCAAGGGCAATGCACCTGTCGACAATACGTCTGGCAGCTTGCGCAAAAGCCTGGGGCGGCTGTGGCGTAACCCGCGGTTTACCTTTGGCGTGCTCGCGCAATTTCTGTATGTGGGCGCACAGGTGGGCGTGTGGAGTTTCACCATTCGCCTGGCCATGCAAATGGGCGGCATGAATGAGCGCAGCGCTTCATGGTTTCTGCTGACCACCTTTGCCGCCTATTTTGTCGGCAAGTTGATCGCCAATCTATTGATGCGGCGCCTGCACCCGGCCAAGGTCTTGGCGATCTACGGGGTGCTGTGCATTGTGCTGCTGGCCTACACCATTCTGGTGCCGAACATTTCTGCGGTATACGCCGCGGTCGGCGTGAGTATTTTTCTCGGCCCGTGCTGGCCGACCATCTACGGCCTGACCATCGATGGCCTGGGTGAGGACACGGGTGTCGGCGGTTCATTGCTGGTGATGAGCATCGTCGGCGGCGGGGTGATTCCGATCATCCAGGGCCTGTTGTCCGACGCCAGTGGCGGCAACATGCAGCTGGCCTATAGCGTACCGCTGCTGTGCTTTATCGTGATTGTGATGTACGCGGTCAAATGCCTGCGCCAGCCGGGCACGTTGCCCTCACGTGCAGCCGCGGCGGTGGCCTCATGAATACGCGCATCCCGTTGTACCGGGCGGTGTTTGCCGAGCAGGAAAGGGTGCTTTTGCAGTCTGAGGATTTCAAGGTCAGCGCATGGACTTATGCGTCTGGCGTGTTGGCGGTGAGCCTGGAGAACAGCCGTGGACGTCTGGTCGTGTTGCCGTATCAAGGGCAGATGATCTGGTCGGCCGAATTTGACGGCTGCGACCTGACCATGCGCAACCTGTTCGACGAGCCCAGGCCAAGCCCGACGGTCATCGACACTTACGGTTGCTTCATGTTTCACAGTGGCCTGTTGCGCAACGGATGCCCGTCGCCGGATGACACGCATGCCTTGCACGGTGAAATGCCCTGCGCGCCCATGGACTCGGCCTGGCTGGAACTCGGCGAGGGCTTTGTGCGCCTGGGCGGTTCGTATCACTATGCCAAGGGATTCGGCGATCGGTACCGGGCGAGCCCGAGCGTAACGCTGCGCGCCGACTCAGCCTTGTTCGATATCGACATGGACGTGACGAACCTGGCCGGCAAGCCGATGGACCTGATGTACATGGCCCACATGAACTACGCGTACGTGGACGACGCTCGATTCGTCGAGCCACTGGGCATGCAGCGCTTGCGCCTGCGCACCAGTGTGCCGGACCACGTCAAGCCGACGCCGGACTGGAGCGCCTACATGGCGCAACTGGCCGAGCATCCAACCCAGTTGGCCAGCCTCGACACGCCTGCGCTGTACGACCCTGAGATCGTGTTTTTCTTCGACGACGTGGGCACAGACGCCACGGGCTACGCACATTTCTTACTGGATCATCCGGCTGGTACGGCGTTCTACACCCGTTACCGCCCCGAACAATTCGCGCACGCTGCACGCTGGATTCTGTACACGCCGGATCAGCAAGTGGCGGCGTTCGTGCTGCCATCGACCTGCGAACCCGAGGGCTATAACGCCGAGAAAGCCAAAGGCCACGTAAGGTGCCTGGCGGCCGGGGCCAGCGCCTCGTTCAGCGTGACCACCGGCTATTTGAATGCGCAGGAACGGCAGACATTACTGGGTTAGATCAGCAACTGCGCGCCGCTGGCCTGGATGGCTTCTTTATAAGCGCGCGGGATTTTCTTGTCGCTGACCACGTACTGGAAGTCTTCCAGGTTGGCGAAGTGGGCGGTGCGCACCGTGTCGAACTTGCTGAAGTCGGCCAGCAACACGCGCTGCTGGGCCTGGCGCAGGACCTTTTGTTTGACCTCGACTTCATTGAAGTTGAAGCACGTCACGCCGAACGCCTGACTGACGCCGGCGGCAGTCACGAAGGCCCAGGTCAGGCGCACGCTGTCGAGGATGCTGCTTTCGGCGCTGCTTTCAAAGACCTGGTTCTTGCGGTGAAAGGTACCGCCGCACAACACGATGTGGCAGTTGGCTTTGTTCTGCAGTTTGAGCAGCACGTTCAACGAACTGCACACCGCGGTGAACTCCAACTCATCGGGGATGAAATCAATAACAAAGGGCGAGGTGGTGCCGCAGTCGAAAAACACCGTGTCGCCGGGCTGTATCAGCCGCGCGGCGAGCTTGCCGATACGGCGTTTCTCCTCGACGTGGCGTGTGTCCTGGTCGGCTACGCGGTAATCGCCGGCCTCGCCGCTGACCCGGGTGATGTAGCCACCCAGCAGGCGTACGTGCTCGGTGAAGTGGTTGAGATCGCGGCGCAGGGTCATCTCGGACACTTCCAGCAGCGCAGCCATTTCCCGCAGGTGGATGGCGTTCTGGTCCTGCAAAGCTTGTTGGATAAGCTTGAGTCGCTCGGCTTTTTTACTGTCCACGCGTATTCCAGGGCTTGATTGTTTGTGTTAGATAAGTAACATTTAATGATATTATTGTAACGCATTAATGTGGGCATTGTGACAAGCGCGTCCCACGATCATTGGCAACATACAGGCAAGGGCACGTTAAATGAACTCTCTTCAACCCGCAGCATTGGCCAAGTACATCGATCACACCTTACTGGCGCCCGACGCCTCCCGTGAGCAAATTCGCACCTTGTGCGAGGAGGCCATGCAGCATGGTTTTTATTCAGTGTGCCTGAACTCCGCGCAAGTGCCTTACGCCGCCTCATGCCTGACTGACAACAACGTGGTGATCTGTGCGGTGGTGGGCTTTCCACTGGGCGCCGGCTTGAGCGACACCAAGGCCTTTGAAGCTGAACGGGCGATTGCCGCCGGGGCAGGGGAGATCGACATGGTGCTCAATATCGGCTGGCTGAAGGAAGGGCTGCTTGAGGCGGTGCGTGAAGACATCGCCGCGGTTCACAGGGCCTGCGGCGCTGTGCCGTTGAAGGTCATCCTGGAAACCTGCCTGTTGAGCGACGAACAGAAAGTCCAGGCGTGTGAAATCTGCCGGGACCTGGGTGTGGCGTTCGTGAAGACGTCCACCGGGTTCAGCCGTAGCGGTGCGACTGCAGAAGACGTGGCGCTGATGCGCAAAACCGTGGGCGCCGGCGTTGGCGTAAAAGCCTCCGGTGGCGTGCGTGATTATCCGACGGCGGTGAAGATGATCGAGGCCGGAGCTACGCGTCTGGGCAGCAGTTCGGGCATTGCGATAGTCGGTGGGGCAACGACGGCGGCGAGCGGTTATTGATTGGCGCTTATATAACTCAACTAAATAGACATTTAGTTGAGTTATGCAATTAGATTATATCGAGGAGCGGCTTTCAAGACGGGCGAGGGCAGCCATGCGACGCTCGCTGATGCGTTCCACAGCGTCCATGTGTTCTGTTCCCCCCACACACAGCGTCCCCAATGCCGTGGCCAGCGAGCGCCCTAATGGCGTCAGCGAGTATTCAACCTTCGGCGGGATTTCCTGGTAGTCGACGCGGGCGATGATCTCATCACGCTCCAACTCCTTTGCGGGCCTGGGGGATTTTCAGCCGATTGGTTCGATCACGGAGGAATCGTTTGACCGTACGTTCGGCATCAACGTCAAGGGCACGTTGTTCACCGTGCAAAAGGCTTTGGCACTGATGAGCACTGGAGGCTCTGTCATCTTGACCGGTTCAACCACAGGCACCATGGGCACACCGGCGTTCAGCGTATACAGCGCCACTAAGGCCGCGCTGCGTAATTTCGCCAGAAGCTGGGCGCTGGACCACAAAGGCACTGGCATTCGTGTCAACGTACTTTCGCCCGGGCCGATCGCGACGCCTGGCCTGGACCTGGCGTTGTCAGGCACTGGCCAGAAGGATGCGATCATTGACGACATGACTGCACAGGTTCCACTGGGACGAATCGGCCAGGCAGCAGAAGCTGCGGCCGCAGCATTGTTCCTGGCATCGGATGAGAGCAGCTTCATGACCGGCAGTGAAATGTTCGTGGATGGAGGATTTGCCCAGGTGTGACGCCAACAGGGGTTTTGCCCGTTGAAATCTGACGGGCACTTGTCGAGATTTATTAATGTCTCGAAAGCTTTATCCTATTGAAAACATGAGTCTTACACAGCTCAAAGGCGGGCTATGCTTGACTTCTTGATGTTGGTCGATCTCATCAAAGAACGCCGTGATATCCGCATCGAGTATCCAGTTCACTTTCTGACCCTTGAGCGCGACCGTCAACGCATCCAGCGCATCGTGCTGGCTACGTCCCGACCGGAACCCATACGAGAATCCCAGAAAGTCCTCTTCATAGATCGCATTCAGAACGGTAACGACCGCCTGCTGTACGATCTTATCCTCCAGAGAGGCAATACCCCGCGGACGTAGCCTGCCGTCGGCTTTGGGGATATAGACTCGCCCCGAGGCGTTGCTCGATAGGCCCCGCTGTGGAGCCTTGCGTGCAGATCGGTCACCCGCTGGAGAAGACCTTCCTCATATTCTCGCGACGACATGCCGTCCACACCCACCGCAGCATCACGGCGAAGTGCATAGAAGCTCTGCGCCAATAACTGCGGTGTGATGTGGTGCAGCAATGCCGTGAACTGCATGCCCTTGTTCCTTCGGGCTGCTTCCCGTACACCTTCAAGTCCCATCGACGCGCAACTGATCCGGCTCTGTGTCCGGGGCGCGGGGAACGTGTCGGTGTTTCCCTTGGCTACGTCCCTTTCCTCCACCATCTCCGCAGGGCTTAGCCCCTTGTTCAACGGCTTCTCAGGTACTACGGACGTATCCGACTTCTCAGCGGCGTGAACAGCAGGGTTACGGCTTTTGGCCTTTCCTGCTCCGCCCGATACTTGCGCACCGGGCACCGCTGATATCTCCCAGTTTCTGTGCGAAGGACTTCCTGACGTGCACAGGGTCTCCGACCGCGCGGGATCAGAGCATGACTGGCGTATAGCGCCATGCTCCGTATTGCCTTCTGCTTCGGTTAACAGCATCGGCACCCCGAATTCCTGATTACGCGGCTCAATGGCTGGCCCATCGGTTTCACCCTGCACCTCACGGTGCAACATGCATGACTCGGAGTCTGGTTGATACGCCATTTCTTACCAGTATCGAGCTTTCATCGACTATCCTCCGCCAGCTTTAACTGGCGCTCTAACCGTCCGGCCAACACACCCTTATGCCATCGCTTAAGGCGATGGTGTCCACCCCAAGCCAAATTCGGAAAGCCTCCCAAAATTGACGAATGCACTGGAAGTTGAGAGACCCCAGGTCGGAAAATTTCACGCAGTGTGCAATGACCCATCAAGTGCCAATCGACACCGTGGTCAATCGAAGGGCCCTCTCAGAGTCCCGGGTGCCGAGAAACTCAGCCATGCCCGAGATTTCGGATGGGGGTTGATCATCTCCTACGCCCAGTGGCTGGAACGTCCAGTGTGCCCGCAGCATAACGTGCTTGCGCCGAGAGCGAGGTTCCGGACATATGAGGTGTCATACCGTTGAACGGCATAGTCCGCCAGGGATGTTCGGGTGATGCCGGCTGAGGAAGCCAGACGTCTGCTGCATAACCTGCGATATGTCCTGACTCCAAAGCTCTGACAAGAGCATCGCGCTCCACCAATTTGCTTCTTTCGGCGGTCAAATAAGCAGGCCAGAATGTTTGAGATATAACCACCTCGGCGTCAGGCAGGAGACGTTCGAACTCAGAGTTTGGCCCGTCCTGTCGCTGATCACAATGAGCTCATGGCCGCCCCGTTCCAAATAATTGCGAAGCCCCAACTCCCCTGAAACACAGCCCACCAGTTCACCGGGTTTTAACCCGAGAGGCCCCATTGGTGTCGGCGTTGTCTGGCCATTGGCATACGTAGTGATGGTTGGAATCTCATCTCTTGCGTAACGAGGTGGATAGCCATCAACAGGGTCGGGATAAAGAACACATAGTATTTTGCCATGAACTTTATCTGCCGTGTGTCGTGTGGCTTTCTGTTCAGCCAGGATAAAGCGATTGGGTTGTATGTCAGCGAAGGGCAGTGAAAGGGGGAAGGTGTCCAACTGAGGCCATCTATTTAGCCGCGCACTCAAAATTGGACACCCGGACCTACCAAGCTTGGCACCTAGTGGTGATAGCCTTCACCCAATTTAACTTTACCTCTGAAAACGTAATAGCTCCACGCGGTATAGACCAGAATGAAGGGAAGCGTAAACAGTGCTCCGATCAGCGCAAACAGCTGGCTTGCCACCGGCGAGGCCGCCTGCCACATAGAAATGGACGGCGGTACGATATTGGGCCAAATGCTGATGCCCAAGCCACTGTAGCCAAGGAAAATTACGAGCAGTGTCAACAGAAACGGACTTGCGGTTGCTCGATGCGCCAGCGTGATCAATGTGGCAATGAAACAGAACAGCAACAGCAGTGGTACAGGCAGGAAATAGAGCAGGTTAGGCATCGTGAACCAACGTTGCGCGATCTCCGGATGGGCGAGCGGGGTCCAGATGCTGATCACTGCAATGACGAACAACAGGGCATAGATGAAGTAGGACGAAAATCGGTACATATCCTCCTGCAATCTGCCTTCAGTTTTCATGATCAGCCAGGTGCTTCCCAACTGGGCATAGGCTATCAGCAGTGCGAAACCACAAAACAGCGGGAAGGGACGAAGCCAGTCGAGACTGCCACCTGCGTAGGCATTGTTGACGACTGGGATGCCGTCAAGGAAGGCACCGAGCGCAACGCCTTGGCTGAAAGTGGCAACGATAGAACCGCCGACGAAAGCCTTATCCCACCAATGCCGATTGCGCTCACTGGCCTTGAACCGGAACTCGAAGGCGACACCCCGAAAAATCAGGCCCAGCAACATGATGATCAGGGGCAAATACAGCGCGCTGAGAATGACTGAATAAGCCAAGGGAAACGCTCCGAAAAGCCCGGCGCCCCCGAGTACCAGCCACGTCTCGTTGCCATCCCATACGGGTGCAACCGTGTTCATCATGACATCTCGCTCTTCTTTGTCTTTGATCGCAAGAAAGAGCAATCCCACGCCTAGATCAAAGCCATCCATCACGACATACATCATGACGCCGAAGATGATGATCAATGCCCAAATCAAACTCAGGTCGATGCCGCCCATAGCGCTCGCTCCTCAAACTCGGAAAGGTGTCTGAACATCATTTTTCATCTGCAGCCGATAGTGGCCTGGCAGGTGTTCGTTGTTGACCTGCGCCGCCTTCAGGCGCGGGTTCCGCCCCGTGAGCCTGCGGCCCTTTGTGCACGAGTTTGAGCATGTAAGCGATGCCTGCACCGAAGAGGGCGAAGTAAACAAGGACGAACAGCACCAAGCTAATGCTGACTTGTGAAACGGTCAGTGGGGACACCGCGTCAACCGTTCGCAGCAGGCCGTACACCACCCATGGCTGACGGCCCATTTCGGTAGTCACCCATCCTGCCAACAACGCAATGAGTCCAGAGGGGCCCATGCAGAGCCAAAATGCCAAAAACGGACGTGAGGTGTATAGCTTCTGTCCGCGCCGCAGCCACAGGCTCAGTAGTCCGGCAAGGATCATCAGCATTCCCATACTGACCATCAATCTGAACGTCCAGAAAATCACGGTTGAATTAGGTCGGTCTTCTGGCGGGAATGACTTGAGCGCCGGAATCTGCTTGTCGAGGCTGTGGGTGAGAATCAAGCTGCCCAGCACTGGAATTTCAATCGCGTAGCGGGTTTTTTCCGCTTTCATGTCCGGCCATCCCGCCAGAATAAGAGGCGAGGGCTCACCAGGAACGTTTTCCCAGTGGCCTTCGATGGCGGCGATTTTCGCAGGTTGGTGTTCGAGCGTATTCAATCCGTGAGCGTCTCCGACCACCGCCTGAATCGGCGCCACGATCAGTGCCATCCACGCAGCCATCGACAACATAGTGCGCGCTGCCGGCGTGTCGTGACCGCGCAACAGGTGCCAGGCGCCTGATGCACCCACAAAAAAAGCAGTCGCCAAGAATGCTGCGATGGCCATGTGAGCAAGTCGGAACGGGAATGAGGGGTTGAACACCACCGCCAGCCAGTCCACAGGTACCGCACGACCACCAACGATTTCGAATCCCTGTGGCGTATGCATCCAGCTGTTAGATGAAAGGATCCAGAACGTTGAAATGAGGGTACCCAACGACACCATGGCCGTAGCAAAGAAATGCAGTCCACGGCCAACCTTTTCCCAGCCGAAGAGCATAACGCCTAGAAAACCTGCTTCAAGAAAAAAGGCGGTGAGTACTTCGTACGTTAACAAAGGCCCAGTGATGCTGCCGGCAAAATAGGAAAAGCCACTCCAGTTTGTTCCGAACTGATAGGCCATGACCAGTCCAGAAACCACGCCCATACCGAAATTCAGCGCGAAGATCTTTACCCAAAAAGTGTAAAGGTCCTGATATACATCTCGTCCGGTTTTAAGCCACAAACCCTCCAGCACCGTAAGGAAGCTGGCCAAGCCAATTGTTATTGCAGGGAAAACGATGTGGACGCCAACAGTAAACGCGAACTGAATTCGCGCTAAATCAATTGCAGTCGAATCGATTATGTCCATGCTTTTCTGCCTCTCAGGAAGGGTGCAAATTTGCCTGGGAATACAGCTGGGAAGGCAACTACGCTGGCCCGGGTTATTGGCTTTCCTTTGCCTTGACATGGTGATGCATGCCGCCTAGATTCTAGATCACTGTCGAAAATCATGAGCAAATATTTTTCTTGACTAATGAGAGGAGCTCTCAAGTAGGGTTCTGAGTTGTCTATTTGTTTTGTGCTGTGTGGTTGTGACGTTTACCTCTCGCTAAGAGGGTGAAAGTTACGTAATGCCGTATTATAGCGGCAGGAAATATGCATCTATTGGCTCTCACCTCCTTGGTTATGAGTCGTATGTGGAGCGATCATGGCGATTAAGCGAAAAGTACCCGGTGTTCGAAATTACGATGGCCCTGCAGGAGGTTGGGGTGCACTTAAGGCCACTGCGACGGCAGTGCGTGAGCAGATGGATACGCTGAAGGCTCCTCTTACGTTAATGAGAACCAATCAGCCGGATGGATTTGATTGCCCTGGTTGTGCATGGCCAGATAAAGAGCACAAATCAACCTTCCAGTTCTGCGAAAACGGCGCGAAAGCAGTCACTTGGGAGGCCACCAACAAACGTGTCCCCCCTGAGTTTTTTGCCAAACATCCGGTTGCCACCCTGCTTAAACGTACCGACTTCGAACTGGAGGATTTAGGGCGACTGACTCACCCGATGGTTTACGACCGGACGACTGATACATACCAGCCGGTCGAGTGGGAGACCGCATTTGCGCGAATCGGTGAAATATTACGCGGACTGCCACCCAACCAAGTCGAATTTTACACGTCAGGCAGAGCATCCAATGAGGCGGCCTACTTGTGGCAACTGTTTGCACGTAATTTAGGTACCAACAACTTTCCAGATTGCTCGAACATGTGCCATGAGCCAACTAGTGTAGGTTTGCCGCGCTCAATTGGCATGGGTAAAGGGGCCGTGTCATTGGACGATTTCGAACTGTGTGAACTGGTTATTTCTATCGGACATAATCCAGGCACCAACCACCCAAGAATGATGGGGACGCTGCACGAAATTTCCCGGCGTAAAGTTCCAATCATGGTAATGAATCCATTGCGAGAGCGAGCACTAGAGCGATTTGCCGACCCGCAAGACATGATTGAAATGGCAACTTATGGTTCAACACGTATTGCCTCTACTTATTTGCAGGTCAAGGCCGGTGGTGATGCGGCAGCGATTAAAGGTGTAATGAAGTCACTGTTGGAAATGGAAGAGTCGGTAGGGCAAGTGCTTGATTATGATTTTATTGAAAAGCATACCAACGGTTTCGAGGCGCTCAAGGCAGACTTGTTGGCCACCGAATGGCCCGATATCGAATTTGCCAGCGGATTAATCAAAGCTGACATGGAAAAAGTCGCGGCGGCCTATGCGAAATCCAATGCCACCATCGTAACGTATGGAATGGGGATAACCCAGCACAACGAAGGAACCGCCAATGTAAGACTGATATGCGATCTTCTGATGCTGCGAGGCAACATCGGCAAGCCCGGCGCAGGCATATGTCCGCTGCGCGGGCATTCCAATGTACAAGGAAACCGAACAGTAGGTATTACCGAGAAACCTTCCAGTGAGTTCCTCGGCAAGATTGAAGAAGTGCTGGGTTTTAAACCTCCGACGGAGCACGGTCACGACTCAGTGCAGGCCATGCAAGCGATGATTGCCGGCGAGTCAAAAGCACTGCTTTGTCTTGGAGGAAACTTTGTCGTCGCATTGCCTGATCCAGGCCAGTGTTTCCCGGCGATGGGTAAACTGGATTTGACTGTGCACATCGGTACAAAACTCAATCGCACCCACTTGCTGGTTTCCAAGGAAACGTATCTGTTTCCTTGCCTGGGCCGCACCGAACTCGATGTACAGAACGGAGAGCGCCAATCAATTACCGTCGAAGATTCGATGTCGATGGTTCATGCATCAGCCGGCAAGTTGACGCCGGCGTCCGAATTTTTGCGTTCAGAGCCAGCCATCGTGGCGGGTATGGCGACGGCCGCGTTGCCTGATAGCAAAGTGCCGTGGATGGAGCTCTCGGCTGACTATGACAAGATTCGCGACTTGATTGAAAAAACCATTCCAGGCTTTGATAACTACAACGAACGTATTCGCGTTCCCGGTGGTTTTCGCATGCCGCTACCGGCTACGGAGCGTATCTGGATGACGCCATCGGGAAAGGCCGAGTTCTTCGTGTTTCCTGGCTTACATGAGGATAAGCAGGTCGATGGTGATGATGTGTTACGGCTGATTACTCTGCGTAGCCATGACCAATACAACACGACGATCTATGCGCTGGACGATCGTTATCGTGGCGTCTTCGGGCGTAGGGATGTGTTGTTCATGAACCCAGCCGACCTCGCGGCGAGAGGCTTGGCTCATGGGGATTTGGTGGATATCGAAACGGTCGTTTCTGGACGTAAGCTGCGATACGAAAAAATAACGGCTATTGAGTACAAAATATCGGCTGGTTCAGTGGGAGCATATTATCCCGAGGCGAACACGCTGGTACCTTTGGACTACATCGACAAGGACAGTGGAACGCCGTCGTACAAGTCGGTGCCCGTGCGTGTGATACGCTCGGAGCTGAATTGATCACGTAACGGTATCCGGTTGGTCTTTCTCAAATTGAAGGAGGCGCGTTTTGCGCCTCCTTTTTTTGCTCCACTAGGTGAAGCTTCTATGGGGAATATTTCAATGATGAGCACCGATGCTCCTGAACCACAAGCGGTGTGTAGCCCGACTACCAGCAGCGCTATTTTCATCGTGGCAACCCTCAAGGCTGGAAAAGAGTCCGCAGAAAAAGTGAAGAACTGGTGCGCTGATATTGCAGCGATAACACGCTCTGTCGGCAAGCGAGTCCCTGCGGGCAATCTTTCGTGTGTCTGTGGATTTTCCTCCAGTGCTTGGGACGTTTTGTTCGCAAGTCCGCGTCCAGTTTCATTGCATGGGTTTCGCGAGTTTGGTGTCGACGGGCGACGCGCTATATCCACTCCGGGCGATATCCTTTTGCATATTCGTGCAGATCAGATGGATCTTTGTTTTGAGTTGGTGACGCAGTTCACTTCTGTGCTAGGCGATGCCATCACGGTCATTGATGAGGTTCATGGATTTCGATATTTCGACATGCGCAGCATCATTGGATTTGTTGATGGCACCGAAAACCCAGTAGGTCGCAAGGCAGCCAACTTTACGATAGTGGGGGATGAAGACCCTGCTTTCAGTGGAGGAAGCTACGTGCTGGTACAGAAGTATCTGCACAACATGGTGGCATGGAATCAGTTATCTGTCGAAGCGCAGGAGCATGTGATCGGGCGGAAAAAGCTTTCCGACATCGAGCTGGATGAGTCGGTCAAACCGAGCAATTCGCACAGCTCTTTGACGACGATTACGAAGGATGGTGAGGAGGTGAAAATCTTACGTGACAACATGCCGTTTGGACGACCTGGTGCAGGTGAGTTTGGGACTTTTTTCATCGGTTATGCTCGTTCACCCGAACCACTTGAACAGATGCTTGAAAATATGTTCGTCGGCAAACCACCAGGGAATTACGACAGGCTGCTCGACTTCAGTACGGCTGTCACAGGCAACCTTTTTTTCGTGCCGTCGTTGGATTTACTTGAGGAGTTGGCTGATCGCTAGCTGACGGAAAACCCTCTGTCCTTATTAGCTTTGCTCTCTCCAAGCCGGGTCAATCGCGTTATCTGATCCTCAACGTGCAGAGAGAGCTAAAGCGTCTACAACTCTCGTTCGTCGGCATCGCTGATGACTCATAGAGCGCTTTGATGAGCGCCCTACTATTTCGATCGGGTGGCTGTTCCTCAGGAAAATAACGCAAGCACTCCCTGCAAAGGTCGGGGTTATTAGCACTGCGATTTAGTATAATATTTCCACTTCTAAGGATGCTCCGATCAACTTTCCGCGTGTGCGGCAAGTCGAAAATTCACTCGACATACAGCATTATTCGCTGAAAATCGAATGATGCGTCGTACAGGGAGGGCGTTTTCGCCCGCTCTCCAGTGTTAAGAGCACAACTCACCCCTACCCATCAGCTGTTTTCGAGCCGTCCACAGATTCGATGGGGCGAACAGCGTGTTCAGTTGAAACGTGTTTTTCATCAGCCCATGGAAGCGCACTTTCACGTAGCCAAACTGACGCTTCATCACCCGAAACGGATGCTCGACCTTGGCCAGTATCTGAGCTTTGCAGTACTCAATCTTGCGCTTGGCCTTGTAGAGCATGCTGCGTTTATTCAGCATGGACTACGTGGCTGCACCGCGCCGCGATTTGCCAGATGACCTCACGATTTTTATGCTCTTTACGCTTCTCGACACCGGTGTATCCAGCGTCTGCATAAACCGCGTTTTCTTCTCCATGTAACAGCTCGGCGACCTGCGTGACATCGGCCACATTCGCCGCAGTGCCCTGAACATGATGAACTAGTCCCGACTCTACATCGGCGCAGATATACGCCTTCACCCCGAAGAAGTATTGGTTACCTTTCTTGGCCTGTGTGGCCTGGACCGGCCTAGAAAACCCGCGCAGCGGGCGCTGATGGAGGTGCTCGACGAGATCCATCCCTGTCTAGTCTCAAGTTTTCTTAAGGGCTATGGTGTTGCAATCGATGTACCTTTCATCCCCGCATGCCGGAATTTCATTCACTCAAGAGTCGCCTGAATGCTCTCATTTGTTTCTGATCACCCGATGTTCTGCGCCCTGACGCTGATCCTGACTGACATTCTCCTGTGGCGGCTGATCGCCGCCGATGCCAGCAACTTGAAGCTGGCGGTACGGTTGGTGATCTTCGCCGTATTTAGCACCTTGCTGTTCAACGAGGGTATGAACCCAATGCAGGTTGCGCCCTGGGCGGAGGACGTGTCGTTGCACCTGGCGGCCACGGCATTGCAGATCGGTTGGTGGCTGTACGCCGCGCGCACCCTTACGGTGTTACTGGGCGTGGTGATGATGCAGCGGGTCGAACATGGTGGGCGGTTGCTGCAAGAGCTGATGGGCGCGGCGATCTTCCTGATTGCGATCGTCGCCGCCATGGCCTACGTACTCGACCTGCCGGTCAAGGGCGTGCTAGCCACTTCCGGCGCCGTGGCGATCATCGTCGGCCTGGCGTTGCAAAGCACGTTAAATGACGTGTTTTCCGGTATCGTGCTCAACACCACCAAGCCCTATCAAGTGGATGACTGGATCTCCATCGATGGCACCGAAGGCCGAGTCACTGACATCGACTGGCGCGCCACGCGGCTGCAAACCTCCCAGGGCAGCATGGCGGTGATTCCCAACTCGTTGGCGGCCAAGGCCAAAATCATCAACTTCTCGCGCCCGGCGAATATGTTCGGTCTGGTGGTCAGCGTGCAAGTCAGCCCCCATGCACGACCGCAAGTGGTGATAGAAGCCCTGGAGCGGGCCATGCAAGGTTGCCGGCCACTCTTGGTCGACCCGGCGCCCAGTGTCGCTTTCAAGACCTCCACCAGCGACGGGGTGGAATATGAAATCAGTGGTTTTGTGCTGGCCAGGGGGCAGAAACGTGAAGTGCGCAACCAGCTCTACGACCTAGCCTATCGGCATCTTGCGGCGGCCGGTGTGAGCTTGCTGTCGGCCTCCGAGGGGGCGACACCGGCAGCCACATCGCGGGCACGGGCACTGCTGGAAAGCTCGAATATCTTCTCCACCTTGCGTCAGGAGGAGAAGGAAAACTTCAGCCAGAATATGACCCTGCAAACCTTCCGTGCCGGCGAGATGATCTTGCCAGCCGGAGAGGTCAGTGACCATCTGTTTATCATTGAATCCGGCGTGGTCTCGGTGATGTTGAGCAAAGACGGGCACAAATTCGAAGCTGGGCGCATGGGCCCGGAGGAAGTGATTGGCGAGGGTGGGGTCTTGTCTGACCTGGCGGTATCGGCGGACTTCACGGCCAAGACCTATTGCACGCTGTATCGGATTGAGAAGGAGTACCTCAAGCCTTACCTGGATGTGCGCAACGACATTAGTGAGGCGATGAAAAACCTGCTGGACTTCAGACTACATACGGCGCAGAACCTGACTCAGGAAGCGCCGGTAGTGCCAACGAAAAAGGGCTTCTTGCAGTGGTTGCGTAATTTGACTTAACGCCGGGGATTACCGAACTGGCTATTAGTCTAGGACAGTGGGGTGACTAAGCGGGGCATCACTTCTTACGGTCTTGGGAGCATAATCATGTAAACGCGTACTGACCTTTACACCGTTTCGTCTGACGCCATGAACGCGATGCTGGAGGCTGCTGTCGGCAAGTTGTCACTGGAGCTGGTGCGTTTAATGTGTGTTGGTTACTCGCAAAAGCGGGGTGACGGTGCGTCGGTTGTATACGTTTTCGGTTTGGCGGGAAACGTGGCGCCTCAAATCTTTTATGTTCAAGTCGAACTCAATCACTCCTGGCGTCTTTTCTGTGAGCAGCCAAGTGATTCGTTTCGTGTAGCCATAGCCGCAGGAAGCGGTGCCAATCGTGGGCATAGCAGCCTTCACGCAGCCGATTCGAAAGCGTACTCGCAGCTTCAAATCTCATTCGCCAAGGCTGCGGGATATGCTGGTCACGCACAATCACGAAAGGGTAGCCATCAACTCCCTCGACTTGTGATTCTGACACATGCATATGCCTCACCAATCGGCTGTGCTCGGTCTTGGCTACCGATTTCATCGAGCACTGCCAAATACGGTTACGCTTGAGCATCACCGGGACATAGACTTTTCAAATGCAACAATGCTTCACGTCGTGCACGTTCCCGCCGCCATAGGGATTTTAAATCGGGACTCATCGGTATCTCCCTGACACAGTAAAATGCACCTCGATTAATAGACTTCAGGATGACTAGCTGACGGTATCGGCCCCTGCAAGTCAGGAGCCGAAAAGTATTCTGAGTGGATAGGTTTCTGAGCGAAAATGCAATTCCACGAGCACGTACAATGATAGGTGGCCGACAATAATTATTACAAGCACGCCCTTATTGTTTATGTCGCGCTTCCAAAACGCTAAGCCAATAGACAGGAGGGCAACCGAAATTCAGGGGCTCCTTTCAAGGCGTGAGTTCCATTGAGATATCTTTATATAATTCGAGTGCTTCTCTTGAACGTCTAATCATTAATATTTAATAGGCGATCAGCCAGCTCTATCACTGAGCCGAAGTGCTGCACGAGGGGGTGATAGAGTCGATTGATAGGCTGGTCGATCAGAATGATTAGACAGTATGGTTGCAGGGTATTAACCTAGAGATATTATTTTGTTTTCCTTGTCGGTAGGCAATATTGCGTATTAGCTATTTGCGACGTTGAATATTTATACTTTGACCATTTGTAATGCTCGAGAATATATCAGTGATGCCTCCGAATGACGATCGGCGGGCACTTTCGCACTCAGCTCGCCCCTCCTTGACGCCGACACAAGTGGCGAATGGGGGGCGATAAAATTACAGTGCGATTGATCATTAGCGGCAATCGGTTCGCCCAAGAGGTGGTAGTTAATGAGAGATGCTAGATATCGAAAAGCAAAGGGCTTGCTGATGTATCAGAACACCCTATTTGATTTGTGCCCGGAGTTATTGACGCTGGATGACGCACAAGGCGAGAAGCTATTTCGCGACTTTATTCGTCACGTCAACTACAGTGGCCAGATTTTTGATTGGGCACAGCATCTCAAATTATATCGTTGGCTAGAGCGCTCTTCTTACGCAAAGGCCTTGGGGGGAAAGCATTTAGATGCCGTCATGGCGGCTGCCGTTTCGCTATGGTGCGAAAAAGATAATAGTGCGCACACGGGTGTCGCCCTTGTACATCGCAATAGTTCTACGATGATACTGGGCTGGAAGTCAATTGGCATTCGTGGCCACTCTGAACTTGAGGCACTGCCGAGGGCATGCCAGTTATTATCGATCAGTGATTTTGCATTCTGTCATATCTCTAATAATAACCGCCCCTTGCCACAGCACTTCCAAGTACTAAATTAATACTAAAGTTACGCCTTTGCGCTGCAGGGGCGTTTGTCTTATAGAGTTGTAATACGCGATCAGCGCCCTCTGAAGTTGACTAGTTGTCTGCCCATGAGCGAGCGTCTTCGGCCATCCAAGCGCGTTTTTTTCATTGTCTGGAGTATTTATGTCTGGTTGGATCCGTAACATCCGCGTCAGCGCTAAGCTGAGTTGGGGGTTCGGCCTGGTGCTGGGGTTCTCCTTGTTACTGGTCGTTACTGGCTGGGTCGCGATTAATGTACTCACCGAACGCAGTATTAAAGTAGAGAGCATTGCTCGCGTCAGTGATATGACGATGGAGCTGCGTGTTCATCGTGTGCGCATGGAGCTCAACCCCCAGGGGGACAGTGTTCATTTGATTCTACAGACGCTCGATAAGCTGTCTGAGCACTTGAGCGCTGCTCGCGTGCTGCTGGCAGCCCCCCGCGATGAGGGGTTGATTGATGAGCAGATTGCGGCCGTCAAAGCGTATCGCGAGGCACTCGGTACCGTGAGTCAGCCGGGCGTTGATCTGGCGCCAGTGTTTGCGCGTATGAGTGCACAAGGTGACATCCTGCTCGACACCACGGGCCAGTTGATCGCCTCACAAAACAGGCAGCGTGATACCGATTCGTCGTTTGCCAAAGCCCTGCTCGTCAGTGTGGCGCTGCTGGCGTTGCTGCTAAGCGTGGTGGTGGCTTGGGTCATCAGTCGGCAGATTGTCACACCCCTACGGCACGTGCTGACAAACGTTGATCGGATTGCGTCTGGCGACTTGAGCCAGGACGTCGTGGTCGACCGTTGCGACGAACTGGGACAGTTGCAGAGCGGTCTGCAACAGATGACCAGCCGTTTGCGTCAGCTGATCGGAGGTATCAGCGGCAGCGTTATCCAGATTGCCAGTGCGGCGGAGGAACTGTCCGCTGTCACTAAACACACCAGTGCTGGTGTCAACGGCCAGAGAGTCGAGACTGATCATGTCGCCACTGCCATGAACGAAATGACCTCCACGGTGCAAGCCGTGGCACTGAATGCCGAAGAGGCGTGTGAAGCTACGACGATGGCCGATCAGCATGCACGGGAAGGCGATCAGGTCGTGGGTGAAGCCATCGAGCAGATCGAGCGGTTGGCCTTGGAGGTGAGACGTTCAGCCGAGGCGGTAGCTCATCTGAAAGAGCAAAGCGATAAAATCGGAGGCGTGCTGGACGTCATCAAGGCTGTCGCCCAGCAAACCAATCTACTCGCGCTCAACGCTGCGATCGAGGCGGCTCGGGCTGGTGAAGCGGGGCGCGGGTTCGCCGTGGTAGCGGATGAAGTGCGTAGCCTGGCTTTGCGTACCCAACGCTCCACTGAGGAAATTGAAAGCCTGGTGGCCGGTGTTCAAAGTGGCACTCACGCGGTGTCTTCAAGTATGGAAGCGAGCTTGCTATTGAGTGAGCACAGTGTTGAGTTCACTCGCCGAGCGGGTACGTCGCTGGAAAATATTACCCGTACGGTATCGACCATCCAACTGATGAATCAGCAGATTGCTGCGGCTGCCGAGCAGCAAAGTGCAGTGGCCGAAGAGATCAATCGCAGCGTGATCACGGTGCGCGATATTTCCGAACAAACAGCCAGTGCCAGCGACCAGACCGCTTCGTCAAGTATCGAGTTGGCGCGGCTGGGGCATGAGCTGGAAGCGCTGGTCGCGCGGTTCAAGGTTTGACGCAAAGCATGACAACTTGACACTACTGGGCATCAAGCGATCGGCCACGTCCCGCTCTGTCACGGGATGCAAACGTTCCATGACAGGGATTTCACAGAGTGGAAGGACGTCAATCGCTATATACTTTTCTACATAGCGCAATATCGAGTGGCTGATGTTCTACTTTCCCCGTGTGTCTCTACCCTGGCTCAGTTTCTTTCTATTGGTGGCTGCGACGTTGCTCGCCTTATTGTTAGGGCGCTATGCGATCTCAGTGGGTGAGTTGTGCCAATTCGTCATGACGATGGCTGGCCTTGGCGAGATGCCCACCGAACGTTATCAGTTGGTACACAGCCTGATCATCGACGCGCGCCTGCCTCGTGTCCTTGCCGGGCTATTGGTGGGAGCGGGGCTGTCAGTCTCGGGGGCGGCGTATCAAGCCGTCTTTCGTAACCCGCTGGTGTCGCCGGGCTTGCTGGGGGTACTCAGTGGCTGTGCTTTCGGTGCCGCCCAGGGAATCCTCCTGCACTGGGATCCGTTGCCCATCGCCTTGCTCGCCTGTACGACCGGATTGGTCGCCGTGGCCGTGGGCGTGGGGATCGCACATCTGTTCCAGACCTCTTCCATTCTGCTGTTGGTGCTCGGTGGCATCGTTGCCAACGCGTTGTTCACCGCGTTGCTGTCCATCACTCAGTACATGGCTGATCCGGTCGATCAACTGCCAGGCATTGTCTATTGGTTACTGGGAAGTCTCAGCTCGGTCGACCAACACACACTCATCTGGATTGCACCGGTGCTGGCGCTGGCAATCGGGCTGCTGTGCCTGGGAGGGCGTGTCATTGATGCCCTGTCTCTTAGCGATGACGAGGCCTACAGCCTGGGCGTACCGGTTCAGAAGATTCGCTATGGCGTGATTGTGCTGGCCACGTTGATCTGTGCGATGACCGTCAGCCTGGCCGGGATGGTCGGTTGGATCGGCTTGCTCGTGCCGCACCTGGCTCGGTTACTGGTCGGCCCCGGCAATCTTCGTTTGTTGCCCGTCAGCGCCTGCCTGGGTGGAGTCTTCCTGCTCGCGGCCGACGGTACTGCACGGAGTGTGTCGAGCGGGGAAATCCCGCTGGGTATCGTGACCGAACTTTTCGGTGCCGTTGCCTTTGTACTGGTGTTGCATCGCGTGCGTAGAGGCTGGCTATGACCCTGTTGGCGACACACCGGTTGAGCTTTTACATAGGGCGTCGTCTCATTCTCGATGACCTCTCATTGAGCATCGAACCGGGGGACAATATTGCGTTACTGGGGGCTAACGGCGCCGGTAAGAGCAGTTTGCTACGCCTGCTGCTGGGCTTACTCAAACCCGCTGCGGGCCAGGTGCTGTTGGACGGTCAGCCGATTACGGCCTTGAGCCGTCGCGCCGTGGCTCGGCAACTTGCGTATGTGCCCCAGAGTCATGTGCCCAGCTTTCCTTTTAGCGTCGCGCAGATCGTTGCCCAGGGGCGCCTGCCTGTCACGGGGCTTGGGCAGGCCCCAGGCGCTGTCGACGCAGATGCCGTTCAGCACGCCTTGAACGAGTTGGAGATCGAGCACCTGCTTGAGCGGCCCTATACAGAGTTGTCCGGAGGCGAACGCCAGTTGGTGCTGATTGCCCGCGCCATGGTGCAACGGGCGCGCCTGATCATCCTCGACGAGCCCGTCACCGGGCTCGATTACGGCCATCAACTGCGCTTGCTCGCGCTGCTGCAACGTCTCGCTGGCCAGGGCCTGAGCGTCCTGTCGAGCAGCCACCGCCCAGAGCAAGCGCTGGCGTCGGCCAACCGCGTGCTGGTGTTGCACGAGGGGCGACTGATTGCTGATGGGCCGCCCAGTGCCGTCATCGACAGCGACCTCATGCAGCGCCTTTACCAGGTCGCAGTCCGGCAGATCGATACCGCCGGCCACCGTTTTTTCCTTCCCTGTTGAGTCATTTATCCATGCAACGCTTTACCTCACCCCACTTGACGGTGGTCCCGTTGCTGTTCAGCGTAACGGTGCCGTTTGCCCATGCTGAAACACTGCAACTGGCGCCCATCGACATCAATGCCGACGACATTCTCACCCAGCAGGCTCGAGACAAGAGTGCGACACTGGGTCCACTGGGCGAGCGGCGCCTACAGGATGTGCCGTATTCGCTCAGCGTGGTTTCTCGCGATCTGATCGACAGCCAGCAACTGAAAAGCTTCAAGGACATCATCCGTTATCTGCCGTCAGTGCAGGCTGATGGCGTACGCCCCCAGACCCGAGGCTTTCAAGGCAGCGTGGTGCAGAACAGCCGGCTTGATGGGCTCAATATCGTCTCGACCACCGATTACCCAGCCGAACAACTTGGCGGCGTTGAAGTGCTCAGTGGTCTCTCCGGCTCCCTGTATGGCCCGGCGAACCCGGCCGGAACGTTCAACCTGCTTTCCAAGCGCCCGACTGATTACACCCTTAACCGCGTCACTGTCGGGGTCGGCACCGGCCTGAGCTGGTTGAAAACCGCCGACCTCAGTGGCCCGTTCGACCCCGCTGGCAAGATCAAATACCGCGTCAATCTTGTCGACGAACAAGGCCATGGCTACGCGCCTGGTAGTACCTTGCGGCGGCAGTTGGTGAGTTTGGCGACGGATTTCCAGCTCAGCGACGACAGCGTTATCGAGACTAACTTCAGTCACTACAACTACCTCGCCAAAGGTTTTCCGGGGAAGTTCGCCGTGGCTTCCGGTGTGACATTGCCCAACGCACCTGACCCTACGCGCAACAATCTGGGGCAGAGCTACGCAGGTGACAACAACACCACCGACACCGCCAGCGCACACTTCAAGCACGACTTCGATGGCAACTGGAAGCTCGATGTTGGCGCACTGCGCCAGATCGCCGACCGTGAATCGACCGGGGTGACCAACACCCTGATCAATAACAGCGGTGTTTACCGCACCTCGGTCTCGAGCATCACCGCCAGCCGCTTCACGATCAACAGTTACCTGGCCAGCCTCAACGGCAGCGTGAATACCGGGCCGGTCCGGCATGAACTGACCTTTGGCCTGACCGGGTTCGACTGGGACAACTACAACCCGGTCGCCGGTAGCGCCCAGACGCTGGGCACAGGCTCCCTGAGCAACCCCGCTAACTTTGCCGAGCCCGACTACCCGGATTTCACTCAACGTTATCATTCGGCCAACACTCAACAACGCTCGCTCATCGTCGCCGACACCCTGACGTTCACTCCCCAATGGAGCCTGATGCTCAGCGGTAGCCAAAGCCATTTGACGGCGGATAACTACACGTTGAAAGGGGTGCACACGTCTTCCGAAGACTCGGGCATCAGCAGCGCCAGCAGCCTGATCTACAAACCCATCGACGACCTCACGCTCTACCTCACTTACGCTGACAGCCTGCAACAAGGCGACAGTGCAGCCGCGGGCAGTAGCAACGTCGGCAGTATTTTGGCTCCGTATCGCAGCCGGATGTGGGAGGTGGGCGGAAAATGGGTGGTCAGTGGCGTCAACCTGTCGCTCGCGGCGTTTCAGATCAAGCGTCCTTTTGCCTACACGCAAGCGGATAACGTTTATGCCGTTGCCGGTGAGCAGCGCAATCGTGGTCTTGAATTCCTGGCCGACGGTAACATCACCACCGATTTGAAGATGTATGGCGGTATCACCTGGCTGGACCCCAAGCTGCTATCAACGGGGGATGCCAATACGGAAAATACTCGTATCGTCGGGTTGTCACGAGTAACCGCCAGCCTGTTGACCGAATACCGTATTGATCAGGTGCCCGGGCTGGCCGTCAACCTCAACGCCCGCTACGCCGGTGCCCGCCCAACCGATGATAGCAACGATCATTGGGTTGGCAGTTATCAGACGTTTGACATCGGTACCAGTTACAGCACGCGTTTCATGCAGCGCGATACCGTCTATCGCCTGGAAATGACCAACGTCGGCAATGAGCATTATTGGACCAACATCGTCCCTGGCGGTTTAAACGGCTACACCGGGGCAGGGCAGTCCAGCGCTTCACCCGGTCTACCACGAATGGTACAAGCCTCTATTCAGGTGGATCTGTAATTGAGGGGCATGGCGCGGTGCAAAACGCTGGTTATCGGGCTGCTAATGACCAGCCTGATGGCTCGCGCGGCGCCTGCACCTGAAGCCCAACAAGCCGATACACAGGCCCGGCAGGTCATCGATGACAGTGGTCGGTCCGTCAGCCTGTCGGGCAAGCCCCGGCGTATTGCCGATGCCTGGTACGCCCATCACGTGTTACTGATGACACTGGGCGCCGGTGACCGCATCGTCGCCACCGTCAACCATGCGCGCAGCCAGCCCTGGATGTTCAGGCTACTGCCGAGCCTGAACCACGCGCTTAGCGTAGACGCCACGGCATTCAACGTAGAGAGCCTGTTGGCCGAGCGTGTCGACCTGGTCTTCACCTTGGCCAGCGATCCACAGGCGCGGGCTTACGAGCAGGCTGGCCTGCCTGTCATGCGCATGGGGTTCACCGATTTGCCTGGCTTGCAGCACTCGCTCCTGACGACTGCTCAGGCGCTCGGTGGTGCCCGGCCCCTCGCGCGCGCCAAGGCGTACAACGCCTACCTCGATGCCGAACTTGGCAGAGTAGGGCGCAAGGTCGCAGGCCTTGCCACCGAGCAGCGCCCGCGGGTGTTGCACATCAATTCGATCAACCCGCTGAAAGTGGACGGCAGCGACACGTTGATCGACGACTGGATCAAGCTGGCCGGAGGGCGGAATGCGGCAGTTGGGCTCAAGGGCAACCTGCAAGTGGTATCGGCTGAGCAACTGCTGGCCTGGCAACCGGATGTGGTGATAGTGGCGGCCGGCGCGGGGGAACTCAAGCAAGCCGCGCAAGCCTCACTATTGGCTCAATTGACGGCCGTTCAGCAACGCCGCGTGCTGCGCAACCCGGCAGGGGTATTCCCGTGGGACCGCTATGGCACCGAAGTGGCGCTGCAAATCGAATGGGCGGCGCAACAGCTTCACCCTGATCTGTTCAGTGACATCGACATGGTCCAAAGGACGATCACCTTCTATCAGCAATTCTTCGACTACACCCTGAGTGAAACCGATGCCAGGCGTATGCTTCAGGGTCTGCCTTGACGCCTTGTTGCAAGCGGCCTAGGTTCTAGAACACGCATCATCAGACGTGAGTCAATACTCCGTAGAAGGCTGCTCTGTCGTGGCAGCACCTAGGCATCTATCGGCTCCCGCCCTTCGGTGATGAGTTTGTCTGTGGAGTGATCCTGGAGATTAAGCGCAAGGTACCTGGTGTCCGTAAACCCGTAGGCCAACCAAGGTGCCGCTGGACTAAATCGACGTGGGCAGTGGTACGCCGTCCTACAAATCGATACCGGTGAGGGTGGTGTGTTCGCAGCACAATTGAGTTAGGCCGGGCTGTAGATCCGCGGCGCGTTTCGGTGAGGCACATGGATCAGGTTGAGGTGGTGCTTGCGCGCCCACTGCACCGTTAACACGGTGGGCGCCGACAAGCTGACCAGGGTGCCGAAGCGGGCCCTGACCGCTTTGTGAATCAGCTCCAGACTGCAACGGCTGGTGACCACCGTGAAGCCGCTGCGGGCATCGACTCCGGCGTGTTGCATGGCCCCGATCAATTTATCCAGCGCATTGTGGCGACCGATATCCTCACGGCACAGCAGGGCTGTGCCTTCAGCACCGAAGTGCAAGGCCGCGTGCAGGGCGCCCGTGCTTTTTCCCATTATCTGGGCTTCTTCGATACGCTCCCGCAGGCCCTTGAGGTGTTGCTTTGGCGGCAGGGGCGCCGGCTGCAGACTCTCCAGTTGCGGCAGGGCCTGCTCCAGCGCCTCCACTCCACACAAACCGCAACCGCTGGTGCCCGCCATTTGCCGTCGATGATCTTTCAACGCCCAGAACGCCCGGCTCGAGATCTGTACGTCGGCCTGGCAAGCTTGGTCAAAGTGCGTGAGTTGAATGTCGTAGATTTCATCCAGGCTATCGACGATTGCGTTGCTCACGCTGAAGCCCCGGATGAAGTCTTCGATATTGCCGGGTGAAACCATCATCACCGCCTGGCTCAAGCCGTTGTAGATAATGGCCAGGGCGATTTCCGCCGCCAGCGCCGCTTGGGCAACCTGGGCGTCTTCGTCATATTCTCGATAGGACACGTTGACCGGCTGTGGGGCCGGGGCATTGGCATCGCTTGGTTCAACGGACTGCTCGATTCGGCAAATCATGAGTAAACCTCCGATACGCTAGTTTGAGCCCTGGGTGGCAAACAGCTGTTTAGCTTCTGCAAAACACTTTTCGGCGATGGCCGAGCGCGGTTCGGTTTTACGCATCACCATGCCCAGTGGTGCGAGCACACTCGCATCCGGCAGGTTGATAAACGCTAGATTCTCGATGGGGTTTTTCAGGCCGCTGCCCAACGGCATGATCGCGCAGCAAAAACCTTCGTGGATCGCCTGGAACAGTTGGTACGTCGAATCGCTTTCGAGTATGGGCTGGGGGTCGAGGCCGCGGCTGCGAAAACTCAGGTCAATGGATTTTCGATAGTGCATGCCGTTGCTGATCATCCCCAGAGGCAATTCGGCGGCGTCTTCCCAGCTCATTTCCGTGCCTTCAAAATGGAAGTGGCGGGTGTCGTATAGCAGGCCGACGCGAGTCTCGCCCAGTTCGAAAAAGTCCAGGTAATTGGGGTTGACGTGGTCCAGGTAACACACGCCCAAGTCCAGCTGGTTGGTGCCCAAGGCTTCGATGATCTTGTCAGAGCTCATGGACGACAGGCTGAACTTGAGTTCCGGGAAGGTGTGAGAGAGCCTTTGGATGTAACTGATCGGGTTGAAGCCGCTAAGCGGCACCAGACCCAGGCGCAAGTTACCCACTAACTGGCCACGACACGCAGCGGCTTCAGCGAACAACCCGTCATGGGCGGCGAGCAAGGTGCGGGCCCAGGCCAACACACGATCACCGGCTTGGGTGAAACCTTCGAACCGTTGGCCTCGGCTGACCAACTCCAGGCCCAATTCATCCTCCAGGTTGCGCAAGCGCATCGACAGGGTCGGCTGGGTGATGTGACAACGCGCAGCGGCCTGGCCGAAGTGGCGGGTCTGTTCCAACGCGATCAGGAATTTGAGTTGCTTTATGTCCATTTAAGGCACCTGCCTGGGAAAAAGTAAGAGGTCCTAATGAGTGCCAGTGTCGATATTCACGGACCACAGCGAAAGAGATACGCAGACGATCTCATTGTAGGGCCAGCGCGTCCAATAACCCGTATTGAAGGCATGATCGATTCACTCGATAACCAACCAAAGGCACGCAGAAAAACCAGCGATAGAGAGGCTCGATAACCCGGTAAGCCGTAACGATTAGACAGTCATCGTTTGAGCGCTTTAGCCTCAGGCAATTATTTTGATGATGGCCTGCCGGAGAATGACATGAGCGTAACGTCGGATGCATTGTTTGTACCGTTGAATATTGCGGTGTTGACTGTCAGTGATACCCGGGAATATGCCAATGATACCTCAGGGCAACTGCTGGTCAGCCGGCTGCTGGAAGCCGGGCACAGCCTCAGTGAGCGCAACCTGCTCAAGGATGACCTGTACAAGATCCGCGCGCAGGTCGCGACTTGGATCGCCAGCGAGCAGATTCAAGTGGTGTTGATTACCGGCGGCACCGGCTTCACCGGCCGCGACAGCACGCCCGAGGCGGTGAGCTGTTTGCTGGATAAGCAGATTGATGGTTTTGGTGAGTTGTTCCGCGCAATCTCAATCCTCGATATCGGCACTTCCACGGTACAGAGCCGTGCCTTGGCCGGGCTGGCCAACGGCACGCTGGTGTGCTGCCTGCCAGGCTCGACGGGTGCCTGCCGGACGGCATGGGAAGGCATTCTCGCCGAGCAACTAGATGCGCGCCACCGGCCGTGCAATTTCGTGCCGCACCTCAAGTCGGTGGCATTGTGCGGGACACGAGGGTGAGCCGTTCGCCGCTGATGTCGGTGGAGGAGGCTATTGCCTCGCTGCTGGCCATGGCGCAGGTGCAACGTCTGCAAGACAGCGAACTGGTGGTGTTGAGCGAAGCACGGCAACGCGTGCTGGCCAATGACCTGATTGCGACCCTGGATCTGCCGCCGTGGCCGAACAGTGCCATGGATGGCTATGCCCTGAACGTCGGCGATTGGACGGGCGAGCCGCTGGCGGTGTCGCAACAGATTTTCGCCGGCGTTGCACCTGAGGCGCTGCTGCCTGGCACCTGCGCTCGCATCTTCACCGGCGCACCGGTGCCTGCCGGGGCTAATTGCGTCCAGATGCAGGAAAACGCCCAAGTGCTGGAAGATGGCCGCGTGCGCTTCACGCAGCCGCTGAGCGTGGGCCAGAACATCCGCCCGCAAGGCCAGGAGAACCGGGCAGGCCAGGTGTTGCTCGCGGCCGGCAAGCGGCTCGGGCCTTTCGAGTTGGCCATCGCGGCGGCGCAGGGCTGTACCCATGTGCCGGTGGTACGGCGGCCACGGGTGGCATTGCTGTCTACGGGCGACGAACTGGCCGAGCCGGGTACGCCCCTGAAGCCCGGCTGCATCTACAACAGCAATCGCACCTTGCTCAGCCATTGGCTGGGTGCGTTGGGATGCGAGGTCATCGATGGCGGCATTCTTCCCGACCAGCCGCAACGCACCCGGCTCAAGCTGGAACAACTGCAACATGCCACCGATTTGATCCTCACCACCGGTGGCGTCTCGGCCGGGGATGCCGATTGCCTCGGTCAGGTGCTGCGCGAATGCGGCAAGCCATTATTCTGGAAACTCGCGATCAAGCCGGGCAAACCCTTGACCGTGGGCTACTTTGGCAATGTGCCCATGATCGGCCTGCCCGGTAACCCGACCTCGGCGTTGGTGACATTCGGGCTACTGGCGCGGGCATACCTGTTGCGTATCCAGGGGGTCGAGGACGTCACGCCACTGAGCTTCATGGTTAGCATCACTTTTGACTGGCCTAAAGCTGGCAATCGCCGGGAATACCTGCGGGCCAGGCTGGAGGAGGGCAAGGCAGTGTTATATCCCAACCAGAGTTCAGGCGTGTTGCTGGGCGCTTCGTGGGCAGATGGGCTGGTTGAAATTCCTGAAGGCCAAACGCTGCAAGCGGGTGACACGGCACGCTTTATTCCGTTCTGCGACTTGTTCTAAGGCGAGTCAGGTGCGCTGACTGTGGCGAGCAAGCTCCCTCGCCACAACAAGCCTCTAGACCGCCCAGCGCTCCTGCGCCAACCGATCACTTTCCCTTTCCTCGACCCAACGCTCACCCGCCGGCGTCTGTTCACGCTTCCAGAACGGCGCGCGAGTCTTTAGGTAGTCCATCAGGAATGCACAGGCGTCAAAGGCGGCCTGCCGATGTTCACTTGCCACGCCGACAAAGACAATGGGCTCACCGACCTTCAACGCGCCTACACGGTGCACGATGCTCACCCGTTGCAATGGCCAGCGCTCATGGGCTTGATCGACGATCAATTGCAAGGAGCGCTCGGTCATGCCCGGGTAATGTTCAAGGAATAATTCGCTGACCTGGTCCCCTTGGTTGATATCGCGCACATAACCCACGAACGTGGCCACGGCGCCGACGCCTGGGTCTTCGGCGTGGACGCTGCGGGTCAGTTCACCCAGATCGAAAAGCGCCGTCTGAACCTGCACAGGCATGGATCAACCTCCGGTCACGGGTGGGAAGAACGCAATTTCGTCGAAGTCTTCTATCACCGCGTTTGGCGTACACAGTTCTTGATTCAGCGCGCACATCAGGCTGGACTCACCCAGCACTTGCTGCCAGATCTCACCTCGGGCACACAGTCGTTGCCTGACGTCCTCAATGGTGCGCAAAGACTCATCCAGCGTGATTTTTTCGCCACCGCTGCCCAGTTGATCGCGATAACGCGCAAAGTAGCTGACCAGGATCATTGGGCTTCACCGGCGATAAAAGTCCCCGACTTGCCGCCCTCTTTCTTCAGCAACTGGATACGGTCAATGATCATCCCCCGGTCCACCGCCTTGCACATGTCATAGATCGTCAAGGCTGCCACGCTGGCTGCGGTCAGGGCTTCGAGTTCGACGCCGGTCTGGCCGGTGAGCCGGCAGGTACTGACGATCCTCACACGGTCGGGTTCGACGGCCTGCAGTTCGAGGTGAATCGAACTGAGCATCAACGGGTGGCAGAGCGGGATCAGTTCATGGGTTTTCTTTGCCGCCATGATCCCGGCGATACGCGCGACCGCAAAAACGTCGCCCTTGGGGTGTCCATTGTGCTGGATCAACTCCAAGGTCGACGGCTGCATACGCACCCAAGCCTGGGCCTGGGCTTCACGGGTGGTGGCTATCTTGTCAGTGACGTCGACCATGCTAGCCCGGCCGGCAGCGTCCAGATGTGTCAGTGAGTGTGGGTGTTCGTGCATGGGGGACCTCGGATCAGTTCAGAATGAAATCGATGGGTTGCAGCACGGGAGGCAGTTCTGTCGCGCCATTGGCGTGGAGGACTTCGCGTTCAATAGTGCGCACGATGGCATTGGTCGGCAGGTCGTTTTCGTCATAACCAAAGGGGTCTTCCAGCTCATCGCCAATCGCATCCAGGCCAAAAAACGTGTAGCTCACGATCGCGGTGAAGAGTGGCGTCAGCCAACCCAATGGCTCGGCCATTGCGAAGGGCAGCAAGATGCAAAACATGTAGCTGGTGCGGTGCAACAACAGCGTGTAGGGGAAGGGCAGCGGGGTACTTTTGATGCGCTCGCAAACCGTTTGTGTACGGGTCAGGTCGCTCAAGTGCCCGGCCATCACCTGGTAGCGCCATTCGCTGATGTTCCCCGACTCGGCCAGCGTCGAGCATTGCTGGGTGACGCGGCCAATGATGCTTTCAGGAATGTTGGGCGTGTTGACTGAGGGCAGCCGGTCCAGCCAAGGCTCCGCCACGCTCAACTCGTCTTCATGACGCAGCCTGGCATTCAACGCGTGGGCGAATCCACACAGGTTGCGCAGGATGTCACGGCGCTGGCTGGCATCCTTAATGACTTGGGTTTCGCGAATCATTGCGCGCACCTGCGTCACCATCACGCCGAGCGCTTTGCGCCCTTCGTACCAGCGGTCATAGCAGGCATTGTTGCGAAAGCTCATGAAGATCGACAGTGACAAGCCCAACAGCGTGAACGGTGTGGCGTTGACCCTGGAAAAGTAGGCTGGGTGCAGGGTCTCGACCAGCACGATCGCCGAGGCCAGCAGTGTCACCAGCAGGCTGCGTTGTGCGATGCGCCGGGCGACGGAGCCCTTTAGCGAAATCAAGACACCGATCAGGTTGGGTTTGGCTCGGACGATCATGCGCTACAGCCTTCTGCAAAAAGAGGGAAAACCGGGCGGTTAACCGCCCGTCATGTTCATGAAACGGACAACCTGCACCTCATCGTTGAGCTCGAAGTTATGCCGGTAGGGCTTGAGTTTCATCGAGTCGAGAATGGCACTCTCCAGTCGTTGCGGCTCACCTGGATAACGGCGCAGGACCTCCTTGAGATCGACCGAATGCTCGTTGCCCAGGCACAGTAGCAGCCGGCCTTCAACGGTCAGTCGCACGCGGTTGCACGTGCCGCAGAAGTTGTGGCTGTGCGGGGAAATGAAGCCCAGGCGAATATGCGGCGCCTCGGCCAGGCGCCAGTAACGTGAAGGGCCTTGGGTCGATTCCGCAGAGTCGATCAGGGTATAGCGCTCGGCGATACGCTCGCGCACTTGCGCGCTGGAGTAGAACGCCTCGGCACGGCTGTGTTCGCTGATGACGCCCAAGGGCATTTCTTCGATAAACGAAATATCCACGCCCCGGTCGATGGCGAACGCCACGAGGTCGTTGATTTCGTGATCGTTACGCCCCTTCATCACCACGCAATTGAGTTTGGTGCGTTGAAAACCCGCCGCATTCGCCGCGTCGATACCGGCGATCACCTTGGCCAAGTCACCGGTGCGCGTCAGTTCGCGAAAGCGCTTTGGGTCCAGGCTGTCGAGGCTGATGTTCAGGCGTTTGAGCCCGGCATCGAACAACGGTGCGGCCAGCTTGCCCAGCTGTGAGCCGTTGGTGGTCATGCACAACTCGCGAAGGCCGGGAAGCGCCGCGATGCGCCGGCACAGCTCAACCACGCCCGGGCGGATCAAGGGTTCGCCGCCGGTCAGGCGGATTTTTCGCGTGCCAAGCGTCACAAAACTTTCAGCTAACTGATAAAGCTCTTCCAACGTGAGGATGCGCTGGCGCGGCAGGAATTCCATGTCTTCAGCCATGCAATACACACAGCGGAAATCGCAGCGGTCGGTCACCGACATCCTGAGGTAGTCGACCCGGCGAGAAAAACTATCCATCAAGATCTGGTCGGTCATTAAAACCTCCGGCAGCGACTCATTGAGCGTAGTCAGGGCGCTGGTTTTTTGGGGGCTCGATAGGAATAAGAGCCTTGTTTGTGTTGAGGCTAATGTTGTTTTTGAAGTTCGTCTAATCACTATTAGTAACCGGCTGATCGACGAAATCTATGAGGATTTATTTGTATTTTTGCTGCGGTTTTATGGTTGTATCTTGTTGAAAAAACAGACTATTCATATTGATAGATGGTTTCGATGATGTGGTCATTATTTATGATTAGACAGGGAATTTAGGCGCGCATAGTCTGAACGCGTAACCCGAAGTAGAGCCCGTGAAACGGGTCGGCGCAAATGATGTTTAGTTATTTATAAATATTTTTGCGTTTTGCGATGCCTGAAAAAAAACCATTAATAAGGGCTTTAAGTTAGGCCGCCGCCTACGTGTGAAGTCTTGGAGAAATACCATGAGCGAAGTTGAGCGTTATAAACCGTACAAGGGGGCGGCTGCAGGTTGGGGCGCACTGATTGCGGTGACGAAAAACTGGCTGGGCAGTGAAAACGCGTTCAAGAACATCCGCGCGATGCTCAAGACCAACCAGAATGGCGGCTTTGACTGCCCGGGTTGTGCGTGGGGCGAGTCGCCGGAAAACGGTATGGTCAAGTTCTGCGAGAACGGCGCCAAGGCGGTTAACTGGGAAGCCACCGGGCGCCTGGTCAACCCGGCATTCTTCAATAAATACACCGTGTCGCAGTTGGCGGCGCAAAGTGATTATTGGCTTGAATATCAGGGGCGCCTGACGCACCCGATGCGTTACGACGCCTCGCTGGACCGTTATGTCGAAACCAGTTGGGACGACGCCTTTGCCTTGATCGCCAAGCACCTCAAGGAGCTGACGTCGCCGGATCAGGCAGAGTTCTATACCTCGGGCCGCGCCAGTAACGAAGCCGCTTATCTGTATCAACTGTTCGTTCGCGCCTACGGTACCAACAACTTTCCCGATTGCTCGAACATGTGCCATGAGGCCAGCGGCCTGGGCATGGACGACAGCGTCGGCGTAGGCAAAGGCACGGTGACGTTTGATGACCTGGAGGAGGCTGATGCGATTTTCGTCATCGGGCAGAACCCGGGCACCAATCACCCACGCATGCTCGAACCACTGCGCGAGGCGGTGAAGCGGGGCGCCCAGGTGATTTGTTTCAACCCGCTCAAAGAGCGTGGTCTGGAACGTTTCCAGCACCCGCAGCATCCGCTGGAGATGCTCACCAACGGCTCCGAACCCACCTCGTCGGCGTACTTCCGTCCGGCCCTGGGGGGCGACATGGCCGCGTTTCGTGGCATCGCCAAGTTCCTGCTGGAATGGGAGCGTGATGCGCTGGAGAACAATGGCGAGGCCGTATTCGACCGTGCATTCATTGCCGAACACACCTCGGGCCTCGAGAGCTACCTGGCGGAAGTGGACGCCACTTCGTGGGAACACATTGTCGAGCAATCCGGCCTGAGCCTCGCCGACATCGAGCTCGCTGCGCGCATGTACCGCCGCGCCAAACGCGTCATCATGTGCTGGGCGATGGGCGTGACCCAGCACACGCACTCGGTGGTGACCGTGCAGGAAATCATCAACGTGCAGCTGTTGCGCGGCAATATCGGCCGGCCGGGGGCAGGGCTGTCGCCAGTGCGTGGGCACAGTAATGTGCAGGGCGACCGCACCATGGGAATCAACGAGCTGGCGCCACCGGAGTTGATCAATGCGCTGGAAGCACGCTTTGATTTCAAGGTGCCACGTCGCCATGGCCACAACACGGTAATGGCGATTGCAGCCATGGAAGATGGGCGCTCCAAAGTGTTCATTGGCCTGGGCGGCAACTTCGCGCAGGCGACGCCGGACACCCCACGCACCCATGCCGCGTTGCGCAATTGCGACCTGACCGTGCATATCGCCACCAAGCTCAACCGCAGCCATTTGGTGACCGGTCGCGAAGCCCTGATCCTGCCGTGCCTGGGCCGTACCGATATCGACATGCAGGAAGAGGGGCCGCAAGGCGTGACGGTGGAAGACACCTTCAGCATGGTGCACATTTCCCATGGCCAGCTCAAACCCAAGTCTTCATTGATGCGCTCGGAGCCGGCCATTATCGCCGGGATCGCCAATGCAACGCTGGGCAAACATCCGATCGACTGGCTTTGGGCGGTGGCTGACTACAGCCGTATCCGTGACTTAATCGCCGACACCATTCCCGGCTTCAAAAACTTCAACAAAAAACTGCTGCACCCTGGCGGCTTCCACCTGGGCAACAACGCGGCGCAACGCATTTGGAAAACCGCCAGCGGTAAAGCCCAGTTCGCCTCTAGCGTGCTGCCCGCTCACTTGGTCAGCGAAGGCGTACGCAACCTCGACGTCAAGCCGGACCTGATCCTGCAGACCATGCGTTCCCACGACCAGTACAACACCACGTTGTACGGGCTCGATGACCGCTATCGCGGCGTTTATGGCATGCGCGATGTGGTGTTCGTCAATGAGCAGGACATTCGCAAGCTGGGCTACGAGCCAGGGCAAAAGGTCGACATGGTGTCGCTGTGGGGCGATGGCCGGGAGCGTCGGGTCAGCGGCTTCACGTTGATTGCCTACGATATTCCAGCCGGCCAGGCCGCTGCCTATTACCCGGAAACCAACCCGTTGGTGCCGTTGGAAAGCTATGGCGACCGCACCTATACCCCGACGTCGAAGTTCATCGCCATTCGGCTTGAACCTGCGCCGGCCAGCAACCTGATTCAGTCCCTCGGCGCTTGAGCCGGACCGGGGTGGCCTGAGCGTCGCCCCGGGTTTTGCTGATCACTGGACACCGTGCGTCACGGGCCGCGAGGCCCAAGGCAACCGGGCTTGACCACTATGAGGGTATCGTCATGTTCAATCTTGAGGCGCTGGACCTGGCGCGAATTCAATTCGCGTTCACGGTCTCGTTTCACATTATCTTCCCCGCCATCACCATCGGCCTGGCCAGTTTCCTGGCCGTGCTTGAAGGGTTGTGGCTGAAAACCAACAACTCGGTCTACAAGGACCTGTATCACTTCTGGTCGAAAATCTTCGCCGTCAACTTCGGCATGGGCGTGGTGTCGGGCCTGGTCATGGCTTACGAGTTCGGCACCAACTGGAGTCGGTTTTCTGACTTTGCCGGGAGCATCACCGGGCCGTTGCTTACCTATGAAGTGTTGACTGCATTCTTCCTAGAGGCGGGCTTCCTGGGCGTAATGCTGTTTGGCTGGAACCGAGTAGGGCGTGGGTTGCACTTCTTTTCCACGGTCATGGTTGCCATCGGTACGTTGATCTCCACGTTCTGGATTCTGGCCTCCAACAGCTGGATGCAGACACCACAGGGGTTTTCCATCGTTGACGGACGGGTCATGCCGTTGGACTGGTTCGCCATCGTCTTCAACCCGTCGTTCCCGTTCCGTTTGGCGCACATGGCCATTGCGGCGTTTGTCGCCACCGCGTTCTTTGTCGGTTCGTCGGCCGCCTGGCATCTGCTGCGCAAGAACGACACGCCACCGGTGCGCAAGATGCTTTCGATGGCGATGTGGATGGCGTTGATCGTGGCGCCAATCCAGGCGGTGGTCGGTGACGCCCATGGCCTGAACACCCTGGAGCATCAACCGGCGAAAATTGCCGCTATCGAAGGGCACTGGGAGAACGTCGGTAACGAGGCGACGCCGCTGGTGCTGTTCGGCATTCCCGACATGGACGCCGAAAAGACCCGTTATGCGATCGAAGTCCCTTACCTGGGCAGCCTCATCCTGACCCACAGCCTGGATAAACAGATCCCGGCGCTCAAGAGCTTCCCTAAAGAGGATCGGCCGAACTCAACGATCATTTTCTTTAGCTTCCGGATCATGGCCGGGCTCGGGATGTTGATGATCTTCACCGGATTGCTGGGGCTTGCATTGCGTCGAAATGGCGCGCTGTATCGCAACCGCCTGTTCCTGCGCCTGGTGTTGTTCATGGGGCCAACCGGTCTTATCGCAATGCTGGCCGGGTGGATCACCACCGAGGTCGGTCGCCAGCCGTGGGTGGTCTACGGGCTGCTGCGCACTGCCGATGCAGCGTCCAATCACACCGTCACGCAGTTGAGCATCTCGCTGGCGTTGTTTGTGGTGATCTACTTCTCGGTATTTGCCGTGGGTATCGGCTACATGATGAAGCTGGTACGCAAGGGCCCGCAGCCCCATCACGACCATCCGCCTCAGGGCGGCCCCGGCCAGGAGCGCACGCCACGCCGTCCCCTGTCCGCTGTCACCGAGACGCTGGCGTCCGGCGACCACATCAACTGATCAAGGGGATTACACATGGGCATTCAAGGTATAGACCTGTCGTTGATCTGGGGCGTGATCATTGCCTTCGGGGTGATGATGTACGTGATCATGGATGGCTTCGACCTGGGGTTGGGCATTCTTTTTCCGTTGATCCCGGACGAGCAGGAGCGCGACGTGATGATGAACACCGTTGCGCCGGTGTGGGACGGCAACGAGACCTGGCTGATCCTCGGCGGGGCAGCGTTGTACGGTGCGTTTCCACTGGCGTATTCGGTGATCCTGGAGGCGCTGTACCTGCCGCTGATCTTCATGCTGGCGGGGCTGATCTTTCGCGGTGTGGCGTTTGAATTTCGCTTCAAGGCCAGCCCGCAGAAGCGGCACATCTGGGACATGGCGTTCATCGGCGGCTCGTTCCTGGCAACCTTTTGCCAGGGCGTGGTGATCGGCACCTACATTGCCGGCATCCCGGTACTGAATCGCCAGTTTGCCGGAGGCACGCTGGACTGGCTGTCGCCATTCCCGCTGTTCTGCGGCGTGGGGCTTGTAGTGGCCTACGCACTGCTGGGCAGCACCTGGTTGCTGGTCAAGACCGAAGGCATGCTTGAATCGCGGATGCGCCTGTTCAGCCGCTATTTGGCGTTCGCCCTGATGGCAGTGGTGGCCGTGCTGTGCGTGTGGACACCCTGGCTGCATCCAGAAATCGCCACGCGCTGGTTCTCCCATGCGCACATCGTGGTCTTCGGAGGGCTGATGCTACTGGGCGTACTCGCGCTGGTCGGGCTGCTGAAGACGTTGCGTCAACATCACTCCCACTGGCCGTTCGTATTCACCCTGGTGCTGGTCTTCCTGGGTTACATCGGCCTGGCCTTCAGCATCTGGCCGAACATCGTGCCGCCGTCCATCAGCCTGTGGGATGCCGCATCGCCACCTTCCAGTCAGTTGTTCATCCTGATCGGTACCCTGTTCATCTTGCCGATCATCCTGATGTACACCTGCTGGAGTTACTACGTGTTCCGCGGAAAAGTGAGGATTGGCGATGGCTACCATTAAGGCTGAAAAACCGCTGCCTTTTTACAAACAGGTGGCGCAGTTGAGCCTGCTGTTTTTAGGTGGGCTGATCATGTTGGCCGCCACGACGGCCCTGACGATGGAGTTGACCCATGGAACGCTCTGAAGTGTCGCAAAACCAACATAAGCCAGGCCCCTGGTACCAGCGGGTGTTTTGGCTGATCGCTATTTGGTTCGCCAGTGTGGTCGCACTCGGCATCGTAGCCAGTGGTTTTCGCTGGATGATGCACATGGCCGGTATGACCAGCCATTAAGAGGGCATTTCACCCCATAAAAGTCCGGCGCTCAAGGTGGCGCCGGATCAAGGAGAGCAACATGTCGGAACGTATTGATAAAACACATCCCGTTGAATACAAGACAAAAAAAGGAATTGTGGTACAGATTGGCTTCAGTTGGAGTCCGCCGCTCGATATACCTGTCGGGGCTACGCTGACCCTGACAGGGTCAACTTCCCCCGAAGCCTTTGTCGAGGGAGCTCATTGGGAGAGTTATGAGCAGGCGTTTAAAGAGGCGCAAGATGCTGCTGATCGCTGGGTGAGCTTTCTGTCTCGATAACGGGTATTGGGTTGCCAGGGGAGTATCCATGATGCTGGTAAGGCGAATGATCTGATCCGAGTCTGGCCTCAATATCTATTAATAGAGGTTAAAAAATGCAATTCGAATGCCTTTCACTTCTATGGATTCAGGCGCGCAAAAAAGCAGGCCCGCACCTTACTTGACAAGAGTAGCTGGGACTATGTGGTGTGTGAGCAATTCGCACAGCTCTTTGACGACGATTACGAAGGAGGGCGAGGAGGTGAAAATCTTGCGTGACAACATGGCGTTTGGACGGCCTGGTGCAGGTGAGTTTGGGACTCTTTTCATCGGTTACACGCGCTCACCTGAGCCACTCGAACTGATGCTTGAAAATAGGTTCGACGGAAAACCTTCTTTCCTTTTTAGCGTTGCTCGCTCCAAGGCGGGTCAATCGCGTATCTGACCCTCAACGTGCGGGGAGAGCTAAAACGTCTAAAAATCTCGTTCGTCGGCATCGCTGATGACTCATAGAGCGCTTTGATGAGAACCCTACTATCTTGATCGGGTGGCTGCTCCTCAAGAAATGATGCAACCACTCCCTGCAAAGGGTTTATGAATAATCTCACTGCAACGCGGATTTCATACCTGGATTCGGTAGGTACCTTTACAAGGAAGTAGATCCATTTGATTGAGCCCGTGTTATCCACCCTTGGAGACAACTCATCATGGCTACACTCTGCGAAATATGTAATGCGAGACCAGCCGTTGCGCGGGTGACGGTATCGCAAAATGGCCAAGCAAAAACAATGTCCATTTGCGATCACGATTACCGCCAACTCGTCCGTCATCAAAGCATGCTGAATCCGTTTGACTCATTGCTGGGCGGTGGTATGTCCCGTTTCTTTGACAGCGTGGGCGGCCGCTCGGATCAAGGAGATGATGATCTAAGGCTTTCTGCACAGGTGCCCAGAGAGTCCGTAGACGCAACCGACGCCTTCAGCTCCCAGACGATGGAAATCCTCCAGCGCGCTGCAGAGAAGGCCCAGGAACTCAACCGCAGCGAACTCGACACCGAGCACCTGCTGTATGTGTTGGCGGATACCGATGTGGGCACGGCATTGCTCAAGGAGTTGAAGCTCTCTCCCGACGAAATCAAGGGCTACATCGACCAACACGCGCAGCGCGGCAGTGCCGAGTCGCCAGTCGATCAGATGACCGTTTCACCACGTCTGAAGAAAGTCTTCAATTTTGCGTTCCAGGCGTCCCGAGACCTCGGACATTCATACGTAGGCCCGGAGCATTTGTTGATTGGGTTGTCGGCGGTACCGGAGAGTATCGCCGGCACACTGTTAAAAAAATATGGAGTCACCCCCGAAGCCTTGCGGCAGAAAGTGGTCAAGGTCGTGGGCAAAGGCGCCGAGGATGGCCGGGTAGATACCCCGACTGGGACGCCGACGCTCGACAAGTTCGGTCGAGACCTAACGGCGTTGGCCCGTGAGGGCAAGCTTGATCCGGTACTTGGGCGTGCGCAGGAAATCGAAAACACCATTGAGGTGCTCGCCCGCCGTAGGAAGAACAATCCGGTGCTCATTGGAGAACCCGGAGTCGGTAAGACAGCAATTGTAGAAGGCCTCGCACAGCGCATCGTAAAAGGTGATGTTCCTGAGATTCTGCGTGGTCGACGACTGGTTGAGGTGAATCTGAACTCAATGGTGGCGGGCTCCAAATACCGTGGGGAGTTCGAGGAACGGGCCAAGCAACTGCTGGATGAGGTAACTGCGAAAAGCTCGGAGCTGGTTTTGTTTATCGACGAGCTGCACACCATCGTCGGGGCTGGGGCAGAAGAGGGCGGCCTGGACATTGCCAACGTTCTGAAGCCTGCATTGGCTCGAGGCGAGCTCAGCCTTATCGGCGCGACGACGCTCAATGAGTACCAAAAGCACATCGAAAAAGATGCCGCGCTTGAACGACGCTTTCAACCGGTGCTGGTACCAGAGCCTACGGTCGATCAAACCATCATTATCTTGCGTGGCCTGCGCGACAAGCTTGAGGCGCACCATCAGGTCACGTTTGCGGATGAAGCCTTCGTCGCTGCGGCAGAACTATCGGATCGTTACATCACTTCGCGCTTCTTGCCGGACAAGGCGATTGATCTGATCGATCAGGCGGCTGCGCGTGTTCGCATCAGCTCCAGCTCAAGACCCGCGAGCATCCAGGAACTCGAAGCTGAAATCACCCAGTTGAAACGCGAGCAGGATTATTCGACTTCGCGCAAACGCTTTGATGAGGCTAAGGGTTTTGAGGAGCGCATCAACCAGAAACAAGCACAGCTGGAGGAGGAAACCGAGGCTTGGCAGCGCAAGACCGGGTCTGAAACCCTGGAGGTCACGATGGCCTCGATTGCTGATGTTGTTTCGCGCCTTACGGGCATCCCTGTCAGCGAGCTGACGCAAGAAGAGCGGCAAAAGCTGCTCAAGATGGAAGACACTCTGCGTGATCGCCTGGTGGGTCAGGAGGACGCTGTTCTCGCCGTCAGTGACGCCGTACGTCTATCGCGTGCCGGGTTGGGGCAAGCCAATCGGCCGATTGCAACGTTTCTTTTCCTCGGCCCTACCGGGGTCGGTAAAACCGAGTTGGCCAAGGCGCTGGCAGAGACTGTATTTGGCGACGAACAGTCGATTATTCGTATCGATATGTCCGAGTACATGGAGAAGCATGCGGTGGCCCGGCTGATCGGTGCACCACCCGGATACGTCGGTTACGACGAGGGCGGGCAGTTGACCGAGCGCGTACGCCGCAAGCCCTACAGCGTGATTCTGCTCGACGAAATCGAAAAAGCGCATCCCGATGTCAGCAACGTACTGCTGCAGGTGTTCGATGATGGTCGATTGACCGATGGCAAGGGGCGCGTCGTGGATTTCAGCAACACCATCATCATTGCCACCAGCAACCTGGGTTCTTCTGTAATCATGCAGAACCTGGAACGTCCGGAGGATGAGCGTCTCACTGATAAAGCCTTGCGCGATGAGCTGATGGACGTGCTCAAAGGGCATTTCCGTCCCGAGTTCCTGAATCGTATCGACGACATCATCGTGTTCCATGCCTTGAGCCGCGACAATATCCGGGCCATCGTGGGCATCCAGCTCGACCGTGTGACTCGAACCGCCGCAGCGCAGGACATCACGTTGAAAATCAATGACTCGCTTGTTGACCACCTGGCCGATGTTGGCTACCAGCCCGAATTTGGCGCACGCGAATTGAAACGGCAGATTCGCCAAACCGTCGAAACGCGACTTGCCAAAGAGATGCTTGCTGACAAGCTCAAAGCCGGCGACAGCGTTGAGCTGGGTTATGACAAGGGGCGCGATGAAGTGATCTTCAACAAGGTGCAGGTTGATGAACCGAAGGCTTCTGAAAAGACTAGCCCGCCGGCAGATCAGCCAAAGCAACCCGATGATTTAGCTTCTACGGCGGGCACTGGAACTTGACGTAAAACCAATATCGACTGAGGAGCGGGCCTGAGGATGTATTGATCACAGGCCTGCTTCGCTTTTCATCAAGGTATTGCTAGCCGAAAAGTTCAGGTGGTTCACAGACCGCCTTTTAGCTTAGGACATAGTCAACAGGTTGGAGTGGAGGGGGGACATGGGTACGGCCAATGGCACTCAAGATATCTCGTTCAATCGCTCGAACGAGGGCATCAGTGGGGAGATCGTTTTCATCCCGTCCAAAAGGATCCTCCAACTCATCTCCGATGGCATCGAGTCCAAAAAATGTATAGCTGACTATCGCAGTGAAAATTGGCGCAATCCACCCCAAAGGTTCGGCCAGCGCAAAGGGCAGCAGTATGCAAAAGAGATAGATAGTGCGGTGCAGGAGCAATGTGTATGGAAAGGGAAGGGGGGTATTTTTTATACGCTCGCAAATTGCCTGGGCCTCACACAAGCCGGTTAATCGCTGCTCCAGCGTCACATATCGCCATTCACTGATTATGTTTTCTTGAGCCAGGCGTGAACACTCCCTTCCGGTTTCTTGCAAAATGCCATCGCTGATGTTGAAGGTCGGGGTGATCTTGATCAGAAGGCCTGGTACCCAAGGTCGAGCAGCTTTCAGCTCATCTTCATTGCGAAGCCTTGCGTTAAGCGCATGAGCGAACCCACACAATCCCAACAGCATCCTTTCCCTTAACTCAGTGTCCTGAATGACAAAACTCTCGCGGATGAAAGAGCGTACTTCGATGATGATTCTTCCCCATTCCTTGCGTCCCTCCCACCACCGATCGTAACAAGCGGAATTGCGAAAGCTCATGAAGATGGACAGTGACAGGCCTAGCAGAGTGAAAGGTGTGGCGTTGACGCCTGAGAAGAAAGCAGGATGCATGCTTTCAATCAATACGATGATGGAAGCCAGGACGGTGACCATGATGCTTCGCCGAACGATACGTTTAGCGATAGATCCTTTCAACGTAACCAGAACGTTTAGCATGTTTGGTTTGGGATGAACGATCATGGTTGCCCCGCAAGCGAATGAAAGGATTGGAAGTTAACCACCCGTCATGTTCATGAAGCGCAGAATCTGCACGTCGCCATTGGTCTCGAAATGATGGCTGTAGGGCTTCAGCTTCATAGCGTCACGGATGGCTCTGTCGAGCCGTTCGCCATCTGCGGGGTAGCTGCGAAGAATCTGTTTCAGATCGCTTGAGTGTTCGTTACCCAGGCACAGCAGCAGTCGCCCCTCGACCGTTACTCTCACTCGATTACAGCTCCCGCAAAAGTTATGGCTATGGGGTGAAATGAAGCCAATTCTGATATTGGGTGCTTCTGCGATCCGCCAGTAACTGGATGGGCCTTGGGTGGATTCGGCTGACTCGATCAAAGTGAAGACTTCGCTCAGACGCGCTCGAACCTCGTCACTTGAACAGTAGGACTCATTGCGTTGGTGTTCAGTGATGACGCCCAGTGGCATTTCTTCAATGAAGGAAATGTCTAGCTGTCTATCGATGGCAAATCGCACCAGGTCGACCACTTCCGTATCATTACGCCCCTTGAGCACTACACAGTTAAGTTTGGTGTGGCGAAAGTCGGCGGCAAGGGCGGCGTCGATTCCAGCAATCACGCGGCTCAGATCGCCTGTTCTTGTCAGTGATTTGAAAAGCTGGCTATTTAAGCTGTCCAAGCTGATGTTCAGGCGAGATACGCCAGCATCACGCAAGGGCTTCGCCATGTGGGGGAGTTGTGAGCCATTAGTACTCATGCACAGCTCTCTCAAACCTGGTAACGCGGCGATCTGACCACTCAATTTAACAATACCGTTTCGTACCAGTGGCTCTCCGCCCGTCAGTCGAATTTTCTGCACGCCCAAAGCCACGAATTGCTGTGCTATTTGGAATAGTTCTTCCAGCGTCAAAATGCTCTGACGAGGTAGAAATTGCATGTCTTCTGCCATGCAGTAAACACAACGAAAATCACAGCGATCAGTCACCGACATCCTGAGGTACGTGATTTTGCGATTGAAGCTGTCGACTAGCTCATTGTTTGGTATGTCCACTTTTGCCGTACCTTTTCATTGTGATTATCGGTGTCGAGGCGAAAGCATGCTTTGGAGCCAATCTAGGAGAGGAAGGGGTGAAATTTAAGCATAGGCAGGTGTCCGAGAGGCGTCAAACGGCACGGTATTCCAGGTTCGACGGCTCAAGATTCGTTAGCGCTTTTCGACGCTTTCAGCGTCCCTAGCGTCCATTTCGGCATTACGCTCCTCCACTCGTTTACGCTGTTCAACGGTCAACTCAATCCTATGCGCGGTATCTCGCAGAATCAGCAAACCTCCGATGATCGATAAAAACGCAATGGCAATAATCAACCAGGCATACCAAGGCATAACGCTCTCCTGTGTTCGTACGTAGTATTTCTGGTCAAGCGTCCATGATTGGTTGGTGCGCTCTTTCTTTAGTCTAGAACGGTTGCAGATGTGTCTCCTTTTAGTGGTTTTGCAGGGAGCCCAGTCCTGCTGGGGCTACGACGACTGGTCAGCGGCGGTAGCCTAACGCTAGGCTGTGACTCTGCACAGGCGATGACTTGCCTACCGGTTAATCTAAATCCCAAGACACCCCGTACCCAGAGGAAGATGTCGCGTCACAAGCTCTAAGCAGAGGCAGTATGCGGCAGTTTCGCACTTAAGGATCTATGTGGAGTAGGTAACTGCCGCTCCTACTGCAGCGCTGGGTAATGGATGGGGGCAGTCCCAAATGGTATAGCGTTATGTTGGGCTAGCCCCTAAGCGATTTGAAGTGAAAACTAGTTTGAAGCAGTTCAATCTTTCACCGCGTGGTCGGCACGTGTCGCTACAGTCAGGCTTTTGAGCAGCAGATCAGCTGGTAAAGGACTGCCAAGCAAAAATCCTTGTAACGTATTGCAACCTAAACGGGTAAGTAACTCCTGTTGCTCTACTGTCTCCACACCCTCAGCCACAATTTTCAGTCCTAGCGTATGCCCAAGTGCAATAATTGCTGAAACAATCGCTGCGTCATCATTACCTTGAGCCAACTCGGTTATAAATCCGCGGTCGATTTTCAGTTCATCGGCGGGTAATCGTTTCAAATAGAGCAGGCTTGAGTAGCCAGTCCCAAAATCGTCGATGGAAATGCTCAGTCCCAATGCTGATAGTTGCTCTAATATCACCAGGTTAGCCTCAGCATCCCGCATGGCCGTAGATTCTGTAACCTCAAGAATCAGGTGTTGGGGATTAAGCGAATGACGCTCCAGTGCTTCACGCACGACTTTCACTAGACCGGGATACCCCAGCTGAACTGTGGATAAATTTATCGCAATACTCCAGTCCTGATGGCCTTCGTCGTGCCATTCACGTATTTGTCGACAGGCTTCGTCAATTACCCAATTTCCAATGGGAATAATCAAACCGGTTCTTTCCGCAAGTGGTAGAAATCGATCGGGCGGGATTAGGCCGAGTTCAGGACTTCGCCAACGTAACAAAGCTTCGACGCCGATCATCGGACCGTTGGGGGCGAGCATTTTAGGTTGGTAGTACAGCAGGAATTCGTCTTGCTCAAGTGCCTTGCGCATGTCATGTTGAAGTTGCATCTGCTCATGGGCGTTGATGTTCATCGCGCTTTCGAAGAAGCAGTAACCGTTCCGACCCATTTCCTTGGCGTGGTACATCGCAGCATCTGCACTGATCATTAACTCGTGCGCGGTAAGTCCATCATTAGGGAACAATGCAATACCAATGCTCGCTGATATGTGTAGGGTATGATGAGAGATATTATAGGGGGTGCCAATGTTCTCAATCAGCCTTTGTGCCAGCGCCGCTGTATCTTCAGGATCCCCCGGATCAATCAATAGCACGAACTCGTCGCCACCTAAGCGTGCGACGGTATCCTCGCAGCGTTTGGTGTGTAAAATTCGCCGTGAGACTTCTATCAGGAGCAGGTCGCCAACGTGATGTCCGTACACATCATTGATGGTCTTGAAACCATCCAAATCCATGAATAACACTGAGAAATAGCGATTTTCTCGCCCAGCTTTTTGAATAGTTTGTCCTAATCGATCATTCAGCAGGACACGATTGGGTAACTTGGTAAGATTGTCATGCAATGCTAGCTGAATCAGTTCACTGTTGGCATTATCGAGTGAGGTTGCTAACAGATTAGTGCGTACATCCAACATGGAAATTATCAGCGCGATGGCGAATACCGCCAGGCTTACTACGATCACCAGTACTGCTAACCACTTAGTATCGATCCCGTTGTTCGACGCGCCACAGAAACTGCCAGTAGGAAACTGCGCAGCCGCCATCCCGGTGTAATGCATACCGACAATGGCGCAACCCATTAAGAGTGACGCACCTATACGTGCATACGCAGTCCCTTTTGACATTTTACGTAGACGGAAAGCAATCCAAAGGGCGGCCCCCGAAGCAAGAATCGCAATAGCAATAGATAGGAAAAATATCCAGGGTACATAGATCACACTCGGCGTCATCAACATTGCTGCCATCCCGGTGTAATGCATGGCAGCAATGCCGATTCCCATAAGCAAACCACCTAAGCAGAGCCGAGCCCAAGGTAGATCCTCCAGACAGACCAGCCAGAGGGCAAAAGCTGATGAGGCTATGGCAATCAGTAACGACAGCAGTGTAAGTGGTACGTCATACCCTAAGGATATTGGCAGATTAAATGCGAGCATTCCGATAAAATGCATCGACCAGATACCAAACCCCATCGCGAACGATCCGCCGATCAGCCATAAAACTGATGAGCCTCCGGTTGAACTGGATACGCGACTCGCCATGTTGAGAGCCGTGTAAGAGGCAAGAATGGCAACAATCAGAGAAAAAGCGACTAAAACGCTGTTATAACTACTGATAAGCATAAACACCCCTTTCCTGATGAGGCCAACGACTAGGTTGATGCATTCAAACGGATCGAAAACCTTTCACCAATCACCAGTTGAATATACTCAGGTCATGTCAAAATCATCAGACTGAGCTTGGTTAGGTATGCTGAAAGTTAAATTTAAGTCTGCGTTTATTATTGGCGGACCCAAATTCTATTGGGCTATGAATCCGAGGTACGCTTCGATAAGGGACATGAATTAAATTGAGGCGGTACTTTAGAGCCCATTGCACGGTTAATGACGTTGGTGCTGACAAGCTGACCAAGGTTCCAAATTTAACCCTTGCCGCTTTGTGAATTAGCTCAAGGCTGCATCGGCATGTCACTACAATGAAACCGCAACGAGCATCGATTTGCGTATGTTGTACAGCACCTATCAATTTATCCAGAGCGTTATGGCGTCCGATATCTTCTCTACATAAAAGTGCTAGGCCGTTAGCATCGAAGTATAGCGCCGCATGCAGAGCGCCACTGCTTTTACCCACTATCTGCGCTTTCTCTATACGCGCACGTAGGCCTATGAAGTGTGCTGCAGGAGGACGGGTGGTGAGGGGGAGAATATCAAGTTTTGGAAGTCCTTGCTCCAGCGCCTCAACTCCGCATAATCCACAGCCACTAGTGCCCGCCAATTGCCGCCGGTGGTCTTTCAGTGCCCAGAACGCGCGACTTAAGATCTGTACATCTGCCTGACAACCCTGATCAAAATGAGAGAGACGGATATCGTAGATTTCGTTCAGACCTTCAACGAAGTCGTTGCTAACGCTGAAACCTCGGATGAAATCCTCGATGTTGCCAGGGGACACCATCATTACGGCCTGATTCAGACCATTATAAGTGATGGCTAAAGCGATTTCAGATTCTAAGGCCGCGTCTAAGACAAGTGCGGGCGAACCATACTCATGATACCTCACGGTCAGAGGCTTAGGTGCCGGTGCATTTGCATCGTTCTGATCAGAAGGCTCATCGATTCGGTAAGGCATGTCAAAACACTCGATACCCTAGATTCTGATCACGTTATGAACAGCCGAGCATCGCGTCCAATCGCTTGTTTTGATATAGTGATTGTTGTTATCTATCAAGCATCGAAAGTATTCATAAGTCATTAATTTTAAAGAAATTATAGTGCCATTTTTTCAATCTGAACGTTAAAAATTACGCCGCTGGCTGCCAGGCAGCAGCGTATAAATAAAACCAAATTCACCTTCTGTCAGTTCTTTAGTGTGAAAAGCATTCTTGCTTCGGCAAAACACTTCTCGGCGATTACTGAGCGAGGCTCGGTTTTACGCATAACGACGCCCAATGGTACGAGAGCACTTGCATCTGGCAGATCGATGAAAGCTAAGCTCTGAAGAGGGCTTGCCTAGCCCGTGTCTAGTGGCATGCTGGCACAGCAAAAGCCTTCGTGAGCTGCTTGGAACAACTGAAAGGACGAGTCGATTTCGAGCATTGGTTGTAGGTTAAGCTCGCAACTTCGGAAACTCAGGTCGACGAATCTTCGATAGTGCATCCCATTGCTGATCGTCCCCAGTGGCAACTCGGTGGAATCCCCGCCAGCTCATTTCTGTTCCTTCGAAATGGAAGTGGCGATTGTCATACAGCAAGCCTAGGTGAGTCTTTCCTATTTCAAGAACAGTCAAAATAGGCCGGGCTCACATGTTCAATATAACAGATACCAAGATCTAATCGATTATTGCCAACGCCCTCGATGAGGCGGTCTGAACTAATAGATGACAGACTGAACTTGAGCTCGGTAAACGTATTGGAATTAAAACCGCTAAGTGGGGCGTGACGTAGGCGTAAATTACCTACTAACTGGCCACGGCACGCAGCGGCTTCGGCGAACAAGGCATCGTGGGCCGCCAGCAGTGTTCTTACCCGTGCTAATACTCGTTCACCAGCCTTGGTGAAACCATCAAGGCGCTGACCTCAAGTGACAAGTTTCAGACCTAGTTAGTCCTCAAGATTGTACAGGCGCATTGCAGTGTCGGCTGAGTAGTGTGCAACGCGTAGCAGCCTGTCCGAAGTGACGAGTCTATTTCAATGCGATGAGAAACTTGAGCTGTTTGATGTCCAAAATAGCATCTGCTGAGGGATAAAAATAATTTCAGTGTTGACTCAGGTGTTCAGGGCCTACGGAGTGCTTGAAAAGCGTGAGCCGACCCCTCTTAGGGAAATAGTGTGCAATTTTTGATGGGCACAGATAGAGCTTAACTAAGTAGCTCGGGGGTGTTGAAATTACTCAGGCGTGGATCGTCCTCGGCACATCTCAACGCCTTTGGGTAGCGCCTCAAAAGAGCACGTAATAAGCTTCGTTCGCCATCATTCCAGTCTTGCTGTAGCCCCGCCAATAATACCTTGGGGATCATACTAAACATGGGTTGCCATTTTTCGCCCTGCTGCACCATCAGCGGTGAGGCGAATGCAGAGCGGGCTTCAAGCAGGGCCTTGATTAGGGGAGCGTCTATTTTCGGTGCATCGCAGGCGAGAACCAATAGCCAGCCATGATGCGCAGCAGCCAGACCTGCCAGGACACCAGCCAGAGGTCCTGGGAAGTTCTTCTGTGAGTCCTTGACCAATTGATCGGCATAGGTCCGATACGTAATGTCATTACGGTTGCAGGAGATGATCAAATCATCGGTGAAGGGGCGAACGATAGCCTGTACATGCTCGATGAGCGGTTTGCCTTTCCAAGGCAGCAGCCCTTTATCTTGCCCGCCCATACGCGCCCCACGCCCACCAGCAAGTAGTAACACTGAGCAGGGAGCACATGATGCTGCGATGGAGTGCGTAAGTATCATTGTTTAGAGTACGGATAATTAGGTTTGTAGAGGATCTCACTGCCTTTCGTGTCCGTCCAATAGTAAGTCTCGACCAATCAATCAGTTGGCCCTATCAGTGAAAAATCGCTTATGGCTCAGTCATTTTCTGAAAAAATATCTCGATAGATGCGTTCGATGGAATGGTTGGTCAGAACGATTAGACAGCGACTGCTTTAGCGCTTTATTCTGTGGGAATTGTTTTCATTGCCGCCTGGCGGAGAATGAAGTTAGTGTGAAATCGGATGCGTTGTTTACACCGTTAAGTATAGCGGTGCTGACTGTCAGTGATACTCGATAATATCCCAACGATACTTCTGGACAGTTGCTTGTTGGTCGATTGCCGGAGGCGGCTCATATTCTGAGTGAGCGTAACCTGCTCAAAGATGATCTGTACAAAATCCGTGCTCAGGTCGCGACGTGGATCGCTGACGATCAGATTCAGGTTGTGTTGATTACTGGGGGAACTGGCTTAACTCGCCGCGATAGTACGCCTGAAGCATTGAGCTGTTTGCTAGATAAGCAAATCGATGGTTTTGGTGAGTTGTTTAGGGTGATATCCATCCTCAGTATTTGCACTTCTACCGTGCAGAGTCGAGTCGAGCGTTGGCTGGACTAGCAAATGGCACACTGGTCTGCTGTTTGCCCGGCTCGACAGGCGCGTGTAGAACTGCTTGGGAAGGAATCCTGACAGAACAGTTGGACGCGCGTCATAGACCCTCATCTCAAATCTGTGCAACTCTGCAGGGGTCGGGGATGAGTCAGGCACCACTCATGTCAGTGGAAGATGCAACCGCCAAACTGCTGTGACTACACCCGGAAATTGCCATGCGCAGGTTTGCCCATCGGTCTTGCGTTCAGCACCCGGCCGACCATCGTCCCACCGTCCATCAGCTTGTGGGACGATGCATCGTAACCGTCCGGCCAACTCACCTTCCTGACCCCGACGCCAAAGGCGATGGTGTCCACCTAATTTTGATCTGACCCCGAAATGTTGGACGCCTTCTATGCCCGCCGTGCTTGAGTCCTGTATTCCACAGGGCTCAGGCCACTTAGCTTCAGCCTGATTCGCGAATGATTGTAGTAGTGTATGTAGTCCTCTA